>NZ_ASWO01000003.1 GCF_000407605.1 Enterococcus sulfureus ATCC 49903 | reverse complement strand
AGTAAGAAGCGTTCGACTTGCATGTATTAGGCACGCCGCCAGCGTTCGTCCTGAGCCAGGATCAAACTCTCATAAAAAAATTTGAAACGATCTACGATCGTTAAGCTCTAAATTGACTTTGCTAGCAATAATTGCTTGCTGTTTTGTTTTGCTTCTATTAAATAGAAACACCTTACACTATTGGTTCGTTTGCTTGCTTTGTTCAGTTTTCAAAGGTCTACCAGCAAATCAAGAAATGTTATTTTCTTAATCAACAACTTCATAAGTATAATATATTTTTTGTTATTTGTCAAACGCTTTTTCGATTTATTTTATTTGATAAATCAGTGTTTTAAACAATGTATATAAAAACTACTTTGTTATAATATCATCCGTTATCTCTTGTGTCAACCGTTTTATTTCATGTAATAAAATAATGTTTTCTCAAAAGAAACAACTTAGCTATCATAGCACCTTAAAATAGAGAATGCAACTATTTTTTACTCTTTTTCTGAAATAACTTTCCTTTTTCATTAAACAATAAAAAAGTGGCCTAAAAATAGGCCACTTTATCCTTCTTCTCGTAACGAACGATGCGGATCTTGAATTCGTTTAAACAATTTTTCCATATCGCCGTTGCTAAAATGAATCAACACTGGACGACCATGAGGACAGTTAAATGGATTGTCACATTGCGCTAACTCTTCTAATAGTAAGCGCGCTTGTCTCTCATCCAAATAATGATTCGCTTTGATCGATTGTTTGCAGCTCATCATAATCGCTGTTGCTTCACGAAATTCTTTGATCGAAATATATCCAACTTCTAAGAACATTTCAATCAATTCACGGATAGTTTGCTCTTCTTTTCCTTTAATAAACCAAGTCGGATGTTCACGTACGACAATACTATATCCACCAAACGGTTCCAACGTCAATCCGATCTGTTCAAACGTATCCTTAGCCTCTTCTATTTTAACGTAGTCATTTGAAGGATACTCCAATACAATCGGAACCAATAAGGCTTGACGATCTGTTGTTACGTGACCAATTTGTTCACGGAATAGTTCATATTTGATTCGTTCTTGCGCGGCATGTTGGTCGATGATATACAGACCGTTCTGACTTTGGGCAAATAAGTACGTCCCGTGCATTTGACCAAAGTACTCTAAATGTGGAAACCGCTCTTTAGCTACTGGTTCATCCAATACACGTTTGACCATTTGCGTCGTAACGTGTTGGGTCTCGTGACCAATTGCAAAAGCTAAATCTGTTGCCTCATGTTTTGTTTCTTCTATATTAGGTTCTTTGATAGAGTCTAAATGTGATGTTTTTTCTTCTATTATAGACGGAATCTCTTCTAATTCAGATGCTATGCTTGGTGTAGCTAGTTTTGGAACATAAAATTCACCGGATATCGAATCATAAGCTAAACGATCGGACTTCACTTGTCTTGGCATTTCCAATTCGATCTGCTCGACTGACTTTTCTTCTTTAGCGAACATTTTATTTTCGTATGCATTTGGAATCAGATTTTCTTCTCTTAAGGCTTCACTGATACTTTGTTTAAGCAACGTGACCAATTCTGCTTCTTTTGATAATCGAACTTCTTGTTTCGTTGGGTGAACATTTACATCAACAAGCAACGGATCCATCTCAATTTCAATAATGGCAATTGGAAAACGTCCGACCATCAATTTCGATCCGTACGCTTGTGTGATTGCTTTATTCAAAACAAAATTCTTGATATAACGACCATTAATAATCGTTGAAATATAATTACGGCTCGCACGCGTCACTTCTGGTAGCGAAACATATCCACGAATTGTAAAATCTAAATCCTTAGCTTCGATTGAGCGCATTTTTTTAGTCGTTTGCACCCCGTAGACTCCAGCAATCGTTTGTCTCAACTCACCATTTCCACTTGTACGCAACATTTGATTGCCTTCATGAAAGAGACGAAACGCTATAGAAGGATGACTTAAAGCCAAGCGATTGACAATATCGCCAATATTTGCCAGTTCCGTTTGAATGGTTTTGACGTATTTTAATCGGGCTGGTGTATTAAAAAATAACTGTTCGACAGTAATCTTCGTTCCACGGCGCAATGCGGCTTTTTCATGTCGCTCCATTTTCCCACCAACAAGCACTAAACGTGTTCCAGAAACTTCTCCCTCCGAACTGGTTTCAACAGTCACTTTCGAAACAGAGGCGATACTTGGTAACGCCTCTCCTCTAAATCCCAAAGTCCGAATCCGAAATAAATCAGCCTGATTATAGATTTTACTCGTTGCATGACGTTTAAAGGCTTGCGACACATCTTCTGCAGCAATGCCTTCCCCATTATCTACGATTTGAATCTTTTTCAATCCTGCTTCTTCTAAATAAATATCGATCTGGGTGCTTTTTGCATCAATGGCATTTTCGACTAATTCTTTCACTACCGACGCAGGACGTTCAACCACTTCACCCGCTGCAATCTGATTGGCTAGTTGTTCTGAAAGTTCTAAAATCTTTGCCATACTTGATCCACCCCTTACTACTCTTTCAATTGTTGTTGCCATTTAACGACTTGCATCATCACGTCGATTGGTGTCATCATCGAAACATTTAAGTGTTCCAACTCATTTAACACAGAGGAATCTTCTGTAAATAAATCTAATTGTTCGATTGGCTCAATGACTTCAACTGCTACAGGTGTTGGAGTCGTTGAAACTGGTGTCGTAGCTTCAAGTTCTGCTAAGATCGTCGTCGCACGTTCTAATAAACTTTCTGGTAATCCAGCAATCTTAGCGACATGAATCCCATAACTTTTATCAGCTGGACCTGCCATCATTTTATGCAAGAACACGACATCGCCATCTTCTTCAACCGTTCCAACATGTTGATTGATCACATGAGGCAATGTATTCGCTAACTCCGTTAATTCATGATAGTGTGTCGAAAAGAGCGTTTTGGCTTTTACATGCTCGTGAATATATTCAATGATGGCTTGCGCCAATGCGATTCCATCATATGTCGCTGTTCCACGACCTAATTCATCAAATAAAACCAAACTGTTTTTCGTCGCATGTTGTAAAGCTTGGTTGGCTTCCATCATTTCCACCATAAACGTACTTTGGCCTGCAATCAAATCATCGCTTGCACCAATTCGGGTAAAGATCCGATCAAATATCGGAATAATCGCTTCATTGGCAGGAACAAAACAGCCGATTTGCGCTAAAATGACCGTTAACGCCAATTGACGCATATACGTACTTTTCCCTGACATATTTGGTCCTGTAATTAATGAAATCATCGTATCTTCTTCCATAATCAAATCATTCGGGACATATTCTTGTTTACCTAATACTTTTTCGACAACCGGATGACGCCCTTCTTTAATAAACAAGCGATGCTCATTTGTAAGCACTGGTTTCACATATTGGTACTGTTCACTGATTGTCGCAAAACTTTGCAATACGTCTAAGGTACTGATCGCTTTTGCCAATGCTTGGATCCGCGTAATCGACTGCTTGACTTGTTCACGAACCTCTAAAAACAAACGATATTCTAAAGCTGTCGATTCTTCTTGTGCTTCTAAGATCATCGTTTCGATTTTTTTCAACTCAGGTGTGATAAACCGTTCCGCATTGGATAACGTTTGCTTACGCTCAAAATATTCTGGCGGAGTAAATGTTGCTAAATTGGCTTTTGTAATTTCAATATAATAACCAAATACTCGATTGTACCCTACTTTTAAATTTTTGATACCGGTCTGCGTTCGTTCTTTTGCTTCTAAATCAGCCAACCATTGCTTTCCGTTACGCATCGTATCGCGATATTGATCCAATTGTGCATGAAATCCTGTTTTAATGACGTTACCTTCTGTAATCTGTAACGGTGCTTCTTCATTGATTGACCCACGAATCAACGCGACAAGATCTTCTAATGGTGACAACTCGGTCAAAAGCTCCTGAAACACAGTCTGATCAAGTGATAAGACGCTATTACGAATCGCTGGTACTTGTTCTAGAGAGTGGCACAGTTGCAATAGATCACGTGCATTTACGTTTCCGAAAGCTACACGACCAGCTAAGCGTTCTAAATCGTATACCCCTTTTAACTGTTCAATCAATTCAATTCGTTCAAAAAAGGCCGTCAATAGTTGTTCTACTTGCGCTTGTCTCATTTCAATTGCGCGTTTTGTAATCAATGGATGATCGATCCACTGTTTCAACAAGCGTCCACCCATCGCCGTTTTTGTTTCATCTAACAACCACAAAAGCGTCCCTTGTTTTTTACCAGAACGCATCGAACGTGTGAGTTCTAAATTTGCTTTAGAATAATGATCCATTTTTAAAAAATGTTCTGGTTGATACACTTGCGGAATTTGCAGATGATCCAGTTGACGTTTTTGCGTCCGCTCTAAATAACTAAACAATAAGAAAAGGGCTTGTCGTTGCACATTTTCGGTAATCGTCTCTAGTTGTTCATGACGACTTTCCAGAATGTCTTGCGTCGAAAATACCAATCCAAGCCGTTTCGTCAACTCTACTTGCAACGTCTCATCTAAATCAACGATGACCATCTCTTTTGTTTGCAGAGCACTCGCCTCATCTAGCAATACATCTTTATCTAGAAAACTGGTCACGTTGACTTCTCCAGTACTTAGATCCACATAAGCAAACCCAAATTGCTCGTTTTCTGTTACACAAGCAGTTAAGTAATTGTTCTCCTTTGAAGTCAGTCCTTTACCATCCATCACGGTTCCTGGTGTGACCAATTGAACGACTTCTCGTTTGACCATCCCTTTAGTCGTTTTCGGATCTTCTACTTGTTCGCAAATCGCCACTTTATATCCTTGTTCCACCAATGTATCGATGTATCCAGCTGCTGCGTGATGGGGTACGCCACACATTGGAATAGGATCGGTCGCATTTTTATTGCGACTCGTTAACGTGAGTTCTAGTAATTGCGCGACTTGTTGCGCATCGTCATAAAATAATTCATAAAAATCACCTAAACGGTAAAATAAAAATGCATCTGGATATTCTTTTTTAATTGAAAAATATTGTTCCATCATTGGAGTATGTTTAGTCTTTTGAGGCATCCAATGGTTCCTCCTCGATTACTTGATTTACTTTTTTTTGCAGTGTCGTAGTAACATAATGCAATAATTCATTTGCTTCATACAAGACATCGCGATAACGAACAACTAATGGATGTTGATCATAGGTTGCTTGTAAACGCGCGATTTCTTGAATGGCGATTTTTTCAGCTTCTGGCTTTTCATAATGGGCATATTGAACCGCATCTTTTTGTGCCCGCTTGATCTGTGCTTCCAACTCTTTTAAAGCCGCGTTATTTTGCGCCCGCATTTGGACTTCTTTAAATTCGCGAATAGTTGGATGCGCGGCAAGCAATTGCTCTAATTGATCCAGTTCTTTTTGTATTGACTCTTCCATGTATAGCCTACTTTCTTATTCCATTAATGGGCGATCCTCGCTAATTTGAAATGCTTCGATTTTTTTGGCTTTACCACTTTGTGGATCTAAATCGATCACACAGGCACTTAATAACGCACGACCTGTTTCAACGACTTCAAATCGTCTTGGCAATGCCGTCATAAATTTTTCGATCACGGCTTCTTTTTTCATCCCTAAAACCCCATCATAAGGCCCTGTCATGCCAACATCACTTAAATAAGCTGTACCATTTGGTAAAATTCGTGCATCGTTCGTTTGAACATGCGTGTGTGTTCCGACTACAGCAGAAACGCGACCATCTAAAAACCATCCCATCGCTTGTTTTTCACTAGTTGTTTCCCCATGAAAATCAACAAAGATAAATGGTGTTCGTTTTTTTGCTTCTGTGACTAGTTCGTCGATCACAACAAAAGGATCATCAATTGGTGTCATAAAGGTTCTTGCCTGTAAATTAATCACGGCAAGTTCTACCTGGTTGACCTTCACATAGACAAGTCCTGTTCCGGGAGTTCCTTTAGGGAAATTTGCTGGACGCAACATTTTTTTCGCTTCAGGGATAAATTCAAAAATATCTCGGTTATCCCAAGTATGATTGCCTAATGTCACAACATCGACACCATCTTGTAAAAATTTTTTATAGATTTTTTCTGTAATTCCACGACCACCGGCTGCATTTTCACCATTTACGATCGTGACTTGCGGACGATACTTCTTTTTTAACTTTGGTACATATTCCGTAATCGTATCTCTTCCTAATGACCCTACAACATCTCCAATAAATAATAAACGCAAACTTTCGTCCTCTTCTTTCTTTTCCCGATTTTCTTCATTGTTCATTATAAAGCTTTTAGATACGAAAAAAAAGGATTGCTTCTTTTTCAAAAGCAATCCTAATGGTTTATAAAGAAAGCGGGCGTTCGTCCAGTTCATGAACGATGGTACGAAAATCTAAAAAACCAGCATCCAGTCCTCGCAACAAGACTTCCGCTGTCCCAATGTTCGTCGCTAAAGGAATCTCATATACGTCCGACAAGCGAATCAACGCGGTCACATCTGGTTCATGAGGTTGGGCAGCTAAAGGATCTCGTAAAAAGATCACTAAATCTAAACGGTCTTCAGAAATCATCGCCCCGATTTGTTGATCCCCACCTAAAGGACCTGACTTGAAGCGATGCACAGGCAAGTTGGTTGCTTCCTGGATTTTTTTACCCGTCGTTCCCGTTGCAAATAATTCATGTTTAGCTAAAATCGGCCGATAAGCTGAAACCAGTCGAATCATCATGTCTTTCTTTCGATCGTGTGCAATCAATGCAATTTTCATTCTTAACGCTCCTTACTGAATCAAGTTTAATTCAACTAACGCATGATAAATCCCATCGTCTTCATTTGTCTTGGTGACAAAGTTGGCGCATTTCTTGACTTCCTCTTTGGCATTGCCCATCGCGATCCCTACACCAGCTTGACTTAACATTTCAAGATCATTTAATCCATCTCCAAATGCAATCGTATCGTCTCTAGAAATACCTAAATGATCCGCTAGAAACAGCAATGTTTTGGCTTTTGATCCATGTTTTGGAATAATATCCACACATTTTGGATGCCAACGTACAAAGCTTAATCCTTCAAAAGCAGTCTCATCTATTGGATACGTTTCGTCATAAAAAGCTAATCCTTGATAAACCGTCTCATGATGGTGGAAATTTTCATCGTATTCAGGAAGATGTGACCCAAATGAACGCATCGCTTCTTCCATCACGTCTTCATTAAATGTAGTTACACGTTTTGTTTCATCTAAACTAACAAACGCCGTATCGATTTGATCTTGATGCAGCTGTTCTAAACAAGGAGCAAGCTGATCAACAGATAATGGTTGTTCAAATAATAAGCGGTCTTTATGTAACGCAACAGATCCATTGCATACAATGGCATAATCAAACCCTACTGCATCGATCACTTCTTTTGCAAGTAAATGATTGCGTCCTGTTGCAATCGTTACTGCATGTCCTTGCGCCTTTAATTGTTTGATGGCCTCAATCGTACTTGCTAACGGTTGTTTTTGTTCATCTAAAAGTGTTCCATCTAAATCAAAAGCAATTAATTTTCGTTTCATCCTGACACTCCCTCCTACACATATCTTCATGATAACGGAATGTAACCGTTATTTCTAGTCAAATAAAAAAAAGAGCGCAATTTGCACTCTTTTAATCGACGTAACGAGATTTTGAATTGTTTAACCATGCATAGACTAGACCCATGACTAACCCACCACCAATATAGTTTCCGATAAAGGCAAAAATCAAGTTATGTGCCACACTTCCTACTGTCATTGAAGCCATTGTTCCTTTTGAAATAAAGAAAGCTAATGAGAAAGCTGGGAAGTTGGCGATCACGTGTTCATATCCTAAGAAGGCAAAAATGAAAATAATGAACACGATAGCCATGACTTTACCAGCATCATCTTTCATTCGCATACTTGCCAATACGGCAATATTTACCACGATATTGGCAAACATCGCTTCCACTAAGATTTGCAATGTCGGTTTATCCAATTTACTTGAAATCGAATCAATCAAATATTGATTGGCATGCATATCTAAAAATGGTCCCGTTAATGACATCAAGTAAGCAAAAATCACACCACCAATTAAATTAAATAAAATACAAGAAAACAAGATCTTCGCTGCGTTGCCAATGCCAATACGTTTACGGTAAACTCCGACTGTCATGTACAACATATTCGATGTGCCAAGCTCTGCATTCATATATAAGATCATCACAAGTGACCAACTGAACATAAATGCATAAAAGAATTTACCAGATCCTGGTGCCAAATGCTCTGCTTTGATTGCGACTGCAAAGGCGATCCCAGTACCCAGAGTTAAAAACAAACACGCTAACATCGCACGAACCGCGTAGCGTAAGTAACTATGTTCGATCAAGTCCATTTTTTTCTCGATCGATAAATCAATTTTCTCAAACAATGGCGAGATTGGATTCATGATTTTTCCACCTTTATCTTTATACTTTTTGTCTTTCCTTACATTCCTATTCTAATAAGCTTTTCACTATTTGTAAAGTAATTTGTGAAAAAAAACACGAATGATTTTATAATGAATCTTTTCAGTAAGGAAATAGTAATTGACAAAATGCGCTAAAACACAGTATACTATTCTTTGTGTAAAATAATGCAGCAGGAAAATAATTACCCATCCCTAGTTTGTTGCCCGCAGAGGTTCAATTGTGTAACCGCGGCTGCAAAGGTGAAGATTGAAGAACAAACTACATGGTAATGAATTTTTCAACGGATTATTTTACTCCAAACAAATAAATTTATTGGAGGAAACATTTCATGTCACGTTATACAGGCCCATCTTGGAAAATTTCACGCCGTTTAGGCATCTCATTATCAGGTTCAGGTAAAGAATTAGCTCGCCGTCCTTACGCACCAGGACAACACGGACCAAACAGCCGTGGTTCTCGTTCAGAATACGGTATGCAATTAACTGAAAAACAAAAACTACGTCATATGTACGGTATGAACGAACGTCAATTCCGTACTTTATTTATCAAAGCTAGCAAAATCAAAGAAGGTAAACACGGGGTTAACTTCATGGTATTACTAGAACAACGTTTAGATAACGTTGTTTACCGTCTAGGTCTTGCGACTACTCGTCGTCAAGCTCGTCAATTAGTAAACCACGGCCACATCACTGTTGATGGCAAACGTGTGGATATTCCTTCATACCACGTTGAAGTTGGTCAAGTGATCGGCGTTCGTGAAAAATCTCAAAACCTAACAATCATCAAAGAAGCTGTTGAAGCAACTGTTGGTCGTTCTGCATTTGTAAGTTTTGATGATCAAAAATTAGAAGGTTCATTAACTCGTTTACCAGAACGTGACGAACTTTACGCTGAAATCGACGAAGCTCTTATCGTTGAATTCTACAACCAAAAACTTTAATTTTTGGATTTTACCAAAGCGATTTTTCGCTTTGGTTTTTTTATTGCAAAAAAAAACGTCTAACAAAATTGTTAGACGTTTTTTGTTTCTAGTACATTCCATAAAGGATACAACTGCTCAATCGTTTCTAAAATAACTTGTGATAGATCCGGCGTGGCTAGGACTTCTTCCTTCATCAGCATCCGACCAATCTGATATTCACTTTTCTTCACCTGAACAAAGCGCTCTAAAATCGACTGACTGTCCGCTAAGGCAACATAATCGGAAACTAAATGACTGCCACTCACGACAAAATCGGTTGGTAAAGACATAATGTCTGTTTGGTGGTTCAGTAAATACTCAGCCATTTTAGCTTTGTTTTTAGGTTGATCAATCAACGATAGCCAAATGAACAACCGATCTTCCCACAAACTCAACTGAAAATGAGCTTCCATTTTATACCCTCGTTTGTTTCGACCGATGGCAACCCAAGTATTATCTGGTGCATGAATAGTACGTCTACGATGTTGTGCGATATGAACATAATAGATTTCTCCGGTTTTTTGGGTCAAGTAATCCGAAATTTTTTGACCTAATGTTGCAAATACCGGTTGAACATCTTCGCGAATCGCCTCCATCCGTGCCTCTAGGCCTTCTACTTGAAAGACTGCAAAACTTTCTTTAGTGAATCGTTCCATGTTGACCTCATTTCTAAAATTCAAAATAACTGATAGACTTGGCAAATTCGGCTTGCCAAATAGCAGGCTTTACTTGTTGATACGCTTCTTGGTGCACATGAAGCCCTTTTTTTACTGCTGCCATATTTGGTAACGGTGCATCGATATAGTCTCTTAACCATTTTCTAGTCGCTGGCCATTCATACATATATCCTAACGGCCGACAATGGTAAGTAATGTTGTCAATCCTATGCGTTTCTAACTTACGATGGGTGTGCCCAAATACGACTTGTTTGACCTGAGGATATTTTTTTAATACCTCATGAATCTTTTCGGAACCTAAAAAAGCATTCATTTGCCCCCATTTTTCATAAGGTGGCTTATATTCTGGTACAAATGCATGATGCGGAACAAAATGTGTCGTAAAAATCAGCGACTGATCTTTAGGAAAAGTCGCAAGATACTGATCTAAACGTTCGACTAGTTGTTCTAGTAAAAGAGGATCAGATGTAGCTCGTGTAATTTTACGATCATACCAAACCAATTGTTTAAATCGCGAAAAATCGCGCGGTTGTGTAGCAAAAGAATAATCATACCACCCATTCATGCCGACTAATGTCCATTGACTACTTAACTGACGCCAAGAAAAATTTAAAAACCGGTGATCTGGATACGCTTCGATCTCTTCTTCTCCTTTTAAATCTGCCATTTCATGATTTCCCCAATGAAACGTAGTCGTAAAAAATTGATCCACATACTCCACAAAGGCTAATGCTTCTTGTTTCGTATTGGCAATATCTCCAGCGATATGGACATCTGTTACCTTCTGTTGTTTTAAATAGTCGACCATTTGAGCATACTCGACAGTTGAAAATTGATTGATATCCACATGTAAATCCGATAAAATTGCGATTTTACCCACGGATAGTATCCTTAGATTTTTTAACAAACGCGATATCTTGTGCCAAAATCCCACCATCTGACTTTAATTGTACTCGTTTGTACGTAGGCTCGATCACAAGTCGGTTATCTTGATCCAATAAGCGTGTCGCGGATTCTTTTAAGAAAATCGGTCCTATGTTTGTCTCTACTTTAAGTTTATAATCGCTTAATTCTGCGTCGGTATACGTTTGATCCACAAATAATAATGAAAAATTTGGATTTAACTGACAAGATATCGCATGATCGACAAAAGGTCCTTGTCCATCTTCATGATCAAGGAGGATTCGTTCATTTGGTCCTTTAAAATCAGTGATTTTTTTTGCAACTTCTGGGCTTATTTCTAGTGTTAACATTCTCATCTACTCCTTTAGGCTTTTATTTATCATAGCAAATTTTTATAAAAGAAGCGATTGAACTGTCCCTCGTTTGTATCGATTGGGCTAGTCTTGTTATACTAGACAAAAGGAGGGTTCTTATGGCTGATGAATTACAAAAACATTTAGATAGTGGACGGTATGGTTCGCCCAAACTCCATCCTGACGAACAGCGTGCTTATTTGGGGACATTTCGTGAACGCTGTTATTTAAAAATGACCATTGACCAGATGAAAGAAAAAAATTGGACTACCGTCTTTTTCGATCATATCGCTGACTATCAAGATGCCAGTTGTTTGATTAATGATCAAGTTCCACAAAATATTCAAGCTCTTTATATCCAAAAGTTAAGCGCAGCTCACATCCCTTTTCGTATCGTGTCTTACGAAGGAGAGATTACTGAAGACACAGCAGGTCTTTTAGTGGTTACCGATCATGCAGTGGATGAACCGAACATTGAAATCGAGACTAAATATCAATTGCCTGAAGAAAAAAAACAGCCCGTCGAAAAAAAATCCTTTTGGAAAAAATGGTTTTAAAAAACGAGAGTGTGACAGAAATCTGTCACACCCTCGTTTTTTTATGCAAGCATTTTTTTAAATTTACGAATTTTTTTCGTTGCCCAAGTATAATGGCTAGTGGTTACTGAGACAAAATAACTCCCCAACGTACTTCCTCCTACCCAATCAAATACACCTTTCGTAAATAATTCTTCATTGGAAAACGTTGCGAGTTGCTCCATAACACGTTCATGGGTTGCCATAAATTCGGCTAGTGCGTCTTCATATGCACTGTGTTCGTGCTTACGAGTAAATGCTTCCTTTTGACTCTTGAATAAGCTTTTTCTACACTGCAAAAAGCAACTTACTATGCTTTAAAAAGTATCAAAACTAGTTTCCTGTTATTTTAGTTATATAAGATGCGTCAAAAAAATAGTAAAAAATCAGAGTAAATAGATTTCTCTACTTACTCTGATTTATAAAATTTCTCTTCATTATTAGATTTTATTAAATAAGAGTTATTATTTTTACGTACTCTATTTTACACTACTGAATCGGATATTGTTAATTCACTGCAGCATACGAAGGAGTTCCATAGACTGCTTTGATTGTAGACATTTTCGGAAGTTTTGAGCTAAACAGAACAACTGGAAGATACATCATCACCATAGAAAGTCGTTGATACACTCCCATATAGCTTGAGTCCATTAATTGTGCATAGCCATTTATTAAAGCAAAGAATACAGAGAGTATCCCTAATCCAAAAAATAAATAGGTTTTTGATCTGTCTTTTCGATAAAACAAGATACTGATTAAAAATGGGAACCCTAGCATTCCTAGACTACCCAAATCAGATGCGACTTGATGGATGATGACCGATAGCGTACTGCCACCTTCAATACTAAACAAGCCAGAAAGTAAACATTCCCCGATCGCAAAACTAGCAAGTGTCCCCACAATCGCGCGACTCATCCATACAGATGTCTGCGTTTTTAAATACGACACTAAACCAAAAAGACTAACAAGTAACACACTCCCTGCTAAAACGAAAAAAAAACTGAATCCATAATACACAGGACTGCCGACTTCACCTAGTTCACTGATAACTTGAGAAATTGCCTGGTATTTAGGATAAAAATGAGCCAATATATAAGGTGAGAGACTATCGATTGCTACAAAACTAATCAATAAAAATCGGAAATAAGATTTTATCATCGCCATTCGCTTCTTTCTTTTCTTTCTTCTATATTCGATAGTATAAAGCGTTTAGCTTAAACTGACCTTAATTTTGACTCATCTCGATCTCAACAGGATTAAAACGTTGCACTTAGAACAAAAATCAAATAAAAACCAGCTACAAAAAGAGCGGCTGTAATGATCCATGTGCTCCATATCGTCATTAAAAAGAATGGCGAAGTCGATTTTCCTCCCTTAGTTTTAACAAAATGAAACAATTTATGTGTAGCCCATGCCTGATAACTTCCTAACGCTAGACAAATAATCCCAGCAAGAATAGAAAGACTTGTGCCCATATGTATCACTCCTTTTTTCATTTTTTATAGTATATGGATTTAATTTTACAAAAGAAAAACAAAAAAAGACAATCCTAGTAGACTGTCTTTTTTTGTTTTTCTTATACTTTTTCTGGGAACAACAAATGCAACACATCCATCGTCAAACGACGACCTGTGCCTGAGAATGGGTAGGTATGCATGTGCATCGCAGGGTTAAAATTTCCTTCAATGATTCCATAGGCATTTTTTTCTGTAGCAGGAACCTCTTTATCTGGAATGATCAAATCAATTCCACAAATGACCGCACCTAATGCTGCAACTGCATCGATCGCGACTTGTTTGTAATCATCAGAAAACGTATCGGTCACATCGATCGAATCGCCACCGGTACTAATATTTGAATTTTCTCTTAAATAAACGATCGTCTCTTTTTCAGGAATACTATCGACCGTATAGCCTTGTTCTTTTAACATCAACTGTTCTAAAGAACCCAATTGGATCAATTCTAGTGGTGCACGGTGATGGGTCCCACGCAATGGATCTTGATTTTTTTCTGCTACAAGTTCTGTAATCGTACGCTTACCATCTCCGACTACATTAGCTGGAATACGTAGTAAAATCGCTTTGACCTGGCCATCGATTACGAAGAAGCGGTATTCAGTACCAGATAAAAATTCTTCAATCAAAATGGAACTATCTTCGGCAAAGGCGATCTCTAGTGCTGCTTCAAAATCTTCGCGAGTTGATCCTTCTTTAAAAATAGAAATCCCCAGTCCGTAATTTGTTGATTTTGGTTTTACGACAAATCCTTGGTCTTTATAACGAGCAAAATCAGCTAATGCACGTTCTTTTGTATCGTATTCGCCACCAATTGGTACACGGAAACCTGCTTGCGCTAAGACTTTTTTCGTGACCGTTTTATTTTCCATCAGTAAAGGCACGATATAGGAATCTTTTGCAGTCATATTCGCATTTTTAACCCATTCGCGATGTTCGCCTACCGACAATTGTAAAAACTGGTCTTGTTCGTCTAAAACCGCGACATTGATTCCTTTTTGAATCGCATCAAATAATAAAATCTGTGTCGACAGTTCCATATCGCGAAAACCGGCTAATTGATAAGGTTTTGCCCAAGCTTTTTGTGCATAAGTCTCGGCTAGTGCTGTCGCTTCTTTTGCTTGTGTACTTTGTTTGGCTTCTTTATACCAACGAGCAGCGAGCGTGTTGGTATAATCGTGTTGCACCTCTTCTAACCAAAGACGTAACGCATCTGAAAGCGGCAATTGAGCTTCATCAACAAATGTCAAAAATGCTACAATTAAAGCATCGATTTCTTTTTGATAAGCGGATTCATGCAAAGGATGCTCTAACGCGATTGCATTATTTTTCATATCTCCGCGTTTAATTGTTTTGGTTTCCTCAGTCTCTTCTTTGACTAACATAAACAATAAGAATAAGTGTAAAAATTCAACTTGCTCTTTTGAGATACCGTATTCAGCATATGGATTTAAGTCGATATTTCGTAACTCGATATAGCGAATACCTGCAGTAGCCAAATCGGCAACTTTTTTTCCACCGCGTAAACGAACTGAAGCATAAAATTCTTTTTCTTCTGAAAGTTTTCCATCTTCAACCATTTGAGTCAAATCTTCTAAATACGTTTCAATCGAATCATAACGTACTTTGACATCTTCTTTATTTTTATAGCCAAATGAACTATTGCGCAGTGAACGAACCGGTTCTTTAGGTCCTGCAGCACCCACAAAAAAGTTTTTTTCACTCATTGGAGAAGCACCAAATAAATACGTAATCAAATAACGATGCGCTAAATAATTTCGTGTTACTTTTAAATACGCGTTTGTCTTAAAACGAATAAAATCTGTTTCTTCTGTTTGAACGTCAAACATTCGCTTTAAAAATAGTTCAGACAATTCAATATTGAAATGAATCCCACTCACCATTTGTTTACGACGACCATATGTCTTAGCTAGATATCGACGATACAAAACATCTTCGAAACGATCTAATTTCGCTAACGTGATCGCTTCATCTTTTAAAGGTAGTGCAGGTGGCATGCTCAGTGGCCACAAACGTTCTTCCTCTTCTAATGAACGATACGCCACATCGTGAATAGCAGCTAAATAACGAAATAATTCTTCAACAGAATCCGTGACGGGTGTAATCAGTTCCATCTGTGTCTCGGCGAAATCTGTTTGAATATATGGATGCGACGAACGATTCCCTAAGGTTTTAGGATAAGTCGTTTCGACTAATTGACCTTCTTTAGTAATACGCTGACCTTCGCGTTCGATACCATATCGCGCAGTTAACGCATATGGCAAGACTGTTTCATGCATCAATAATGTTTGATAATCCATTGTTCCCCCGATCTAGAAAGTCATACTTTCTATCCCTATTCTTCTTTTAATAATCCTTTGAATAGACCGATTACAAAGTCATTTGGATCAAATGGTTCTAAGTCATCGATTTTTTCACCTAATCCTACCAGTTTTACAGGTAAATGTAACTCATTTCGAATCGCAAGCACGATCCCACCTTTAGCTGTACCATCTAGTTTTGTTAAGACCAACCCTGTAACGTCTGTTGTGTCTTTAAATTGTTTCGCTTGGACCATCGCATTTTGTCCAGTCGTTGCATCTAGTACCAGCAATACTTCATGCGGTGCATTCGGTTCTTCACGTTGGATGATCCGTTTAATTTTTTCTAGTTCATTCATCAAATTGACTTTATTTTGTAAACGACCAGCAGTATCGATCAATAAAATGTCTGCTTGCTCGGCTTTCGCACGGCGCATCGCATCAAACACTACAGCAGCTGGATCACCATTCGCCTCACCACGAACTACTTCAACGCCTGCCCGTTCGCCCCATACGACCAATTGATCGATCGCACCAGCACGAAACGTATCAGCTGCAGCAAGTAAGACTTTTTTCCCTTCTTGCTTGTATTGATAGGCCAATTTTCCGATACTCGTCGTTTTTCCGACACCGTTGACCCCAACAAATAGCATCACTGTCAAGCCTTCTGACTGCAAGTTTAAGGCATTATTCTCATTGACACCTTCTGCTTCATAAAGATCAACTAATTTTTCAATAATCGCGTTTTGGACTTCTGCAGGCTTTTTCGCATTGCGTAATTTGACTTCTTCACGTAGCGCTTCTGAAATTTTAATCGCCGTATCAAATCCAACATCCGCACCAATTAGAGTTTCTTCTAATTCTTCAAAAAAGTCTTCGTCGACGGTACGAAAATTAGCAAACAACTCATTCATACGTTCGCCAAATGTTTTACGTGTTTTTTCTAATCCCTTATCGTATTTTTCTTGGACTTGTTCTTGTTCGACTGTGATTTCTTCTGGTTTTTCTTCGCCGGTAAAGGCGCGTTTGATTTTATCAAAAAATCCCATATACTCACTTCCTTTAAGTTAGTTTAATACAAATTTTTCAATGGCACGTGCTACACCATCTTCTTCATTTGTTGTCGTAATAAAATCAGCAGCTGCTTTTACAACTGGTACTGCATTGTCCATCGCCACACCGACTTTGGCATACTCGACCATCGATAAATCATTTTCTTCATCACCGATTGCCATTACTTCTGCTTGTGTGATCCCAAGATCTGCGGCTAGGCGAGCGATTCCCGCTGCTTTTGTCACACCTTTTGGCATAAATTCTAATAGATTATTTCGTGTTTTGATCACTTCAAATTTTTCCTTGATCGACGCTGGAATGTTTGCGATCCATTGATCTAATAGTTCTTGATCATATGCAGTTACCGCTTTGTTGAATAACGTATATGTTGATAATTCTGCTTCTGTTGCTTCTTTATACGTTAATAATGGATTTAATGAAGGATAGATCGTGTGATACGTTGTCGAAGTAGGCAAACACAACACGATTTCATCTGACAAAATATCAAGCGGCATATTCATTTCTTTGGCTAGTGCGATCAATTCGGTAACGTCGTCTTTTGTTAATGTAACTTTTTCTACGATCTCACCGGAATCATTTTTTTGAACCAAGCCACCGTTAAACGTAATACTATAATCACCTGCTTGGCGCAAATCTAATAATTCAAGATATGGACGAATCGCCATCAACGGTCGACCCGTGCACAATACGATTTTCACTCCTTGTGCTTTGGCTTTTTTTAAAGTCTCTTTGTTTCGTAATGAGACTTCTTTTTTATCCGTCAGTAGTGTTCCATCTAAATCAATGGCAATTAATTTTATCATGTCGTTGCTCCTTTTGCTTTGATTTGTCCATCTTCTTTGACTTGTTCTAATTTCACAGATAGAACTTTCGAAACGCCTGATTCCTCCATTGTCACTCCATATAAAGCATCTGCAGCTTCCATCGTGCCTTTTCGATGAGTGACCACGATAAACTGTGCATTGTTTTGATTGGATTTTAAATAACGTCCAAAACGTGAAACATTCGCTTCATCTAAAGCCGCTTCCACTTCATCTAAAATACAAAACGGTACTGGTCGTACTTGGATAATGGCAAATAATAGCGCAATCGCAGTCAAAGAACGTTCTCCACCAGAAAGTAAACTTAAACTTTGCAGTTTCTTGCCTGGCGGTTGTGCTTCGATTTCAATTCCGGTATGCAATAAATCATCTGGTTGCGTCAAAACAAGTTGTGCGCGTCCGCCACCAAACATATTTGGAAACACTTCACTGAACTGGCGCTTGATTGCTTCAAATGTTTCTGAGAAGCGTTGTTTGACTTCTTCATCCATTTCAGACATGGTTTCTTCTAATTGTTCTTTGGCTTGAGTTAAATCATCTTTTTGTCCCGTTAGAAATTCATATCGTTCATTTACTTGATCAAATTGTTCAATGGCCTGTGTATTTACAACACCTAGCGAAGCAATTTCTCGTTTCAAACGAGTGATCGTTTCTTTTTGTTGATCTGTTGGCGTACTCAACGAAAAGAGCGCACGTGCTTGAGCTACAGTCATATGGTATTGCTCCTCTAAATAGCCCTCTTGTTGCGTCATTCTTGTCTGAAGACGATCCAACTGCACCGTATATTGTGTGTGTGTGGCCAACATTTCTTTTTGTTGGCGATACATTTTAGCTAAGGCATCGTCTTCTTTGCGAATCCTTTCATGACAAGCATAGCGTTTTTCACGTACGTCTTGTAAATGCGTTTCAATGCGTTGTTTTTCTTGTTGCGTAGCCTCGATCGTTTTAGTCAACGTTTCCACTGTTTCTTCTTGATGCTCATCTGAAGAAGCAAGTGCAGCCAGTTGACGTTCTAACGTCGCTTGTTTTTCTTCAGCTTGTGTTAACGATTTCGTGGTTTGCGCAAATCGCTCTTTGATATGTGCCACTTTTTCATTGAGCACAGCTTCTTTTGCTTGAAGTTGACTAATATCTTCGCGTAGTGCTTGACGGCGTTTTTCAATGCCATCTTCTTCTTTAGTCAACGTATCCATTTCTTCTTGAATCTTATCTAACCGTTCGCGAACTTGCTGCAACTCACTCTGTAACTGCTGATCTTTTTCTTCATGTTCAGCGACAAAACGTTGCCATTCACGCAATTCAAAAGCATAAATTTGTTGGTCTTTTTTTAAGCGTTCAATCGTACTTTTTAATACTTGTTCTTTCGACGTGAAATCTTTCGTATGTAGTTGCTCATCTTGATGCTGTGTTCGCAAATGCTCTAATTTTTGACGACTTGTCATCTCAAGCTCTTGTAATTCCTTGACTTGATGTTCAGTCAAATTCAATTGCGTTTCCAGTTGTGTGGCTTGATCCGTTAATTCTTGTAATTGTGCACCTTGCGTAAACACACTCGATTGCGTATTGCGTTTTGACGCACCACCTGTCATGGATCCTCCAGCATTCATCACATCGCCTTCTAAAGAAACGACTCGGTAACGAAATTGAAACGCACGTGCTAATTGATTGGCTGAAGCAAGGTCTTCTGCAATCAATACCGTTCCTAATAGATTCTCGATGATCACTTGAACATGCGCATCTGTTGTTAAGACTTGACTTCCTACTCCAATAAATCCTGTCATCGTTTGAGCTTGTTCCAAGACAGAAGAAGGCAAAGTACGTGCTTTGATCGTGGTTAATGGTAAAAAGGTCGCGCGTCCAGCTTGACGTTGTTTTAAAAACGTAATCGCTTTTCTAGCATCTGCTTCGTTTTCCATAACCACATGCTGCATCGCTCCCCCTAAAGCCGTCTCGATCGCAAGCGTATACTCACTAGGTACTTCGATCAACTCTGCAACAGCACCCACGATATTTAACTCCGTACGATGTTTTAATGCTTCACGCACACCTTGATAATAGCCTGTATAATTTTCTTTGATTTCTTGTAAACTTTTTTGACGTGCTTTGACTTGTTGCACTTCGCGCATTAGCTCATACATTTTTGTTTGGGCTTTAGCCAATCGTCCTTTAGTTGTTTCAATCAACTCTTGCAACTGCTGAGTTTGTTTTGCATGCTCTACTTGTTGTGCTTGCTCTTCTGACAGCGATGCTTGGATCGTAGCCAATTCTGCTGTTTGTTCTTGTAATTGCAAGTCGACTTCCGCTTGTTTTTTGATCGTTTGTTCATTCCGCGTCTGTTCTTGTTCATATTGACGTTCCAAATACTTACGCTCGTTGCTCACACTGGCTTGTTGTTGCATAAATTCAACGTATTCTGCACGTAATTCCTCCACTAATTCTTTAGTGGATTTTTCATAATTTTTTATTTCTTTTTCAGCTTGTCGCAATTGTTTTTCCACTTGTTGCAACGCACCGTTTTGAATAGACAACTGAGTGATCGCAGTTGCTTTTTCTTCTTCTAGTTGTTCGATTACTTCTAGCGTTTCTTCTAGAGATTCTTGATAGTCTTGACTACTTTTTAACGTATGTTTTGAACGCTCTTTCAATACATCCAATTGACCTTCTGCTTGCTTTAATCGTTCCACAACAGAAAGCAACGCTTGATTTTCATCTTCGATCGTCGTATCCAATTCTTCTCTTGTCTGACGCAATTGATTTAATCGTTCTTCTTTCGTTGTCAATTCATGTTGGATGTCATCTAATGTAGCTTGTGACTGTGTCGCTTTGATCGTCAACTCTTCGTGTTCCTGTTGCTCTTTTGCTAATTGACTAATCGTATACGTTACATCGACTTGTGTTAGCTCTTCTTTTAACGCGATGTATTTCGTTGCCGTTTCTTTTTGCTCACGTAAAGGACTTAACTGTTCGTCTAACTCATATACGATATCGTTTAATCGACTTAAGTTTTCTTTTGTTTCAGATAGTTTAGATTCGGCTTGTTTCTTGCGTGACTTGTATTTCAACACACCTGCTGCTTCTTCAAATATCCCGCGACGTTCTTCTGGTTTACTACTAAAGATCGCCTCTACTTTTCCTTGTGAAATAATAGAAAAGGACTCTTTGCCTAAACCAGAGTCCATGAAGAGTTCTTGTATGTCTTTTAAACGACAAGCTTGTTTGTTTAAGAAAAAGTCACTTTCACCAGTGCGTCGCAATCGTCTTGTCACACTGACTTCTACAAAATCAACAGGTAAATAATGATCTTCATTATCTAAAACTAATGTAACTTCAGCAATATTTAGTGGTTTACGTGACTGAGAGCCTGCAAAAATAATATCTGGCATCTTTCCCCCACGTAAACTTTTCGCTGAAGATTCCCCCAAGACCCATCGTATCGCTTCGGTAATATTACTTTTCCCACTTCCATTTGGTCCTACAATTGCCGTAACTTGATTCTCAAATTCAATCGTGGTGCGATTGGCAAAAGATTTAAATCCTGCCACTTCAATACGTTTTAAATACACATGACTTCCCCACTTATTCTTTTAATTCTTGTAATGCATTTTGTGCGGCAGCTTGTTCGGCTCCTTTTTTTGAACGCCCTGTTCCTTGTCCAATCAATTGATTATCGCAATAAACTTCTGTCCAAAAAATTCGTTCATGTGCAGGTCCTTCTTCTTTGATCAATCGATAATCGATCAACACATCTCCACCGCGTTGTAATACTTCTTGTAATTTTGTTTTATGATCCATCTCATGTGAAAAAGCACCCGCTTCAACTTTAGGAAAAATCACTGTTTGTAAAAAGCGATGAACAGCTTCTAATCCTTGATCTAAATACAATGCACCTAAAAATGATTCGAATAGATCACATAAAAGTGCTGCACGTTGACGTCCACCTGAATTCTCTTCTCCTTTTCCCAAACGGATAAATTGATCAAATGCACATTCTCTTGCAAATTCAGCTAAAGAATCCTCACGGACGATCGCCGCACGCATTTTCGTTAATTTTCCTTCTGGCATCTCAGGAAATTGTCGGTATAGATATTGTGAAACCAAGAGTTCCAATACTGCATCTCCTAAAAATTCTAAACGTTCGTTGTCGCATAGGTGTAGATTTCGATGCTCATTCACATAAGATGAATGGGTAAACGCTTGGTCTAGTAACCCCATTTCCTCAAAAACAATTTGGTAGTTTTCTTTTATTTTTGTTACTAACTGGTTTTCCATGAATTCCATTCCTTTTTTGTTTTTTTACAGTATAAACCTGTAAGTGGCATCTTCTCGTATTATACCAAAAGCCGCCGCGACTGTTAACTATTCTTACTGGATTCTTATAAGCTTTACTTCAACTAGCTGCACTTGATTTTGAAATGATTCTAATTTTTACCTTTTGATCGGCGAAAAAAATAAGCCGAATCATTACCGAGATAGGGGATACCAGTATCGGAATGATTCGCCTTATTTTTTGAAGTGGATTGCTTCTGTCACAGCGTGTTGCTTATAATAAAATTTGTCCAGCAACCGGTACAACGACCGTTACGATGACGCCGACGACAACTAATGCAATACTTGCCATTGAGGTTTCAACTTCCCCCATTGGTTGTGCTGCAGAAACACCTAATGAATGACCAGAAGTTCCTAAAGCCAATCCTCTAGCGATTGGATCTTTGATTTTAAAGAAATCAACTAATGGACGTGCTAGTGCATAAATGATGACCCCATTTAAAATACAAGCTAGTGAAGTTAGTTCACCTGAGCCTCCCATTGCGATCGATGTGGGCATTGCGATTGCAGTAGTTGCTGCTTGTGGAAGCATAGAAGCTGTTACGACTTTACCTAGTTCAAATAAATTCGATACCATATAGATTCCATAAATTGCTACAATACTTCCTAACGTGATTCCGCCTAAGATCTGCGCCCAATATTTTTTTAAGACCTCACGCTTTTTATAAAGTGGAATTGCAAAACAAATCGTCGCAGGTTCTAAAAAGAAACTAACTACTTGTCCGCCCTTGTTGAATTCTGGAAAAGAGATCCCGGTTGCCATCAACGTTAAAATCCCCAAAACCATTGCAACAAATAGTGGTGCAAATAAGAAGAAGCCATTTGATTTTTTAAATAAAACTTGTCCGATATAAAAGGTACCTAGTGAAAGTAAGACGCCAAAAACAGGTGTTTGTTTAAATAATTCAATGATCATATTCATCTTATCTCACCTCATTTGCTGTTGATTTTTTAATTGTCGCAAGTTTAGGAAAAGCAGTCGATTTTTTGGCAACTTTTTTATGACCTATGCCCAGTAGCAATTGCGCCATCCAACCGGTACCGACTAATAAAAATAACGTAGAAAAGAAAATCAAGGCGATCGTCAATAAAAAGTGCCCTTTCAATAAATCAAGTGAATTGATTGCTGAAATTCCTGCTGGCACAAAAAACAATCCAATATTATCTACCAATGCATTGCCGACTGTCTCGATTTGCTCCAAACGAATGATGTTTGTACATAAAGCAATAAATAATAACACTAAGCCAATCACTGAAGATGGCATTGCAAAAGGTAAAAGTGCTTCAATAAATTTTGAGATCATCATGACGATACTGATCATAACTCCTTGGTAAATAATTGAATAAGTCTTTTTCATCTTATTG
Organism: Enterococcus sulfureus ATCC 49903; assembly: GCF_000407605.1. Lineage (GTDB taxonomy): Bacteria > Bacillota > Bacilli > Lactobacillales > Enterococcaceae > Enterococcus_G > Enterococcus_G sulfureus. The sequence goes on along the minus strand of NZ_ASWO01000003.1, from coordinate 297,508 downwards.
TCCCCCTTGATTTCTCTTGTTTTCTTGTCCTTAGCATACAAAAAAAACCACTAAAAAAGTGGTTTTCTGCATTAGTTACGTTATTTGAGGTATCAGTTACTGAATCCGCTTCATCAAATGCTACAAGCCGATCGTTTGTTTAAACGCTTTGACGTAGGAACGGCTAACTGGAACCTTTTCTTGATTATTCATCGTCACTTGATAAGTTTGATTGAACCAAGGTTGAATTTCGGCGATTTTTTCTGTATTGATAATATAACTTCGATGCACTTTGAAAAAATAACTTGGCAAAGCTTGCTCTAATGCCGCCAATGTCGTGTTGGTCGTGAACGAGCGCGTGTCGCAGTGAATCGTCGTTTGTTTCCCTTGAACTTCACAATATAAAATTTCTTCAAACGGAACTAAAAAGATTCGCTCATCCGTCTCGATCGTTAATCTTGAAGGCGTCATAGGTGTTTCATGACGCTCAGTTAACGTACGGCTCGCTTTAGCGACGGCTTTTTGAATCCGCTCTTGTTCAAACGGTTTTAAAATATAGTCGAGTGCATTTAATTCGAATGCTTCGACCGCATGATTATCGTACGCTGTGGCAAAAATAATCAATGGTGGATTCTTGACTTGCTGGATTTTCTTAGCCAAATCCAAACCGCTTTCGTCCGTCAAATGAATATCTAAAAATAGTAAATCGATTGATTCTTGTAAGAGCAAAGAAAAGGCATCTTCAATCGATTCTCCTTCCTTTATTAACTCTACTTCGTCTAATTGCGACAATAAATAATGTAGTTCCATTCGGGCTAATCGCTCATCATCAATAATAGCTACGTTCATGGTATCACTCCTTTACTAATACGGGAATCGTAAAATAGAAATGACTCCCTTTTGTTGAAGATTCGACATGTAAACAAGATTCTTGGCCAAATAAACTCACCAAGCGTCGATTGATATTTTCTAATGCAGATCCAGTCCCACTTGTGGAAGGGACGACTTCATGTCCTAATTTTGCACGTTTTTCAGGATCGATGCCATTGCCATCATCTAGAACATGGATCGTCACGTTTTTTTCTTTTGTTGTTGCGGTAACAGATACATGATTACCGGTCTTACGTCCGATAAATGCGTGTTTCAATGCATTTTCTACTAAAATTTGGATCACAAATGGCGGAATCTGAACCTCATCTAATGTTGGATCTAGTTTCAATTCAATCGTATATCGTTCAGGAAAACGCGCTTGCTCAATGGCGAGATAGGCTTCAACATGTGCCAATTCTTCTTTTATAGGAATCAAGTTGTTGCGATGACCGTTTAGATTCGCACGAAAATAATGTCCCAACTGCAATAGTAAATGTCGTGCTTGTTCGCTATCAAAACGCATCAAAGCCGAAATCGTATTGATTGCATTGAATAAAAAATGTGGATTGACTTGCGCTTGTAACGATTTGATTTCAGCATCTTTTAATAATCGTTGGGCATTATCCATCTCACCTAATTCGATTTGTGAAGAAAAAATCTCGCCTAATCCTTTGGCTAACTGTTCTTCAACATAGGTTAATTCACTCGCGTCGGTAAAATACAATTTGAATGTTCCTACAACTTTTTCTTTGACCATTAATGGTACGACGATCGCCGCTTCTAGCGGACAATCTGGATGACTACATCCAATCTCTCGTTTTGTGCGTACAACATGGATCTCGCCGGTTTTTAAGACTTCTTTGGATAAATCAGTAATGATCGCTTCTTTAGCGATATGATGATCACTAGCTTTTCCAACATGCGCTAAGATCTCAGTCTGATTGGTCACACTGACTGCTGAAACACGCATAAATTTTTTGATTTGTTCAGCTGTTTGGTATGCAGATTCGACTGTTAAGCCTTGTCGAAAATAAGGTAACGTCGTATTGGCTAGCTCTAATACATCATGGGTTTGGATCGCACGAGCACTTTCTTCTTGTTTTAATGTCGATAAAATAATCGATAAAAAAATCGCTGTTCCTAATGCATTCACAAACATCATGGGTAAGGCAATCGTTTCAATCAATAAAATCGCTTGTTCACGACTTGGTAAAAAGAAAAAAATACACATCATTTGGATGATTTCCATCAATATTCCACAGGTTGCTCCTTGTAAAATACTTGGATAACTCTGTTTTTTAAGACTAAAATAACCAAACAGTCCCGATGCACTTCCAATTACGATCGAGGAGATAAAATACGTATATGGCGCCGTTCCGCCTTGCATAAAGCGCACTGTCCCAGAAATCAAGCCGACAAATAGACCCACAATAGGTCCTCCGATCAAACCGGACATTCCGATCGTAAGCGTTCTTGTATTGGCGATCGAAGCATGACTAGCTAGATTCACAAAGGCTGAGGAATCGATTTGTCTGGCATCTGTGACTAATACTCCTGTAAAGTTACTGATGATAGCAAAGATACTAAATGTTGCAATCAAGACAATTTGGGCAAATCGTTCTTGGCGATGGTACATCAATTTTTTATAATACGGGCTATTCATAAGTAGATTGGCTAATAAAATAATCAAGCCGACCCGTTCTAATAATGGCAATACTAGTGATAACATCTTCCCCACTCCCTTAAAAACAAGTATAACAAAAAAAATAGACTACGCTAGAGCGTAGTCTATTTCTAAGAAACTATTTTGCTTCTGTTACACCTAAAGTAGTATATGTGTTGTAGTCTAGATCACGTGTGATATCGTAACCTGTTACGCGTTCACTTACTGGTGTTACTAGATAAGAGTAAGTTGTTGGAATGACAAATGCTTCTTCATTTGCATATTCTTGCCAATCTTTATAGATTTTCGCTGCTTTATCTGTATCTAAAGCATCTTTAGATGACATTTCATCCAATAATTTTGTATTTTCGTCAGATACAAAACGAGTAAAGTTAAATTGTGCATCTTTTCCGTAAAGACCGGCTTGGTTTGGATCATATCCAGTTGACCAACCTGCTTGATACATATCGATTCCTGGATCATCAGCTTGTAATTTGTCATAGAAGCTATTGACTTCAATTAAACGTCCAGTAGCTAGTTCAACATTCAAACCAACTTCTTTCCAAGCTTGGATGTAGTATTCAGATAATGACTTCGCAGTCGTTCCGCCATCACGGAAAGCAAAGTTGATCGTTAATTTTTTACCATCTTTATCTTCACGTAAGCCATCGCCATCTACATCTTTATATCCAGCATCATCCAATAATTTTTTCGCTTTATCGACATCTTGTTTGTAGCCAGCAAGATCTTTATCATAAAGAGAAGCAAAACCAGGTACGACTAATGAATTCGCTTCTGTTTGCAAGCCATTGTATAATTTTTCTGCAATAGCTGCATTATCAACGGCGTAACCAATTGCTTGACGTAATGATTTATCGGCCATTTTTGCATTCGGATCCATCACGTTTTCGCCTTTATCTGCATCCCATTTACCTAATTTAAATCCAATGTAGTTATAGGCCAATTCTTGTTGGCCTAATAACTCATAACCATCTAAATCTTTCCAAGACGTGTATTCTGAGTTAGGCATACCATCGTAAATATCAAATTCTTTTGATTTCATTGAGGCTACAGCTGAAGATGTTGGAATACTCTTCATTGTTAATTTAGATAATTTTGGTTTATCTCCATAGTAGTATTCATTTGGTAAGAATTCTACAGATTCACCTGTTGTAATTTTGCTGATGTAGTAAGGTCCAAAAGTAATTGGGTTTTTACGAACCGGATCAGATGCCGCCATATCTTTGACTGCAATTCCATCAAACGCATGTTTTGGCATTGCATAAGATAATACTCCGCCTCCACCTTGTAAGATTGATGGTGAAAATTCTTTGTATGAGATCACGATTTCTTTATCGTTTACTTTTTTGATTCCTGAAATACTATCTGATTTTCCATCATGGTAATCTTCAATTCCGACAACATTTTTCATTGTAGAATCATAACGAACACCAGTATAGTCTTTATTGGCGATTACTTCATAAGGGAAGATCAAATCATCAGCCGTAACGTCTTTGCCGTCACTCCATTTTAATTTATCATTTAAAGTGATTGTAGCGGTTTTTGCATCTTCATCAAATTTGATTTTTGCTGCGCCACCATCTTTGATTTTTAAATCTTTGTCATAGTAGAACAATGGTTCATTTGCTGGTGCAAAATAAGTTGAGTCTAAAGCCATTTCTGAAAACGCATCTGAGAAGATTCCAGTAAATGCGGTATCCGTTACTTCAGCGATTTCTAATGTACCATCTTTCATCGCTTCTTTATCATTTGAGGTTTTAACTTTGAAATTTGCAGTATCGGTTGCTTTATCACTTGAACCGTTACTACTGTCTTTACTGTCACCATTGCCACAAGCAGCTAACGTTAAGCTTAACCCTGCCACTGTTACTAAACCTAATAATGCTTTTTTCTTCATTCCGTTTCCCCCGTTTCTGATTATCCTAAACGTTGACGCGCATCTGCGGAACGTTTAAAGGCTTGACCTACATAATTTATACTTAACATCAAGACTAAAATTAGCAATGATGCAGGTATCCATACCCATGGTTTTGATGTGATGACTTCTGAATTATTTGCATAAGAGATCAATGTTCCCAAACTTGGTGTTTTGATTGGTAACCCAAATCCCAAGAAAGTCAAACTGGTTTCAATCCCAATATTTGCGGCAAAGTTCATCGTTAAGTTTGTAATAATCAATGAACTTAAGTTTGGCATCACTTCAAAAAACATGATTTTAAAATCAGAAGTTCCTAAAGTTTTCGATGCACTCACATAGTCACGACGACTTTCTGACAGTGTTTTGGCACGAAATAGTCGTGCTTTCCCGACCCAGTAAAAGGCCGACATGATCCAAACTAAACTTAAAGCATTGTATTTTGGTACGATGGTTACCAATACGATGATGATCAATAAAATCGGTAAGATCATAATAAAGTCGACGATACGCATCAAAACAGTATCGATCACCCCACCATAATAGCCAGAGATGATTCCGACAGCGACCCCGATGATCGAGGTAATGATCGTGATCAAAAATCCGATCATAATTGAATTACGAGCACCAATAACGAGTAATCCAAATACATCACGACCACCTTCATCTGCACCTAATAAATAGTACCGTCCATCTACTGCTGTGGTACCAGGTAGTGCATATCGATCAAAAATACTGACTTTATTAACTGTATCTGCATCTAAAATGAAACTGCCAATAAAGGCAAATAGTAAGACAAAAATTAATAAACCAAGCGAGAACATCGCCAATTTATCCTTTTTAAATTCTCGTGCGATCACTTTGATTCCCATAGGAGGTGTCGACACGGTTGTTGCTGTAGCTGTTTCTTTTTTTGCCATTGTGTACACTCCTCTATGTTATTGGATTCGAATTCGTGGATCTACGATACTCATAATAATATCTGATAATAGTGTCCCAACTAATGTTGCGACCCCAAAAATCAAGGTTAATGCTGTGATGACTGAATAGTCACGTTGGCCAATACTTGTAATAAACAAGTTTCCGATTCCTGGATAATTAAAGATGATCTCGATCATAACCGAACCAGAAATTAATCCTGTGATCTCATATCCTAATGTTGAGGCAATCGGTAACGATGCATTTCTAAAGATATGACGGTTAAATACGGTACTTGTTGGTACCCCTTTCGAACGCGCTGTACGGATGTAATCCATTTTCTTCGCATCGATGACTTCACTACGTAGATATTGAATCGTAACAGCTGTACCTAAGAGTGCTTGGACGATCGAAGGTAAGAGCACATGATAGAGCTGACTCATAAAGTACCCTATCGTCCCCGGCGTTGCATCTGTCGCCACACTTCCACTTGTCGGGAACCAGTGTAAGGTATACCCAAAGAAGTAGATCATCAATAAGGCTAAGACAAAAACTGGAATCGCAAAACTGATAAAGTTATAGCCTACTACAAATTTATCTAACCATGAATTTTCATAACGTCCAGCATATAATCCTAATGGAATCGCTAAGGCATACGTTAAAATAACTGAAACAATCGCTAGACGAACGGTATTTCCGATCCGTTGACCAATAACGGTCGCCACATCATATTTATACGTATAACTTTTTCCAAAATCACCATGCAACGCATTCGTAATCCAGTTGTAGTACTGTTGATACCATGGATCATAAAAACCAGATGCTTTTTTCAATTCTTCAATACGTGCAGGATCCGTATTGGGATTGATCAACCCTGTAAATGGATCTCCAGGCATCATTTTCGCTAGAATAAAGATCAGTAAACTCAAAATAATGATTTGGGGAATCATTAAGATCACGCGACGTAAAATCGTTTTCCACATTTAGCTTTTCCCCCCGTCTTTTAATGCAACTTGATGTGTCGGTGAGATGCTCGTTAAATCATACACACGACCCGTTTCATCGTAGTAATTTTTTTGGTTGTTAATGTATTCTGCTTCAACTAAACGTCGTGTTTCTTTATGTGCATCACGATTTTTCACATCGATTTGTGGAATCGCAGATAATAAGCGTTTAGTATAGATATGTTGCGGATTAGTATAGATATCTTGTTTTGTGCCAATTTCAACAAATCGCCCTTTATACATGATCGCAATATTGTCACACATGTGTTTGACGACACCTAAGTCATGGGAAATAAATAAGAAACTCAAGCCATATTCTTCTTGGATACGCTTCATAAAGTTCAATACTTGCGCTTGTACTGATAGATCCAGTGCTGAAACTGGCTCATCTGCCACGATCAATTTCGGATTCGACGCTACTGCTCGCGCAACTCCGATCCGTTGACGTTGTCCGCCTGAAAATTCATGCGGATACTTGTATAACGCATCTTCTGGCATCCCAACGATATCAAGTAATTCTTTCACTCGTTTTTTCTCTTCTTGATCACTTAAACGGTCAAAATTTCGTAAGGGTTCCGCAATAATGTCAACTACTCGACGTTTAGGATTCAAACTTGACATTGAATCTTGGAAGATCATCTGAACATCTTTATTGTATTGCATCTTGCGTCTTGTTGACGCTTTTGTAACATCTTGCCCTTCGTAGATAATCCCACCAGAAGTGATTTTTTCTAAACCAACGATGGCTTTTCCGGTCGTAGATTTCCCTGAGCCTGATTCACCAACCAATCCATACGTTTGGCCTTTTTCAATCACAAAATCGACACCGTCTACTGCATAGACATAGTCGGTTACGCGATTCAAAAAACCACTGCGAATTGGATAGTGAACTTTAAGGTCTTTAATGGTAATCAATTCTGACATTTACACTACTCCTTTTCGTCTCTAAAATGGAAATGCTTGTAACACGTACAACGGACCAAATGACCCGGAGATACTTCATGAAGTGTCGGATTTTCTTCGTGATCAGAAGCTGGAATCCACGGAATACGCGGTGCAAAACGACAGCCATTGCGTACCATATTTTTTAATGACGGTACGACCCCTTCAATCACATGTAACTCGCCTTCTTGGTCTTCTTGTGGAATCGAATTTAAAAGTGAACGAGTGTAAGGATGTTTTGGATTATTGAATAGCTCTTCAGCTGTTGCCACTTCTACGAATTGTCCACCATACATCACCGCTACCCGATCGGCCATCTCTGCTACCACACCTAGATCATGTGTGATCAAGATAATGCCCGCTTCAGTTTCTCTTTGCAGATCTGTTAAAAGATCCAAAATTTGAGCTTGGATTGTCACATCAAGAGCTGTCGTCGGTTCATCTGCAATAATAATCGGAGGTTTACACGCAATGGCAATCGCAATGATTACCCGTTGACGCATCCCACCTGAAAGTTCATGTGGATATTGACGACCTACACGTTCTGGATTTGGAATCCCAACTTGTGTCAGCAATTCGATGGCACGTTGTTGTCGTTGCTCGCTTGTCATTTTAGTATGGTAAGAAAGTCCTTCTTTGATTTGATCTTCAATACGCATCAAAGGGTTCAAGGCAGACAAAGGATCTTGGAAAATCATCCCGATATCATTGCCACGAATCTTGTTATATAGCGTTTCATTTAAATTTGCTAGATTCAGATCTTTATACATAATCTCACCGGTGATTTTGGTATTTGCTAGATCTTGCAAGCCCATGATCGTTGTGGCTAAAGTACTTTTACCACAACCCGATTCGCCAACGATTGCTAAAATTTCATTACGATTTAATGTAAATGAGACATCATCTACTGCATCATAATAATCGTCTTTGATCCGAAAGCTTGTATGTAAGTGTTGCACGTCTAATAATTGTTTTGCATTTGCCAACGAAAAGCCCCCTTCAAAAGTATGGATCGTCATTTTTATACCACTTGTTTTTTATTTCTAATAGAAATATCATATTTTTTTAATAATTATATAGAATATGTAAAAAAATTACAAGGACAAAAATATCGGTATCCGGATATTTACTTATAATAGCACAGTTTTCAGTCGGTTCAAGAGCAATAAAAGAAAAAACGCAAGAAAATGTAACCGTTTTGTTTGATTTTCTAAAAATAAATGCAGTTCTTATTGGATTTTCACTTAATATAATTAATGTTTTGTTTGAAAATAAAAAAAGTTTGAAGGAAATTTCCTTCAAACTTTTTTTATGCGATATTTTTTGTAATATAGTCCACTGCAGCACCTACAGTTTCAATTTTTTCCGCATCTTCATCTGAGATTTCGGTACCGAATTCTTCTTCTAACTCAAGAACGAATTCCATTACACTAATTGAGTCCGCATTTAAATCATCTTTGATATTCATCGCTTCGGTTACATCTTCAGCATTTACTTCAAAGTGATTGGCAATTACTACGGTTACTTTTTGAAATACTTCATCGTGTGTCAACTGTTTTCACCTCCACCTTAGTGACGAGACAGTAAAATAACTAAGCCCATTCTAACGATTCCTAGCTTATTTGTCTACCTTTTTTTGTAGCTTCTCATTAATCGAGAACGCGCCTTCTTGCTTTTTCTTTTCTTCAAATTGAGCAACCAATTCTTCTACCATATGACTATCTAACATCGTATAGATTTGACGAATCGTTTGCGCAACAGCTTCGGGTCCAGTTGCACCATGTGTTTTGATTACTGGCGCTTTTAACCCAAACAAGACAGCCCCGCCATATTTGGCATAGTCCATTTTGCCTTTTAAACCACGTAAACTATCTTTTAATAACAAAGCCCCTAGTTTACCTTTAAGGCCCGCATCTAAAATCGAGTCTTTCAAAACAGCCATTAAATTCAAAGCTGTTCCCTCGATTGTTTTCAATACTGCATTTCCCGTGAACCCGTCTGTTACAACAACGTCTGCTACGCCATTTAACAATTCACGTGCTTCAACATTTCCGATAAAATTGAGATCGGATTCAGCCTTTAATAGTTCATATGTTTTTTTCGTCAATTCGCTTCCTTTTGTTTCTTCGGTTCCATTATTTAATAGACCGATACGTGGATTTTTAATTCCACGAACATGAGAAGCATAAAATGAGCCTAAAATGGCATATTGTACTAAATGTTCTGGCTTGTTTTCAGCATTTGCACCAAGATCTAACATATCAAATCCAGCATCGCTTGTCATCACCGGTAACGTTGACATCAATCCAGGACGATCGACGCCTTTGATCCGACCAATGATAAATAGTCCCGCAGCAAGTAACGCACCTGTATTTCCTGCACTAAAGATGGCATCTGCTCGCCCTTCTTTTACTGCTTGAGCAGCTAAAACCATTGAAGCTTGTTTTTTCTTACGAATCGCTTTTACGGGTTCGTCTTCGCTATAAATTTTTTCATCAGTATGAATAATCTTCACATTGGTTTCATCTGTTACATATTTACGGATTTCCGATTCTTTACCATATAATTGGAATTCGATCATCGGAAAATCTTTTTTCGCTAGCATTACGCCTTCAACGATTGCTTGTGGCGCGTGATCGCCACCCATTGCATCGACAGCAATTCTCATGTCTGACGCACTCCTTTCTATAAACCTTATCTAGTATAGCATAATTTATTAATCAAATGACCCATTTTGCTGTTGATTTTGTACTAAATATGCATGAAGCATGGCGTATTCTGGCAAGACGTTCCAATTGCTCTGTTTAAAGATCGCACTAGCTTCTTGTTGTGCAACTTCGAGTATATGTGCATGTTCAACAAGATCTGCAATCATAAATTCGGGTATTCCAGATTGACGATTCCCAAATACTTCTCCTGGTCCACGTAAAGCTAAATCACGCTCACTGACGATAAATCCATTCGTAGTCTCGGTCATGATTTTCATCCGCTCTTTTCCAATATCATTTTTAGGCTGAGCCACTAAAATACAATAAGATGCTGTTTGACCTCGTCCAACACGTCCGCGTAATTGATGTAGTTGCGCTAAGCCAAAACGATCCGCATCCATAATGATCATGACAGAAGCATTTGGTATGTTTACCCCCACTTCGATCACGGTAGTCGAAACTAAGATTTGCGTTTCATTTTCTTTGAAAGCTTCCATGATTTGATCTTTTTCGCTTGGTCGCATTTTCCCATGCAATAATCCTACAGCAAAGTCAGGAAAAGCTTGCTGCAACTCTTCGTAAATCGCTTGAGCATTTTTGACATCTAAGGTTTCAGATTCTTCAATCAATGGACAAATCACATACATCTGATGGCCCTTTTTCAACTCACCTCGAGCAAATGCCAACGCATCAGACAACTGTGGCGGTTTGATCCATCTCGTCTCGATCGGAATACGTCCTTTAGGCAATTCATCAATAATCGACACATCCATCTCACCATAAGCCGTAATCGCCAGTGTTCTTGGAATCGGTGTCGCCGTCATAAACAAGACATCTGGCTTCAATCCTTTTTCACGTAAAATCTTACGTTGGTTGACACCAAAACGATGCTGTTCGTCTGTGATCACTAATCCTAGATGAGAAAAGGCGACGTCGTCTTGAATCAAAGCATGTGTCCCGACAACAACATCGATTGTACCATTTGCTAATCCAGCGAGAATCTCTTGACGTTCCCGTGTTTTAGTTGAACCGGTCAATAAGGCCACTGTCAGCGATGTTTGTTCAAATAAATGAGTTAAACTCTCCATATGCTGCTGTGCTAAGATTTCTGTCGGTACCATAAGTGCACCTTGAAACCCAGCTGTTTTAGTCGCATAAAGCGCAATCGCGGCAACGATCGTTTTTCCGCTTCCCACATCACCTTGCAACAAACGCTGCATATGTTTTGGGCTTTTAAGATCTGCACAAATTTCGTTGGTGACTTTTTTTTGTGCAGTCGTTAATTCGAATGGTAGTGTTTGGATAAACGCTTTTAATTCATTTGGTTCATAATGAATCGCAAGGCCTTCTTTTGCATCGCGTTCTTTTGCTTTTAATCCTTGGATATTCATCTGGAATAAAAAGAACTCTTCAAAAATCACTCGTCGCTTTGCTTGCTCATACTCTTGATGTGTTTTAGGTACATGCATGGCACGCACTGCTTGAGATCGAGGCAATAAACGGTATTTATCAATTAAGGATTGAGGTAAAATTTCTTCAATTTGTTGTTCATATAACTCAAGTGCCTTTACAATCAAGTCCTGTAAGGTTTTTTGACGAATCGTTTTGTTGACATGGTACACTGGGGCAAAATCTGATTGCTGGCCACTCCCTAAGATCTTCATTCCAGCTAATGAGGCACGTGCAGCATCCCATTTCCCATACACCACCAATTCCTCAAAGGGTACGACTTTATCTTTTAAATACGCTTGATTAAAAAAGGATACTTGAAACACTTCATCATTTTGTTTCATTTTAAATTGCAAACGATTTTTTTTATAGCCAAATCGGCTGACTACAGGTGGGGTCACTACAATGCCCTTTAATGTCACTTTTTCTTGATCCATAATTTCTGTAAGTTGTCGTTCTTGTACGTCTTCATACCGAAATGGATAATACGTGATCAAGTCTTCGACAGTAAAAATCCCTAGACTAGCCAGTGTTTCTGCTCGTTTTGCGCCTACACCCGATAGCGTCGTTACTGATTGCGTAAACATATACTCCTCCTAAACAAAAAAGCTTAGACGAGCCTATGACCAGTCTAAGCTTTTGTATTATTCAGCAGCAAACAAATACGGATAAACCGGTTGTTGCCCTTCATGGATTTCAACTTCTACATCTGCAAACTTCGCTTGCATCGCTTCAGCCATTTTTTCGGCTTCTTTCATTGAACCATCTTCACCGATGATCAAGGTTAAGATTTCTGTATCATCTGTGGCCATACGAGTCATCGTTTCAATACATGTCGTGTACATATCAGGATTAGATACTACGATTTTACCATCGATCATCCCTAATACGTCACCATCTGCAATCGTGATGCCATCGATTTGTGTATCACGAATCGCATGTGTCACAGATCCACTGATAATATCTTCTGCAGCTTGAGTCATCACTGCTTTATTTTCTTCTAATGAACTGGCTTCGTTAAACGCAAGCATCGCAGCCATCCCTTGAGGAATCGTGCGTGTTGGAACAACCACTACTGGAAGTTCAGCAACATCAGCTGCTTGATCCGCTGCCATAAAGATATTTTTATTATTTGGTAATAAAATTACTTTATCTGCGTTCACTTCATCGATCGCTTTTAAAATATCTTCTGTACTTGGATTCATGGTTTGACCGCCGCTAATTACATAGCGTACACCTAGACTAGTGAACAATTCTTTGACACCGTCTCCTGCTGCAATCGCGATCACGGCATACGGTGTGCGTGGCGCTTTTGGTTGTGGCGCTTCTTCTTGTTCTAGAATCGTTTCATGTTGGACACGCATATTGTCGACTTTGATTTTGATCAATGAACCAAATTTTTGCCCGTAATTCATGACCTCACCAGGATGTTCGGTATGCACGTGTACTTTAATGATTTCATCATCGTTTACAACTAATAATGAATCACCTAATTCATTTAAATAGCCGCGGAACGTATCGTAATCAAATTTATCCGTAACTGTTGGTCCTTCACCGATTTTCACCATGATCTCAGTACAATAACCAAACGTGATGTCCTCAGTTGCCATATGGCCTTGTACACTACGATGATGTTCGGCATTGACCATCTCATCCATAACTGCTGGTGATTTTTCAACTGCTTCTGCTTTAAATTCACCTGTCAAAGCGCCTAAAAATCCTTCATAGATAAAGAGTAAGCCTTGACCACCGCTATCGACAACTCCTACTTCTTTTAAAACAGGAAGTAAATCTGGAGTTTTTTCTAGTGCTCGTGTAGCTCCAGTAACGACCGCTTGCATTACCGCAACACAATCATCAGTTTCTTTGGCTTTTTTCTCACCAAATTCTGCTGCAATACGTGCGACAGTTAAAATCGTCCCTTCAACTGGTTTCATTACGGCTTTATACGCTGTTTCCACACCACGTGTAAACGCTTTTGCTAATTCTTCAGCAGATAATGTTTGAACAGTTGGGATTTCTTTTGCAAATCCACGGAACAATTGCGATAAAATGACACCAGAGTTCCCTCTAGCTCCCATTAATAGTCCTTTTGATAATCGTTTTGCTAGTTCTCCTACTTCTTCTGAAACAGAATCGCTAACGGCCTTCGCTCCGCTCGTCATTGATAAATTCATATTGGTTCCTGTATCTCCATCTGGTACGGGAAATACATTCAATGAATTGACATATTCTGCGTTTGCATGTAGACGATTGGCGCCGGCTTGTACCATTTCTTGGAACTGACCTGCGCTAATATTCGTTACTTTCACTGTACTAAATCCTCCTTAAGATCGACAACTACTCTACTAGTCGGGTAACACACGGACTCCTTGAACAAATACGTTCACCGAATTCGCACGCACTCCTAACATGGTTTCCAAATTATATTTCACTTTTTCTTGTACATTGCGTGACACTTCAGAAATTTTTGTGCCATAGCTGACGATCGTGTAGACGTCTACTGCAATCCCATTTTCTTGTTGGCGTACCACTACACCACGTGAATAGTTTTCTTTACGTAAAATTTCATTGATATTGTCTTTAATTTGATTTTTGCTTGCCATACCGACGATCCCAAAAACATCTGTTGCAGCTCCGCCGACAACTGTTGCGATCACCTCATTTGAGATTTCGATAATTCCTGATGCAGTTTTAATTTTAACAGCCATTAGATAGCCTCCTTAACAGGTTTTTCGCCTATTTCTACTATAGTATTTTACCATAGTTATAGGGTAAATAAAAGAACGATCCCGAAGTTCAAGTTCGACCGATTGTGACAAAAACAAACAACTGCTTAAATTTACAACGATTTCACAAAAAAGTCAATCTAGACTCAGTTTTTTCTTGCATTAGAGTGTAAAATGTGGTAAATTCATTTGGTATGAGCCGAATTATAGCGCTCCACATCAAGGCAAAAGGAGGAAATAAACACATGGCTAAAGTTTGCTACTTTACAGGACGTAAGACTAAAAGTGGAAACAACCGTTCTCACGCAATGAATGCGACTAAACGCACAGTAAAACCTAACTTACAAAAAGTTCGCGTGATGATCGACGGAACACCTAAAAAAGTTTGGGTGTCAACTCGTGCTTTGAAATCTGGAAAAGTTGAGCGCGTTTAATCTAATCCACATGAACTAACAACCGTTCGCTTATGGACGGTTTTTTTCTTTGTCCAAATATCCATATTCCCCCCTTTTTTCTTCTTATGGTACACTAATCTTATCGAATTTTCATTGGAGGTTTTTTATGTCTATAACCGCATATCTTCGCTACAATTGGCGTTATTTACTCGCAAGTTTTGCACTCCCTTTAGTTATTATGATGTTCATTTATTTAAGTATCGGGATCTATCCGGGAAGTGATCGCAGTATCTTAGCCAGTGATGCTTTTGCACAATTTTCGAATTTTCATGCAAGTTTCCGCAATATGCTTTTAGGAAAGCAAAGTCTTTTTTACACATGGAGTGGCTCTTTAGGATTAAATTATCTATCGTTGATTTCCTATTATTTAGGTGGTTTTTTCACCCCTCTTGTGATTTTCTTTCCAAATCAATACATGCCAGATGCACTCTATGTCATCACGCTATTAAAAATCGGTAGCGCAGGTCTTTGTTTTTGGTTATTTGCCAATCATACGTTCCAATTAAATCGTTGGAATCAATTGATCTTGTCGCTTTGCTATGCATTAATGTCTTTTGCTATTGCCCATTCTGAAATCATCATGTGGTTAGATACATTTACATTTTTACCATTAATCATCTGGGGGATTCATCGCCTGATCGAGCAACAAAAACCACGTCTTTTATTTTATAGTTATCTTTGTTTATTCATTAGCAATTTTTACATGGGATTTATGGTCGCGCTCTTTTCAGGAATGTATTATCTGGCACTTTTATTTACAGAATGGCCTCAAAGCAAGAAATCTATTCTTCCCTATACATTAAGTGCTCTGCTTGCCAGTGGTGCTTCATTGATCATGGTTTTACCTGCTATTTTAGATTTAAGAACCAATGGAGAAGAATTTACAAAAATCACATCATGGAAAACAGAAGCTACCGGGGTATTTGATTTCTTCATCAAAAATATGGTCGGTGTCTATGATACGACAAAATATGGATCGATCCCATTTATCTATGTCGGCTTGTTTCCGTTAACACTTGCGGTCTTCTTCTTTTTGACACGAGCAATCTCTAAACGTCAAAAACTTAGTTTCGGTGCCATCGCTTTACTACTCTTAATTAGTTTTTATTTCCAACCGTTTAATTTATTTTGGCAAGGAATGCACGCACCAAATATGTTTTTATTCCGTTTTGCTTACCTGTTATCATTTTTAGTCATTACACTAGCAGGTTTTGGTTGGGAACGTTTGACCAAACATGAGTTACCTACTTATCTATTTAGTATCTTGCTTTTACTATTAGGCTTCACATTTGCATATGGAGCCGTTGATAAAACAACACATGCATACTTAACGATCACTTCATTTGCATTGACGATCATTTTTTTACTCGTCTATTTTGTGTGCATGAGTGGGACCTCTTTAAAATTACTTTCACGTAAGCAATTGTCGATTCTATTGTTATTAACGATCGGTGTGGAAGTCAGTCTAAATGCAAATGCAATGGTCCATGGTATTTTGGAAGATTGGAACTACGCTTCACGTAGCTTGTATACCGATCCTCAACCTTCGATCCAATCGCTTGTCGATCAGACCAAACAAGCATCAGACACCTTTTACCGTTTAGAAAATCTTGACCCAGTTTCTTCAAATGATAGCTTTGCTTACAATTATGCTGGAATCAATATGTTTTCTTCTATTCGCAATCGTCATTCGTCAACCTATTTAAATGATTTAGGTTTTCGCTCGCGCGGCACTAATTTAAATATTCGCTACAATAATAACACGCTACTAATGGATGCCTTCACAGGAATCAAATACAATATCGCATCGAGTGGCTTTGACAAATTCGGCTTTAAAAAAATAGCGCAAAAAGGAGCGTATACGCTCTATCAAAATGAATACGCGCTACCATTAGGTTTTACAATACCTGAAACGCGTAAAGAACCAAAAATCATTGCCAACGATAATCTACAAAATCAAACGAATCTGATGAACTATCTTTCTGGCTTAGACCAAACATACTTTGCCTTTGAGCCAATCCAAATGATTCAATCGAATAATACGACAATCAGTACGGTTGGCGAACAAGTAACGTATAAAGAGATCACACCTAATGTGGCCAAAGAACTGACTTATGAAGTCACGATCCCTGCACATACACAAGCTTATTTAAGTCTATTTCCAACTGATTTTAATCAGCTGCAGAGCTCTTCAGCATCCATTACTGTCAACGGAAAACAACGAAAAACACAGATCAATATCAATGGACAATATTATGATCTAGGCTACTACGACCAAACACAGACTGTAACGTTCACTCTAAGTTTATATGGGACAGATCAAGTGACTTTCCAAACACCTAAAGTGATCACCTTAAATACCGATGCCTATACACAAGCAATCGAAGAGATCAAAACAGATGGTGTTGCGTTTAAAACAGGAAATCGTAGTGCAAAAGCAACCGTAACTGCCGATGAAGCAAAAACTTTAGTCACGACTATCCCCTACGATAAAGGATGGAGCGCTACATTGGATGGAAAAAAAGTAGCGGTGACAGAATTTGAAGATGGACTGATTAGTCTGAAAATCCCTAAAGGAGAACACAAAATTGTGTTACGTTATTTCCCACCAGGACTAAAAATGGGGATTTTCTTCTTTATCAGTTGTCTATTGCTTTTCTTTTTCTATCAGCGTTACCTTCAAAAAAACCACTAAATAAGCCAAACCGAGCGAGTTTTTTCATTCGCTCGGTTTTTTTCATGACTTTTTTCAAAAAAAGAGTTTACAAGACTAAAGTTCTCATGTTATATTTCTTTACATGAAAGATCGATTAAAATGAGCCATTAGAAAATTACGGAAAAAGGATGGGAAGTTATTATGCCAAAAGTAAATACGACAGCAGCAGAAATCAAAGAGATCGTGAAAAAAGAACATGTACGCTTTTTACGTTTAATGTTTACTGATATTATGGGAACAATCAAAAATGTAGAAGTTCCAGTTTCACAATTAGATAAAGTATTAGACAACAAAATGATGTTTGATGGTTCATCAATCGAAGGTTTCGTACGTATCGAAGAAAGTGATATGTACTTACGCCCTGACCTAGATACTTGGATGATCTTCCCATGGGAAAATGAACACGGCAAAGTCGCTCGTTTGATCTGTGATATTTACAATCCAGATGGTACTCCTTTTGCTGGAGATCCTCGTGGAAACTTAAAACGCGCCTTAGCTAAAATGGAAGAACTTGGCTTTACATCATTTAACTTAGGACCTGAACCTGAATTTTTCCTTTTCCGTTTAGATGAAAACCGTAATATTACAACTGAATTAAATGACCAAGGTGGTTATTTTGACTTTGCACCAACTGACTTAGGTGAAAACTGTCGCCGTGATATCGTATTAGAATTAGAAGATCTAGGCTTTGAAGTAGAAGCTTCTCACCATGAAGTGGCTCCTGGACAACATGAGATCGATTTTAAATATGCCAATGCAATCGAAGCATGTGACAATATCCAAACCTTCAAATTGGTCGTAAAAACGATTGCACGTAAACATGGCTTACATGCAACATTTATGCCAAAACCTTTATATGGAATCAACGGATCAGGAATGCATTGTAATATGTCTTTATTTAAAGGCAACGAGAATGCTTTCTTTGATCCAAAAGGCGAGATGCAATTAAGCGAAACAGCTTACCAATTTTTAGCTGGTTTAATGAAACATGCCAAAGCGTATACTGCAGTTTGTAACCCAACAGTTAACTCTTACAAACGTTTAGTTCCAGGTTTTGAAGCACCTGTATACATCGCTTGGTCTGGTCGCAACCGTTCACCATTGATTCGTGTACCAGAATCTCGTGGTCTATCTACTCGTTTAGAATTACGTTCAGTGGATCCAAGTGCGAATCCATACTTGGCACTAGCTGCATTATTAACAGCTGGTTTAGATGGAATCGAAAATAAATTAGAAGCTCCAGCACCAGTTGACCGTAACATCTATGTGATGACGGAAGAAGAACGTGAAGCAGTAAATATCTTTGACTTACCTGGTACACTACGTTCAGCCTTAAAAGCGCTACGTAAAGATGATGTCATTGTTGAAGCATTAGGAAGTCATATTTTTAACAACTTCTATGAAGCAAAAACGATCGAATGGCAATCCTTTAGACAAGCGGTTACTGAGTGGGAACGTGAGCAATACTTAGAATTATATTAATAAAAAAGGGGGTGTGACAGAATTCTGTCACACCCCCTAAAAACGAATGAACGGTGTTCCAAAAGTAGCTCCTAAGGAAACAAGCCGAATAATTACCGAAATAGATGATCCTATTACCGGAATTATTCGGCTTGTTTCTTGGAGCTGATCACTTCTGTCACAGCCTCTTTTTTAGTCGTATTTAACTTCTTTTAAATATAACCCTTCAGGATGAGCAGTCGGTCCTGCTAGATTACGATCTTTGGCGGCAATAATTGCTGGAATGCTCGTTTCATCCATTCGGTGGTTGCCAATTTTTAATAGTGTGCCCACCATAATGCGAATCATTTTATATAAAAATCCGTCCCCACGAAATGTAAAGACTAATTCCTGTGTTTCTTCTTTCCATGTCACACTTGCCTCATAGATTGTCCGCACTTTATCCTCGATCGAACTTCCCGAAGCACAAAATGAGGTAAAATCATGCGTTCCTAAAAAATCAGGTAATGCGCGTTCAATTTTTGCTAACTCGATATCATATGGGAAATAACTCGCATAAAAACGAGTGAACGGACTTCTTGGTTTTCCAAGTTGCACGCGAAATTGATACGTTTTTTCTTTGACTAAATAGCGGGCATGGAATGCTTCATCTACTTCTTCTACTTCAATCACCGCAATATCTTCTGGTGTTTGTGTATCTAATCCAAAACGCATTTTTTCTAATGGACGTGGATAAGGAAAATCAAAATGAATCACTTGACCTAATGCATGAACTCCTGCATCTGTTCGTCCAGAACCATGAATTTCAATTCGTTTACTAGCCATTTTGGTCAATGTTTTTTCGATCTCTTCTTGAACGGTACGTGCATTTTGTTGACGCTGAAATCCGTGGAAATTCGTACCATCATACGCGATAATTGCTTTATATCTTACCATAATTCTTCACTCCTACAAAAAAAGCAACTGCATCTAAGCTTGGCAGTTGCTTTCGTTTTTTCTAATTTTTTAACCAAACCAATCCGATTGTCACAAATACAAACACGATCACAGTGAGTGTATCTTTTACTTGCCAATGTAAAATACGATATTTCGTGCGACCATCGCCGCCTTGATATCCTCTTGCTTCCATTGCGGTGGCTAAGTCTTCCGCACGATTAAAACTACTTACAAATAGCGGAATCAATAAGGGTACGATGGCTTTCATTTTCTGCACGATACTACCTTCACCAAAATCGACCCCACGCGCACGTTGCGCATTCATGATTTTTTCTGTCTCATCCATTAATGTCGGAACAAACCGCAAGGCAATCGATAACATCAAAGAAATTTCATGCACAGGAAATTTAATTACTTTTAATGGACGTAAAATCGCTTCGATCGCATCAGATAAAGCGAGTGGCGGTGTACTTAATGTCAGTAAAGTTGAAATAAAAATAATCAACACGAAGCGACAAAAAATAAAAATCCCATTTATTACACCAAACTCCGTCAAACGAAAAATTCCCCATTGCCAATAGACTTCTCCACCGGAAGTAAAGAACATTTGAAGGGCTACTGTAAAAATAATCAGCCACAATAGCGGGCGAACTCCTCGTAAGAAAAAGCCCAAGTTGATCTTAGACAGTAAAATAGCAATAAATGTAAAGACGGCTAAAAATAAATAGCTTTGCCAGTTATTAGCTAAAAATATAATCCCGATAAAATAAAAACTCATCAGTAATTTTGTTCTAGGATCTAAACGGTGAATAATCGAATCGCCTGGAATATAGCGGCCAAAAATCAGTTTATTCATCATGGGCAAGCCCCTCCTTCGTCAAAATCACTTTAGCTAATGCTTCAGCAGTCAACGGAAGTTCATTAAATGTCCAACCTTTTTCTTGAAGACGTTTGGCAAATGCTGCCGCTGTCGGTACACCTAATTGCTTTTCTTCTAACCATGCAACGTCTTGAAAGACATCATTGGGTGTTCCTTGTTTGACAACGCGTCCTTTTTCTAAAACGGTCACATAATCCGCAAAATCTGCTACATCGTCCATCAAATGGGTTACCAGTACAATCGTCAACTGTTTTTCTTTTTGTAGATGGGCAAACATCGCCATCATCTCACGACGTCCTTGTGGATCAAGACCTGCCGTTGGTTCATCCAACACTAAGACTTCTGGTTCCATAGCGAGTACACCTGCAATGGCGACACGTCGCATTTGTCCGCCAGATAAATCAAACGGTGATTTTTTCAAGGTTTCAAGCGGCAAACCGACCAATTCGATATATTCTTCTGCTAACTTAGCTGCGTCTTCTTCGGATACACCAAAATTTTTAGGACCAAACATAATATCTTTTGCAACGGTCTCTTCAAATAACTGTGATTCAGGAAATTGAAATACGATCCCTACTTTTTTGCGTAATGGTTTTAAATTTTTATTATTTGTTGTAGGCGTAATGACACGATCACCAATCGTCACCGTACCTTTTGTTGGCTTTAACAATGCATTCAAATGCTGTAAGATCGTGGATTTTCCCGAACCGGTATGGCCAACAAGCGCGTGATAACTGCCGTCTTTGATTTGAAAATCTAAATCAAATAAAACGCGTTGTTCAAATGGACTATTCGGTTGATAGGTAAAATCTACTTGTTCAAAACGGATGTCCATAACCATTCCACCATCCCTTCTTCGGTCAAATACTGACTAGGTACTTCTAATCCTTGTGCTTTTAAAGCTAATTTTAGTTTTTCAGGAAACGGTAAATCTAACCCCAGTTCAATTAATTCTGGCCCAGCTGAAAAAATCTCTTCTGGTGTTCCTTCTTTGAACAAACGCCCTTGTTTCATGACCAATACTCGATTGGCATTTGCTGCTTCATCGATATCGTGGGTAATCGAAATTACGGTCAATTGATTTTTTTCTTTGATTTTTTTTACTGCTTCGATTACTTCAAAGCGACCTTCAGGATCTAACATACTCGTTGCTTCGTCCAAAATAATGACATCTGGCCGTAATGCTACGACACCTGCAATGGCCACACGTTGCTTTTGTCCACCAGAAAGACGTGCGGGTTCTTTAGTCGCAAAGGGTGTCATACGTACTTGTTCTAAAGCTTCTTGAACACGCGTGACCATATCCTCACGAGGGATCCCTTGATTTTCCATCCCAAAAGCAATATCATCTTCGACCGTAGCCCCAACAAATTGATTGTCAGGATTTTGAAAGACCATTCCAACCGCTCGGCGAATCGCCCAGATATTTTCTTCTGCTAATGTTTGTCCTTTAACACGGACTTCACCATTTTCTGGCAATAACAGGCCGTTGATTGTTTTTGCTAAGGTTGATTTTCCTGAACCATTATGCCCGATGATGGCCACCCATTCTCCTTCATTGATCGTCAAAGAAACTTGATCTAAAGCTGGTTTTTCATCATCTGGTTGATATCGAAACGTTAAGTCTTTTAATTCCACAATCGGTTCCATATTATTCCCCTCACTATTTGGTCTACTTTCAAACACTACCAAAAAAAGCGCTCAAACGCAATGATTCCCACACGTTTTGCGCTTTTAGTTTTTTTCACTTTCCAAAAGCTGTCAAGACAGCTACTCGAGAGTAAAAAAAAACACTTACACTTTATGATGAGTGCATACCCCCTAGTCAAACTAGGGGGTAGCGCTGAGCTAGACTCGGAAAGTCTGAACTTTCCAACATCATAACACTCTTGTATGCATCTCTAAAGTGATGATAAGTGTGATTTTAAACAAGTTCTAGGATAACCATTTTAGCAGCATCTCCGCGTCTTGGTTCTGTCTTCAAGATACGAGTATAGCCACCTTGGCGATCTGTGTAACGAGGTGCGATATCATTGAATAGCTTTTGTAAAGCTGATTCAACTACGATCCCTTCGTTTTCTTCACGAACACTTGCTACTTCATTACGAACGAATGCCGCAGCTTGGCGACGTGCGTGTAAATCACCACGTTTACCTAAAGTGATCATTTTTTCTGCAGTTGAGCGAACTTCTTTCGCACGAGCTTCAGTCGTCACGATACGTTCGTTAATGAATAAATCAGTTGTTAAATCACGCAACATCGCTTTACGTTGACTAGACGTGCGTCCTAATTTACGATAACTCACTTGGTTTCCCCTCCTTCAAAAAGGTTTAATCGTCTTTGCGTAACCCTAGACCAAGGTCATGTAATTTCGCTTTCACTTCTTCAAGTGATTTGCGTCCTAAATTACGTACTTTAATCATTTCAGGTTCAGACTTATTAGTTAATTCTTGTACAGTATTAATTCCTGCACGTTTTAAACAGTTATAAGAACGTACAGATAAATCTAGTTCTTCAATCGTCATTTCTAACATTTTTTCTTTTTGCGTTTCTTCTTTTTCTACCATGATTTCAGCATGTTTAGCCTCATCAGTAAGATTCACGAAAATGTCTAAATGTTCAGTCATGATTTTTGCAGCTAGACTCATTGCATCTAATGGTTCAATTGAGCCATCTGTCCAAATTTCCATTGTTAGTTTGTCAAAATCATCTCTATGACCGACACGAGTGTTTTCTACTTGGTAGTTTACACGACGTACTGGTGTATAGATAGAATCAACAGGTAACACACCGATTGGCATGTCTTCTTTTTTGTTTTCGTCTGCTTGAACATATCCACGTCCAGGTCTCACGGTTAAGCGAGCATTGAAAGTAGCACCTTCAGAAACAGTACAAATATACATATCTTTATTTAAGATCTCTACATCACTGTCAACAAGGATGTCGCCAGCAGTTACTGTAGCAGGACCTGCAATATCGATTTCAAGGGTTTTTTCATCTTCGCCATACATTTTTAATGCTAGGCCTTTGATATTCAAGATGATTTGCGCCACGTCTTCTCGAACACCTTTTACTGTGGAGAATTCGTGCAATACGCCATCAATTTGAATATTCGTGATTGCTGCCCCTGGCAAAGAAGACAATAAAATACGACGTAAAGAGTTACCTAATGTCGTACCGTATCCACGTTCTAACGGTTCAACGATAAACTTGCCATAATCTTTTTCTTCATCAATCTTTGCAATTCTTGGTTTTTCGAATTCGATCATTCTTATCTCTTACCCCTTTCAAAACGAAAAGTGTCTTGTTCAATGACGTAATACTTAAAACTCAAATGAGAAGCACTCATTAAACACGACGGCGTTTTGGAGGGCGGCACCCATTATGAGGAACTGGAGTCACGTCACGGATTGCAGTCACTTCTAAGCCTGCTGCTTGTAATGAACGGATTGCTGCTTCACGTCCTGAACCAGGACCTTTTACAGTTACCTCTAATGTTCTTAATCCATGTTCCATTGCTACTTTAGCTGCAGTTTCTGCTGCCATTTGAGCGGCAAAAGGAGTTGATTTTCTGCTTCCTCTAAATCCTAATGCACCAGCTGATGACCATGCTAACGCGTTACCATGAGTATCAGTGATCATTACGATTGTATTATTGAATGTTGAGTGGATATGTGCAATCCCAGCTTCAATATTCTTTTTGACACGGCGTTTACGATTCACTTTTTTTGCTACCATGAAGATTTAACCTCCTTCACTTAAAAATTATTTTTTCTTGCCTGCAACTGTTTTAGAAGGGCCTTTACGAGTACGTGCATTATTTTTCGTGTTTTGTCCACGAACTGGTAATCCACGACGGTGACGGATTCCACGGTAAGAACCGATTTCCATCAAACGTTTGATGTTTAAGTTAACTTCACGACGTAAGTCACCTTCAACTTTTAATTTATCGATTTCAGCACGGATAGCGTCAGTTTGTTCGTTTGTTAAATCACGTACACGAATTTCTTCTGAAACACCAACGTTAGCTAAAACTTTTTTCGCAGTCGTGTTACCAATACCATAAATATAAGTAAGAGAAACGACTACACGTTTATCACGAGGAATATCTACTCCTGCAATACGAGCCATAGTTTGTTACACCTCCGGTTATCCTTGACGTTGTTTATGTTTTGGATTTGCTGGGCAAATCACCATAACGCGTCCTTTACGACGAATTACTTTACAATGTTCACACATTGGTTTTACTGATGGTCTTACTTTCATGATAATACCTCCTGTGTTTTTACGGAGTACAATTATTTAAAGCGATAAGTAATACGGCCACGGTTCAAATCATACGGTGATAATTCAACCGTTACTTTGTCTCCAGGTAGAATACGAATGTAGTGCATTCTGATCTTACCAGAAACTGTTGCTAGAACTTGATGTCCATTTTCCAATTCGACTTTAAACATTGCATTCGGCAAAGTTTCGACGACTGTACCTTCGACTTCAATCATATCTTCTTTTGCCACGCACAGTACCTCCTTGTACTTTTTCGCATTTTCACACGATAAAACGGCGGAATGCAATGCTTCCACCTAATATTCTCAAAAACTTCTCGTTAAAGAAGTCGGACTGACACATTATAACATGCCAGGTTAATTATATCAAGAGAAAGTCACTCAGCCTTCAAGTCGGTTACGGGCAATCGATCGTTATTCGATGATCTTTTGTACATCTGCAAACACAGCATCGATTTCACGATTCCCATCAATAGACTGTAATAAACCTTCTTCTTTGTAATAATTCAATATTGGTTCACTACTTTTAATATTGACAGCTAGACGATTCTTGACCGTCTCAGGCTTATCATCTTCTCGTTGATAAAACTCGTGCGCTCCGCATTTATCACAAGTACCTTCCACTTTTGGAGGATTGAACTCACGATGATACGTTGCACCACAATTGCGGCACATAAAGCGACCAGTTAAGCGATCAACTAAAATTTCTTCAGGTACATGGATATCAATTACAGCATCTAGTTTCTTTCCAAGTTCTTTTAGCATCTCATCTAACGCTTTTGCTTGGTCTAACGTGCGAGGAAAGCCATCTAATAAGAAGCCATTCGCAGTGTCTGCTTCATCTAAACGTTCTTTAACGATCCCATTGGTTACTTCGTCAGGTACTAGATTTCCTTGATCCATGTAAGATTTTGCTTTTAAACCTAGCGCTGTTTCATTGGCCATAGCCGCACGAAACATATCGCCGGTTGAAATGTGAGGCAAGTTGTAAGCTGCAACGATACGTTCCGCTTGCGTTCCTTTACCTGCACCGGGAAGTCCCATTAAAACGAGGTTCATTCTGTTTCCTCCTAAGTCATTGAATAGTGTTGAGGAAATCCTCAACACCTCAAGAACCTTAATTCAAAAAACCAGTATATTGACGTTTTAGCATTAACCCTTCAAGCTGTTTTGCAGCTTCAAGTGCAACTCCGACAACGATCAACAAACTTGTTCCGCCTAAACCGATTGATTGTGGTAAGTTCCAGATCATTTGCGCTAAAATCGGTAGCAAGGCTACTAATCCTAGGAAAATGGCTCCGACAGTACTTAAACGCATCAATAATGAAGAGACGTATTCTTCTGTTCCTTTACCAGGTCGAACGCTTGGAATATAACTTCCTTGCTTTTGCAAGTTTTCGGATAACTTTTCAGGATTGACCTGAACAAAAGCATAGAAGAATGTAAAGGCCACGATCAACACGGTATAAATCGCTGCTCCAGGAACAGTGTTATAACTGAAGATCGTTTGGACGATAACAAACCAAGATTCATTTTGATAAGAACTGCCTAATGCTTGAATGATCGCACTAGGTGTTGTAATAAATGAACTAGCAAAAATTACAGGGATAACTCCGGCTGCATTTACTTTCAAAGGAAGGTAACTACTTGTTGGAGCACCAGTAATTCGTTTGGTATATTGGATTGGAATTTTACGCTCTGCTTGTTGGAAGAACGTCACTAGCGTTACGATTACCAATACAGCAATGATCAGTAAGACAACGAAGATCGTTGATTTCCATAAGTCAGATGAAGGCACATTGATGAAATAATCTTCGTAAAGACCTTTCACACTTACAGGTAAGCGTGAGATGATCCCAGCAAAGATAATCATCGATACCCCATTTCCGATTCCTTTTTCCGTGATTTGTTCCCCTAACCACGTCACAAACATTGTGCCGGCAGTTAAGATGATCCCAATGGTAACAAATGTTTGCCAACTAGGATTTGAGACAAAACCGAATTGAGTGTAGAAGTTAAACCCAGCAGTTAGTGTCATCGATTGTAGGAAACCTAGAACCAATGTCAGGTAACGTGTTGCTTGATTTAATTTTTTACGACCAACTTCACCCTGTTTCGACCATTCCACAAAACGTGGAACAATATCCATTTGCAACAATTGAACAATAATTGATGCGGTGATATAAGGAGAAACTCCCATCGAAAAGATCGAGAAGTTTTGAAGCGCACTACCACTCACCAAATTTAGCATGTTCAAGAATGGTAGATCGGCGATATCTTTTAACTTATTTGCATCGACACCGGGCACAACGACATGTGCACCGATACGAAAAACAAA
The DNA here is from genome assembly GCF_000407605.1 of Enterococcus sulfureus ATCC 49903. GTDB lineage: Bacteria > Bacillota > Bacilli > Lactobacillales > Enterococcaceae > Enterococcus_G > Enterococcus_G sulfureus. The sequence goes on along the minus strand of NZ_ASWO01000003.1, from coordinate 270,238 downwards.
TAGGATAAATACTGTAAACAAAATTCTTGAGCGAATATCTTTTACTTTAAAAGCATCCTTCAAAAGTTTCAGCATTAGATCACCTCGATTGATCCACCAGCAGCTACGATAGCTTCTTCTGCTGTTTTAGAGAATTTAGCTGCTTTGACAGTTAATTTTTTCGTTAACTCTCCATTACCCAATACTTTAATTCCAGCTTTTGCGTTTTTCACGATTCCAGCTTCAACTAAAGCAACTGGTGTAACTTCAGCTCCATCTTCAAAACGATTTAAAAGATCTAAGTTCACAACTGCGTATTCTTTACGGTTCACGTTTGTGAATCCACGTTTTGGTAAACGACGGAATAAAGGAGTTTGTCCCCCTTCAAATCCTAAACGTACACCGCCACCTGAACGAGCTTTTTGACCTTTTTGTCCGCGTCCTGCTGTTTTACCGTTACCAGATGAAGTACCACGTCCTACGCGGTTGCGTACTTGGCGAGATCCTTCTGCAGGTTTTAATTCATGAAGTTTCATGGTTTGGCACCTCCTTAATCAAACTACTAACTCTAAATCTATATAATTAAACTTCTTCTACGTCCACTAAGTGAGAGATTGTGTTAACCATACCTTTGATTGCATCATTAGCTGGTTTAACGACAGTGCTGTTCACTTTACCAAGACCTAACGCTTTAACAGTTGCGCGTTGGTTTTGAGGACGTCCGATAACACTGCGTCTTAAAGTAATTTTTAATTCAGCCATTATTGTTGTCCTCCTTAACCGATAATTTCGTCAACTGATTTGCCGCGAAGTGCTGCCACTTCTTCGACACGTTTTAATTGTTTTAATCCATCAATTGTTGCGCGAACAACGTTGATAGGTGTGTTTGAACCTAATGATTTAGATGTGATATCAGCTACCCCAGCTAATTCTAATACGGCACGAACTGGTCCACCAGCAGCAACTCCAGAACCTTCTACTGCAGGTTTCATTAAGATGCGGCCACCACCAAATACGCCGATAGCTTCATGAGGGATAGTAGAACCAACCATTGGTACTTCAACTAAGTTTTTCTTAGCATCTTCAACAGCTTTACGGATCGCTTCTGGTACTTCTTGAGCTTTACCAGTACCGAAACCAACGTGGCCATTTTTATCACCGACAACAACTAAAGCTGCGAAACGTAAACGACGTCCACCTTTTACAACTTTTGTTACGCGGTTGATACCGACAACGCGGTCTTCTAATTCCAAGTGTTTTGGATCAATATAAACCATGAATGGTGTTCCTCCTTCTCCTAAAATTCTAGTCCATTTTCGCGAGCTGCTGTTGCTAATGCTGCTACGCGGCCATGGTAAAGGTATCCACCACGGTCAAAGACTACTACTTTGATACCTTTTGCTGCTGCACGTTCAGCGATTAATTTACCGACAGCTTGCGCTTGTTCAGTTTTTGTTCCACCTGAAATTTCTTTATCCAAGGCAGAGGCACTTGCTAGCGTTACACCCGCTACGTCATCAATTACTTGCGCGTAGATGTTCTTGTTAGAACGGAAAATGTTCAAGCGTGGGCACTCAGCAGTACCAGAGATTTTGTTACGTACACGACGATGTCTCTTTTGACGTGTTTTGTTTTTATCTGGTTTTGTAATCACAATTGTCACCTCTTAATTTTTATCGGCCTAAGCCGTGAATCGTAAACGCTGTGGTTTACGATTATTTACCAGTTTTACCTTCTTTACGGCGTACAAATTCACCAACATAGCGAATTCCTTTACCTTTGTAAGGTTCTGGAGGACGAACGCCACGGATGTTAGCTGCTAATTCACCAACAACTTCTTTGTTCGTACCTTTAACGATTACTGAAGTATTTGATGGTACTTCAATCGTGATGCCTTCTGGGGCAACGATTTCAACCGGATGAGAGTAACCAACGTTCAATACAAGTTTGCTTCCTTGTAATTGAGCACGGTATCCAACCCCGATTAATTCTAAAGCTTTTTGGAAACCTTCGCTTACACCAACAACCATGTTATTGAAGTTTGCACGAGTAGTTCCATGAATAGTTTTCATTTCTTTACTATCATTTGGACGAGTAAAAGTAACTTCGTTTCCTTCGATGTTCATTTGAATATCAGAAGAGAAAGTACGAGTTAATTCACCTTTAGGTCCTTTAACTGTAATGTCGTTACCTTCTTGCTTGATTTCAACACCAGCAGGAAGAACAACAATCTTATTACCGATACGACTCACTTAGAGACACCTCCTTGTGTATTATTTAAATTACCATACGTAAGCGACAACTTCGCCGCCAATGTTTTTAGCTCTTGCTTCTTTATCAGTGATAACACCTTCAGAAGTTGAGATAATTGCGATACCTAAACCGTTTAATACTTTTGGTACTTCGTCAGATTTAACGTAAGCACGTAGACCTGGTTTAGAGATACGTTTCAAGTTAGTGATAACACGTTCACCGTTTTTACCGTATTTCAAGAATACGCGGATCACGCCTTGTTTGTCATCTTCGATATATTCAACATCGCGGATGAAACCTTCTTTTTTCAAGATTTCAGCGATATCACGTTTGATTTTTGAAGCAGGTACTTCTAATACATCGTGTTTTACCATGTTGGCATTACGAATGCGTGTTAGAAAATCTGCAATTGGATCTGTCATGACCATTAGATGATTTACCTCCTTTATGCGAGTTTACTTGTTTACCAGCTAGCTTTCTTCACGCCGGGAATTTGACCTTTGTAGGCAAGTTCGCGGAAGCAAATACGGCAAAGTTTAAATTTACGATAAACTGAATGTGGACGTCCACAACGTTCACAACGTGTGTACTCTTGTACAGCATGTTTAGCCGGACGTTTGTTTTTAGCAATCATTGATTTTTTAGCCACGTAGTTCGCCTCCTTTTTTTATTTTTGGAATGGCATGCCTAATTGTGCTAACAACTCACGAGATTCTTCATCTGTGTTTGCTGTTGTTACAATAACGATATCCATTCCACGTACTTTATCTACCAAATCGTAATCTACTTCTGGGAAGATCAATTGTTCTTTAACTCCCAAAGTGTAGTTTCCGCGTCCGTCGAATGCTTTTTTGCTGACACCGTGGAAATCACGTACACGTGGTAAAGAAACAGATACTAATTTATCTAAAAATTCGTACATTCTTTCGCCGCGTAGCGTTACTTTCGCACCGATTGGCATTCCTTCACGTAGACGGAATCCAGCGATAGATTTTTTAGCTTTTGTAATTAAAGGTTTTTGACCTGAAATTAATTGTAATTCTTCTACAGCTTTATCTAAGCTTTTAGTGTTAGATACAGCATCACCCACACCCATGTTGATAACGATTTTATCAACTTTTGGTGTTTGCATGATTGAACTATAGTTAAATTTTTCCATCAATGATGGGACAACTTCTTTTGAATATTTTTCTTTAAGGCGGTTCATTTAGCAAGCTCCTCCTTCCTTGATTTGATTATTTATCTAAAACTTCACCGGTTTTTTTAGAAACACGGACTTTTTTACCGTCTACTTCTTTATAGCCGACACGTGTAGCTTCACCGTTAGAAGGATCAATGACCATCACATTAGAAACATGAATTGGTGCTTCGATTTCAACGATTCCGCCCTGAGGAGCAGCTTGAGAAGGTTTTTGGTGTTTTTTCACGATGTTAACACCTTCGACAATAACTTTATCTTTCTTAGGCATTGCAGCTAGTACTACGCCTTCTTTGTTTTTGTCTTTACCAGTGATAACTTTAACTTTATCGCCTTTTTTCACGAACATGAGTGTTTCGCACCTCCTTTGGGTATAAGTGACAATTATAATACTTCTGGTGCTAGTGAAACGATCTTCATGAAGTTGTTTTCGCGTAATTCACGAGCAACTGGGCCAAAGATACGTGTTCCACGTGGGCTCTTATCGTCACGGATAATAACCGCAGCATTTTCATCAAATTTAATGTAAGAACCGTCTGTACGACGAGCGCCTGATTTGGTACGAACGATAACGGCTTTAACGACGTCACCTTTTTTGACAACACCACCTGGCGTTGCTTGTTTAACCGTAGCAACGATGATATCGCCGATGTTCGCTGTTTTGCGACCTGAACCACCAAGGACCTTGATTGTCAAGATTTCGCGAGCACCAGAGTTATCAGCAACTTTTAAACGACTTTCTTGTTGGATCACGATGTGTATCCTCCTTTCAGATTTTGCAATTCAATCTATATAGGAAAACTTCGTGTGATTAGATAATCACTGCCTTTTCGACAACTTCTACTAGACGGAAACGTTTCGTAGCTGATAATGGACGAGTTTCCATAATTTTCACGATATCGCCAACTTTTGCTTCGTTGTTTTCATCGTGTGCTTTGTATTTCTTAGAATAGTTCATACGTTTACCGTAGATAGGGTGGTTTTTTTTCGTTTCAACTACTACTGTAATTGTTTTGTCCATTTTATCAGACACCACGCGACCTTGGTAAACTTTACGTTGATTTCTTTCTTCAGTCATACCTAGATGGCCTCCTTCCACAATTAATTAGCTTGTTGACGCACTACAGTTTTAATGCGTGCAATCGACTTACGAACTTCTTTAATACGTGCAGTGTTTTCTAGTTGGCCAGTAGCTAATTGGAATCTTAGATTAAACAATTCTTCTTTTAATTGTTTTTCTTGATCTAGCATTTCGGCAGTGGTTAATTCTCTGATTTCTTTAACCTTCATTCGATTCACCACCCATTTCTTCACGTTTTACGATTTTCGTTTTCATTGGTAATTTGTGAGAAGCAAGGCGTAGCGCTTCGCGTGCTACTTCTTCAGGTACACCAGCGATTTCAAACATGATTTTTCCACGTTTAACTGGAGATACCCAACCTTCAGGTGCCCCTTTACCAGAACCCATACGTACCCCAATCGCTTTGGCAGTATAAGATTTATGAGGGAAAATTTTGATCCATACTTTCCCACCACGTTTCATGTAACGAGTCATTGCAATACGAGCCGCTTCGATTTGGCGGTTAGTAATCCAATGAGAATCAACAGCTTGTAAGCCATATTCACCAAATGCAACTTCTTTGCCGCCTTTAGCTTCTCCGCGCATTTTTCCACGGAATTCACGACGGTGTTTTACACGTTTAGGTACTAACATGCTTATTTCCCTCCTTTCTCAGTGTTTTTTTTAGTTGGAAGAATTTCTCCACGATAGATCCACACTTTAACTCCTAGTTTTCCGTATGTTGTATCTGCTTCTTCCCATGCGTAATCAATATCCGCACGTAATGTGTGCAATGGAACTGTTCCTTCAGAGTAACCTTCGCTACGAGCGATATCCGCACCGTTTAAACGACCTGATACTTGAGTTTTGATTCCTTGCGCGCCAGCACGCATAGAGCGTTGGATGGCTTGTTTTTGAGCACGACGGAAAGCAACACGGCCTTCTAATTGACGTGCAATTCCTTCAGCTACTAATTTAGCATCTAGATCTGGTTTTTTGATTTCCACGATGTTGATGTGTACTTTTTTACCAGTTAATTTGTTTAATTCTTTTCTTAGGCTTTCAACTTCAGATCCGCCTTTACCAATAACCATACCTGGTCTAGCTGTGTGGATTGAAACGTTCACGCGGTTTGCAGCGCGTTCGATTTCAACCGTTGACACGGCAGCATCAGCAAGTTTAGACGCGATGAATTTACGAATTCTTAAATCTTCGTGTAGAAAATCAGCATACTCTTTTTCAGCATACCATTTTGCATCCCAGTCGCGGATGACGCCTACACGCATTCCAATTGGATGTACTTTTTGACCCACTGAATGTCCCTCCTCTTATTTTTCTGATACGACTACCGTAATATGACTAGTACGTTTGTTGATTGGTGAAGCTGAACCTTTTGCACGTGGACGGAAACGTTTCATAGTTGGTCCTTCGTTAACAAATCCTTCAGATACTACCAAGTTTTCAACATCTAAGTCGAAGTTGTTTTCTGCATTAGCAATTGCTGACATTAGAACTTTTTCAATAATTCCTGCAGCTTTGTTCGGTGTGAACTTTAAGATTGCGATGGCTTCAGCAACGTTTTTTCCTCGGATTAAATCCATCACTAAACGTGATTTGCGAGGAGAAACGCGAACTGTTTTCGCAACAGCTTTAGCTGATGTAATTTGTTCTGCCATTCTGATATCCTCCTCTCAAATTAGCGTTTAGTTTTCTTATCGTCACTTCCGTGTCCACGATAAGTTCTTGTAGGTGCAAATTCACCTAATTTATGTCCTACCATATCTTCTTGAATGTAAACTGGTACATGTTTACGTCCATCATAAACAGCAATCGTAAATCCGATGAAGCTTGGGAAGATTGTTGAACGACGAGACCAAGTTTTGATAACTTTTTTCTTTTCGGCACCTTGTTGTGCGTCGACTTTTTTCATCAAATGATCATCGACAAAAGGTCCTTTTTTTAAACTACGACCCATGGTGTACCTCCTCTCAAAATATGCGACACATGGTCAATAAAATTATTTAGCGTTACGACGACGAACGATAAGTTTGTCTGATTTCGCTTTTTTGTTACGAGTTTTGTATCCAAGAGCTGGTTGACCCCATGGAGATACTGGCGCTTTACGTCCGATTGGAGCTTTACCTTCACCACCACCGTGTGGGTGATCGTTAGGGTTCATTACGCTACCACGTACAGTTGGACGTTTACGCATCCAACGAGAGCGACCCGCTTTACCAATGTTGATTAATTCGTGTTGTTCGTTACCTACAGCACCGATTGTTGCACGACAAGTTGCTAAGATCATGCGCACTTCGCCTGAGTTCAAACGAATCAATACGTATTTACCTTCTTTACCAAGTACTTGAGCACTTGTACCAGCAGAACGGATTAATTGTCCGCCTTTACCTGGTTTCATTTCGATATTGTGGATAACAGTACCCACTGGAATGTTTGCTAATGGTAACGCGTTACCAACTTTGATATCTGCTTCTGGTCCAGAAACGACAGTCATGCCAACTTCTAGTCCTTTAGGTGCTAAGATATAAGCTTTCACTCCATCTTCGTAATGAACTAACGCAATGTTAGCAGAACGGTTTGGATCATATTCGATTGTTTTAACTGTAGCAACAACGTTATCTTTATTACGTTTGAAATCGATCAAACGGTATTGACGTTTGTGACCGCCACCTTGATGGCGAACAGTGATACGTCCGTTGTTGTTACGACCGGCATTATTTTTCAACGGCGCCAATAATGTTTTTTCTGGTTTTGAAGTTGTAATCTCTGCAAAATCAGAACTTGTCATATTACGACGACCATTTGAGGTAGGTTTGTACTTTTTAATAGCCACGTCTGTTTTCCCTCCTATTAAAGTTTAGTTAGTTTCTTTGCTTATTCAGCAGAGAATAATTCGATGTCTTTAGAAGCTTCTGTTAAAGTAACAACAGCTTTACGACGTTTTTTTGTGTATCCTGCATATTTACCCATACGTTTAAATTTAGGACGCACGTTGATGATGTTTACGTTTTTCACGTCAACACCAAATGCTGCTTCAACAGCTTGTTTTACTAAAGTCTTGTTTGCGCGTACGTCTACTTCGAAAGTGTATTTCTTTTCGTCCATCGCTAACATAGATTTTTCAGTAATTACTGGTTTTTTAATAATGTCTAGTAAGTTCATTATGCAAGCACCTCCTCAATTTGAGTAAGAGCAGTTTGAGTTGCTAACACTTTAGTGCTTGACACAACGTCTAATACACTTACGTTATCAGCAGATACTACAGAAACGTTTGGTAAGTTACGTGCAGCTAAAGCAGCGAAGTCATTACCATTTTCTAAAACTACTAATACTTTAGTGTCAATAGACAAGTTAGCAAGAACTTGTTTGAATTCTTTTGTTTTTGGAGCGTCAAAGCTTAATGCTTCGATTGCTACCAAGTTATTTGATGCAACTTTTTCTGATAATACAGATTTGATTGCTAAGCGACGAACTTTTTTAGGAAGTTTGTAGCTGTATGAACGTGGTGTTGGTCCAAAGACAACTCCACCTCCACGCCATTGTGGTGAACGGATTGAACCTTGACGGGCACGACCTGTTCCTTTTTGGCGCCATGGTTTACGGCCACCACCACGAACAGCGCTACGGTTTTTCACAGCGTGTGTTCCTTGTCTTAATGAAGCGCGTTGCATGATGATTGCATCAAAGACAACTGTTTCATTAGGTTCGATTCCGAAGATTTCTTCGTTTAAAGTAATTTCGCCATTTTGGCTTCCATCTTGTTTAAATAATGCTACATTCGGCATTCCTTAGTTCCTCCTTTCTTCCTATCTAATTATTTAGCTTTCACAGCTGATTTAATTGTAATCAATGATTTTTTCGCTCCAGGAATGTTACCTTTAATTAGGATAACGTTACGTTCAGCGTCAACACGTACAACTTCCAAGTTTTGGATAGTCACGCGGTTTCCACCCATACGTCCTGCAAGACGTTTGTTTTTGAACACACGGTTAGGTGCTACAGGACCCATTGATCCAGGACGACGGTGGTAACGAGAACCGTGAGACATAGGTCCGCGGCTTTGTCCGTGACGTTTGATAACGCCTTGGAATCCTTTACCTTTAGTTGTTCCTGTCACGTCAACAATATCTCCAGCTTGGAATACGTCAACTTTTACTTCTGATCCTACTTCTAAGCCCTCTAGCTCAACATCCTTGAATTCGCGAATGAAGCGCTTAGGAGCCGTGTTTGCTTTTGCAACATGACCTTTCGCAGGTTTGTTACTTAAAACTTCACGTAAATCTTGGTATCCTACTTGAACAGCTTCGTAGCCGTCATTTTCCATTGTTTTCAGTTGTAATACTACGTTAGGAGTAGCTTCTACAACAGTTACTGGAATAAGTTCACCAGATTCAGTAAAGATTTGAGTCATCCCCACTTTTTTCCCTAAGATTCCTTTGGTCATGATTACACCTCCATCTTATTTTTAATTATAGTTTAATTTCGATGTTTACGCCTGATGGTAAATCAAGTTTCATCAATGCATCAACAGTTTTTGGTGTTGGATTCACGATATCGATTAAACGTTTATGTGTACGCATTTCGAATTGTTCACGAGAATCTTTGTATTTATGAGTCGCACGGATTACAGTGTAAAGACTGCGTTCAGTTGGTAATGGAATTGGACCAGACACGTCAGCTCCAGTTCTTTTTGCAGTTTCTACGATCTTTTCCGCAGATTGATCTAAAATACGATGTTCATACGCTTTTAAGCGGATACGAATTTTTTGTTTTGCCATTGTTTTCCCTCCTTCGCCTATTTTGAAAAGTAGACATAGCTCCACGAAAATTTTCCGTCACGCTCGTCCATGGCAAAGCGTCCGGGCGTGTCGCAACCTCTCGTTTCTTAGCCGGCAGAACAAATTGTTCTACCAATATTACTAGCTCTACAGCTAAGCAACACCTCTACGATTATAGTATGGATGAACTTAAATAGCAAGTATTTTTTCATGAAAAACGGAACTTTTTCAAAAAAGTTCCGTTTTGCTTAAATTTTACGTTTTGTTATTCGAGAAAAGGCTTGAGATAAAGGAAAATAGACAATCCCAACAACTAAAATCGTCAAGCCGACATTCGTAAACGTCGCCGGCAGTTTCACAAGTGCTGTCTTAAAGGCAAGATCAAATGTTGGTACCCCCACCCATAATTGCACGATTGTATTTTTGATTTGGGTCATGATAATTTTCGCTACACCTGCACTTAATCCAATCACTACGATTTGCCACACACGAGTAGGATGCTTTTTAAAACTGTTAAATGCCAAATAAGTCGCACCTCCGACAATAAAGGCTTCAATCAAAAAATACGGTGCTTCAGTCGCATAACCATTCAGCAAGTCAAACAAGAAAAAACCGATCCCACCTGCTAAAGAACCGCTCGTGTATCCTAATAGCAAAATAGACAAAACAAGCACCGCATTACCTAAATGAACGAATGCTCCAGTTGGTAAGGGAATTTTTATAGTTGTAGCCACAAAGGTCAATGCAGCAAATAAGGCAATAAATACAATATTTTGCGTTGTTGGTTTAGTCATCTTGATACCTCACGAAAGTAAGCATGATGATCTAAATGCCCTACATGTTGATTGAAACGTTCACCATGTAAAATCCCTTGATAAACAACTTCTTTTGCTTTGACTACTGCATCGAAGTACTCCAACCCTTGTGCAACTCCGGCAGTGATTGCTGCTGAAAAAGTACAGCCAGCTCCATGATTGTTATTAGATGCTATTTTTTCATTCGCTAATTCTTCAAAAGAATCGCCATCATAATACAGATCGATCGCAGCGTTCCCCTTCAAACGTTTACCGCCTTTTACCACAACACGCGCAGCACCTTGATCAAGAATACGTTTTGCCGCTTCCTTCATTTGCGCTAACGTCTCTAACTCTCCAAGACCAGACAAGATACCTGCTTCAATCAAATTTGGTGTTACAATAGAAGCTTTGGGCAATAAATAGTGCTTGATCCCTGCTACACTCTTTGGTTGTAAGATTTGGGCAGTCCCTTTACACGCAATAACTGGATCAATCACGACATGTTCTGTATAGGTGGGAGTCAACTTGTGATGAATTTGTTCGATGATCGTTTCATTTCCCAACATCCCTGTTTTAATCGCCGCAACAGCTCCACCATTTAATGAAGAAAGCAATTGCTTTTCAACTAACGATACGGGCAGTTCTGTGACTTCATGTTGCCAAGTATCAGGATCCATCGTCACAATTGTCGTAATCGCCGCTTGTCCAAATAAACCATATTCTTCAAAAATTTTCAAATCTGCTTCTAAACCTGCTCCGCCAGTTGCATCTGAGCCTGCAATCGTTAATACTCGTTTCATACACTCACCCTTTCTGATAAAAAGCATACCGCAACATAACAGTTGACGAAAAGAGCCAATTGGCTTATTTTTAAACCAACCAATTGACAAAGGAGTGAAGACATGACAAAAAAGCCTTTATATCGAAACATCATGGAGTATTATATCCATGAGATCGAAACTGGTCAGTTACTGCCTGGCGAACGTTTATTACCTGAAAGAGCGATCGCAAAATATTTTTCTGTAAATCGTTCAACAGTCGTTCGTGCTTTAGATGAATTACAAAGTTTAGGTTGGATCACTAGAAAACAAGGAAGTGGAACAAAAGTCGCTGATGGCCAACTCGGAAATCGACGTTCACCTTTATCTTGGCTACAAAATACGCAATATGTGAAGCAAAAACAAGAAGATCCTTATTTGACCAAGCTAAAACAACAAAAAAATTTACCCGATACATTAGATTTATTTAGTGGTGATTTACCCGACACACTGATCCCCGATTTTTCTTTTCCTGCGATGTCTTGGGAGACGATCTTAAAACAAGAACAACAAACAACTACTGCCGGGTATGCTCCTTTACTAGATACTTTATTGACACATGTGCACCAACGTATTTCGCCTGCACTCAAGATAGACCAACTCATGATTACATCCGGCGCAACACAAGGATTATCCTTGATTTTACAAACTCTTCTAGCACCAGGATCTTGTGTGGCTACAGAGGATCCCTCATTTTTATTTGCGTTACCCTTTTTCGCCACATTGAATATCCATCTAAAAGGATTGCCACAAGATTCAGAAGGAATCTTACCCACAGCATTAGAAAATTTATGTCAACAACAAAAAATCGACTTGCTTTACCTTAATCCTACACATCAAAATCCAACTGGCCGTACGATGTCTTTAAATAGAAGGAAACAGATCGTGAAAATTTGTCAGATGTACCATATTCCTATTGTGGAAGATGATGTATTTGGGGAACTAAACTTTACTACACCACCGACAAAATTTATCGAACTTGCTCCAGAGCAAGTCATTTATCTAGGTTCTTTATCTAAATTATTTTCTCCATTGATTCATATCGGATGGATCATTGCACCAAAACGTTTGATCACCTCTTTTTTGCAAACAAAAGAAAAAACAGAGTTAACCACGGATATTTTTCCACAATTATTCGCAACTGTCGCATTAAATGATCCTTCTTATACACCAAAACAAATACAGTTACTTGAACAACTCGAAAAGAGAAGTCAGCAATTCACGCATTTTTTAGACACCTTCTCTGAGTGGGAGTATCAAAAAATCGAGGGCGGGATCTATTACTGGATCACGTATACAAAACGTAAACTGACCCGTAAAGATTGGCAACTTTTTTTGGACCAACAGATCTTACTTGCTCCCGCTTTTTTATTCAGTCATGATACAATAGCCTGTAGAATCAACTATACTCGAATGAACACTCAAGATTTCAAGATTTTTCAGACGCGTTTTTCTGATATCACTACCCAATTAGGAAAGGATGATCTTATATGAACGAAACAATCAAACTACTTACCTCACACCGAAGCTATCGACAATTTGACGAAACCTATACGTTATCGTCTGAAGAATTAGACCAAATCTTAGCTGCCGCTAGACAAGCACCAAGCTGGATGAACGGCCAATTTTATTCGATTATTGTACTAACTGATCCTAAGATACGCCAAGAATTCGTCCGTCTAAATCCAGGTAATCCACATATTGAAAAAAGTTCGGTCTTTTTATTGTTTGTAGCCGATCTTTATCGCACTGCTGAAGTAGCAAAACAAAAGCAAACAGCTTACAACATCGACGGCTTAGATCCATTGATTACAGCGACTACCGATGCCGCATTGGCGTTAGAAAATGCCTTAGTCGCAACGGAATCCCTTGGTCTCGGCGCGGTTCCTGTTGGAAGTGTACGCAATTATTTACCTGAGATCAAATCACTTCTTACGCTACCTGATTATGTCTTACCGATTGCAGGATTAAGTATTGGAAAACCGATCGTGGAGATGAAGGTCAAACCTCGACTTCCAAAAGAAACTGTAGTGCATTATAACCAATACACCCCATTAGATTACCAACATATCGAACATTATGATGACACGATGCGTAAATTCGGCGAAGCTCGCGAAACCAAGGATTGGACGCAGAAATTTGCTGACTATTTCGCAAAAGAACCAAATCGTGGTGTAGATGACTTCACTAAAACTCAAAAAATCGCACAAAAAAAGACTGATGAATAAATTCATCAGTCTTTTTGATTGTAAAGTTAGAATTAAGCGTGGATTGTAGAAACAACGCCTGAACCAACAGTACGTCCGCCTTCACGAATAGAGAAACGAGTTCCTTCTTCGATCGCGATTGGGTGGATTAATTCAACTTCGATAGTTACGTTATCACCAGGCATTACCATTTCAGTACCTTCTGGTAATTCGATAACACCAGTCACGTCAGTTGTACGGAAGTAGAACTGTGGACGGTAGTTAGTGAAGAATGGAGTATGACGTCCACCTTCTTCTTTGCTTAATACGTATACTTCAGCAGAGAATTTTGTATGTGGAGTGATTGAAGCTGGTTTAGCTAAAACTTGTCCACGTTGGATGTCTTCACGAGCAACACCACGTAATAAAGCACCGATGTTATCGCCTGCTTCAGCGTAGTCTAATAATTTACGGAACATTTCAACACCTGTTACAGTTGTTTGAGCAGTTTCGTCAGCGATACCAACGATATCTACAACGTCACCAACGCGAACTTGTCCACGTTCAACACGACCTGTAGCAACAGTACCACGTCCAGTGATTGAGAATACATCCTCAACTGGCATCATGAATGGTTTGTCAGTGTCACGAGTTGGAGTTGGGATGTACTCGTCAACTGCAGCCATTAATTCCATGATTTTTTCTTCGTAAGAAGCGTCGCCTTCTAAAGCTTTCAAAGCAGAACCTGCAACAACTGGAGTGTCATCGCCTGGGAAATCGTATTCTGATAATAAGTCACGAACTTCCATTTCTACTAATTCTAATAATTCTTCGTCATCAACCATATCCATTTTGTTTAAGAATACAACGATGTAAGGAACACCTACGTTACGAGATAACAAGATGTGTTCACGTGTTTGAGGCATAGGACCATCAGCAGCAGATACTACTAAGATCGCGCCGTCCATTTGAGCAGCACCAGTGATCATGTTTTTAACGTAATCCGCGTGACCTGGGCAGTCTACGTGAGCGTAGTGACGTGCTTCAGTTTCGTACTCAACGTGAGCAGTTGAGATAGTGATTCCGCGTTCGCGCTCTTCAGGAGCACCATCGATTTGGTCGTAAGCAGAAGCTTGTGCCAAACCTTTTTTAGATAAAACAGTTGTGATTGCAGCTGTTAAAGTAGTTTTACCATGGTCAACGTGTCCGATAGTACCGATGTTTACATGGGGTTTAGAACGGTCAAATTTTTCTTTTGCCATTTTATATGTTCCTCCTAAGTGTTTTAAAGTATTTTATCTGATAGGTAAGGAATCGAAAGATCGATCCCTTTCCCATATCATCGTTCATTATTGTACACGAAAGTTTCAAAAAAATATAGTTTTTTGAAGCATTTCAAGAATGATTAAAAATTATTCAGCTTTTCCGCCGTTTTTCTTAATAATTTCTTCTTGAATTGATTTCGGTACATCTTCATAGTGGTCAAATACCATCATGAATGTTCCGCGTCCTTGAGTTGAAGAACGTAGAGTTGTTGCATATCCAAACATTTCAGATAAAGGCACGATAGCATTTACGATTTGCGCATTACCATGTGCTTCCATACCTTCAACGCGTCCACGACGAGCAGTTACGTGTCCCATTACATCACCTAAGTAATCTTCTGGTACAGTTACAGTAACTTTCATCATTGGTTCAAGGATAGCTGGTTGTGCTTTCTTCGCAGCCGCACGTAGCGCCATAGAAGCAGCAACACGGAAGGCTGTTTCATTCGAATCGACATCATGGTAAGAACCATCATAAAGTTTCGCTTTGATATCTACTAATGGATATCCAGCCAACACACCATTTGCCATTGAGTCTTCAAGACCTTTTTCAACAGCTGGGATGTATTCACGAGGAACAACCCCACCGACGATCGCGTTTTCGAATTCGAAACCGCCACCTTCTTCGTTAGGTGTAAATTCGATCCATACGTGACCGTATTGACCTTTACCACCTGATTGACGTACAAATTTACCCTCTGCATTTGTCGCAGCACGGAAAGTTTCACGGTAAGATACTTGAGGAGCACCTACGTTTGCTTCCACTTTGAACTCACGACGCATACGGTCAACTAATACATCTAAATGCAACTCACCCATACCAGCGATTACAGTTTCACCAGTTTCAACGTTTGTTTCAACGCGGAATGATGGATCTTCTTCAGCTAGTTTTTGTAGAGCAAGACCCATTTTATCTTGGTCAGCTTTTGATTTAGGTTCAACAGCTACTTCGATAACTGGATCAGGGAATTCAATCGATTCAAGGATAACTGGTGAATTTTCAGCACATAATGTATCCCCAGTTGTTGTATCTTTCAATCCAACAGCTGCAGCGATATCTCCTGAGTATACTTTTTGGATTTCTTGACGTGTGTTCGCGTGCATTTGTAGAATACGTCCAATACGTTCACGTTTGCCTTTAGAAGCATTCAATACGTAAGAACCTGATTCTAATACACCTGAATACACACGGAAGAATGTTAGACGACCTACGAATGGGTCAGTCATAACTTTAAACGCTAATGATGCAAATGGAGCTTCATCGTCAGCTGGACGAGTAACTTCTTCGTCCGTTTTAGGGTCAATCCCATTGATTGCAGGGATATCTAGAGGTGATGGTAAGTAATCGATTACCGCATCTAGTAATAATTGAACCCCTTTATTTTTGAAGGCCGTACCACACATTACAGGGTAGAATTCTACCGCTACAGTCGCTTTACGGATTCCTTCTTTTAATTCTTCGACAGTGATTTCTTCACCTTCTAAGAATTTCATTGTTAAGTCTTCATCAGTTTCCGCTACAGCTTCCACTAATTTTTCATGCCATTCTTCAGCTAACTCACGGTATTCTTCTGGGATTTCAGTTTCTTGGATCTCAGTACCTAAGTCATTTGTGTAGATTTCAGCTTTCATTGTCACAAGGTCAATGATTCCTGTGAAATCATCTTCCGCACCAATTGGTAATTGGATTGGATGAGCGTTTGCTTGTAAACGGTCATGTAAAGTTGATACAGAGTATAAGAAATCTGCACCGATTTTGTCCATTTTGTTACAGAATACGATACGTGGAACGCCATATTCTGTTGCTTGACGCCAAACAGTTTCTGTTTGAGGTTCTACACCTGATTGTGAGTCTAAAACAGTTACTGCGCCATCAAGTACGCGTAATGAACGTTGTACTTCGATCGTGAAATCCACGTGTCCAGGAGTGTCAATGATGTTGACACGGTTCCCTTTCCATTGAGCAGTAGTTGCCGCAGATGTAATCGTGATCCCGCGTTCTTGTTCTTGTTCCATCCAGTCCATTTGTGAAGCTCCTTCATGAGTTTCACCAATTTTGTGGATACGACCAGTGTAGTACAAGATACGTTCTGTTGTTGTTGTTTTACCAGCATCAACGTGGGCCATGATTCCGATATTACGAGTGTTTTCTAAAGAAAATTCTCTTGCCATATTCGTTGTGTTCTCCTCTCATTACGAGTACATGGTTGTTAGAGCTAAATTCCGCATAAAATATGCGGAATAAATCTTACCAACGATAGTGTGCAAATGCACGGTTAGCATCAGCCATTTTGTGAGTGTCTTCGCGTTTTTTAACAGAAGCACCAGTGTTATTGGCAGCATCCATGATTTCTTTTGCTAGACGTTCTTCCATTGTGTGCTCTCCACGCAAACGAGCGTAGTTTACAACCCAACGAAGACCTAAAGTAGTACGACGTTCAGGGCGAACTTCAACTGGTACTTGATAGTTAGAACCCCCAACACGACGAGCTTTTACTTCTAATACAGGCATAATGTTTTTCATTGCTTGTTCGAAAACTTCCAATGGATCATTACCTGTAGATTCTTTGATAATATCAAATGAATTGTAGATGATATTTGCAGCAACTCCGCGTTTTCCGTCGATCATTACACGGTTGATTAAGCGAGTTACTAATTTTGAGTTATAAATAGGATCTGGTAAGACATCACGTTTTGCAACAGGACCTTTACGAGGCATCCGTAACTCCTCCTTCCGAAAAGTGGTTTTTTTATAGTATGTTTTGTTCTGTTTATCGTCTTAAAAGACTTAAGCTTTAGGACGTTTTGTTCCGTATTTAGAACGAGATTGTTTACGGTCAGTAACTCCAGCCGTATCTAACGCTCCACGAACGATATGGTAACGTACTCCAGGTAAATCTTTTACACGTCCACCACGTAGTAAAACCACGCTATGTTCTTGTAAGTTATGGCCAATACCTGGGATATAAGCAGTAACTTCGATTAAGTTAGATAAACGAACACGTGCATATTTACGTAAAGCCGAGTTCGGTTTTTTAGGAGTCATAGTTCCCACACGTGTAGCTACCCCACGTTTTTGAGGTGAACTCACATTTGTTTGAGTTTTTTTGAAGCTGTTGTATCCTTTATTAAGTGCAGGTGAATTTGATTTTTCAACCTTAGATTTACGAGGTTTACGTACTAATTGATTAATTGTAGGCATCCCTTGTCATCCTCCTTCCTGATTCTCTGATATAGACCCACACATCCAGGTGGTTCTTTTTTTTAGATAAAAAATAATGCAAACGACAGTTGCCTTGCATGAAAGTGTACTTTCACAGTCAGCACGTCTCAAAATGAGACCTGTATTTAAAGCACCTCTAATAGATTAACATGCATTTTCAAAGCTGTCAATAAATCTTGTAGAGTTTTTTTCATTTTTTTCGAATAAAATTTTTTCTCATCTTTTCGGTCTAGACTGTCTATTTTTGATCTTTCTTACTATAATAGAAGTAACAAATCTAAACATAAAGGTGATGGACATGAATTTAAAACAGCTCGTAGGAATTGAAGCAGCCTCTTATATTACAGACGGGATGATCGTAGGATTAGGAACCGGTTCAACTGCGTACTATTTTATTGAAGAACTTGGCCGACGCGTACGTGACGAACACTTGCAGATTACCGGTGTTCCCACTTCTTTTGCTTCTAAACAGCAAGCCATCGATTGTCAGATCCCAGTTGCCACGATCGATGAAGTCCCTTACGTGGATGTTGTAGTCGACGGCGCGGATGAAGTATCTGCAGAGTTTCATGGAATCAAAGGTGGCGGCGCAGCTTTACTATTTGAAAAAATCGTCGCGTCAAATTCCAAACAAGTCATTTGGATCGTAGATGAATCAAAATTAGTCGAACATTTAGGAAACTTCCCCCTCCCTATCGAAGTCATTCCGTACGGAGAAGAACAATTGTTTAGCTATTTTGAAAGCCAAGAGTACCATCCAACGTTTCGTTTAGATCAAGACGGCGAAAAATTAGTGACCGATTGTAAACACCATATTATCGATCTTCACTTAGAAGAAATCCGAGCGCCGCATGCACTTGCGGATGAATTGGATCATTTAGTTGGTGTTGTGGAGCATGGTTTATTTCTAGATATGGCGCATACGATCATCGTGGGTGCTGCAGACGGTGTGAAAACGATCCACGTACCAAGCAAAACAGATACCTTATAGATTTTCGTGGAAAAACTATGTAAAAAAGTGTACAATAAACACGGAATGAAAAATTTCGGAAAACCACACAAAAGGAGAGTTTTTTTATGCCAAAATTAGTTTTTTCTCGTCATGGATTAAGCGAATGGAACAAATTAAACCAATTCACTGGTTGGGCGGATGTTGATTTAGCCCCTGAAGGTGTTGAAGAAGCCAAAGAAGGCGGACGTAAAATCAAAGAAGCAGGGATCGAATTTGACGTTGCCTACACTTCTGTTTTAACACGTGCCATCAAAACTTGTAACTACATTTTAGAATACTCTGATCAATTATGGGTACCTCAAACAAAATCTTGGCGCTTAAACGAACGTCATTATGGTAAATTACAAGGATTAAACAAGCAAGAAACTGCTGAAAAATACGGAGATGACCAAGTGCACATTTGGCGTCGTTCATACGATGTATTGCCTCCATTAATGGAAGCAACTGATGAAGGTTCTGCAGCAAACGACCGTCGTTACGCTGACCTAGACCCTCGCGACGTACCTGGAGGAGAAAACTTAAAAGTAACTCTAGAACGTGCTTTACCTTTCTGGCAAGATGAAATCGCGCCTGCTTTATTAGACGGTAAAACTGTTTTAGTAGCAGCTCACGGTAACTCTTTACGTGCATTAGCAAAACACATCGAACAAATCTCTGATGAAGATATCATGGATCTAGAAATCCCTACTGGTCAACCTTTAGTTTACGAATTAAACGATGACTTATCAGTAGCGAAAAAATACTACTTATAATTAAAAAGAGGCTGTCAAAGAAGTGGGCAGCTCCAAAAAATAAGCCGTATCATTCCGATAATAGGTTCACCTATTTCGGTAATGACTCGGCTTATTTTTGACGGAGCTACTTCTGAAACGCCGTCTTTTTATTAAGGGGGTGTGACAAATTTCTATCACACCCTCTTTTTTTATTTAGATAAAGCTTGAAGGTGTCATACATGCTTCATAAATTGCGACAACATCTTCTTTTTTTAATGGTTGGAAACCAATAGTATCGATTTTGCTGTGCGCAACAGCTTGAGCAGCCATTTCTTCAAAAGCAGAATCATCTTCGATCCCTACTTCTGGTAATGTCATTGGGATACCACATGCTACAAAGTAATCGTATAATTTTTGGATTCCCATACGTGCTGCCATTTCTGGAACACTTTCTTGAACGTGGAAAACTTCACGTGCAAAACGAGCTAATTTATCCACTGTTTCATCGTTTAATACGTGTTCCATCCAACGTGGCGTTAAGATCGCAAGTCCAATACCATGAGTGATATCGTAAAAGGCACTTAATTCATGTTCCATTGGGTGAGTTGACCAAGTCCCTGCTTTACCGCTACCTGTTAAGCCATTTAATGCTAAACTACTTGCCCACATTAAGTTAGCACGTGCATCGTAGTTTTCTGGATCTTTTAACGCGATCGGTGCATTTTGGATCACTGTACGCATCAAACCTTCCGCTACACCATCTTGTACATCAGTTCCTGGCGTTAAGTCAAAATAATTTTCCATTAAGTGACTGAAGATATCTGCAGAACCAGCAGCTGTTTGATATTCACTTACAGTAAACGTCAACGTTGGATCTAAGAATGAAGCTTTTGGTAAGAAGCTTGGTCCACCAAAGCCTAATTTTTGTTTTGTTTTTAAGTTTGTGATTACTGAACCACGGTTCATTTCACTACCTGTAGCAGCTAAAGTCAAAATCGTTACTAATGGTACAGCATCGCCCATATAGCCACGTTTTTCTACCATTTCCCAAAGATCGCCTTCATAAAATGCGCCTCCAGCGATTGCTTTACTACAGTCAATAACAGAACCACCACCGACAGCTAAAATCACATCGATATCTTCTGCTTTACAAATTTCAGCACCTTGTTCTACTGTTTCAATACGTGGATTTGGATCAACACCTGAAACTTCAAAGACTTCGTTGCCGTTTTCTTTCATTAGGTCCATGATTTTACCATATAGGCCGCTGCGTTTAATGCTGCCTCCGCCATATACTAATAAAACGCGTTTTCCAAATTGATTTAAAACTTCAGGTAGTTCGCCTAAACGATCTTTCCCAAAACGAATATCTGTGCTTACATTAAATGTAAAATTTTCCATCTATGTTCATCCTCTCTATCTAATACATGGTCTACAATACTAAAAAATAAGCAGGTATACCACTAATTTGGCTTGTATACCTGCTTTTTTTCTTATGCGATTGCTGTTTCTAAGCCAATTTTAATCATGTCATTAAAGGTTGTTTGACGCTCTGCAGCGCTCGTTTCTTCACCAGTTACGATATGATCGCTCACGGTACAGATCGCTAACGTTTGTACGCCAAACTTTGCGCCTAGATAATAAAGGATCGCCGCTTCCATTTCTACACCCATTACATTATAATCAGCTAAACGTAACGTTGACGCCATATCATCTTTATAGAAGGTATCTTCTGATAAGATATTTCCGACATGTGTCGTTACACCATCTTTTGTTGCTAATTCATAAGCTGTTTTTAATAACTGAAAATCAGCGATCGGTGCAAAGTGGAATTCACCAAAATGTTTTTGAACCATTGAAGAACTCGTTACAGCTCCTTGAGCGATGATCAAATCACGCACGTGAACATCTTCTGAAATCGCGCCACATGTCCCCACACGAATCAGTTTTTTCACACCATAAGATTGGATCAACTCTTGCATGTAGATCCCTGCTGAAGGCATGCCCATACCAGTTCCTTGTACAGAAATGCGCTCTCCTTTATATGTTCCTGTAAATCCTAACATGCCACGAACGTTATTGTAGCAAACGACATCTTCTAAAAAGGTTTCAGCAATATATTTGGCACGTAGCGGATCACCAGGAAGTAAAATTTTATCTGCGATTTCGCCTTCTTTGGCTTCAATGTGTACACTCATGTAATTCTCTCCTTTATAACGCAGCTAGCGTATCTTTGATCAATGATTTAAACTCTTGTTTGACACGTTCTGTCGTTTCCACAACTTCTTCATGATTCAACTCTTTTTGCATCCCTGCTGCTAAGTTGGTAATACAAGATACACCCAATACACGTAAGCCACTGTGAACAGCTACGATAACTTCAGGAACGGTCGACATCCCAACAGCATCGGCTCCGATCGTACGGGCAAAGCGGATCTCAGCTGGTGTTTCATATGTTGGACCAGTGAATCCCATGTAGACGCCTTCTTTTAGATGCAAACCACTTTTCTCACCGATTTCTTTGGCTACTTTACGGTATTCAGGGTCAAAAGCTTGACTCATGTCTGGGAAGCGTGGACCCATGTCATCGATATTTTTTCCAATTAAAGGATTGGTGCCCATAAAGTTGATTTGATCAGTGATCAACATCAAATCTCCTGGTGTGAAGCTTTCATTGACTCCACCACAAGCATTCGTTACGATCAATGAATGTGCTTTTAATGCAGCCATCACACGTACCGGATAGGTTACAACGTCCATTGAATGACCTTCATAAAAATGGAAGCGTCCTTGCATCGCTAAGACTTTTTTACCTGCTAATTCACCATAAACCAATTGTCCAGCATGTCCTACGACTGTTGAAACTGGAAAATGTGGGATATCCCCATAAGGAATCACGATCGCATCAGTGATCTCATCAGCCAACTCACCTAATCCTGAACCTAAGATCAAACCAAAATCAATTTCTTTAACTCCTGCTTCTTTGATAAAAGTCGTGGTTTCTGTTAAACGTTCGTTAAATGTTGTCATCTCTACACTCCTAGTTTAATTGATTTAAGAAACTTTCGCCGTTTTCTGTTGCCGGAACACCAAAGTTTTCGGCAATCGTAGCAGAAATATCGGCATAATGACCTTGAGATAATTTCCCTTGTCCTTGTAATTTTTTACTAAATACAAGTAATGGTACATATTCTCTAGTGTGATCTGTTCCTGGGAACGTTGGATCATTTCCGTGATCGGCAGTGATCATCAATAGATCATCTTCTTGCATGGCCTCGATGATTTCTGGGATTCGCGCATCAAAGTCTTCGATCGCTTTTGCGTACCCTTGTACATCGCGACGATGACCAAACAACGCGTCAAAGTCTACTAAATTTGTAAAGCTTAGTCCTTCAAAGTCTTGTTCCATCACTTTAAGCAATTGATCGACTCCATCCATGTTGCTCTTTGTACGGACGTAATCCGTAATCCCTTGACCATTAAAGATATCATTGATTTTTCCAACAGCGATCACATCTTTACCATTGTCTTTTAATGAATCCAACACGGTATGACCAAATGGATCTAATGCATAGTCATGACGATTAGCAGTACGGGTAAAGTTACCTGGTTCACCCACATAAGGACGTGCGATGATACGACCGATCATATAAGGATCATCTTTTGTGATCTCACGTACGTATTCACAAATACGATACAACTCTTCTAATGGAATAATGTCTTCATGCGCGGCGATCTGTAACACCGGATCAGCTGAAGTATAGACGATCAAATCCCCTGTTTCCATTTGTCCTGGACCATAATCATCAATGACTTTTGTTCCAGAATATGGCAAGTTACACACGACTTTACGACCTGAGAACTCTTCGATTTTTTTCAATAATTCATCTGGGAATCCATCTGGAAAAACGCGGAAAGGCGTTTTAATATTTAAGCCCATGATCTCCCAGTGACCAGTCATCGTATCTTTTCCTACTGAGATCTCTTCTAATTTTGTAGCATAACCTTTATGATCAGCAACATCTTCGACACCATCTAAAGGTTTAATCGTACCTAATCCTAATTGTTCAAGATGAGGGATCGTTAATCCAGCTTCTTTGGCGATATGACCCAATGTATCTGAGCCCACATCGTTAAATTTATCCGCATCCGGAGCTTCACCAATTCCCACTGAATCCATGACGATCAAATGTACACGTTTAAACATATTATCCCTGCTTTCTTTTAATTATGATGCTTTATAAAAAAGGGGCAAGACAAAGTTGACTTCTCTCCTTCCTCTCACCCCTTTTAGATACCTTATTTAGATTTAATATAGTTACGACCATTCGCTTTTGGCCCTGAAGCTTTTCCAAGGAAAATCACTAGAACAATAATTGTTAATACGTATGGTGTAATTTGTAAGTACACATCTGGAATCGAATTGATGACTGGAATATTGCGTCCAGCGATACTCAAGTTTTGTGCGAAACCAAAGAAGATCGCAGCTCCCATTGCACCAAGTGGATTCCATTTACCAAAGATCAAGGCAGCTAATGAAATGAAACCTTGTCCTGAGATCGTTGTTACCGCAAAACGTCCTGAGATCGATTGAGCGAACAATGCTCCACCCATACCACCTAAAAATCCTGATAGCAATACACCTGAGTAACGCATCGCATATACGTTAATCCCTAAAGTGTCTGCCGCTTGTGGATGTTCACCCACAGAACGCAAGCGTAATCCAAATTTTGTTTTAAAGATAATAAACCAACCCAATACTGCTACTAAAATCGCAAAGTATGCAGGTAACGTCGTATTGGTGAAAAAGATTTTTCCGATTACCGGGATATCACTTAACACTGGGAACGTATAATATCCAAAGATTTGTGTAATATTATCCGTTTGCCCCTTACTATAGATTACTTTAACTAAAAAGACTGCTAAAGCTGGAGCCATCAAGTTCAATACAGTACCACTAATGATATGATCAGCACGGAAATTGATGGTCGCTACCGCATGTAACACTGAGAAAATCATTCCGACAAGTCCACCGCATAACATGGCTAACCACGGTGTCCAACTACCAAATTGATCCGCAAACGTTAAGTTAAAGACAATTGAGCTAAACGCACCCATTACCATAATTCCTTCAAGTCCTACGTTTACGATCCCGCTACGCTCTGAAAAGATTCCGCCCAATGCTGTTAAGATCAGCGGTGCGGCATAAATCAATGTCTGGGTTACAATTGATGCAATCTCATTGATACTCATCAGATCGTACCCCCTTCCTGTGATTCATCGTCTGGTTTGGTTTCAATTTCATTTACAACAACCACTTCTTTTTTACCTTGGAAGAATTTTGCTAAAACAAAACGGATTACATAGCTAATTCCGATAAAGAAGATAATGATCGCAATATCTACATCGACTAATTCTGATGGAATACCGGCAAATTGCATTCCTTGTCCACCAAGTTTTAAGATACTAAATAAAATAGCAGCTAAGAAAATCCCGATCGAACTACCGCCACCTAATAACGATACGGCCATTCCATCAAATCCAATACTTAATGATGATCCTTGAACAAAGAAGTTGTTGAATGTTCCAAGACCTTGAACCACTCCACCAAATCCTGCAAGTGCTCCTGAGATCACCATCGAAATAATAATCGTACGTTTACTGCTCATTCCTGCATATTCTGAAGCAAATGGATTCAACCCTACTGAACGGATTTCAAATCCTAATGTCGTTTTCTTCATTAAGAACCAAATCAATACTAGAAATAGGATAGCAAAGAAGATTCCTAAGTTTAGACGTGAACCATTAGTTAAATTAGATAAAAAACTTGTTTGCAAAGAGGCGCTACTTGAAATCGTCTTTGTTACCCCTTTAGTCGAGATAATATCTGGGCTCATCACGTTGTTTACGATATGTGTACTAACGTATAATAAAATATAGTTCATCATAATGGTTACGATTACTTCACTCGTGCCAAAGAATGCACGTAAGATCCCTGGAATCGCTGCAGCAATTGCTCCTGCTACCACCCCTGCGATTACCGCTGCTGGTAATACGACGATTGCTGATGCTTCTGGCATCGATAACGCTACCCAAATACTAGCAACCCATCCACAAAGCGCTTGGCCTGAAAGCCCGATATTGAAGAATCCAGCTGAGTTAGCTACGGCAAACCCAAGACCTGTAAAAATCAACGGCGCTGCGGTTACAAATACTTCTCCGATATTTCTGGCATTGATCCCACCAGACTGCATATCTACAAATACAGTTCGAAACATTGTTTGGTATCCAGTCACTGGATTATACCCAAAGATCAACATGATCAAGCCACCTAGAAGGAATCCCAAGATAACCGCAATGATCGGAACCGACAGATTTCTAATTTTTTCTGCTCGATTATTCAACAGTCTCACCTACCTCAGCTAGCTCTTTTCTGGCTTCTTCTAATGAATATCCTGCCATCAACAACCCTAATTCTTTTTCTGATGTTTCTTTTGGATCAACGATACCCACGATTTTACCAGCGTGGATCACGGCGATTCGATCCGAAACATTTAAGATCTCTTCTAGTTCAAAACTAACAAGTAAAACAGCTTTCATCTTATCACGTTGCTCGATCAAACGTTTGTGGATAAACTCGATTGCCCCTACGTCTAATCCACGTGTCGGATTGGCTACGATCAATAGATCAGGATTACGATCGACCTCACGTGCGATAATGGCTTTTTGTTGGTTCCCACCAGATAATGCACTGGCTGGGACAAGTTCACTTACTGTTCGCACGTCGAATTCTTGGATCAAATCACGCGCGTGTTCGTTGATCTCACCATAATTTAGCACACCCATTTTACTGTAAGGTTCTTGATAGTAAGTTTGGATCCCGATATTTTCGGCTAAAGACATCTCTAAAACCAAACCATATTTGTGGCGGTCTTCAGGGACGTTACCGACACCAGCTTCTGTAATTTTACGCGGAGATAAATTAGTAAGCGATTCTCCATTTAATTTGATCTCGCCACTTTCGACTTTGCGTAATCCAGTCAAAGCTTGAAGTAATTCAGATTGACCGTTACCATCGATTCCGGCGATCCCTAATACTTCTCCTGCACGAACTTCTAAACTTAAGTCTTTAACTGCTTCTAGTCCACGATTTTCTTTAACGACAAGATTTTCGACACTCAAAACAACTTCTTGTGGTCTTGCTTCTTTTTTCGCTGTTTTAAACGATACCGCACGTCCAACCATCATATCTGCTAGCTGTTGTGAGGTTACGTCTTTTACATCAACAGTTCCGATACTCTTACCACGACGGATAACTGAACAACGATCAGCTACTGCTTTGATCTCGTCTAATTTATGCGTAATGATAATAATCGATTTGCCTTCTTTAACTAATTCTTTCATGATCGCAATCAATTCTTCGATTTCTTGTGGTGTTAATACAGCAGTTGGTTCATCAAAGATCAACACATCGGCACCACGATACAATGTTTTTAAAATCTCAACCCGTTGTTGCATTCCGACTGAAATATCGCGAACTAACGCATCAGGATCAACAGAAAGACCATATTGTTTTGAAACTTGTTCGATTTCAGCACGTGCATCTTTTTTGTTTAACATACCAAAATGCGTTTTTTCACTACCTAAAATAATGTTTTCTGTTACTGTAAAAGCATCCACTAACATAAAATGCTGATACACCATCCCAATACCTAAGCGATTGGCTACTGTCGGACTTGAAATGTTCACTTCTTTTCCATTCAATAAAATTTCGCCTGAGGTTGGTTCCAAAATACCAGACAACATGTTCATCAGCGTCGATTTACCCGCACCATTTTCACCTAATAATGCGTGGATCTCTCCTTTTCGTAGCTGCAGATTAATGTCATCATTGGCTTTAAAGGTACCAAATTGCTTCGTAATGTGACGCATCTCAATGACATAATTTTGCTCTTGGGCCACTTTATTCACATCCTTACTTATTTTCTGCGGTTATTTGTGTCAACTAAAGGAAGGATTTCCTTACCAAAAGAGAAGACACGCTTCTCCTTTCGTAAAAAAACCAAGAACAGAGGCGATCTGATTCGCCTGACCACCTCTGAATGTTGAATTATTTTTCTGGAGCTTCTGGGATAGTGATTTTGCCATCGATGATTTCTTGTTTCGCTTCATCGATTGCTTTTTTCGCTGCATCTGATAAGTAACCATCAGTGATGCTTACACCACCGTCTTTAAGACCATATTCTAAGTGTTGTCCACCAGGGAATTTGTCATCTAAAGCACGAGTTGAAATATCTTCTACAGCAGCACCTACACCTTTAAGTGTTGATGTTAATGTAAAGTTAGCTTCTTTACCGTCTTTTGTTTTGAATTTACCTTCGTCTTGTTGATCGCTATCCACACCGATAACCCAAACTTGTTTTGTTGCAAGTTCTGATTCAGTTAATTGCTCATCGATTGCTTTCGCTTCTTGGAACACACCAGCACCAGTACCACCTGAAGCATGGTAAATGATGTCTGCGTTATTTTGATACATTGAAGCTGCTAATGCTTTTCCTTTAGCAGGGTCACCAAATGATCCAGCGTATTGTACGTCAACAGTTACTTCTTTACCTAATTTTTTCGCAGTATCTTCAACACCTTTTTCAAAACCAGCTTGGAAACGGTCGATTACGGCACCTTCTTCACCACCGATAAAACCAACTTTATTTGTTGTTGTTGTTTCAGCTGCTGCAACACCTGCTAAGTAAGCTGCTTCGTTATCTTTAAATGTGGCAGAAACCACGTTGTCTGCTTCTACAACGTCATCGATGATCGCAAAGTTAACATTTGCATTTTGTGCTGCTGCTTCTTTAATAGAAGGAGCTAATAAGTAACCAATACCAAAAATTGTTTTAAAGCCATTTTGTACAGCACTGTTTACGTTTGTTGTATACTGAGAAGCATCGTTTGATTGGATATAATCATAGCCTCCAGTACCTTTTTTCATATCGTGTTTTTTACCCCATTCTTGCAAGCCTTCCCAAGCAGATTGGTTAAACGAACGGTCATCTACCCCACCGATATCTGTTACTAACGCTACGCTGTGGTTATCTGTCTTGCTACTATCTTTTGATGAATCATCGCTTTTACTTCCACATGCTGCTAATAGTAGAGTACTTGAAAGTGCGACTACACCTAAACCAAATAATTTTGCTTTTTTCATTGCTGTAAAGCCCCCTATAAATAGTTTTTTTATTTTCACAAGTCGAAAACGACCGAATGAACATGGATTAAAAATTATACATTTAAATCTTTATCGGTAAAAAAGTATGGTAACAATTCTTCTACAGTCATTTCTTTTTTGACCCCATCATCGCCAATTAACGTAACTGGCATATCTGGTGCACAAAATTCAGAAATCACTTGGCGACATGCACCACATGGAGAAATCGGTTCTGGTGTATGTCCTGCAACGACCAAATGTTGAAATTCGCGTTCGCCTTCTGATACTGCTTTAAATATAGCGGTACGTTCCGCGCAATTTGTTAGCCCAAACGAAGCATTTTCAATATTTAACCCTTGATAGATGTGACCGTCTTTTGTTACTAAACACGCACCAACTGGAAAATGTGAATACGGTACATATGCTTTATCCAATGCCTCGATGGCAACATCGATCCATTCTTGTTTTGCTGTTGACATATATGTCACTCCTTTAGTAGCCAACTCCAGTTTGACCAGAGATAATAGCAATACTTGCACTAGTTCCTAGACGAGTTGCGCCTGCTTCAACTAACGCTAAAGCGTCTGCTTCGCTATGAATCCCACCTGAAGCTTTCACACCCATTTCAGGACCAACTGTCGTGCGCATCAAACGAACATGATCCACTTTTGCACCACCTGTTGAGAATCCGGTTGAAGTTTTAACAAAATCTGCTCCCGCTTTTTTCGCTAACTCACAAGCTGTTACGATTTCTTCATCTGTTAATAATGCTGTTTCGATGATTACTTTCACTAATGCGCGATCTTTAGCGGTATCTACTACTGCACGGATATCACGTTCTACAAGTTCTAGCATTCCGCTTTTTAAAGCACCGATATTAATTACCATATCGACTTCATCTGCACCATTTTGGATCGCATCGTTTGTTTCAAATGCTTTCGTTTCTGGTGTATTGGCTCCTAAAGGAAATCCAATTACGGTACATACTGCTACAGGTTCATTTTTTAATTGTTCTGCTGCAAAGGCTACCCAAGTTGGATTTACACAAACTGAGTAGAAACGATGTTTTTTCGCTTCATCAATAATTCGTTGTACCACTTCTTTAGTGGCATCTGCTTTTAAAATGGTGTGGTCGATCATACGATTTAGTTCCATAATTACTTGCTCCTCATTTCTGCTTGTTATTCCGTAATAATTTCGTGGATCAACGGAGGCTCTTCTCCCGTCTCACCGATCGTAATATTTGCTTGGATCAATTCGATTACTTCTTCAACGTCTTCTGTATTGCTAAAGATCGTTAGCAATACGTCTCCTTCTGAAACAGATTCGCCTACTTTTTTGTGAAGCTTCAATCCTACTGCATGGTCGATTTCGTCTTCTTTTGTTTTACGTCCAGCACCTAACATCATTGCTGCGATTCCTAACTCATTCGCGACCATTTGTTGGATCACACCACTTTTTTTCGCAGGAACTGCAATTTCATAACGTGCTGTCAGTAATTTTTCCGGTTCATCCACAATACTTGCGTCTCCACCTTGGTTGTGGATCATTTCTTTGAATTTTTCTAAGGCACGTCCACTTTCTAAAGCTTCTTTCAACAATTCACGAGCTTCTTCTAACGTGTCCGCTTTTTTAGCTAACACCACCATTTGACTACCTAGTGCATAGCACATTTCAGTCAAATCTTCTGGTCCGTTTCCTTGCAATGTTTCGATCGCTTCAACGACTTCTAAACTATTTCCGATCGCTTCACCTAATGGTTGCGACATATCTGAAATAACAGCCATCGTTTGGCGATTGGCTAACGCTCCGATTCGAACCATCGTATGTGCTAAGCGACGTGCATCGTCTAGATTTTTCATAAAAGCACCATCACCGGTCGTCACGTCTAAAACGATTGCATCAGCACCAGCTGCGATTTTTTTGCTCATAATTGAACTTGCAATCAAAGGGATCGAATCCACTGTCGCAGTCACATCACGCAAGGCATATAATTTTTTATCTGCCGGAGCTAAATCTCCTGATTGACCGATTACAGCGACTTTACTTTCATTTACCAAATCGACAAATTGTGATTCAGATACTTCGATTTTAAATCCAGGAATCGCTTCTAATTTATCTAAGGTACCTCCTGTGTAACCAAGACCACGACCAGACATTTTCGCAACCGGTACGTCCACACTTGCGACAAGTGGAGCTAAGATCAATGTCGTTGTATCGCCAACACCACCAGTAGAATGTTTATCTACTTTAATGCCCTCGATCGAAGTCAAATCCATTACTTCTCCTGAATGAGCCATTGCTAATGTCAAATGGGTGATTTCTTCATCCGTCATATCTTTAAAAAAGATCGCCATAAGAAGTGCACTCATTTGATAGTCAGGAATTTGATTGTTCGTGTATTCCGAAATAATAAATTCAATTTCTTGTTTCGATAAACTTTGTCCTTCACGTTTCTTCTCGATTAAATCGACCATGCGCATAGATAAGAACCTCGCTTCCTTAACTTAGCTTTATTATACATTAAAATCATCACTAGTAAACCACTTTAGTAAAACAGTTTACTAAAAACAACAAATATATTGAAAGCCTTTACATTGTTGATTATACAAGGCGATCAACCATTTGTCAATGGTCTTACGCTCTCACGAATAATTAATTTTGTATCAAAAATTTTATTTGGCACTCGATGCTTAGGAAATTCGATCGCGTCCACTAAAAACTTCGCTGCGGTAAAGCCAATGTCAAAAGTTGGTTGCGCTACCGTAGTTAGTGGCGGGCTCATATACTCCGTAAATTGAATTCCGTCAAAACCTATCACTGAGATGTCATCTGGTACTTTTCGTCCGGATTCGTGGATCGCCTTATAACAGCCCATTGCCATCAGATCATTCCCACAAAAAATCGCTGTGATCTCTTTACGGTACAACAATTCTTTTGCTGCTAAATAACCACCTAAGATCGTCAGTTCATTGCTTACGACATATTGTTTACGAAATGGAATATCTGCATCTTTTAAAGCTAAGCGATAGCCATTGAATCGTTCTTCCAATTGATAATAACCTGTATTTTCTTTTAAAATCCCGATATGACGATGCCCTTGTTGGATCAAATGTTTTACAGCTAAATAAGATCCCTCATATTCTTTGATGATCAAGCGCCCTGAATCACGTTGATTGATGCCGCGATCAATCAAAATCATCGGTGTTCGTTTGGCAAATGCACTGTTTAAATTATATTCTTCAGGCAGCATATGGGGGGTAGCAAGTAAGATTCCGTCCACAGCACGATGCGCTAAATCATCTAGACATTTCAATTCTTTTTGCAAACTTTGTCTAGAATTACACAAAATCAACATGTAGCCTAATGGGTTGATATATTGCTCGACCCCTTCAACAATCTTTGAAAAAAAAGAATCCGTTACATCAGGTACGATCATCCCAATCGTTTTTGAATGTCGTTTGATTAGATTCGATGCAAAAAAATCTGGCCGATAATGATATTCATCGACGATTGACAATACTTTGCGTCTCGTCTCTTCACTAAAGCGACTTCCCTTATTATTTAAAATTTGTGATACAGTCGTGACCGAAACTCCTGCAAGTTCCGCAATTTGACGAATCGTTAACTTCACAACGAGCCCCCCTTTAGTTTTTTCTTCAGTTTACCAAATTTAGTAAACGCTTTCTAGTAGTAAACGAAAAACAGGATCGCATCTTTGCGGTCCTGTACTTCTTATACTTTTGTACTTTGGATAATGAAATATCCTTTGTCTTTAGCGATGATCTCAGCATTGCCAAAGACTTCTTCCATCCGTTTTTTCGCACTCGGCGCTCCTTGTTTCTTTTGGATGACAACGGTTAAGGTTCCAGCAGCCTTTAATAAAGCATAGGCATCCGTTAAAATTTGGTGCACGACTTGTTTACCTGCACGGATCGGTGGATTACTGACGATCGCAGCATACTCTGTATCATTTAGCGTCTCATATAGATAAGAAGGATGGATATCGACCGTTGCGATCTGATTGTGTGCGGCATTTTTTTGCGCCAGTTCGACGGCACGCTCATTAATATCGACCATTTCAATGGTTCTGCTTGTTGTTTTAGCTAAGGCTAAGCCAATTGGTCCATAGCCACAGCCAACATCTAAGATTTTGCCTTCTGGTAAGTCTCGATCAGAAAAGGCATCGATCAAGACGCGGGAGCCAAAATCGATCGTTGATTTTGAAAACACGCCGCTGTCTGTTAGAAAACGAAAGGTGTGTCCTTTTAATTCAAATGTAAATTCCGAATAGTTGTGGTCTAGATCCGGATTTTTGGTGTAATAGTGATTGCTCATCTTCGTACTCCTTTAAGTCTTTGTCCTAATCATACTAAATTTTACTTACTTGTAAACTCCTAACTAAAAAATAACCCCACTTCTGCGAATTTAAGAAATTTTATGGTACACTACTTGAGACTAAACAAAGGAGCTTTCTCATGAAGGAAATGACCAATTATTATCAAATCCCTCGCTCTGAGTGGCAAGGATTTTATCGCAAAGGACACACCCCTTTGACCCAAGAAGAATTAGATAGCATCAAAAGTTTGAATGACCGCATCTCGATGCAAGATGTAGAAGATATCTACATCCCACTTTGTCATTTGATCCATTTATACATGAAAGAATTTGAATCGCTTACCTTGAGTAAAGGGCTCTTTTTACATCGCTATGAAAAAATGCCTCCTTTTATTATCGGGATCGCTGGTAGTGTGGCCGTCGGGAAAAGTACGACAGCTCGAGTTTTACAAACCCTACTCGACCGTTTATTTTCAAGACGTAAAGTCCAATTGATCACCACAGACGGCTTTTTACATCCGAATAAAGTGTTAGAAGAACGCGGCATCATGAATCGCAAAGGATTTCCTGAAAGTTATGATATGCAAAAACTGATCCACTTTTTAGATGAAGTCAAATCAGGTAAACCCAATATCGAGATCCCGATGTATTCGCATAGTGTGTATGACATTATCGACGATGAAGTTGAGATTATTGATCGACCAGATATTTTGATCGTAGAAGGAATCAATACCTTACAACTTCCAGCTAATGAACAAATCTATGTCAGTGACTTCTTTGATTTCTCGATTTTTGTCGATGCTGATCCAGAATTGATCGAAAAATGGTATTTAGAACGATTTGAATCCTTACTCGATACTGCTTTTCAAGATCCATCGAATTACTACTACAATCTCGCTACTGGTAATCGTAAAGATGCGCTTAAAGTGGCGAAAAATGTTTGGAAAACGATCAATTTAGTCAACCTAACCGAATATATCTTACCGACACGCAGTCGAGCAGATATTATCTTGCATAAAACGTTGAAGCATACAATAGATGAAGTTCATCTAAGAAAATATTAATAAATCGTAAATAGCTTTTGCAAAATCCAGCTTCCTCCCTTATGATAGAGGATAAAATATTGTACTACAAAATTTGTTAAAGAATAGGGGTAATAATCGTGACGAACGTTGACAACATGCCAAACGTTGAAAAAATCATCGTATTGGACTACGGTAGCCAATACAATCAATTGATCACTCGCCGTATCCGTGAATTTGGTGTTTTTTCTGAATTACTAAGCCACCGCATCACAGCTGAAGAAGTAAAAGCTATGAATCCAAAAGGAATCATCCTTTCTGGTGGACCAAACTCCGTTTATGATGACGGTTCTTTTGGAATCGATGAAAAAATCTTTGATCTAGGCATTCCCGTATTAGGTATTTGTTATGGAATGCAGTTGATGACGCACCGTTTAGGCGGAAGTGTTGAACCTGCAAAAAACAAAGAATATGGTAAAGCTCAACTTGAAGTCACTGATGCAAAAGCAGCTCTTTTTGCAAGTACTCCACAAACACAAACGGTTTGGATGAGTCATGGTGATTTAGTGACAAAAGCTCCGACTGATTTTGAAGTTGTTGCAACAAGTAACGATTGCCCAATCGCGTCAATCGAAAATGCAGCGCGTAAAATGTATGGCGTTCAATTCCATCCAGAAGTACGTCATTCAGAATATGGAAACGACTTACTTCGTCACTTTGCATTAGACGTTTGTCAATGTAGCGCAGACTGGAGCATGGAAAACTTTATCGACATGCAAGTTAAAGCGATCCGTGAAAAAGTTGGCGACAAAAAAGTCCTACTTGGCCTATCTGGCGGAGTGGATTCAAGTGTTGTCGGTGTCTTATTACAAAAAGCGATCGGTGATCAATTAACCTCGATCTTCGTAGACCATGGTCTATTACGTAAAGGCGAAGCAGAACAAGTAATGGAAAGTTTAGGCGGAAAATTCGGCTTGAACATCATTAAAGTTGATGCTAAAGATCGTTTCTTAGATAAATTAGCTGGTGTTTCTGATCCAGAACAAAAACGTAAAATCATCGGAAACGAATTTGTTTATCTATTTGATGATGAAGCCACAAAACTTGCTGGCGAAGAAGGCGTTTCTTTCTTAGCACAAGGAACGCTTTACACAGACGTGATCGAATCCGGTACTGAAACAGCCCAAACGATCAAATCGCACCATAACGTAGGTGGTCTTCCTGAAGACATGCAATTTGAATTGATCGAACCATTAAATACCCTATTCAAAGACGAAGTTCGTGCATTAGGAACTGAACTTGGCATGCCAGATAGCATCGTATGGCGCCAACCATTCCCTGGACCAGGTCTAGGAATTCGTGTCTTAGGTGAATTAACAGAAGAAAAATTAGAGATCGTTCGCGAATCAGATGCGATCTTACGCGAAGAAATCGTCAATGCTGGTTTAGACCGTGACATCTGGCAATACTTCACTGTTTTACCAGGTATCCGCAGTGTCGGCGTAATGGGCGATGGCCGTACGTATGATTACACTGTCGGTATCCGTGCTGTAACGTCGATCGATGGGATGACAGCAGACTTTGCGCGTATCCCTTGGGATGTGTTACAAAAAATCTCAGTACGCATCGTAAACGAAGTCGCACACGTAAACCGCATCGTGTACGATATTACAAGTAAACCACCAGCAACAGTAGAGTGGGAATAAAAATATCTAGAACATAATTTCTGACTTATCAGATTTACAATAAACAAAAACAGTCTCTATCAAAAGTTTGATAGAGACTGTTTTTACTATTTCAACACGTACTTTTATAGCAGCAATCAAGATTATTTAACTCATTACAAAGCCTATTTAAACATAGAGTGTATCGACTACAGATTTTCGCTCTTTGATTAAAGGCAGTACATGATGTGGATCGTGAATTGGGATTTGTTTACGTTTTAAAAATAATAAAATCGAGTACAGCAATTGACGATCTTTGGTATCTGTAAAATAGTATCCAGTTAAATCTAATTTATATGTGTCTCCTTGCTTAG
Organism: Enterococcus sulfureus ATCC 49903; assembly: GCF_000407605.1. Classification (GTDB taxonomy): domain Bacteria; phylum Bacillota; class Bacilli; order Lactobacillales; family Enterococcaceae; genus Enterococcus_G; species Enterococcus_G sulfureus. The sequence continues at coordinate 234,275 of NZ_ASWO01000003.1, read as the reverse complement.
TCATTATCGCTAACTCAAAAGCTTCATTCATTATCGAAATATTACGAACAAAATATCCGTTAAAACCAACGCCTACGTTAGGATCTATGCGGAAAGCATTAGTTTCTAAGCTCAAATACTCAATTTCATCAAAAGAGATAAATTTCGTTTGTCGATTTATCAACTCTTTGATGGGCAACCATAATTCAGTCCAGAAATTCATCTTGTAAATGGGTACATCAATTCCTTTTTTCGTCAGAGTCCAATGTGTATAAAGTCGACTTTTTCTCAATGGGAATAGATACACAAATACAGAATATAGGAGAATTTGCATCAAAAGAGCGATAGCTAAATAAAAATAGTTCTCACTAAAATTTGTAAAAGCATTTAAGGCAATCAAAATCGCAATAAATGTAGGAGAAAGTAAAAACAGATATAAGAGTTTCCGATGTTGGATCACTCCGTACTCCAATGGAAAATGAAGATAAGCTTCACCTGTAATGAGTTCATCTAAAGAAATATCCAAAAGACCACTCAATGTCACCAAGTTATCGATACTAGGCAAGGTTTCTTCATTTTCCCATTTTGAAACAGATTGTCGAGTAATTGATAATTTTTTAGCTAGTTCTTCTTGAGTTAAATGATTTTTTTTCCGATAGATCGCAATATTTTTACCTATATGCATCATGATCACCTCATTTTCTATTTGTGTTTATTTTCTCATAACATGCTTAAAAAGTACCGCACTTATTACGTGCATGTTGATAGATAAGTCTTTTTTGATGGTTTACAGCGTAAATATTTTAAACGAAAAAATATAAATTATCGCGTTTTTTAATTAGCTTTTCTCATAGAATAAAATTGACTAGCATTAAAAAAACAAATCAAGAACGTAAGAGTTAACGAAATCCAACACTCAAGTGTATAATAACTTTACTATCTATAAGGAGCGAATACTATGAATGAAAAACAACTGCCTCAAATCGGATTTGGTACTTGGTTATTAACAGATTTTCCGACGCTTGAAAAAGCGATTGAAACGGCTCTACATACTGGATACCGTCACATCGATACGGCCCAAGTATACAATAACGAATACGATATTGGTGAGATTTTAGCTAAACAATCGATTTCTAGAGATGAACTATTCTTAACGACAAAAGTTGCTCCTCAAAACTATTTGAACTTTACAAGACAATCTGTTGAAGAATCTTTAACTAGACTTCAAACCGATTATTTAGACCTAGTCTTATTGCATGCTGAATTAAGTCCAGAGCTAAATCTAACTGCTTATCAAGAATTGATCAACTTGCAAAAAGAAGGAAAAATCAAGCATATCGGCGTATCGAACTTCTCTATAGCAGGGATTGAACACCTCGTACAAAAAACAGGTGTCAAACCTTACTGTAATCAAATCGTCTGTTCACCAACAACTAGACCGATCGAATTAGAAGACTATTGTCTTGACCATGACATTCTTTTAGTCGGATATTCGATCATTAAACCTTATTTTTCACCAAATCCTTTCTATCCAGAATCGGCGTTAAGCACTGAGGAAAAAGCGAAATTGGATGAAATGTGTGCCAAATATGACATTAATATCGGACAATTGTTAAACTACTGGGCGGTCAGTCATAACTATCATATTATTCCAAAATCAAGTAACCCTGCTCGCGTAGAGGAAAACTTTGCTTTAGATTTTAGTATTGATCGTGAAGATCTTGAAACGATCGATCAAATGAATCGTTTTACAGCGAAAGAATACCAAGAACAAGTCGCTTCATGGGAAGACAGAATCACTCCCGAAGCGTTAGAAACAGGCTTGTTGTATAAAAAACATTTTAAATAAAAATAACCTAGCTTCCTTTTTTAGGAGGCTAGGTTATTTTTAATTTTTATGGTTTAACCAAGTCAATGCTGCTTGTTTACTTTCAGTAGTATGGATATCTGGACAAATTGGGACATTTTGATAAACACTTCCACTTCTATCTCTGATAAATGCTGTCGTCAATTGCATCCTCGCGCCGTCGTATAAATAGACTTCTTGATTAGCTGAAGTATATCCTGCGGAATTTGACCCAAAAAATTTCACATTCGGTAATCCTTTAAAACAGATTGCCGTCAGTTCACCTGAACTTCCAGTATTTTCATCGATTAAAATAGCAATCGACTTATTATTTATTTTATGCGTATTCTTTAGCTCAATTGCTGCACCACCACTATTTAACTTTCCGGCAGATAAATCTACAGATTTTGTATTTTGTTTTTTATCGATATATTCAAAAAGCTTTCCATCAGGTAAGAGTGCTGATAATCCAAGAATCATCGGTGTCATATTTCCTCCTCGGTTTCCACGTAAATCAATCATGATAGTTGTATAATTATCTTGATGTAAAGCTGATTCTAATATATTTGCATATTCATTTGCTTCAACTTGTGTACCTGTAAACTCTGGAACAGTTAAATATAAAGTTTCTTGTTCAACTTCTGCTTTAGGCTCAAATTTTTCAGAATGATCAAATTGAGTTTGCGATGTTTCAATAAACGAATGCTTGCCACCTGCCACTTTTATTGCCTCTTCAAGACTAGGTAATGCTTCAGAATAGGTAGACGCATCTTTTGTTTTTTCTAGAGTTTTTGTTTTGATTTCCTTCCAAGCTTTTGATTCGCTATAGATCCCTGATTCTTCCATTTTCTCTAAGGCAACGGCAACATACTTTTGAGGTGATGGTGGTATAAGATAAATATTTAATTTATAACCGTACAAATAAATAATTACCAGTAACGAAATAAATCCTATCCCGATTCCTATTAATAACCGCTTAAATAGTTTCACTTTGATCATCTCTCCTTTTATACCCTATCTGTATTAAAACATACTGCTTAATGAAAATAATCAGACTAATGGCTTAAGTTTAGACTAGTCGATACTTTTTTAACTAACAAAAAGAGAGCTGAATCATTATCGATTCAGCTCTCTTTTATCTTCTCTTTTTAAAACTCTTTGATCACATCTTCCATCCCTAAGCCTTGAGCAACTTTTGTACCATACTCTTTATCGGCTTGGTAGAAATGATAGATTTGACGTTTTTTGATTTCATCTTTTGATACGGGTGTCATCGCATCGACTACATTTTGGACTAGGCGTTCTTTTGCCTCATCAGATTGCAAACGATACAAATCTCCTGCTTGTGTGTAGAAGTTTTGATCATAGCTATAATGGCCAATCTCACCATGGACTTCGTAGCCAGCTGGTTTAACTGCTGGATTTTCTTTGACTTCATTGAAACTATTTGGTTCATAGTTGATCGAAGTCGAACCGTTGTCCATCCGCATAGCACCATCTTTTTGATTATTATTGACTGGACTAACTGGTTTATTGATCGGAACTTGTGAGTAGTTCGCTCCGACACGATAGCGATGTGCATCACCGTAAGCAAACAAGCGTCCTTGCAACAATTTATCGGGTGATGTTTCGATTCCAGGGACTAAATGACCAGGCGACATCGCCACTTGTTCCACTTCAGTAAAGTAGTTTTCAGGATTACGATTTAACGTCATCGTACCGACTTCGACTAATGGGAATTCTTTTTGTGAGACTGTTTTGGTCACATCAAATAATAATTCTGGTCGTTTTTGCGCTTCTTCAAAAGGAATCAATTGTACACATAAGGTCCAAGATGGATAATCTTCAGCTTCGATCGCGTTGTGTAAATCTTCGATATGATAATCTGGATTAGTTCCAGCAAGCTCTGCCGCTAAGTTCACATCAAGATTTTTCACGCCTTGATTGGTTCTAAAATGATATTTGACCCACGTTTTTTCACCAGCATCATTGACCCATAAGAACGTATGGCTACCATACCCATGCATATGACGCATCGTAGCTGGAATTCCACGATCACTCATTAAAATCGTCACTTGGTGTAAAGATTCTGGTGATAACGACCAAAAATCCCATACTGCATCTGGACTTTTTAGATGCGTTCTTGGATCACGTTTTTGTGTGTGAATGAAATCAGGGAATTTTAGTGGATCGCGGACGAAAAAGACCGGTGTATTGTTCCCTACGATATCGTAGTTGCCATCTTCAGTATAAAATTTTATTGCAAATCCACGTGGATCGCGTACCGTATCCGCAGAACCTAGTTCACCAGCTACAGTTGAAAAACGCGCAAATACTGTTGTTTCTTTTCCAACTTCAGATAAGAAACTTGCTTTCGTATATTTTGATACATCATTCGTGACTTTAAATACGCCATGCGCTCCTGCACCTTTTGCATGAACGACACGCTCAGGCACACGTTCACGATTAAAGTGTGCTAGTTTTTCTAATAAGTGAACATCTTGAATCAAAATGGGGCCGAATTCCCCCGCTGTTGCCGAATTTTGATTGTCATACACTGGAGCACCATCTGCTGTTGTTAACCATTCTTTTACCATGTACATTCCTCCTTTTCGTTATAATTTAACTGTACAATAAATCTGTTTTTTCATCAAAGATAAGCCTTTTTTAAATCAAATAATATTTTTAAAATGTTATTTTATACAAAAAAAAGAAACAAGCTAAGAGTTTAGCTTGTTTCTTCATTATTTCGAGATATGCAAGACCTCATATATATTACATTCTACTGCTTCTGGTTGCTCGTTTACAAAATAAAATTCAACATATTTCCATTTATCCGGATTGTACACTATTGTTTTACCCAAGCATTCCAAATGGGGTAGTGAGTAATGAGGTTTTTGCATACTATTTGTACGTTTGATATCCTGCTCGATCTCGATTACATAACGGGCTTCTTTGATTTTATCCGAAATCTCCGTCAATAATGGGATCGCGATGTTGATATGTTGCCAGCCAAATGAGGTCAAAATATTATCGTAGAATCCTTCAAAAATGAATCGATTCATCCCTCCTGTCTGCTCCCACAAATAAAATGGTGCGTACTCTTTACGATCTTTTTGTTCTATAATCAGATAGGCTTTTAGTGCTAACCCTTCAAATCCATCTGTTTTCATCCCATTCTCTGCTACTCTATTTCTGATGACCTCCATATCATAATCGTTTGGTAATGTGATGTTATATTGCATTGCATTCATACTACATCTCTCCTTTCAAATAAAATTATACGTGAGATAATTTCGTTGTATAATGGTTATAAATCATAACAAAATTCCAAAATGGAATAGCAAAGGAAGCTAAATCGATGGAGCTAAATGATATTAAAATTTTTTACGAAGTAGTACAACAGCAATCGACTATAAAAGCTGCTGAAAAGTTAGGCTACACCCAGTCAAATATCAGCAAACGGATTGCAAAATTAGAAGAGGAACTAGGTATCTTACTATTTCAACGGACCAATAAAGGAATGTCTTTAACCGTAAATGGAGAACAATTTATTCCATATACCGAAAAATTTTTAGCTCTTACTAATGAAGTAGATACGTTGTTTTCAAAAAATAATGTATTAAAAATCGGGACAACACAAACTCTTTCTCGGAATTATTTTGAACCGTATTATGTACGTCCCGAAGTTGATATTTTTATTTCACCGATTCATCAACTTATTGAAGATTTAAAAAAGCATACGCTTGATTTTATAGTAGTGAACACACCACTCACAGAACATGGATTGATCCAAGTCGATTCGTTTGAAGAATCCATTACATGTATTGGGACGACAACAGATATTCCAATGATATTTTTAGTTAGTCGCGATCCATATTGTCCTTATCGAAAAGCTACTCTTGAGTACCTTGAAACTCCTTCTTTAAAAGATGCACAGATTATTGAAATGGATACATTTGATAGCTTACTTCATGTGCTAAGTCACGAGAGTGTAGCCGCGATTTTACCACAAAAGGTATTATCGTATGCGACACATTTAACTCGTATTCCATTAGATTCACTTATCCCATCCATCACGATCTATACCTACGCTGCACGTCTCACTTCAAAAAAATTTCATTTAGCACACTAAAAAAGAACTTTCCGCAGAAAGTTCTTTTTTTAGTGAATCAACTTCGCATGTTCTTCTTTGATCTCATCGAGTAGTTCTGGATCTTCTAGTAGATCTAAAGCCGTTAACGCAAGTAAACTGGCCCCAATTGCGATGGAATTCAAGCCTTTTTCACTGCGTGCCGCTGCTTTAAATTCGATACTGTGTCCAGCGATATACTCTTCTGAAATCGAGACTACTGGTTGGATCGTTGGGATCACTTGACTAACGTTTCCTACATCTGATGAACCAAATGAAGTAGGCAGTTCGGTACGAATCTCACTTTGATCAATATTGGCTTGTGTTAAATGTTTGAAAAAGAGTTGGTCAAAGCTTGGTGTGATAATGATGTCATCCACTGAGTTTTGGAAAAGCCCAAATTCGTAAGTGGTTCCTGTTGCCAGTGCGGCTCCCTTTACGATATTTTCGACTTTTTCATAGACTTCATTGAGTGTTGAGCGACTTAAAGCACGTAAGTAAAAACGAGCTGAAGCAAATTCTGGTACGACATTGGCTGCAACACCACCATCTGTAATGATCCCATGAATGCGCACATCGCTTGGCACATGTTCTCTTAACGCATTGATGCTATTGAAGACTTGGATTACGGCATCTAGAGCATTGATACCTTTTTCAGGAGCAGCGGCTGCATGAGAAGCACGACCGTAAAATTTTATATCGACAGGATCGTTAGCCAATCCTGGTCCTGTGGTGCTGTATCCATATCCAGGGTGGCAGCAAAGTGCTGCATCCACATCTTTGAAAAAGCCTTCCCGTACGAAACTACCTTTTGCTGAACCATTTTCGCCACCTTCTTCCCCAGGTGTTCCGTACACCCGAATCTCTCCACCGACTTCATCGACAACTTGTTTTAACGAACTTGCTGCTAAAATCGAGGTGATTCCAAATAGATTATGACCACATGCATGTCCGATTCCGGGTAAAGCATCATATTCTGCTAAAAAGACTAAAGTTGGACCTGATTTTTTTCCTTTGTAACGTGCATCAAATCCAGTGCGATGTCCAGCTACGTCCGTTTCGACTTCGAATCCTTCTTCTGTGAGCAGTTGGACCAAGGTTTTTTGAGCAAAAAACTCATAATTACTCACTTCAGGTGTATCGTGGATAGCTAACGCTAATTCTTGGTAATGGGCTAAGCGTTTAGTAATGTATTCTTCAATAATCGTTGGTTCAGCTACTTTGACTGTCATATGATCAGACTCCCTTTTTTATAATGTAAAATCTTCCCATGCGGCTTTTGATGAGCCTTTTGAAGTTTCATCGATTACTTTTTTCGTTTGTTCAGTTTGATAGGCTTCGACGATTTTTTTGTATACTTCTTTGTCTTTATTTTCTTTCTTAACGGCAATTACGTTAACGTATGGTCGAGAGCCATCACTAACTGGTTCTAAGTAGATCGCATCTTTTGAAGGGGTCAATCCAGCATCGACAGCCATGCCACTATTGATGATCGCGACATCGACATCTGGTAATGAACGTGCAGTTTGTGCGGCATCGACTTCTTTGATGTTCAACTCTAATGGATTACTTGTGACGTCAGCTAAAGTTGGTGTTTGACCGGCTTTTTTATCGACTGTGAGTACACCAGCTGATTGAAGTAACAGTAATGCGCGACCATTGTTCGTTGCATCGTTTGGAATCGTGACAGTGTCGCCTTTTTTCAATTCAGAAACATCTTTGATTTTATCTGAGTAGATCCCAAGTGGCGCGATAACAGTCAATCCAATCGGTGTTAGATCAGTATTGGCTTCTTTATTGTACGCATCTAAAAAGATCTCAGTTTGAAAGGCATTTGCATCGATCGAGCCGTCTGCTAAAGCGGTATTTGGTGTTGTATAATCCGTGAATTTTACATATTTGATCGTGATTCCTTCCTCTTTTAATCGTTTGCTGACATCGTCCCAGACATCGGTATTGTCTCCTACGACACCTAATTTGACTGTAGTATCTTCTGCTGCAGCTGCTTCTTTTGACTCACTATTTTTTCCACAACCGACTAATACTGCTCCTGCAAATAAAACTGATAACCCTAATAAAATTTTCTTCATATGATTTCCCCCTAATTATGCGTGACTGATTTTTTTGATAATGACGTTGCTAACAAATTGACTGATAAAAACTAAAATTAAAATGAGTACTGTCGCGACGATCGTCACATCTGTTTGGAATCTGTTGTATCCTCTTGAGATGGCTAAGTTTCCTAGTCCACCTGCACCTACTGCACCGGCCATGGCCGTTAATCCAATCACATTGATCATCGTCAATGCTGAAACACGGACGATACTTGGCAAGCCTTCGATTAGATAAATGCGTACAATAATGCCAAACTTACTTGTCCCCATCGCTTGGGCGGCTTCGATCACTCCATGGTCCACTTCGAGTAAAGCATTCTCGATTTGTCGAGCATAAAAAGGAATGATCCCGATGATCAATGGGACTAATGCGGCTTGTTCTCCGATCGTTGTCCCGACGATAAATCTGGTCACAACAGCAAGTAAAGCAAGTAAAATAATAAATGGGATCGAGCGCACGACGTTGATGGCTTTATCCAACACTTGATAAATGACTTTGTTTTCTAAGATGCCATTTGGTCTGATCACGACAAGTAATACCCCTAAAATAATTCCTAAAATCCCTGCAATCAACGCAGTCCAAAAGACCATATATAACGTTTGAGTTGTAGCTATAATAAAATCATCTTTACTAGCGACAACGTTTGGGATGTAACGAGTGAGTAATGCGTCCATATCAAGCGCCTCCTACTAAAGTTAAATTTTGATGTTTGCTGTGTGCTTCTTTTAATAACGTGGCATTTACGCGATGTTTTTTCAAATAATCAAATACTTTTTGTTTTTGGTTATGGTTTCCAGTTAAGACTACAACTAATGTGCCCAGCGCGGTTCCTTGAATGATTTCAACATTGCCGTATAAAATATTGGTCGTCACTTGGAAACGACTAAATAATTGTGCAATCAACGGTTGATCCGTTTCATCTCCTACATAAGACAATTCGACTAACCATTCATTTGGTGATAGATTTGAAAACTGCGGATGTTCTAAGATCGTCGCCAATGCTTGATCGATATGGGTTGCTGTTCGAATAAAGTCTTTCGTTAACGCTTTTTGTGGTTGACTAAAAATATCGAGTGCACGTCCTTGCTCAATGATCTGTCCATCTTCCATTACCGCTACTTTATTGCAGATCTCTTTGACGACTTGCATTTCATGTGTGATCAAAACGATCGTCAAATCCAATTCACGATTTAATTTTTGCAATAATTCTAAAATCTGGATCGTTGTTTTCGGATCTAGTGCACTGGTGGCTTCATCACACAGTAAAATTTTAGGATCACTTGCTAAAGCTCGTGCAATGGCGACTCTCTGTTTTTGTCCACCGGATAATTGACTCGGATAGGCTTGTGCTTTATCTTCTAGTCCAACTAATTGAAGTAAGCTAGTTACTTTTTCAGTTCGCTCAGCTTTTTTTAATCCGGAATACTTTAACGCAAACGCGACATTATCAAATACGGTTCTCGCATTAAATAGATTGAAATGTTGAAAGATCATTCCGATTTGTTTGCGCTGTTGACGTAAGGTGCGATGAGAGATCTTCGTTAGATCGACTCCATCGATGATGACTTCCCCACTAGTTGGTCGTTGCAATAAATTGATCAAACGAACCAAGGTACTTTTTCCAGCTCCAGAATATCCGACGATACCAAAGATATCTTTTTTCTCCACAGATAAATTGACATTCGATACGGCGATCGTTGTTTTTTTCTTTTGTGTAAAGACCACATCGACTTGTTTTAACTCGATCATGTTGCGTTTCCCCCTTTTTTTGGCATAAAAAAAAGCCCCCAAACATTAAACCTAATGTTTGAGGACGAAAATTCGCGTTACCACCTCTAATTTAGAATCTGCTCGCGCACATTCCCTCTTCAAGTACTATCATACTCTAGCAAAATATCGGTTGCTCCCGTCGTTTACCCGCTTATCGCTTCAACGAATTGCTCCATGACCATTTTCCAAAATGCCTTCTTTGTCTGTTTTCAGCTACCCAGACTCTCTGATGAAAGATTCTTTTTTGTACTTATCATTTCCACGCAATGTAGATGTATTTAATTTGTGTTTCTTGTTGTTGCTAACAATAGCGTACTTTAAAGCAAGCGTCAATCGTCTTTTTCATTTAATAACATAAATTACGATTTAAATACATAAAATTCACCAATAAAAACGAAGGTTCAATTGCTTTCTATTTATAGGTTTCGCCTTGATTTTTATGATAAAAAAATTAAAATATAAAATAATTTTTTCATAATCTTATGTATAAATCATACTGTTGAATACGTTGACTATTATTTTTTCACAAATTTAAAAAAAGTAGTGAAATATGGTTGACGTTCTTTTATTGTTATTGTATTATAAGTAAGTCCTGTTATTCAGGTATTGATTTTTGGAGGAGTAGCGAAGTGGCTAAACGCGGCGGACTGTAAATCCGTTCCTTTTGGTTCAGTGGTTCGAATCCACTCTCCTCCATTTCATTGGGGTATAGCCAAGCGGTAAGGCAAGGGACTTTGACTCCCTCATGCGTTGGTTCGAATCCAGCTACCCCAGTACTGCAAAGCATCGTAGATTTTCTACGATGCTTTTTTTGTTATTTCAATTTTAGCTTATTTGTTATTAGCTCCACTAAACTTCGCCAAGGATTCAACAAAATGATCAACAAAACGTGTGGCATCAATTTGCAAACAAAAGCGCGTTCGTTTCGGAATCAATGTTAATTCATCTAGTTTTCCAATCATGCGCCCATACGTTTGATCCGTTTGCTCAACAGTTAGGTTTAATTCGATAAAAGAGGTACAAAATCCTTCTTCTAATGCAATCGCGACAGCCAATGGATCGTGTAAAGCACCACCATAGTCTTGCTCTGCATATTCATTTTGGTAATAATACTCCGCAATTGCGGCTAAAAAATCACCTTTTTTATTCTTCCGATCAAAACGAGCGATATCTTGTTTTGTGATCATCGTTTGTAGCGTCACATCGAGTCCTACGACCGTTACAAAAAGGTGTTCAAATACATAGTTTACTGCCGCAGCATCATTGTAGACATTCACTTCTGCAACAGAAGTAATATTACCAGGAATCGTCAGCGCTCCTGCCATACATACGATCTTGCCGATTTTTTTGATAGTTTCGGGTGCTTTTTTGAGTGCATCGGCTAAATTCGTTAACGGTCCTAACGTGACTACGATCAACTCATCTTGATGCTTATTTGCGGCTTCAATCAAAAAATCCACAGCAGTCAGTTCTTTAGGAGTGGCTCGTGGTATCGGCAAGTGATATTCACCGATTCCATTTCGACCATGCACACGTTCAAATGAATCCGGTACAGTATACGTTTGATTTCCCCAACTTGCAGCAGCACCTTGATAAACGGGTATATCTACTTCAAACAACTCCAATACTTGTAACGTATTTTTTGTGGCTTGCTGTACTAAAACATTGCCAAAGCTTGTGGTAATCCCAATTAATTCTACTTGCTCATACTGCGATAAAGCGTATAAGATCGCAAATGCATCGTCGATTCCCGTATCTACATCTAAAATCAGCTTTTTCATGTAGGTTCTCCTTTTTTTCTTTTAGTAGACCATATTTGAAAGCGTTTCGCAAATGATATAGACAAGACAGAAATTCTTCTTAGTCTTTCAATCGATTTAATTGACGAGCAATTTTTCGATTCTCATAACGACGATAAAACTGATACATAAATAGATGCAAAATTAAAGTGACAAGCAACACTGCCCACCAATAAGGCAAGATAAATGAAAACAATATATCTGAGAATAAATACAACGAAACATATCCTGCTACAACATTTACCCCAGTCATCACGATACTATTGAACAAAGCCGACCAAGTCAAATACTCCCACGTATAGGGATAAAGAAAGCCAAAAACACTCCCGATAATCCCTGAAATCGCCAATAACTTCCATACATAGAACAGCTCGATACGTGCATTACCACCAATAAGAGTACAAATGACAAGTAACCAAATAAATGAAAATAATATGATCTGTAAGACTTGATTTTTTAAGCGTTGCATTTTAGTTTCCTCCTTTTTGACCATCTAAGAATTGCTGACGAATCATTTTGACGTAATGGCGACTGACACGAAATACTTGTTTTTGAGTAGTGTACACACTCAAACATGCATTGCGTTCGGTTTGAAAACTTTCGATCTCGTTCAAATTGATAATGGTTGTATTATTAATACGGACTAACCCAACATCCGCCAAATAAGCAAAGTCTTTCAAACGCCCTTTTGCATAAACGACCTCTTCATGAAGTGGATAAACTTTTGAAAGATGGTCCATCGCTTCAATTGCTAAAATTTTCGTTACAGGCAAGTATTTTTTACGATGAGTTTGTGGCTCGATGACTTCTAGTATCGGTTCTTCTTGAAGTGTTTGCTCAAATCGCGAAACTAAATGACGCTGGCTTGGGTGTAGCGAAATATTCGCTTGATTACGATCTAGCTGCGGATCAAAAAACCATTTTATCTTCATCTTCTCCCTCCTTATCTTTACTGTAGCATGCTTTATACAAGATCACTCGCTATTTTTTGTTTGTTGCACATTTCTACTTTTTGTTGCAAAAAAAGCACCGCGAATATTCGCGATGCTTATCCAACAAAAGCTTTGATTATATAGATAACAACCAGATGTACTGGGTAAAAATAATAAAAAAATTGTTTATCAAAACGTGTGCCCCTACCGCCTAATTTGCCATTATATGCATATAAAAATGGCAATACAGTAGCGATCATATACTCGTTATCGAACGTGAAGACTTGGTAAAATGTTCCATTCCCACCTTGTGCATATGTGAGGTATGCATGAATAAATAAGAGCGCCGAAAATGTCAGGATCGCAAGACTGATACGCTTTAGATTGCCTCTAAAGCAGTAAAATACTAATGCTAAAATAAGTTCATATGGTCCTCCTTCACTAAATAAAATCAACGGAATCAATAGTAACGCTAAACTAGCAAACCCCAATTTTCGACTCCAAGTTGTTTGTTTTCGACACGTATCGATACTCCAAATAAATAAAAAAAGCCAAGCTAACGTTAAGAAAATATTGTTTCCTTGAATCACTAAAAATGGATCAAACTGTCCGGTGATCGGATGCGTAAACGTGCTATGGGTCAATAGATTATGTGCGATATTAATGCCTAACATCGCAAATCCACCAATCAATAAGCGACTAGCATATTTTTTTCGGTTTCTTGTGTAAAAGAAGCCTTCAACCATCATAAAAACAAACAGTGGTGCTACAAAACGTGCGAGTAATGATACCCAAAGTGGCCAATGAAGCTGTGCTCCGAAATTGGTATTGACATGATCGATCACCATAAAGATGATCCCAATCCATTTTAACTGATAATGCGTAAGTCCCTTTTGCATCTTCGTTCTCCCTTACTCTTTTTTCTCCACTGACTATACCAATACTAGACCAATCATACCTCCTACTCTGGTCTGAATTTGACAGAGTTTTTCGTTGTGCTATATTTTGACTAACGACACTTGTCGAAACAATAAGAAAGGCATGGAGTTTTTCCATGTAAGGACAGCATATGTTTAAACAAGAAACGACACTTGATTTTTTAACAGAATTATTGAGCATCAATAGTCCGACTGGCTATACAAAAAATGCGATCGATTTTTTACGCCACACAATCGAAGAAATCGGATTTGAGACAACGACGACACCAAAAGGAAATCTTCTTGTCTTTGTTACAGGTGAAGACCAAACAACCACTCGTGCATTAAGTGGCCACGTCGATACATTAGGATTAATGGTTCGTTCGATCACTCCAGAAGGTAAATTAGCATTAACGAAATTAGGCGGTCCATTGACACCTACTCTAGATGGTGAATATTGTGAAATCATCGCACGTGACGGCAAAGTCTATACAGGAACTATTTTATCTGATGCTCCTTCGATCCATGTCTTTCCTGATGCGGCTACTAAAGAGCGAGACATTGATCACCTATTTGTAAAACTAGATGAAAAAGTGAATACTAAAGAAGACGTTGACGCTTTAGGAATCCAAAATGGAGATATTGTCGCTTACGATCCAAAAGTCGTCGTGACAAAAAATGGCTTTGTAAAATCACGTTTCTTAGATGATAAAGCGTCTGTAGCACTGCTTGTAAGTCTTTTACGTGAACTAAAAAATGGAACATTGAGTGCCAAAACAAACTTGATCTTTATCTTTTCAACTTATGAAGAAGTTGGTCACGGTGCCTCTTGGATTCCTGAAGAGATCACAGAATTATTAGCCGTTGATATGGGCTGTATCGGTTTAGATCTCGCTTGTACCGAATACGATGTATCGATTTGTGCTAAAGATTCATCTGGACCTTACGACTATGAGTTGACAACACATTTGATCGAACTGGCAAAACAAAAAGAAGTCTCCTATGCAGTCGATATCTACCCAATGTATGGTAGTGACGGCTCAGCGGCTTTACGCGGTGGCGCCAATATTCGTGCCGCTTTGATCGGACCTGGCGTTGCAAGTAGCCACGGAATGGAACGCACACATGTAGATGCGCTTAAACACACGTTTGAGTTACTTTGTGCTTATATTGAACATCCATTACATTAAAAAACAAGACAGGATAGATTTTTTAATCTATCTTGTCTTGTTTTAATTTAGTCCCTTTGAAATTTCATCGATCATAATCGGCAATGATTCTAAACCAGATCCAGCTAAGTACCAAACTTGTGGATCAAGTGTAATCACATGGTTATTTTTGCCCGCATTCGTTTGTTTGACTAATTCGTTGTCTGCGAGGTTCGTCGTACTTTGATCACCACCGATAGCTTTCGTACGATCGACGACAAAAATGTAGTCTGGATTTTTTTCTAAAATATATTCATAAGAAATACTTGCACCATGTGTCGATGGTTCTAATGTCTCATCGACTGGCGTTAATCCAAATGTATCATACACAATACCATAACGTGAACCTGGACCAAAAGCCGACAAACTATTTTCATTTGTCATCACGACCAATGAACGTGCATTCAACGCTTGATCTTTAGTTTTTAAAGCATCGATACTCGTTTTTATCTTAGCAATTTTTGCTTTCGCTTCACTTTCTTTGCCAAACAAGGTCGCGACTGTTTCAATATTTTTTTGTGCAGAGCTCCAGCTATCTTTGATATCCGTTGCCAAATAAACAGTTGGTGCAATTTTTGCTAATTCGTCTTTAAAATCTGCTTGTCGAGATGATATCAAAATCAAATCAGGTTTTAATGCATTGATTTTTTCTAAATCGGGCTCTTTGACACCGCCAACAGATTCACGATCACCGTACTGTTTTAAATAAGTTGGTAGATTTTTGACAGGTACACCAATGACCTTGTCTCCTTCACCTAGTGCATCAACTGTATCCAACAAGCTGCTATCAAATACGACGATTTTTTTAGGCGTGGCAGGTACTGTGATTTTTTGGTTCGTACTGTCCAACACTTCAACTGTTTTTTCATTGCTCTCAGTCGTAGCACTCGTTTTCTGACAGCCTGCTACAACCATTCCTAAACTCATGATGATGATCAAACTCCATATTTTTTTCATACTCATTCTCCCTTTTTTATTTGAAATACGTACAGATAAGTTGTCCTTCTAGCTCATGTACGGTAACTGGTAAATCGTATAAATCAGATAAACAGGTCGAGGTGATGACTTTACTCGTCTCTCCTTCTGCCATGATCTTGCCCTCTTTCATTGCGATCACATAGTCCGCAAAACTGGCTGCAAAATTGATATCATGTAACACGATAATAATCGTCTTTTGATCAACTTCAACCAGTTCTTTTAAAACATGCATCAATTGATTGGCATGCTTCATGTCTAAATTGTTCAAAGGTTCATCGAGTAAAATATAATCCGTATCTTGTGCTAAAATCATCGCAATATATACTCGTTGTAGTTGTCCACCTGATAAGGTATGGATCGATCGTTGCTTGATTGCGGTTAATGTCATCTTCTCCATAGCCCAATCGATGATACGTTGATCTTCTTTTGTCAGACGTCCTCTCGTATAAGGGTAACGTCCAAAGCCGACAAGCTCTTCGATCGTAATATGCAACGCAATGTGATTACTTTGTTTTAAAAATGCAAGACGTTTGGCTAATTGTTTGGGTTTGACTCGCTGGATCATTTCTTCTTCTAGATAGATCTCGCCTGAATCATAATCTGTTAACCGACTGATCGTAGCTAAAAAAGTACTCTTTCCTGCTCCATTTGGACCCACAAAAGCAGTTAACTTGCCTTTTGGAATCGTAGTCGTCACATCCGTTAAAATTTCTTTTCGTTGAATCTGTTTTGATAAATGTTCGCTTTGAATCATGTGCGACTCCTTTCATGGATGATTTTTAGCAAGAACAACCCTCCACCTGTAAATTCAATCACGGTACTGATCGTCACATTAAACGCAAAAATTTGTTCTACTAAGATCTGTGCGGCAACTAATAAACAAATACTAATCAGTGTACTTCCCATAAATAACAGACGATGGTGATAGGTTTTAAATAACTGATAACTAAGTGTGGCAGCGATAAATCCTAAAAAGATAGTCGGGCCTACGAGTGCTGTTGCTGTCCCTGAAAGTATTGCGACACTGGCTAGCACAATGATTTGCAACCAGTTCATATCGATACCTAAAACCGTTGCATGATGTCTACCTAAGTGCGTTACATCTAATTCTGGAGCGAGTAAAAAAAGAATCGTACTGCCCACGACGATCAATAGCGTAGCCCAGAAAAAATGTTGCGTATCGATTTGACCAAAGCTAGCAAATAACTTACTTTGCAATAGATCATACTCATTTGGATCCATGACGACTTGTAACGCCGTACTGATACTCGAAAAAATCGTTCCAGACACGATTCCGACCATCAAGACTAAAAAAATATCTCCATTTGCTTTTTTTAATAATAAAAAACTGAGTATTGTACTCAAACAGACCATTAAAAAAATACTCCCTAAAAACTGAGGTAAAGAATGACTTTGTAAGACTGTACTTCCTCCTAGAAAAAAGAAAAATAACGTCTGAATCAATACATAGATTTGATCGAACCCTAAAATTCCAGGCGTCAACAAAGTATTATGCGTAATAGTCTGAAAGGCGATCGTACTGATACTTGTCGCACAGGCAACAAGTATAAAGGCCATCACTCGTTTACCACGAAGAGATAAAGCAAATGACCAATTGCCATACGTATGAAAAGATAAATAAAATAAAATAAGAAAAATAGCTAAACTTACTAGACCTATATACAGATAGAGGGTTTTCCTCATGAACGAACCCCCTTTTTAAATAACAAAAATAAAAATAATGTACCACAAACCAAGCCGACAACGACACTTACAGGCAATTCATAAGGGGCAATGACAAGTCGTGCAATCAAATCGCACACGATAAGTAAGCTGCTTCCACATACTGCAGTGATCCACATCGTATGCTTTACGTGATCACCAAAATATAATGCGACAAGATTTGGGACAACGATCCCTAAAAAAGGAACACTCCCAACTAGTAGCAATACAGAAGTATTTCCTAAAGCGACTAATGCCAAAACGATCCACAATAATCGTTGGTAAGATAAACCAAATGCAGTAGCGGCTTCTTCACCTAAACCGGCCACGGTAATTTGATAGCCTAAAAAATAAACAGCCAGTAATACAGGTATTGTGAGATAAATCAGTTCATATTGACCTTTGATTACCATCGAAAAATTCCCTTGTAACCAAGAGATGATGTTTTGAACAAGCTGGTATTGATAGGCAAAGAAAGATGCAATCGCTCCGATGACGTTGCCAAACATGATCCCTGTCAACGGTAAAATCAATGGATTTCCCCGTGGCAAAAAGCGACTTAAGCCCAAAAATAGCAACACGCCTGCATACGAAAATAAAAATGCGACACCGGTTCTCATAAAGATCGACGCATTTGGCAGACACAACATCACAATCAACATCCCTAAGCGGGCACTGTCCATCATGCCAATCGTATTGGCAGATACAAAACGATTTTGCATCAAATGTTGCAACACACGTCCGCCAATGCTGATCATTGCGCCAGCGAATACCAAACTAATCGTCCGTGGAATTCGAGTTTGAATCAAAATAAACCACTGATCATGATCGCTTAGGAACAATTCGTGCAGTGAAAGTTCCTTCGTACCAATAATTAGTGAGAGAAAACTTAAGCTGAGCAAGAGTATAATCGCTGCTAATTTTTTTATCGTATTCCTCACCTCCACCTCTTGTTGAGAATGATTCTCAATCTCATTGTTCTAAGTGTAGGAGAAATTGATTCGTTTGACAAGCGTTATTTTACATTTAATGAATTTTTTCACAGTATTTTTCGGCTTTTGTTCTTAAAACATTTCGAGTATACTAAAGATAACGTTTTCAAAAAGAAAGGAAGACTTTTATGAATCGAACTGAGATTGAAGCCTTTCGCACACAAGCTGCGAAACATGATGCTCTACGCGATGCTGGATTGATCGAACCTGAAACCTTAGTCATTCACCGTGATCTTGCTTATGGTCCTTATGGTGTAGACAATTTATGCGATATCTATTATCCAAAAGGCACTACAGCACCTCTGCCTACGATCATTAGTATCCATGGTGGTGGATTTTGTTACGGGGATAAAGAATTGTACCGTTTTTATACGATGTTTTTAGCTACACAAGGGTTTACTGTAGTGAATTTCAATTATCGTTTAGCCCCTGAGCATGCCTATCCTGCTCCTTTAGAAGACACCAATCAAGTCATGCACTTTATTTTAGATCATCAAAATGAGTATTTTATCGATCCAACACGTTTAGTTTTATTAGGAGATAGCGCTGGTGGACAGTTAACGGAGCAATACGCGACGATTGTGAGCAATCCTGAATATGCAGCTTTATTTGATTTCACTGTACCAAATCTGCAATTTCAAGCAGTTGGTTTAAACTGTGGGCACTATTTTATGGGGGAAGAAGACACTCCTCAAGAAGCCTTTGATTATTATTTTGAAGGCGTCGATCCAAAAAAGATCGTCCAACAATTCCCAGTAGAAGCACACTTAACAAGCAACTTTCCTCCAACATTTTTAATGACGGCCACAGATGATTTTCTAAAAGACCTTGCACCTCGTCTGCATGAACGCTTAGTCGCACTAGAAATCCCTACGCTCTATACGTGCTATGCTCAGCCAGATGGCTCGCCTTTAGGACATGTATTTCATGTGGATCAAAAATTAGCTATTGCAAAAGTATGCAACTTAGATGAACTGGCTTTTTTCAAACAATATGTCTAAAAAAGAGAGTGTGACAGAAATCTGTCACACCCTCTTTGTTTATTTAAATATACTGCTTGTGAAATTTCAAATGTTCTTCAATAAATGTCGCAATCGTATAGTAACTGTGATCATAGCCTGCTACTTTTTGATACGTTAAGTTCGCCTCTTTTGCTTTAGCTGCGCTCACAAAATTCGTTTCCTCTAATTGCACCTCGTAAAATTCATCAGCACTTCCTTGTGTGATCAACATCGGAGGAACAACTGTAGCTTGTGTTAAACAACTCGTCGCATCCCAAGACGTCCAATCTTTATCGCCTAAATAAGCCTCAAATGCTTTTTGGCCCCACGGTGTTTGACTAGGATTCGTGATTGGAGCAAATGCTGAAATCGCCATGAATCGTTCTGGATTTTTTAATCCTATCATCAACGCTCCATGTCCTCCCATCGAATGCCCCATGATACTTTCTTTTCCTGAGTAATTCGGGATCAATGGATAAACCAATTCAGGTAGTTCTTCAGTCAAATAGGTATACATTTGGTAATGTTCACGATAAGGGTCTTGTGTCGCATCGACATAAAAACTCGCACCTTGTGCTAGATCCCAGTCAGATACGTCGTGTGCCTCACCGCGCGGAGAAGTATCTGGCATGATGATGGCTACATTTTGTTCATTTGCATATCGTTGAAATTGTCCCTTTTGGCTAAAGTTCTGATCGGTACAGGTTAAGCCAGATAGCCACCAAATCAATGATATGACTTGATCATTAGGATTTTCTGGTAAAAATAAAGTGAAGGTCATCTCACTGTTTAGCGTGTTGGCATAGTGGCGATAACGCGTTTGTTTCGCACCAAATACTAGATGCTGTTCAATTTGCTCAAGATTCATCTGTGGCTTCAGCTCCCTCGTAAGTTAAAATCGTACGGATCGATTCACCTTGATGTAACCAGTCAAATGCACGATTGATTTCTTCAAAGTCTAATTGACCAGTGATAAAAGATTCCAAATCGATTTCACCATTCATAAAATCTTCAACCATACCTGGAAGTTCTGTACGTCCCTTTACACCGCCAAAAGCCGAACCACGCCATACGCGACCGGTTACTAATTGGAATGGACGTGTGCTGATTTCTTTTCCTGCACCTGCGACACCAATAATGATACTTTCACCCCAACCTTTATGACAAGCTTCAAGTGCTGAACGCATCACGTCGACATTTCCGATACATTCAAAACTATAATCGACCCCTCCGTCCGTCATTTCAACTAATACTTCTTGAATTGGACGATCAAATTCTTTCGGATTAACAAAATCAGTTGCGCCCATTTTCTTCGCTAATGCCCATTTACGAGGATTTGTATCCACAGCAATAATTCGTTTTGCGTTGGCTTTTTTTAATCCTTGAATAACTGCTAAACCGATCGCGCCTAGACCAAATACGGCAGTCACTGCGCCTTCTTCAACTTTAGCTGTATTTTTTACTGCACCTAGACCCGTCGTCACCCCACAACCAAATAAGGCAACTTTATCTAACGGTGCTTCTTCGTCAATTTTTACTAAATTGATTTCATTCACTACGGTGTATTCACTAAATGTACTTGTACCCATGTAATGATAAATCGGTTCGCCATTATAAGAAAAACGAGTCGTTCCATCTGGCATCACACCTTTTCCTTGTGTTTCACGAACTGCCGAGCATAGGTTCGTTTTTCCAGATAAACAGAATTTACATTCACCACATTCTGCAGTATATAAAGGAATCACATGGTCACCTGGTTTTACAGAAGTAACTTCTTCTCCTACTGAGACAACAACACCCGCTCCTTCATGTCCTAAAACGGCTGGAAAAACTCCTTCTGGATCATCTCCAGATAAGGTAAATGCATCGGTATGACAAACAGACGTGTATAAAATTTTGACCATGACTTCTTTTGCTTTTGGTTCTGCAACATCGATTTCTACGATTTCTAACGGTTTTCCTGGCGCAAAGGCGACAGCTGCTTTACTTTTTACCACTTCTATTCCTTCTTTCTACTTCTATATGTTCACGTATATAGTATAACGAATTTTATTTCAAAACTATAGCTATTCGCTTGAGGATAAAAAACTGACTTTAAATAAAATTGTACACTTTCTACTTTTCTTTTAAAAAAAATTTTGATATTATTTACACATCATGTCATTGTAGAGGAGTTTGTTGTTTGAATCAACGTACACAATTACGTCCACTGATTTTTTGTTCATTTGCAGTGTTATTTAACATCGTATTGAGTTTAACTGTTGTCACCTTTCAGTTGCCACTTGTATTTTTAGATTGTATCGGAACAGTATTTATTTCAGTCGTGTTCGGGATGCGCTATGGGATTTTAACTGGAGTAACGACCAATCTAGTTGCCGGGATTTTTTTTGGTCCAGCCGTGATTCCTTTTGCTTTATTTAGTGCTGTCATTGCAATCGTGATTTCATGGTTTGCAAAAAAAGAATTCACTTACCTACGAGCGATTATCGCTGGATTGACCTCCGCGATTTTAGCTTCCTTTGTCAGTACAATTTTACGCTTGATGATTTATGGGGGGTACTCATTTTCTCGTACAATGACCAATCTAGTCGTTTCAATACTCCATCGTTCTGGTGAAAATATGTTTATGGCAACTTACTGGTCTTCCGTTTTAGAAAATGGATTGGATAAAGTCATTTCTTGTTTATTAGTCGCTTGGCTGTTGCATCTACCTAGATTAAAACGTTATTTTCATCGTTAAAAACGCATGCTCAACTAAAGAGCATGCGTTTTTTTATGGATAAATGTTGTCCGTTTTGTATACGTATCAACTAAGACAAATACAATGGGTAAATACATCGCAATCATCGATAAACGCTGATAAACACCTTTATAAATCCAACCATGTGCTTGAGCATATCCATTCAATGAAGCCAAAGCAATCGAAAAAATAAATAATCCTAAAAACCAATAGGCACGTTTATGGTTAAATTTGTAAGCTACGATACTGACTAGTAAAGGAAAACCTAACATCCCGACATTGCCTAATGCAGAACCTACTTGATGAATGATCATCGAGTACTGTAATGTTTCCGCATCACGATCCACACTAAAAATACCAGATAATATACATTGACCCAGTGCAAAAATAGCCAAAGATACGCTAATCAATAGACTGATTTTTGTAGAGGCAAACTGTTTTAAGTAAGCTGTAAGACCCGGTAAACTTAGTAATAACAAAAAGCCTGACACTACAGACAACCAGCCAAATGTCGCTTCCACTGGACTTCCTTTTTCGCCTAAGTCACTAATGACTTGTCGTAATGGGTGATAACCTGGATAAAAAAAGGCTAAAACATATGGAGTTAAAAAATCAACGGCTACAAATCCTAAAAGCCAATACCAAAAATATCGTTTGATCATCTTTGTCCTCTTTTCTCCACTTTATAGCAAGCGTAAATTTTCTTGTGTTTGATGCTCGACAATCGCTCGATCATAATGTGCTAAAGCTGCTTTCATTTCATCTAAAAGATATTGCCGCATATAAAGCGGGCGAATAATTTTAACCATTTGTCCTTGACTCATCAACCACATCCGCATGCCATACCCATCGTTAACATTCATTTCAATGCGACACATACCCGGTTTTTTTTCAACGATTTTCGAATCAGGAAATCGATCCAAAACATAAGTTGGATCATGATAAAACTCGATGACCAGTTTGATTGGTTTTCCAAAAAAAGGATAATTGGTTTGCCGACGTAAAATACTTCCTTCAAAGCGCTCATTCCAATTTTCATAGCCTGGATATTGCGATTCTACGATCTGTGGATCAACCATATTATTGATGCGAAATTTATTTAACGCCAATAAATCATTATCGTCTTGTGCAGTTTCTTTAGCACTGATCATATAAAAATACAAATCAGAAAAATAAACCGCTTTAGGAATACGTCGCAAGGTTTCTGTTTGCCCATTTTTCGTATAAGTAAATTCGATTTCATTGCCTTCGATCACACAATCAGCAATAAATGCAATCCGATCTAAAACCGGATGATCGGGTACACCTTCATAAAAGATTTTTTCATTCTTTAATAGCTCTTCTAAACGTTTAGAATCATTTGCGGATTTGATCAGCTTATCCACGATTGGTTTCATCTCTTCGCGATCTAATGCACGACTAGATAGTAAAATGGCTAAAATCGCGAGTAATTCTGTATCAGTAAAGCATAATTTATGGAACTTGAGTCCTTCACTTAATTGATAACGCCCACGCTCTAGTTGCGTCACAGGGATGTCGTCTTCTTCTGTATAGGTTTGATCATTTAGCATCTCATTGATCAGACGAATATCACGCTGAATAGTCGAGTCCCCTGTTTCATAGGTTTCTTTTAACTCACTTTTAGTTAATGTTTTTCCTTCTAATAGATCGAAAAAAATCGTTAAAATCCGTTTTTGACTATTCATCGGCAATCGTCCTTTCATCAGAGTACTGGATCCCATAAGCTATTCTATCGTTATTTTATTAAAATAATCTATGTGATGAAACCCTTTTACTAGTTTTTATTTAAATTTACTCAAAAAAATACACATGACCTAGTGTACACTAAATCATGCGTATTTGCTTACAATTCGTTTGTAGAGACCATTTTTTCTGTAGATTTTGTAGTTGCTGCAGGTAAATAGCGACGAATAACGACAGAGAGCGTTACTGCGATCAAGTTCAATCCGATAAAAATAGCTAATGAACTTAAATAGCTGCCCGTTTTTTCATGCATATAAGATAATAAGATCGGACCTGCTAGTCCAGCCATTGCCCAAGCAGTTAAAATATAGCCATGAATCGCGCCTAATTCTCTTGTCCCAAAAACATCTCCTAGGTAAGCAGGAATCACAGAGAAGCCTGCTCCATAGCAAGAAAGTAGTAAACAAAAGGCTAAGACAAACAGATACATATTTCCTAATGTCAAAATACTAAAGAACATCGCGATATTGACGATGAACATCACAGTAAACGTCATTGGGCGCCCAATGTAGTCAGATAAGGTAGCCCAAATCAGACGGCCGAATCCGTTAAATAATCCTAAAATCCCTACCATAAATGCAGCAACACTTGGAGACATCGCGGTCATTTCTTGAGCCATAGGGGAAGCGGCAGATACTAAGCCGATTCCACAACTGATATTAATAAATAGCATCAACCATAAAAAAGCAAAAGCCGGTGTTTTTACTGCTTGATTGGCAGTCATCTCCTGTGTATCGATATGTTGTTTTATTGTTTTCGTTTGCGGTGGTTTAATAAATTGTGCTGCGGTCACGATTACGACTCCATATACGATCCCCAAGACATAAAAAGTATTCACAAGCCCGATACTTTCCATCAATTGTTGCGCGACTGGACCTGTTAGTAATGCAGCAAAACCAAACCCCATAATCGCCAGACCTGTTGCTAGACCACGTTTATCTGGGAACCATTTGATAATAGTGGAAACCGGCGTCACATATCCCGCACCTAACCCAAGTCCTCCGATAATGCCGTATCCTAAATACAATAACCATAATGCGTTAGTATAGATCGCCACACCCGTTAAAATCGTCCCTATTCCATAACAGATTCCAGATAATGTTCCAGTTGCTGTAGGACCAAAACGCTCGACTATTCTTCCCATAAACGCGGCAGACATTCCTAAAAAGAAAATCGCTAAACTAAACGTAAGTGAGATAGAAGATTCAGACCAGTTGGTTTTCATCGCGATTGGTACGGAAAAGACACTAAAGGCGTACACCGAACCGATCATCAAATGCAATAAGACTCCTGCTGTTGCGACAATATAGCGTTGTTGTTTCACTAAAACCCCTCCGATTCTTCTTTAAAATACTCTTTGTTATTCGCAAAATAAATAATTGCATCTTTAGCATACGGCAAAAAAATATAAATAAAAACAAAAATATGAACATTTTGCATTTTTATTTCACGAACGTTCAGATTTTAAAAAAAGAGAGCGTCTTCATGATCTCAATTTTTTTATAGAATACTTTTGCAAGTTTTTCATTTAGTGATAGACTAAGTTATACCATAATCAAGGAGTATTCGTATGAAAACTATCGCAACGCTTTTTAAAGGATTCGATCGTTCCATTCCCTTTTTACTCAGCAATACATTGATCATTGTGCCATTTATTTTATACCTTAGTTTAAGTGATGGTGAACATATCTATACGATTTTACCATTCGTCTTATTTTATACATTTCGGATGACTGCCATCTTTTTGATTCGGGGATTACAGACCACGTTAAATAATTATACGATCTTAGTCGTAGCACTAGGTTTAGGTGGATTTGGCTCTTTTTTAGGAATCTTAGGTAGTGTAAACCCACTCTTTTTCACTCTATCTGGTGCACTGTTAGGATTTAGTGCGGCATGGTTCACACCGGCTTATCTTACGATGAGTTACCAGCATAAAGAACAAAAACTCACCGGGTATTCTAATCCAAATTACTTATGGGTCTTGATCTTTCTTATTGCATTGATCCTTCCAATGAGTACTAGTGGTACATTAAAAATCCCACTGACACTAGGGATCTATACGTTACTGTTTTTATTTGCGTATCGTTCGATCAAAACTTATCCTCATCAAAAATTTCCGATGAAGAAACCAGAACACGCGCTGATCGCCAAAAAAGAACTCAGCTTATTTATAGGATTTTTCGTCTTGCTTTTGTTACTACGCAGCAGCCGCCTGTTGATCAATCAAGATGTATTATTGCTAACGTTGATTGGTGTGACGTTACTGTTTATGATCAGTATCTGGTCGCTTAGTCAATCAAAGAAATACTGGAAATTGCCTTTGTGGTTGAATCTTTTAACGTTTTTAAATGGAATGTTTGGAAATTTACTCTTTTTATTTTGTTCACTTTATATCAAAGCGGTTTATGGCGGCGGAAAAGTCACACTTTACCTTTATTTACCTTATGTTTTAGGCTTATTTTTAGCGATGTTTCTTACAAAAAAAGTGCATCGGCTATTTCCGAAAACAAATCCTTTATATATTCAACTAGCCGGACTTGGGTTAGGATTTGTAGCCTTTTTACTTCCGATCTATTTGCCGTTTACGCTGTTTATTTTAAGTTTTTTCCGTAACGGAACAAGTTCTTGGTTAAATCAAACCTACTACGATACGTCAGAGTTACCAAGTGATCGTCGAATCGCTATCAAATTTACGACACAAAACAAAGGCAGTATGACGCACCAGTTTTTATCGATGTTATTGATTTTGGCGTTTATTTTAATTTACCGTTTACCCCTTGATACTTTTTTTGGTTTAACGGACTACGACGCTACCGCAACTCAAACCATTTTATTGATGCAAACAGTTAAAAATTGTTTATGTGTGCTGTCCTTGATTTTAGTAGCCTACGTTGCTTATATCTTACCAAAGACCGATACCGATCAATGATCGTATCGGTTTTTTTATCGTGTAAACGGTTATTCTTTGTTATACTGAACAAAACGATAGAAATGAGGATGATTATGATTCGTTGGGGAATAATTGGTGCGGGAACGATCGCACATCGTTTTGCAGAAAGTTTAGCACATGTAGAACAAGCAAGTTTGTATGCAGTAGCGAATCGAACACAAGAAAAAGCAGAGGCTTTTAAAATAAAACACCACGCTCAAATTGCTTATTCAGACTATCAAGCATTACTAGATGATCCTAAAGTCGATTTCGTATATATCGCGTTACCACATCGTTATCATTTCGAGTGGATCTTGCAAGCGATTCACGCAAAAAAAGCGATCTTATGTGAAAAACCGCTCGTCTTATCAGCAGACGAATTAAAAGAACTCCATGCCGTATGGTCAAGAGAACCGGTTTTCTTTATGGAAGCGATGAAAAGTCGCTTTACACCGGCATATGAACAAGCTCGTCAACACATTCTAGCTGGGGAGATCGGTGAGTTGAAAAAAATCGAAACATCTTTACGCCGTCACATGCCACAAGAAGGTACGACCTATCATTATTTGCCTATCCAAGGTGGCTGTTTGCTTGATATGGGGATCTATAATGTCGGGATTATTGAAGATTTCGTTAAAACACCTTTGTCATTAGAAGAAATTCAAGCGACGTTACATGATAATGGAATTGAGATTGCTGTTGAGGCCAGACTTTCTTCAGACACTATTGCGGTCACTATCGAATCTGGATTTGATCAATTTAAAGAGGCGAAAGCTGTTTTTAAAGGGACGACTGGTACCATCACAATCCCAGATTTTCACCGTCCAACTCGTTTTATAATCGAACGCGATGGCGTAAGTGAAACAGTCGATTGTCCGTATACAATCGATGATTTTTATGGTGAGATCACCCATGCAATGACCTGTTATGAAAATGGACAGTATGAAAGTCCTATTATGCCACTTAGTGATTCTTTACGTTGTGCTGAGATCATTGATCAATTAAAAGCCGGAATAACTGCATTATAAAAAAAGCGATGACGAGCGTCATCGCTTTTTTAGTTTACGACTTGTAAATATTACTATCTAAGGTCACTCCAATTCCTACACCTTGAGGAATCGCTAATTTCCCACGATGAATCTCTGCTTTAGGTGTGACGATATCTTCTGCAAAATAACGATCAGAAGCAGAAAGATCTCCTGGATAAGTAAAGTTGGCAAAAGCCGAAAATTGTAGATTTACTGCTCGTCCTACTCCAGCTTCATACATTCCACCTAGCCAAACTAAACAATCTTGCTGCTGTAAATAAGCTAAAATCTCACGTGCTGGCTGAATCCCACCGACTCGGGGAATCTTTAAATTCACAGCACGACAACTTCCAAGTGCCATCGCGGTTTTTGCGTCATCAAGTGAACGAATATTTTCATCTAAACAAATCACAGTATTCAACTGTTGCTGTAACTGTGCATGACGAACAAAATCGTGTTTGGCAAAAGGTTGTTCGATCATCGCAAGATTCAAACGATCTAATTGATCAAACAGGTCCCAATCGTCAAGATTTTCATAAGCAGAATTAGCGTCTGCCATCAAAATCAGTCGTGGAAATGCTTGTCGCAATACACGTAATGGCTCAAGATCATAACCTGGTTTGATTTTTAGCTTCACACGTGAATACCCTTGATCTAAATAAGTCGCCACTTTTCGCACTAAGCTGTCGAGATCTAAAATAATACCTATGCTAACTCCCACTTCGATAGCTTCATCTAGAATAGGTGCTCCTTTTAGTACAGCGGCTAAACTAGACTGTTCTTTTTTGGCAAACAGATCCCAACAAGCTGTTTCCAACGCGGATTTCGCCATTAAAAATCCTTGTGTCGTCGCAAATAATTCGAACACTTCTTTTGGATGTTCCCATTCCTGACCAACTAGACTTGGAATCAACCAATTGTCTAACGCTAGTAAAGAGGTTTGAAAGGTTTCTTCAATATAATCCGGCGTCACAAGTGCATCAAGCTCTCCGATTCCGACCAAACCACTTTCGTCTTCAACCGTCACAATAGCAAACGACTTCGTTTTGGTGACACCGTAACTCGTTTGAAAGGGTTCTAAAAAAGGCAATTCACCAGTTTGATACTGTACCTTTACGATTTTCATAACGTCACCGACTTTCTAAAAAATTTTCAATCCTTTGGCAGAATGCATCAGGTTGTTCTAAATGAATACAATGACCTGCGTGAAGTTCTTGGTAGATGATGTTTGGCGCGATCGTACTCATTTCCTGGCCGATCTGACAAAATTTTTGGTCCTTTGTTCCTGCTAGGTATAATGTTGGAACTTGTAGTGTTTGAAGTGTGGACCAATATTCGATTTGGCTTCCCGTCCCCATATACAACAAACTATAGGCTAACATCAGCGGATCTTGCGTCAAACGTTCTTGACGGACTTTTTGTTGTGTCGCTTGCGGCAATGCTTTTTGCGTCTGAAACAAAGGGAGTTCCTGCCAAAAATCAATAAACTCTACTAGTGGTCTTGTCTGCAAGCGTTCCGCTAGTTTCGCATCATGCTTGCGACGAGTCTCTTGTTCCTCAACTGTTTTTAACCCTGGTGACCCACTTTCTAAAATCAATTTCTCTATCATTTCTGGATGGGACATCGCAAAAGCCAACGCAACACGCGCACCCATCGAGTACCCAAGCACAACGACTTTTTCTTCAGGAAGTAGGTGCTGTTTAAGTGCTACTAACTCTTTGACAACTTGAAGCATTGAATAGTCAGTAGGCTCTACACTCTGCGTTTTTCCATGACCGATGAGATCAATTCCTAAAATATTATAATCTGTGACGTCACGTAAACAGTCAAACGTATGAAGCGTCCCAGTAAACCCATGTAAGCACATCAAAGTCGGACGTGTTTTGTTCCAACCATTTAGCCACTCGTAATGATACTTATTCATTTGCAACAACTGCTTTAAAGCTAGCGACTAAGGTTTCCCATAACGTGACTGGTTCAGCAAACTGACCTTTTACTTCAATGATCCTAGGTCCAGATGATTGTTGATCAAGTAACTCGTTTAGTTCATCTAGATCACTAGGTACGTGATAGGGTATCTGGTATAATTTTGCCACTTGTTCAAATTCCAAATCAGTTGGCGTTGCAAATAAGGAATCAAAATCAGTTTTCTCCAAAGTACGTTGACTCAGAAAAGAAAAGATACCGCCACCATTATTGTTTAGTAAGACAATTGTTAAGGGTACCTGTAGGGATGTTGCCAATTGTAGGCCATTCATATCATGGAAAAATGCTAAATCCCCTGTAATCAAAGTTGTCGGATTTTCCATCGCCACACCAACTGCGGTCGACGTGATCCCATCGATTCCATTGACTCCACGATTTCCAAAAACTTTGGCTTCATTGGGCTTGTTTTGTATATAACGATCCAACAAACGAATCGCATTACTATTTGAAACGAAAAGTTGTGCGCTATTAGCGAGTCGCTGATGTGCGGCATAGACTGCACTGGTTTCATTTAACTCTTGAAGTTCGGCTGTTTCCTCCACCATAGTCGCAGCTTGCGCTTGACGCGTTTCCCACATCGTTGTCCACTTCGTATCGGACACAGTCGCTGTAGAAAGACTTGCTTGCACGAAATCAGATACACGATAAGGTAAAAAGACAGTGGCACATTGCAATTGGTCATGCCATTGTTGCCCTTCATCGACAAATAACCACTCTGTTGATAAAGGTAAGTTCATCAGCCACTGCATCACTGATTTTGTAACGGGCAAACGACCGAAACGCAACACGACTTCTGGTTGGAATTCAGCAGAAACACCTGCTGAAAAAATCAAATCGGCATGACGGATATATACCGAACTCGTTTTTCCTGCATTGGCTAAATTCGTCAATGGATCACCAATAATTGGCCAACCTAGAGCCTCTGCTAAACGTAACAACTGTAACGCTTCTTGTAGTGTTCGTTCTTCCCCCACAACAATCATCCCTTTTTTAGCTAAATATGTCGACCACTCTTTCGCATCCGTCACATCGATTTTCGGTTCGATCATGTGTTGCACGACAGAAGGTACTTGACGTGAAAAGTCAGGCAATAAAGGTTCACGTAATGGGATATTGATATGGACTGGTCCTTTTGGCGCGGCTATAGCTAAACGGGTTTGTTGGCTCGCTTGAAACTGGACATAACGTAACATATTGGGTGTGCTTTCTGGAACGGACAATTCAGTAAAGCCTTTCACTTGTTTGCCATATAAATCTTGTTGATTCATCGCTTGCGGAGCCCCAACATCGCGTAATTCTGGCGGTCGATCTGTTGTCAACACCACAAGAGGTACTTGGCTGGCTTTTGCTTCACAAATCGCTGGATAGTAATTGGCTGCCGCAGTACCGGACGTACATACAAGCAACACAGGTTCCAAGTCTACCTTGGCTTGACCTAGAGCAAAAAAGGCAGCTGAACGTTCATCGATCGCGATTTGTGTGTCTATACGTGGATCGCGATGCAAAAGCAACGCAACTGGTGTCGAACGTGAACCTGGGCTGATCACTGCTTTTTTGATTCCTGCAGCGGTAAATCCTTCAATCAACGACAAAATATAATCAGTCATGGTTTCTTGATGCGTCATCGCCTAAAATCCCCCTTAACATTGGTTGAAATTTAATTTGTGTTTCTTGGCGTTCTTCTTCTGGGATAGAATCCGCTACGATTCCACAACCAGCATATAAAATCGCTTGGTTTTTATGGCACACAGCTGAACGAATCCCAACAGCGAATTCTCCTTCGTCTGCTACTAATGAGACCCAACCAATCGGTGCACCGTAAAGTCCGCGATTGATTACTTCATGATCGCGAATCCATTTTACAGCTAAAGCTTTGGGTTCGCCTCCAAGTGCTGGTGTTGGATGAAGTTGTTTGATCATCTCTAGAAAAGATAACTGTGGCAAACGTTGTCCTTCGATAACCGCATAAAGATGCTGGATATCACGATTTTTAAGCAATGTTCGATCATAGATTTTAACTTCGTCTACAAAAGGTTGCAGCTCTCTTATGATTCGATCCACCACGATTTGATGCTCATGGGTATTTTTAGCTGAATCGAGTAAAGTTTGACCAAATTGCACATCTTCTTCTAAAGTCTTACCACGTGCGATCGATCCGGCCACAGCTGCTGTATAGACGACTTCTGTTGTTGCCGCAAGTAAACGTTCTGGCGTCGCTCCTAAGAAACTATAGTCCTTGCGTTCATAGAAAAATAGATACGTATTGGGTTGTTGTGCTTGCAAACGGGTGAGTACAGCTTGTGCTTGTAATGGTTCATACATCAAGATCTGCATCTGTCGAGCTAATACGATCTTTTTGATTGGTGAATGTTGTTTGACGATCGTATCGACGGCTTCTTGAACAGTTTCTTTCCAAGCACGTACTCCGATTTCTTGCTTCAACATCAATTTATTTTTTCCATCGACCGTAGCTCGACGATAGACATGCTTGGCCATTTGTTCAAATGTTTGCGTCAGCTCTTCAAAAGAATCACCAGCTGTAGTCGTTAAAATAACTGTCGTTTTCTCTGGTGTTTGTTCAATCAAATAACGAGGAATAAAAAATCCTCCTGTCGCTAGTGACCCAAACTCTTTAGATTCTCTAGCATCATCTAAATCAAATGGATAAGCTCCCATGACTTTTGTAGGAATATCATGAAACAAATACTGCTTTCGATACGTTGCAATGCGTGTTGGCAAAGAGTCATCGATCGGAAAGTCCACACAGCTTCCGCTTGCATAATACGTTATCGATTGATCAGGCGTTTGCCAAAAAAAGCGCGTGTCCTCTTTGGGCAAATAGGAAAATAAAGACGCACCTTCTTCAATCGTAATCGGGTAATCATAACTAATGATCTGTTGCGCTTTAATATTCTGATATACGCTAGGTAAGTTGATACTCAATAGTGTTCACTCTTTCTTTTGTCAAAAACAAGCGTTTTAATGGCTTGCCGTTTGCTGTTTTTGGAATCTCTTGTACAATGTAGTACGCTTTAGGTAATTTATACTTTGCTAATTGTTTCCTCAATATTGCTTCGATTTGTGCGACACTCGTGTGCTGATTTAATACGAGATAGGCTACTGGAACTTGCCCCCATGTTGCATCTGAAAGTCCGACTACGGCAGCTTCTGAAATTTCGGGAAGTTGGACTAATACATGCTCGATTTCTGCAGGATAAATATTTTCTCCACCAGAAATGATCAATTCGCTTAATCGACTAACCAAATACAAAGCGCCATCTTGATCTAAATAAGCTAAATCGCCCGTCTTTAATTCGCCCGTCTTCGTCCAGCTATCCTGAGCGCGACCATTTAAATATTCTTTGACTACGGAAGGACCATTGACATACAGTTCACCGATACCATTTTCATCCGGTTGATGGATCTGGATCGTCACATTTTCTAGAGGATAGCCTGCTGAACCAAGTTTTTTCGTCGCTTGATCAAATGGTAACGCGACGATTTGCGAACACGTTTCCGTCATACCAAACGATTGCAATACCGGAATATGTTTATCTTTAGCTTGTTCGAGTAAGTGCTTACTAACAGGTCCACCACCTAACAAAATCGCTTTTAATCCAGGGTATGCTTTTGTTGTATTTGTCACAAAATCTGTCAGCATCTTCGTGACAAACGATAAAATCGTAACCTTCTCTGTCTTCACATCAGCAATGACCGTATCGATAGCATAATCATCGTAAAAGCGTACCGTCAAACCTAAGGCTACAGAACGCAACAGTACCGAAAGTCCACTGATATGAAATAGTGGCAACACAAGCCCCCACGTATCGTGTGCATCCAAGTGCATATTTTTTTTCGTAGCGTTAGCACTTGCAAGATGGTTTGAAAATCGCTGCGGAACTCCCTTAGGATTGCCTGTTGTACCTGAAGTATACATGATCGAAGCGATTTGATCCTCACGATAGCCTAAATCAAAATGAGCCGTAGCTACTGGAAGGTCCACACAATTTGGAAATCCAAATGCTACGATCGATTCAAAACTCAAATGCGCATCATCTGTGATAACCACTTGAGTATTCGCATCTTGTAATTGATACAACATTTCTGATTTCGTTAAACGACGATTTAAAAATTGGATCTCGATCCCTAGTTCCCAAAGACCTAGAATCGTTAAATATAAATTCGTATGATTTTGGCTGTAAATCGCCACGCGCGTCGTATTTGCTGGCAATAGCTCGTAATAATAGGCAGCAGTGTTTTGAGCATATTGCGCTAACAAAGAAAACGACCAGCTTTCTTTTGAGGTCAAAAAAGCTAGTCGTTTTGGATGAAGCAACGCTTGACGTTGAAGCCAACTCGTTTTATTCATTACGGGAATTTAGGGAATTGATCGAAGTCAGGTTGACGTTTTTCTTTAAACGCATCACGACCTTCTTTGGCTTCATCCATTGTATAGTAAAGTAAAGTCGCATCCCCAGCTAATTGTTGGATCCCTGCTAATCCATCGGTATCTGCATTCAGTGCCGCTTTGATCATACGCAATGCAAGAGGACTCTTCGTTAACATTTCTGCTGCCCATTCCATCGTCACATCTTCCACTTGATCCAAAGGCACGACAGTATTAATCCAGTTCATATCCAAAGCTTCTTGAGCTGTGTATTGTTTTGTCATAAACCAAACTTCTTTAGCTTTTTTATGACCTACAACACGTGCTAAGTAACCAGAACCGTATCCACCATCGAAGCTTCCTACGTTCGGTCCTGTTTGACCAAATTTCGCATTGTCTGCTGCGATCGTAATATCACATACTAATTGTAAAATATTTCCGCCGCCGATTGACCATCCTTTTACCATCGCAATAACTGGTTTTGGAATCACACGAATCAAACGTTGTAAATCAAGCACATTTAAACGTGGCACTTCATCGGTACCTACATAACCACCATGTCCACGTACTTTTTGGTCTCCACCAGAACAAAAGGCTTTATCGCCTTGCCCAGTTAAGATAATTACGCCGACATCTTGTTTATCGCGACTAATTGAAAACGCGTCGATCATTTCAAAAACAGTCTTTGGTGTAAAGGCATTATGCACTTCCGGACGGTTGATTGTAATTTTTGCTACTTTACCATGTTGTTCAAATAAAATTTCATCATATTCTTTAATCGTTTGCCATTCTCTCACAGAATTGACCTCCTTTGATTGTTTACGTTACTATTATACACAATCACTAGGTTTTTCCAAAAAAACCCGTTTGTGAAGTAAGAAAATCTCAAGATTTAGGAGCAAATCAGATGAATTTATTAGAATTGTTTCATATTCAAACCAAAATCCTCACAAAAGAAGCCGTAGAATTAACTATGGAAATCAAAGAAGACCACCAGCAACCCTTTGGTATCATGCATGGTGGCATCAATGGTATTCTGATCGAGACAGCTTGCAGTATGGGAGCAAACGAACAATTAGATACTGGATTTGCCGTCGGTGTCGATCTGAATGTCAATCACTTAAGAAGTGTCACAACAGCTAACTTAACTGTATGTGCGACACCCGATCACATCGGACGTACGATGCAAGTTTGGCAAGCGGTCATTTATGATGAAAAACAACGTAAAATCGCCGTTGGTCGTTGTACACTGACGGTGAGGTATAACTAGATAAAAACCTTCAGGATGGTCCTGAAGGCTTTTATTCTTGCTTAGCACAAGCCATTATTTTTTTATTCGTGAGTTAACCAAAATATTTAAGATAAGGTATAATTATTGAAACGATTTGATTATTGCAGTGCGATAATCCATTACCAAAGGAGAAACGGGTTATGATTATACTGATTGCTGGAGCAACACACACTGGTAAAACAAATTTAGCTCAGAAATTATTAGAAAAATATTACTACCCTTATTTTTCTATGGATCATCTAAAAATGGGCTTGATTAGAAGCCAGCAAACAACTCTAACCCCAGAAGACGATGCGCTTTTGACTCCTTATCTGTGGAAAATCACGTCTGAAATGATCAAAACGGCGATTGAAAATAAACAAAATCTGATCGTTGAAGGTTGCTATATCCCATTTGATTGGAAAAAAGATTTTGACGAAAATACGCTAAAACAAATCAACTATCTTTGTTTGATTATGAGCGAAGCATATATTTCAACTCATTTCACTCAAATAAAAGATTGGGCGAATGTAATCGAAAACAGAGGGCATCATGATTCTTCTTTGTCGATGAATGCATTGATCAAAGAAAATGTAGAGAATCTTGAAAATTGTAAAAAAATGGATCTAGATTACTTGCTGATCGATGATGCTTATGATATTGATATTGAACATCTAAAATTAAGAAATTGGAGGCTCTAGTATATGAACCTATTTTTTGTGGTGTTGCAAACTATTTTAAATTTCATTGCCTTAAATGTGATATTCCAAAACGTTGCCAATGCAATCGTTCCAAATTCTCCATTAGGAGCTTTTATCGGCATCTTATACTGGTTGGTTTTATTACTGTTATCTTATGCGATTGCAGTTCGCTTTAAAAATAAAAAATAACAATTTACTCCATTAAATGATAAGGTACCGCTAAGTAATTCCATAAAAAAAGCCTCCTGTATTTTAGATAATCTATATTTTCATGAATAAACTAAACTTGTACTAATAAATTTCCCACTCATTTTAAGTGATATTTTCTCAACATTTTTTCTTACTCTAAGATAGCCAGTAACTCTTTAGTTGTCAGAACAGTAGCAAACTCATCGTGCAAAGTTGCCAATGAAACATTGTGGACCTGTTCAGCTGAGTAATGTACTCCATCAGCACCTTTTAATTCAAAAGCCGCAGTTGCATCCGAAACTAAATACGTATTAAATCCTAAGTTACCGCTCATACGAGTCGTTGTCGACACACAATGAGGCGTCGTCAAGCCAACGATCACGACTTCTTTTATGTGATGTCTTTTCAAATATTTCTCGAGATCTGTTCCGATAAATGCACTATTTACTGTCTTGTTAAAGACGATTTCGTCGTCGATCGGATTGGCGATTTCTTTAAACTTGAAGCTTTCCTTACTAGGATGAAAAAGAGAACTCTCCTTATCAGAGATATGTTGAATATGTATGACTGGAAATTGTTTTTTTCTCCAATTTTCTAAAAGAATTCGAATATTTTCTTCGGCGTTACGATTATTTCGTGTTCCCCACTTTTTATCTTCAAAAGCTTTTTGAACATCAATCACCATCAATGCGGTAGTATTAGTCATCTTTCTCATCCTTATCTTCTCAATATTTATACTCGTTTATATAATAAATAGTTCATCCTAATCAGATTTATAGTGGCCAATCCTAGTAATACAAACCAGAATAGGGGCATGAAAATCTCTACTTTTGACTGATATACATAAGGATTTTCAGCTACGATATATGGCTTATTTTTTAACAAATAAACAGTTACAATGTCCCCAGCTTCAAATGAAGATTTTGATGCATCTACACCATAATCATTTTCTTTGTAATTATATGTTTTTACACCATCTTCTACTTTTATCAAAGCCTTGGTCTTTAGTTTATCTCCATTTGAAAATTCTTGTTGCTGTTTCCAAGAAGTATAGGAAATGACCGGCATGAGTACGGTTACGCTACCTAAAAAGAGAATCGATAGTGCGATCAAAAATTTTTTCATTTGCTACCTCCCTTATACTTATAGGTTTCTTTAGTCCATTGTACAACACTATTGAGGCTGTTAATTTGAAAACTTTGAATAAACTAACAAAATCCAGTTATACGATTGAAACAAATGTCGGTATTCTTTCCATTACTGTTAACAACGATATAATATTTATGGAACAAACAGCTCCAGTATTTAAAGACGTGATCTCGAAAGAAACATTTGGATATTGTTTTGATACTTCAAAAATAGATAACCAGTATGACATCCAAATTGTTTCGACAGGATTGAAAGATATTTTGATTCCGATCGAAAGCCGATCTAGCTTAGATGCGCTACAACCAAACTTTGAGGAAATCAAAAAAGTTAGCTCAGACTATCATGTTGTAGGATTTCATTTGTATACTCAAACAGATGATCAGATTACATGCAGAAATTTTGCATCATTGTATGATATCGATGAAGAATCTGCAACAGGAACTTCAAATGGAGCGCTAGCTTGTTTTCTTTATAAAAATAGTGAAGTAAAAAAGCTTTCGTACGTATTCACGCAAGGTTATTCTTTAGATTTAGCATCTGAAATACTCGTCAAACTAGAAGCGAATGCTAATGATGAAATCGAAAAAGTATTTGTTGGTGGTGAAGGGTACTTTGTTTCTGAAAAGGAACTCGAAATTTAAAGCTCAATTTTAGCTTATACACGTATAAAAAAGATATCCTAGTCAGCTACCTAGGATATCTTTTTATGACTATTCTTATTTCTTCTTGATTTGTTCTTCCAACCATTTCGCGCGTAACGTAAATCCCCACAATCCAAAACCCGTCATGACTAGAATAAATAAAAGAAGTAACATTTATATCATCTCCTCATCTTTTAAACTCCTATTGTCCAAGGTATTTGTTGTATATCTTACACTTTTACGTTATACAATCTATCTTATTTCATTTACTTTTCTTAACAAAACGCGAAAATAAATACCAGTTGTAAAGTACAGCTGCAATCAATAGTACATTTCCGATAATAAATAATCGATCCTTATGATAGACAAAAACTGATAACAATAAAATTGCTGCAAGCAATACAACGAATATTGCAAAATGAATTATACCGACTAGTTTATTCATGTCCTCACCTCATACTAGTTTGACGCGACTGAGTTTATGTATATTTAAATTATACTCCTTACGTAATCGTTATCAAAATGATATCTGATAATAGTTATCAAGAGAATAAAAAAACTCACTAGCGGGGACTAGTGAGTTAGGGAGAAAGAAATGAAAATCATTGGTTTGTTTGGGTATGGCACTACTTTACCTCGATATCCTTAACTTAACCTTAACGATATCCTATTTATTTTATTAATCCAGATAACACCTCTTGAGTTTTGCTGTAAACAACTAATTACTTACTTTAGTTAACTAATTGGCATATATTTTGATTAATAAATAATTTTAAAAGAGTAAGATTATAATAAAAACTTTATCGTAGAATACGACTTTATTGAATATTTATCTGAGTTCCGATATCCAGACTACTTGTAATCCCTAAATATAAAATATAGAAATTATAAATAAAAATAAGAATAGATAT
This sequence comes from Enterococcus sulfureus ATCC 49903, assembly GCF_000407605.1. Classification (GTDB taxonomy): domain Bacteria; phylum Bacillota; class Bacilli; order Lactobacillales; family Enterococcaceae; genus Enterococcus_G; species Enterococcus_G sulfureus. The sequence continues at coordinate 195,185 of NZ_ASWO01000003.1, read as the reverse complement.
ACCAATAATTAATTTAGAAAACTGATTATTAGTTTTATTTCGCCATAATATAAGCGGAATTGAGATTAATCCAAATGGTGCAATAGCGATTGAAAAGACTGTAAACAGTAATAATATCCAACTTTCATCGTTATCCACTGAAAGTAACTGATTTAATTTCTTTTGTTTTCCTTCTATTTCTTCGATATTTTTATTCATTTGTTCCGTTTTTTCATTAATCTCTTGCTGAAGTTCCTTGGTTTCAATCAATAACTCATCGATTGAAACTTCATAATATTTACTTAGTTCTACTAAATTATCAATATCAGGATAAGATTTATCTGTTTCCCATCTAGAAATGGACTGTCGAGAAATATTTAAAAACGTTGCAACATCATTTTGAGAGTAGCCTTTATCGACACGTACTTTTTTTAAACGTTGACCCAGTGTCATGATCTATTCCTCCTTTTGATTAGAAGATTGGGGTAAATTTTTTAAAAATTCTTCAGCTGAAAGTTCTAGAAATTTAGATAATGGATATAAATGATTTACTGCAGGATAAGCCAGATTATTTTCCCATCTAGAAATAGCTTGTCGATTAATTCCTAAATGGGTAGCGAGATCTTGTTGGGAGTATCCTTTTATTATACGCTGTTTTTTCATAAATGTTCCAAAGTACATAGTAGTCTCCTTTTGTAAGTTTAATTTATATTGACTATAACTCCAAGCCAAAACATATATAAGCAATTATCCGTTTACATCGTGTCACTCATTGAGTGCGTGAGCTAAAATAATAACATTTGAAAACGTTGATATAAAAGGAATGCTCGCTTTGATTGCCCCTATGTAAACGAATGATTTCTAGTGTACACAAGAAAAATATAAGATAGTTAATTCATAAAAAAGAAGAAAGAAGGTTTTATTTTATGAAAAAGACATTATTTAAAACTAGTCTGGTTTTAATGAGTAGTTTAATATTGGATGCTACAACTATTTCTAATAGTTTTATTTTAGCCAATGAATTGGATTCTACAGCCATTATTTCTGACACTTCAAATATTTTATCAGAAAATGATAAACTTATTATCAACGGTAAAGAAATTACTGAATCAGAGTTTAATTCATTACTTGAAGATGCATCTGATATAACGTTTGAAGAGCAAAAATACTAATTATAAAAGTTTTGCTTTAGCTACAGGCTTAGTGTTCTTTGTTCCTAGCGTAGGAACTATCGCAGTCGCTGCTGGAGGTGCTATCATAATTGGTGGAGCAGTTGTAACAACTACATGGATAGTTAAAGCAGTTAAAAATTTTGTAAACAACGAAGATAACTGGACTACAGATTAAATTATTTCAAAAAAAGAAAAGATAGTATTCGAAGAGAATTTCCTGGAGAATACTTAGGCGAAAAATATAAAGATATTAAAAAGAAAGCAGACAATGGTAATGATAGAGCGAAGAAAGCAAAAAAATTATTAAATGATGGGAGATTTAAAAAATAATGAAAGTTAGTATTGTTTCTGTTTGTGTGCTTAAAGAAAGACTTATTAATAATCAACTTTCTAAGGAAAAAACCTTTATTTGAAGAATCTATTTACTTATTTGAAATTGATCTTCATAAAAAAGAAAAACAAGAGATACTGGTAGAAATAAAAAAACTCTTAGAAAAAGTAGAGCTAACTTATAAAAATGAGAATGGAGAAGATATTAGTTGGAAAATTTATAAAATTATAGATATGTTTGATAATATTTATGATTTAAAAGTTTTCGAATTTCCTAATGAAGTTTACAGTCAGCATTTAGAATTACCTTTAGGTTCTGATCATCAAGACATTCTTCAAAAATTTTATTCCGATTATGTTTGGAAAGATAATTAAAATATAGAAATTTTAACTCAGTATAAAAATTTACAAAAAAATAAATTTTATTTAATGTTAGAGGATGATTAGATGCGTAAAAGAAAAAAACGATTTATTTATTTGTTACCTATAGTACTTTATATATTCGTGAGAATTGTCATTTTGAAAATAGATAATAAACTAACAATTTCTTATTTTCTTAATTATGAATTGTCAGGTGTAATAGGCTTCGTTATTGGCTATGCGTTATTGTACTATTTAGTTTTAAGAAAGAATAAATAATATTTTTGGTTCCGTTGCAAACTTTATAAACGAACTACAAGTCTTTCTGTTTTGAATTAAATTAAGCTGGAATTCCCAATAATATCTTGATTGTAGTACAGACTGAAAAGCCGAAGAGAGCGACTTCTTCCCGACTTTTTTATATTCTATGAGGCACTTCTATGACTTTAATATTTGTTAAATTTGCTTAGGTAAAGTTCTAAATAAAATAAACTCTTGATTTATGAGGGGAGTCTTTAGGTGTAACGAAGAACAGAAAGAAAAATTTATTGATTAGAAGATTTTGGGTAGGTTTTTTATTACCAAAGAAAATATGATGATGCTGGGAGAGTTATTGTAACAAGATATAAAATATTATCAGAGAGTTTAAGGATCGAGGTGTTAAACATGTTCAATGAATATAATCATTTTAAAAAAGAGCATCCTTATTTTAATCTAATATTGATTTTTATAATTGCTAGTTTGATAGGAATGTTAGTTGAATATTTAATTAATAGAGACTTTATCGGTTCTGGGTTGTATACAACTTTATTTTTAATGATAGTATATCTAATAAAATTATGGTTAGAACAGAATAAAAAGTCTTAACTGGTTCTGTAACAAACTTTATAAATGGACTATAAGTCTGTCTACTTTAAATTAAATTACGTTGAAATTCTAAACAATATTAAAAACTTTACTAAAAAGTAAATTTTAATTAATATTGGGAATCGATTAAATGAGTAAAAAATGATTTATTTACTACCCGTAGCTTTTTATGTATTTGTCAAAATCGTCATTTTAAAAATAGATAATCAATTATTAATTTCTTATTTTCTTAATTATGAATTACAAAGTGTATTAGGTTTTCCTATTGGTTACACTTTATTTTACTATTTCGTGATAAAAAATCGTCCTTTATATATACTTATTTTAAGGAGTGCATAAATTTGGAAAAAAAATATTTGTATAGTCTCTTTCTAGGATTATTTTTGATATTTCAGTTACAAGTATTAAGTTATTTAAATTGGCTCATGGTAACCCAAGGTACAATCAATGGTGTTCAAGATAAGTATCTATTGCTAAAAACACCTCTTATAATGATACCAATTTTACTGATTATTTATTATATGTATGGTATCAAAACTATTATTAGTAAAAAATCAGCTGCAAATTAAAAAAAGTAAGTGATTAATTTGTTTAGTAAGACTAAATTAGTAATAGAGTCCATAGTTTTAAGAATCTTTGAATTTAGTTCTATGCCTTTATCTGTAATTAATAAAGGAAATAAAAAAAGGAGAACTTGAATTCAACCCTAATTACTACAATGGCTCTAAAGAATCATTTTTCAAAGACAAAGATCAGTAATCTGTTTAGACTGCTTTGCTCTAACTCTGTAGAACTATAATATTAAAATAAAGAGTAGATACTATTTTTTCATCGAAAAACAAAATTTGTGCAAATATTATTTCGGTATTAGTAAATTATCTTATCATACGTTTCAGCTATTCAACTGATCTATCTTACTATCAAAAAATTAGATTTTCATAGTATGATCTACGTTGACTACGAAAAAAGTAGCTCTAAAAAAAGAGCTACTTTTTTGATCGTGATTATATAATCTAAAGAATAAAATAATACATACACTAAGATATTCTTTAAGATTTTAAACTTAAATTCATAAAAACTCCATCATAATATTTACCATCTATTAGCATAAAATCTTTATACAAACCATATTCTTTGAATCCCAATTTTTTATATAGATGAATAGCACTAGTGTTATCTGAGCGAACATCTAATTCTAACATTTCCAAATCAATAGATTTAGCATATTTAATCAATTCAGTTAATAGTTTAAAACCAATTCCATTTCCCCAATATTCTTTTACAATAGATATTCCAATCGAGGCTCTATGCTGAACTCTTTTTTTAGGTAGTGTCCTTAAATTAGCAATCCCTAAAATTTTGGTTCCTTTTTACTGCAACTAAAAATATACTTTTTGGATTTTTTAACGTCATACTTAATATTTTTTCTTCATCTTCAATACTTATATTCATAATATCTTCATAAGTAAGTAATAAATTTTCAGTTTCCTTCGTTACTAATTTAAAAAATTCTATAATAGCTGAAGCATCTTCAACTTGAGCTTCTCTAATAATTATTTCTTCTAAAATCATTTTATTGCACTCCTTTTCATTTGACGCGAATGAGTTTATGTATATTCAAATTATACTCCTTACGTAATCGTTATCAAAATATTATCCAGTAGATATTATTAAAAGAATAAAAAAAACTCACTAGCTAGGACCAGTGAGTTAGCTTGCTGGTTTGGAAAGGCTATATGTCATTTTTACTCTATTGACCGTACCAAGAAATCCCTTCATAGCGCCATCCTAAGCTTGTTAGATTTTCACGTTCAACAGCATTGTTTGTATAATGATGCGCACCGGAACCAGTATCGTTTTTATTATACAAACGATAAATGGGTACACCATTAGTTATCGAATACCATCCTATCCCTTCGTAATGCCATCCTAGACTTTTTAAATTGTCACGCTCATAACTGTTTATTGTATAAAAATGTTCACCACTGTTAGGATTATACAAACGATAGACCGAAATACCATTATTTGGTGCATTCCAACCTATTCCTTCATAGTACCATCCTAAACTCTTTAAGTTGTTGCGTTCAAAATTATTAAGAGTATAAAAATGCTCACCACTGTTAGGATTATACAAATGATAAATTGCTTGATCATTTTGAGTGACAGTTACTGGGAATGATTGCAATACGTCTCTAGTGATCAAATCGTCATCAGGAAATTTAGCTTGCAAATCGTTTATAGATTTCTTAGATAAGACAACTACTGGAACAATTGATAGGTTACCTGAAGCAATTGCTTTCCAATGACCATCAGAAGTAACAGTTAGTATTGACGGATCCGAAGAGTGGTATTTAATTGTTCCTTCTACGCTTAGTCCTTGAATATCATTAATATTTCCTTGGAGATTTCCAGATTGTCCCGTAGTAACACTATTTGGTATGTTGTTAAGCGTTATACTCGGTGTAATGTCTACAGTATCTGACATAGTTTGTGTAGTGAAGAAAAATACAGAAAATATAAGCAGAATAGCTGAAATAATTAATAATAATTTCTTTTTCATTTTAAACGTTCCTCCTTAAAATATGAGTAGTATCCGTAGCGCTAGTTAATTTTTTCTAGACTATAAAATTGGTCAATCAAAAAAAGCGTAGATCAGACTTAAAATCCCAAAGAAATGCAAACTAATGATACATTGTATCTTTTTCAATCCTTCTATAACTACAATGGTTTACTATATTTAAACAAAATAAACTTGTAATTTAAAACTTTCGAATGATTATTTTTAACTTTTTGAATTCTTATTTTTTAGATAATTCAAAGTCCAAAGCATGATAATATTTCACCTGCTCATACTTATTTGACTAAGTGAGTGATTGGATAAGGTTTTCCAAAACCATCCACTGCATCTTCTGACTCGATTTCAAAACCATGATTTAAGTAAAATCTTTTTGCATGCTCATTTTGCGTATTCACATCGATTCTTTTGATAGATTCAGATGCTATCAATTCCATTAAAATCTCACTTCCATATTGTTTTCCTATAAAAATAGGATCTAGAAAGAGCATGACTAATTCTTCTTCACTAGTTCCACTAAAACCAATAATGCGCTGCTCATCTTTCCATAAAACTAAATCGACATTTTCTAGATATTCTGGAATCACGTTTTTATAAAATTGAATATCTTCTTCAGCTAAAAAATCGTGTGTATGTCTTACTGATTTTTCCCATATCTCTAGAATCAATACATACTCATCTTTAGTTGCTTTACTTCTGCTTAACATAGCAAGCGCTCCTTTACTTTAGAGTTTATATATTGTTTGCTTCTTGTTTAATTAGAAGATTGATGTTATCAAAAAAACACTTTAATTTTACATTTAAACTTACAACTATGTCACTAGGTTTCATTATACCATTAAGATATAATGAAATTAAAGAAAGCGTTTTCTTAAATTGATATTAAAGTCTTAAACGTTTTTTGCTGCGGTGCTCAAAGAAAAGGGATGATAGTATGATTATCTTTGCAACATGTATGGTGATTTTAGGAGTATATCTTCAAAAAGAATTTTGGCCAAAAATCCCTCAATCTATTTCAAAATATCGAGGCTTATTCGTTTCTGGTACTGTACTAGTTGCTTCTATCGTCTTAAAAGTACCGTTAAACACAGGAAGTTTATCTTTTTTTATTTTCCTGCTGTTTCTTTATGGCATGTTGACTTTTATTTTCGATAATAGGAAGGGTGATTCATTATGAATTTTAAGAATATCCTATTCAGAATCGCATTGGTCACTATTGTTATTGTAGGAACTTCTCTTATTGCTTCACTATTGTTCCCTGATCTATTTTCTTTTACTCGAGAAACAAAAATCAAAGAAATTCTAATCATTATGATATTTTCCCTAAGTTTAATTTTACATTCGGCGGATAGAAAAGGTAAGTCTTAATGCAAGATAGTAAATAAAATGTAGATATCTATATACATCTATTTTTAAAGGAGCTGAACTAATCATGTCTAAAAGGAGCTTAATACTAAAAGAGGCAGTAACATTTTCTTTAGGAAGTATCGGTGGTATAACTATTTTTTTTATTTTACTTTCACTCTTTACAAATTATCATTTTTTTAATGGAGAACGAGGACAATATATATTAATCATACTATTCATTGGTTTTACTTTAGGTAGATATGCACAACTGAGTAGACATACTAATTAACACCTGGATTAGGGTGGGCTAAAGGAGCAAAGATCATGAAGAACAATCAAAAAAATCAGAATACTCCTATCAAATTACAGTTTTTGATACTTAGCGTATTGGCTGCTATTTTGTTATACGGTACTACTAGAAGTTTGCTTCTTGCCCTGTCCTTCTTTATTTTAGGAATTTCTTTTTCAATTGCTTACAAAGGAGAATAATTGAAAGTTTTAATTTCAAATAATTCATTCGATGAAAATACAAAAAATACCCATGATAAACACTATCACGGGTATTTTTTTGTTTGAATCCAAAGAACTATAATTAATGCTAAATAAACCGTTGTAATGAATATAAATAAAAATTCACTCTAAAAATGATAAAAAGATGTAACCTTTTCGAAATTCATTCGTTATATTGATATAAAGGAAAGGAGGAAAGGAAATTGAATGACGATTTAAATAACGATATTGATAGTATTATGAAAAATGTATATCCTCCTTTACTTATTTATGCAACATCTTTAACAAAAAATCCTTTAGAAGCAGAAGACTTGGTTCAAGAAGCTTTATACCGTTTCTTAATTTACTACGATAAACTTGATATCGATGATGAAATAAACTATCAAGGGTGGTTATGCAAAGTAATTCGGAATTATTTTTTAGACACTAAACGAAAAGAAAAAAAGAAAAAGGATATCGACCACTATCTAACCTTTTTACAACGGCAAGAAAATCCCAATAATGTACTAACTCAATTCATCAAAAAAAATGAGTATACCCTTCTATACGAGAAAATCTTACAACTAAATTATCCCTACAAAGATGTACTTATATTCTATTATTTTTTTGATATGTCACTAAGTACTATCGCTTCCATTTTAGATCTTAAAACGAATAATGTAAAAATAATCTTATACCGAAGCAGAAAGATGTTAAAGGAGGAATTAGTAAATGAAAAACTATAAAGAACTAATAAAAAAATATAAAAACGATGAACTAACCATTCAAGAAAGAGAAGAATTTGAGGCTGAAATTGAAAGTTCTTCAGAGCTACTAGATTTTATTTTAGATAAAGAACAGCTCGATTTTTCTGAGTCTTCACCTCATATATCAGAAGATACTAACTCAAATGAACTTACTCTAAAAAGAAAAATACACAAGCGCATTATAAAATTAGCAGCACTCATCACAATAAGCGTATTATGTATCATCACCATTTTATATTATTCTGTTCCTAAATTAATCGACCTTGTTTTTTATAATCCATTACAAGGGCAAGAATTAGTAAAGGATACACATAAAATTCGAATCCCTAGTGACTATGAACTAGAAGAATATCTAAGCAATCAACTAAATCTAGATGAAGACCCACTAACTGGTCTTTTTATTGAAAAGACAGGTACAGCTAAATATTCTATTTCAAAAGAATATTATAACGATTTTCGTGGTGAAAAATATCTTGATAAAACAGTTTTAGACAAAAGTATTATCCAGTCTACTATTACTGATTCTATGAATCGATACTCACTGATCTACGGTGAATCTTCTGAAAATGGTGTAGATATCCCCGTCACAGAATTATCAGATCTCACTAAAAAAATAAATACTTTACCTGATTCTTCTTATTTGAATATAACAGCTACCTTCAGTCAAGAACAAAATTGGAACGATATCATTTCATTTATTGAATCTCATCCAAATATCAAGGTTTACTCTACAACACTAAGCTATAAACAATCTAGTCAAAATCTTGGTATACGATTCATACAAGAAAAGAATTTGAATACTACATTAACTACCTTTGAATTTGATCAGAACTTCAAAGATACATTGACCAAAACATACCCTGGATTATTTGATACACCTACGATTCACTCTTCTGAAACAGATGTATTCAATTTTATCCATTCAACAATTTCTTATCTAAATGACCATGTCACAAAATCGAATAAAAATCCTATATTAACTATGAATCGAAACGAAAAATTAGCTACTATTAAAAAAAATGAATTAACATTTTCGAAAATCACTCTAGCCATTCCTAAATCTGAATGGAATACTATAATAAGCGAAAATCAATTTAACTCTATCGCACTAACTGATCTATCTCTATTTTCTAATTAAGCAAACTCCCAATATGAATTCTTTTTAACGACTAAGAATTTGTATTGGGAGTAACTGTATATTCAGTTGTCTTATCTAAAAATCGATGACCATACACTAATCATTCCACCTAGATTTTTCGGCATAAATTTAGAATTATTGATTTCCATATAGAATTCCCCTACGTGTTTGGATAATTTTCCACCAATGGCCAATGGTGTCAACTCACTTCTCAATCCATTTAAAACTCTAGGGATATAGGCCGATGTGTCTAGTTCATTTCTTGCCTGTTGAAGAATCGTTCTTTCTTCATTACGGATTTCTTGGCTTAACAATACGTCGATAGTAGCTAATAACATTTCTTGATCATTTACTTTTTTCATTATGAATACGCCTCTATTCTTTAATTAATATCTGTTAGAATTAAAAAAATGATCCAAGCCAAAGTTACTGATTTTTTTCATAGATCAGGCTTTCTTTCTAAACAAAGCAAAATCAAATAGCTAGAAAATATTGTGTTTTGTAAAAAATTATCCACCAAAATATAAAAATAGAATAATGAACATCAAGTATTTATTCGCGACTTTTATTGATCTTCTATTGTTTATATTCAGTTTATACTAATTTTCTCTTAGATTGAATATCCTAAACAAAATAATGTAATAAAAAAAGCTGAACGCGTCTTATCGATTCGTTCAACTTTTTCATTTTATCCTTCATATCAGCTAAAAAAGGCTGTATTGTCTGGTACATTTTCTAAATACACAATTTTTCCTTGATCGTCTAAACGTGCAATATCCATGCCTTCTTCAGTATACACACCTGTTTCAAAACGTTTGCCACAAATGGCCCAACGTGTTTGATATGTACCATCTTCTTGTTGTTCCCATCCGTTATACATATGTACGAGTTGCTCGTTTGATTGGTACACTTTATCGATAAATGCGCGCCAATTAGATTTTCCTTTGATTTCTTGTCCATTCAACACAAAGACTAACTCTTCACTAAATAGTTCATGTAATGCTTCTTTTTGTGCTGCACCCTGTCTTGCGTCATCAAAACGTGCAAAATAATCGTCTAATATCAATTTATTCACTCTTTTCTCTATTTATTCCTTAGATATAGTATGTTATTTACAAAAAATATGCGACTAATCTGTTTGAACACTTTATTAAATTGCATATTTTATAAATAAAATACAGATATTTCTTCTAAAAACGTATTTTTATTCAAAATAACTCTTTACTTTCTATAAATAATTTCGTATCATTATGAATATAATTTGAATATTAATACAAAAAAAGATAAATATGTGGGGTTTTATTATGGAATATACAGTAGGAGTTGCGTTAGATTTTAGTAAAATCGTCAAATGGTTGCCAACTTTCTGGCAAGGTACACTGGTAACAATCGCTTTAGCTTTAATGACTGTTGTCTTGGGTTCGATCATCGGGTTGATTGCTACATTGATGAAACAATCTCGCTTTAAAATTTTACGCTTTATTGCAAAAGCGTATACCCAAGTCGTACGTGGTACCCCTCTACTTTTACAACTATTTTTATGGTTATACGGTTTTCCAATTATTGGAATCAGCTTACCCGCATTACCATTTTTAGGAGATATCCTTGGTTCACGTGAATTTTTAACCGCAGTCGTTGCGTTATCGATCAACTCAGGAGCCTACATCTGTGAATTACTTCGCGGTGGATTGCAATCGATCGATAAGGGACAAATGGAAGCTGGACGTTCACTTGGCTTAAGTCGAGCGCAAACGATGCGTGCCATTATTATCCCTCAAGCTGTTCGGGTCGTATTACCTGGACTTGGAAATGAATTTATCATGATGATCAAAGAATCTTCGATCGTATCAGTCGTAGGTGTCTTCGATGTCATGTATACCTATAATATCGTCAAAGCATCGACCTATTCGATTTTCGAACCACTGATCGTCGTAGGAATCATCTACTTTTTGCTGACTTCTGCTTTGACTGCTTTAATGAATCTATTGGAAAAGAGGATGCATGTTTATGATTAAAACAACGGAGCTAAAAAAAGCTTATGGTGAATTAGAAGTTTTAAAAGGCATTACGACTCAAATCGATAAAGGAGAAGTCGTTGCTGTGATTGGTCCTTCTGGATCTGGAAAATCGACATTTCTACGTTGTTTAAATTTAATGGAAACACCGACAAGTGGTGATGTTTTATTTAAGGATACACTTCTTACCGATCCAAAGTTAAAAGAAGCACAGATCGATACCATTCGCGAAGATATCGGCATGGTTTTCCAACATTTCAATCTTTTTCCAAATAAAACAGTATTGGAAAATATTTGTTTAGCTCCCGTAATGCGTAAAAAGGCGACTCCTGCTCAGGCTTTAGTAAAAGCAGAAGAGTTGCTAAAAAAAGTTGGTTTACTTGATAAAAAAAATGCCTATCCTAATCAATTATCTGGCGGACAAAAACAACGGGTCGCCATCGCACGCGCTTTAGCCATGGAACCTGAGATGATGTTGTTTGACGAACCTACTTCAGCACTTGATCCAGAAATGGTAAAAGAAGTCTTACTCGTTATTCAAGATTTAGCTAAAAGTCATATGACCACTGTTATTGTGACCCATGAAATGAATTTTGCTAAAAAAGTAGCCTCTCGTGTTCTATTTATCGATCAAGGAATGATTGTAGAAGAAGGAACACCTGAAGAATTATTCGATTTTCCTAAACAAGAACGAACAAAAATCTTTCTGGATAAAATTACATTCTAATCACTATACAAAAAAGGAGTCTTCATTATGAAAAAATCATTTAAACTAGCATTAACATTTGCTTTAGCTACCCTAACTACTCTTTCATTAGCTGCTTGTTCTTCTTCGAATTCGGCTAGTGCAACCGATAAAAATACTTTAGAAACAATCAAAGAAAATGGAAAATTAACAGTAGGTACTTCACCCGATTTTCCACCAGCAGAATTTTATATTTTAAATGATAAAGGTGAAAAAGAAATCGTCGGAAGTGACATTAGCTTAGCCAAAGCCATTGCCGATAAAATCGGTGTAAAATTGGAAATCAAAGCAACCGACTTTAACGGAGTATTGGCCAATATCCAAACTGGTAGTGTCGATCTTGGTATCTCAAGTTTTGTTGGCACAAAAGAAAGAGAAAAGATCATGGACTTTTCGGATGGATATGCCCAAGAAGTTTCAGACGGTTATCAAGGAATCTTAACGACGAAAAAAATCGCAGACAAATACAAGGATCTTGCTGAATTGAAAAAGGCTAATTTAAAAGTTGGCGCTCAATCAGGTGCGATCCAATTTGAACTCGCTAGTACAATAACGAAAGACGCAAACATCAAACAATATGGTACGATGGATGCAGCTGTACTGGCTTTAAATTCTGGTGATATCGACGCCGTAACGGTCTCTACTTCATCAGTTGAACCTTTACTTGCTTCATTCCCAGAGTTAACGATTTTGCCAAAAGACAACTTTAACTTAGATCCAGAAAATAAATATGCAACAAATGTAATCGGGATTCCTAAGAACGAAAATAATACTTCATTTGTAAAATTAATAAATGAAGTCATCAAAGAAAACAAAGACAACGGCAATTTAGAAAAATGGAAAAATGAAGCAACTGAACAAGCGAAAAAAGCCATTACAGAATAATTCATCATTCAGCAGAAAGAAGGAACTTAAATGACCGCAAAAGAAACCCTAACTCAGTCAATCGAATCCAATATCGAGGCATACATGGAATTAGTTCAAACGATGTATGATAATCCAGAAATTGGAAATGAAGAATTTGAAACGATGGCTTTACTCGTTGATTATTTGACAAAAGCTGGTTTTGAAACACAATCAGCCTACGTCGTCCCTACTGGATTTTTAGCCACTTATGATACGCATAAGCCCGGACCAACGATCGCTGTGATGTGTGAATACGATGCACTGCCTGAAGTCGGTCATGGTTGTGGACATAACTTGATTGCCGCAATCGGTGTTGCCACTGGTGAAGCAGTAAAAAAAGTCATCGATACTTATGGTGGAAAATTACTCGTTGTTGGAACTCCCGCAGAAGAAAACTTTGGTGGTAAAGTCAGTATGGCCGATGCTGGTGTCTTTGACGATGTCGATGTTGCCTTAATGGTTCATCCGGCAACCAATCATGGTGTTGGTAGTCGCTCAAGTGCCTTGTATCCATTAAAATTTGAATTCTTTGGTCAAACCGCGCATGGCTGTCATCCGGATCTAGGCCGTTCTGCTTTAGATGCTGCAGTTATGAGTTATGTCCAAATCAATTTGCTACGTCAATATGCAGCGCCAAATAGTTATATCCACGGTATCATTAAAGATGGTGGTGAAGCGGCGAATGTTATTCCAGGGTATGCTTCATTAGAATATTACTTTAGAGCACCGACGATGGCCTATGCGACTTACTTAAAAGATCGTGCGGTAAAAGCTGTCGAAGGAATTTGTTTAGCCAATGATGTGACGATGAAAACTTCTGTATACGAATGTCCCTATGACGATACAGTCATCAACTACGGTCTAGCGGAATTATTAACAGAGAAATATCAAGAAATTGGATTGACTGATATTGCTCCAGTTGATGAAATCGCAACAGGATCGACCGATGTTGGTGCTGTAAGTTATAAATGTCCAACGATTCAAGGATTTATCAAGATTGCCGGTGAAGAAGTTGGCGCTCATACAATCGAAATGGCAAATGCAACGATCTCACCTGAAGGTAAACAAGGATTGATCGATGCAGCCAAAGGATTATCTTTTACCATTTTAGAACTACTCGAAAAACCGGAAGTACTCGCTAAAATCCAAAAAGAACAAGAAGAAACTTTAGCGAAACTAGCAAAAGTATAAAAAAGACGCGCTTTTTCAGCGCGTCTTTTTGACTATATTTAAGGAGACATTGCCTATGCATGAGATTCAACTCAAAACCATTCAACAAACAGATCTAAACACGATTTTTGACATCAGCTACGGTCCAAAAGCTGATCTCGAATGGATGAAATTTAATGGACCTTACTTTAATGATCCTATCGAAACGTGGAATACCTTTAGTAACGGTTATGGAAAAAAATTAGTCGCTGATCCTATGAAAAAAGTGATTATATTCAATAATGAGATTATTGGACTAGTTGCAGCTTATTGGGAAGATGGTCCTTTAAAGCAATGGTTAGAAGTTGGCATCCTCCTCTATCAAAAAAAAGATTGGGGCAAAAGAATCGGCAGTCAAGTGCTCTCTTGATGGTTACATGACTTATTTGCTCAATTTGAATACTTACCCCATATTGGATTTACGACATGGTCCGGAAATCGTGGAATGCAAAAAATTGGCGAAAAATGCGGGATGACGAAAGAAGGAGTCATACGAAAAGTTCGCTATCTAGATGGTCACTATTATGATTCGGTAAAGTATGGCATTCTAAGAGAAGAACTGCACGCCTGTTTTAGCAAAAAGATATTCCTTTAAGTTAGAGTTAAGCTTTATCTTGTATTCTTTATCCATACCCAAACAAACCCAAACTAATTTTTTTCATCCTTTCTCCCTACCTCACTAGCCTCCACTAGTGAGGTATTTTTATTTTGATATAAGGAGTATACTGGTAAATAAAAGGAGTGATACGGTTGCCTTCATCCATACGTAACATTTATATGAACTACCATCATATTGCATCTCTAAATGACACTATAACTTATCAATTAGTCAATACTGAGATTGAAGATGAAGAGTTGCGAATTGCACATAGTAGTAAACGCGCAAAAAAATTAGTTGATGCTGCCTTTTGTAATGAGACGAACATACAACTAATTTTTATACTGCCAAATTATTTTAAAAAAAAGATATTACAAAGACTATTACTCCATCCTCAATTTAAAATCATCGATAGCTTTTGTACCGATTCATGGCAAGAATATTATGATAGACCAGTTACTGTATTTGTCATTGAAACCTTTATAAAAAATCTACGATTAACTAAATTGATCGAAGGTATCTGCTATCAAGACTTCCCGCAATATAGAAAATCAACTGTTGGGATTCCCATAATTTTTTATAATGGCCAAAAAAATCTCTTACTGACGATTTATGATGATCAAATTGCTGATAGTTGGTCATCTAATCCGAAAATTCAACAAAACCTAAAGAAAAAATTTTCATCTTGGATTTTACACTAAATATATTTGGAGGCATACGTATGAAACCATCGGAAACCACACTAACTTATCTACAGTCCCTAACACTTAGTTCAAGTACTGAGAAAGCTTTTCTTGACGAGACCTTGCGTCAACTAAAAGAAAAACAAAATGAAACTAGAGTACTTGCCGAATTACGTTCTAATTTGACATTACTTGCTTTAAAACAACAAATTTCCAAAGAAGGTCTTGACCTATTGACTGCTTTACAAAAACCAAATTTCGAAAATGATTTAGGTCGTACATTTAACCTTTGGATTTAAGTCTCATTTAAGCTCCACCTTGTATTCTTGATTCATACCCAAACAAACCAATGATTTTTCATTTCTTTCTCCCTACCTCACTAGTCCCCGCTAGTGAGGTTTTTGGTTTTATATCTTATTTAGAATAATCCTAAAGTCCCAATACGCTCTACTGCCTCGATCAATCGTTCTTTAGATACTGTTAGACCGATACGGACATACCCTTCACCTTGTACTCCAAAACCAATGCCTGGTGCTGTCGCCACCGCTACTTTATCTAATAATAGATCACTAAATTCCTGACTAGTCATCGTTTTAGGGACCGGCATCCAACAATAAAATGCTCCATCTGAAGGATAGGCATGCCAATTGATTTTTTCAGCGGCTTTGATAAATGCTTGGCGACGTGTGGCATACTGTTTAGCAATAGTCACTAATTGTACTTCGTCTTGTAAAGCGGCGATCCCAGCTTCTTGAAGTGCAGGGAAAATGCCGACAAATAAATGATCTTGTAAACGATTGATCGCTTCGATCATGGTTTTATTGCCTACTGCAAATCCTAAGCGCCATCCTGCCATATTGTAAGTTTTGGAAAAAGTATACAGTTCGATCCCTACCTCTTTTGCTCCTTTTGCTTGCATAAAACTGACGGGTTTTTTAGTTCCATCGCCTAATGCTCCATAAGCAAAATCGTGCACCACACCAAAATCAGCCTCTTTAGCCACGCGTACTGTTTCATCAAAAAATGCCGTCGTAGCTTGTGCCCCAGTCGGATTATTCGGATAGTTTAAATAAAGTAATTTTGCTTCTTGCTTTAAATCTTCTGACCATTTCGTATAATCTGGTAAATAGCCGTTTTCTGCTTCTAGCGCAACTAATGCTTGTTTAACATGTGCTAGCGCAACACCTGATAAATAATCAGGATAGCCTGGATCTGGTAAGACCAAGGTTTCTCCAGGATTTAATAACGCTAATGGTAATTCGACTAATCCGATTTTCGTGCCTGCTAATACTGCGATTTCGGTTTCAGGATCTAATACCACACCATATTGGGTTTGATAAAAGTCCGCAGCCGCTTGTTTAAAATTTTGATTCCCGCGAAAGCCAGAATATTTATGGGTCTCTGGGTTTTTCAATGCTGAGATCGTTGCCTCGATAACTGTATCTGGAGTGGGTTGATCGGGATTTCCTTGTCCTAAATTGATCACATCTGCTCCAGATGCGATCTTTTGATTGACTTTAGCGACTAAGGTTGCAAAAAATTGTGTCGGTAAAGCTGCGACAGTTTTTGAGAGTTTAATTGGCATCAGTGATTTCCCCTTTACGAATTTGTTCATATAATTCTGGACGACTGTCAGTAAGTACCGACATCTGATTACGAGCCGTTTGGATTTGTTCAAGTTCGATCACGCATCGCACGATTTCTTCTTTTGTGCCAAGTTCTTTAAGAATCTCTCCTGTTGGTGTGACCACTAAAGAGTGTCCGTTGTATTGATTTTCCGGATCTGCACCTACACGATTAACAGCTACGATATAGGACTGATTTTCAATGGCACGTGCAATCGCAAGTTGTTTCCACTGTTCAATTCTTGGCTCGGGCCACTGAGCAGAAAGAATAAATGTATTGATTCCCATACGCGCTTGGATACGAAACCATTCAGGAAATCTTAGATCGTAACAGATCACGGGTGCAAAATGAAATAATCCATCACGATATTCAGCACGTTTGGCACCAGCTGTTAAATATTGCTCTTCATGCATCAAACCAAATAAATGGACTTTATCATATTGTGCGAGTACTGTTCCTTCTGTTGAAATAATGTAGCTACGATTGAAAAAGGCTTCGTTTTCTTTGACTGCCACCGAACCGCCAAAAATCGTAACATGGTATTTTTTAGCTAGCGCTGAAAGAACACGGATCGTTTGTTGCCCCGCTGGATCTGCAATCTGTGCTAAACGTGTCAGATCATAGGCGGTATTCCACATTTCAGGCAACACGACAATTTCGTCTTCTTGTAAATCTGCCTGTTCAAATAATTCAATTACATGTTGATAATTTACTTCTGGTTGACCAAAGGCAATGTCCATTTGGATCAACACGAGTGTTTGTTTTGTCATCTCATTACTCCTTTTGGGTACAAAAAAGCCCTTTTCGCAGTTGCGAAAAGGGCGAATGACTTCACGGTACCACCTTTTATTTGGGCTCAGGCTGTTAACGTAGCAACACGTTTGAATCATTCAAAAAAACTCCTAGTTCATCTAATAAAGAAATAGCATCTAAGTTCCACCATCCTTAGACTCGCTATAGCTATTTTTCCTTCATCTCTACTGTTCATCGTTTTTTCATTTATTTTTAATGTTGATTTATTTTAACGAAACTTATTTTACTTGTCAACTTGTCGTTCACTCATTGAAGCTCCTGCCCAAGGGCGCACGACAAGGACCAAACTCGATCCCTTCTTTTTTGGAAATCGCTTGTTTCAAATAAGGTATCGCAGAGATCGCAAAAATTTCAGCGATTTCTTTCGCTAAAGGATCTGATTCAGCTCCTGTTTCATTCCAAAGAAGATCATCAAACCAAGCTTTGATCTCATTCGGATAAAGATTACCAGAAATCGTCGACAATGCATTGAAGCCAAGATCGATTTTTTCAGCCAGTGCTTTTTCACCACCTATGAAATATAACAACTCTCTAGTGACTCTTTTTTTGAGTTGAGGAATCTTATGAGGATCACCGGCTTCTTTGATTCCGATGATCTGCTCGTTCATTAGTAATTCTTGATAGGCATCAAGGGAAAGATCAAAACCTGTTCGTAATGGATTATTGTAAAGGATCGTGGGTTTATTGGCTTTCTCCATAATCATTTGCACGTACAACACCGCATCTCGTTGACTTGGGAGAATATACGGTGGAAACCCGATCATAATGGCTTTTATCTGTTTTGACTGACTGATATGAGTAGCTAATAGCTCAGCTTCACGTTGTCGAATGCTCGCCACGCCAAAAACGATCTCAAAATCTTCAGGAACATTCAATTCATTTAAACTATCTACCAATGCGATTTTTTCTGCTAAAGATAAGGAATGCTGCTCTCCGGTTGAACCACATAGCAATACCGAACGAACACCTTTTGTCGCTAAATACTCCACATGCTTCAGTGTCGCGTTTACATTGAGTTGTTCATTTGAATAAAAAGCAGTCGGCACAGCGGCTTGGTAATAATATATTGATTCCATCTGACACCTCCTAGTTTATAGTGAGTCGTGCATTTTATTTTTTTGATAATGCACTTCGACTAATTCACCCATCGTTTTCGTTTCTACTAATGTAAGACGTTGTGGCGTCGATTGTTCTTGAAACAATCGTTTCCCTTTTCCTAAAAAGACTGGTGCCAATTGAATAAACCATTCATCGATCAATTCTTGTTCCATCAACTCCGTCACAAGTTGTCCACCACCGACGATCCAGACCATCTGACCTTCTTGTCTTTTTAACGCTTGGACAAATGACACGATATCGTCTTGGATCACTATCGCATCATTTAGCTGATTTAGTGTATGCGAATAGACGTAATTCGTTTTATCTGGATAGACTGGTGCATCCTCGGTCATCTTTTTGACTTCTTCATACGTGACACGTCCCATGATCGTTGTATCGATTTGTTGTTCAAATGCTTCGTAAGTCGTTTCTTCTCCAGTTGGTGTATCAAATAGCCATTGCAAGCTATCGTGTTCATCAGCCAAATAACCATCTAGACTTATAGCGCCATAAAAACAAATTTTTCTCATGATTCATCCTCCATTTTGATTTGTAGTGTAATTCCGATATCTAAAAGTTCAGATAGTTCTGCTAAAGACAACAATCCCTTTACTTTCGTGACGTTGTAATCAACTTCTACAATCGGCAACTGATCTAACGTAAATGTTTCTAGTAGCTCAGTATCTTCTTTTACAAAAAATAGATTTGTACTCAAAACTTTTTCTTTTAATCGCTCATACTGTTTTTTAAAGGTAGTATCCTCATGAAGTAATTGAAATCCTAGAAATTCTTGGTCATGAATTGCATCACTATCAGCTTTTAAATAGTACGATAAGATCATATTGAAAACGCTCCTTACTTACTAATTTTTTCAGTATTTTTCTGGTAACTCTTCCCATAGGCATCACGGATCAAATAATGATGATCGACTAAGAAGCGTCGTAAAATCGCGTAGTCTGGATAAAATGCTTTTAAAATTTCATTTACTTCTTTTTCGGTATACGACTTCTCTTCTGAAAACTGTGTACTGAGATAGTCAAAAATCAATTCTTTATCTTTAGTTTTTCTAGGGATCGTCAGTAATTTCCCCTCTTTAAAAAAGCGGTCAATCGTCATTTCACTAGCTCCTTTTGTTTATCCTAGATATGATTTGATTCATCCTCGAGTTTTCTTAATCGTTTGCCCCCCCCTTAATTTTTATATATAAAACTGCTAGTGTGTTTAATGATGATTCATCCACTCACTTCTGAGTAGCGCATAATTTTCTAAATCTTGATAGGTCCCAAAACGAAAAATTTCTTCTTTCAGTGTTCCTTCGTGGGTAAATCCTAATTGTTGATATAAGTTAATTGCTGCTGTATTAAAAGAGAAAACTTGTAACTTGATTTTATTCATTGGTAAATAATTGAACACAAATTCAATGATTATTTTCATTGCCTCATCTCCATATCCTTGACGCTTGGCATCCTCTGCTACAATCAATCCAATTTCACAATTTGAATTTTGATAATTGATTCCATATACGGCAAGTGAACCTATCAACTCATCGTCTTTAATGCGACAAATCGCAAAATTTTTCATCGTCTCATTCGACTTGGTAAACTGTGACATGGTTTCAAGTGAAAAAGGATACGGTACATCGTCATCGCCCATAATACGAGTAATTGCCGTATTGTTGATTTTAGTTAATTGTGCGACGTCTCTCTCTTCAACTAGCCGCAAATAGATTCTTTCACCATTTAAATAAGGATACTCCATCAGTGTTGGCCCTCTTTTCTTAGTTGATTGCTAATTATATCCTAGCATGGTAAATTCGTTTTGAGAATGTTTTTATAACTATACTACTAAAGGAGAAATGATTGTATGAACTCATTTAAAGCACTCGTAGTAAACGAGCAACAAGATCAGATCCAATATACAGTTGAAGATACACTTACACTTGAAGATCTTTCTAATGGAGAGGTCGTGATCAAGGTCCACTACTCTTCTACTAACTATAAAGATATGCTCGCCGTCCAAAAAAATGGTGGCGTGATTCGCAACTATCCGATGATTCCTGGTATTGATCTTAGTGGTGAAATCGTTGAGTCGACCGATCCTCGTTTTGTGAAGGGGCAAGAAGTTTTAGTAACTGGATACAAAATGGGCATGAGCCATACCGGTGGTTTTTCAGAATACGCACGGGTTCCTGCTGATTGGGTGATTTCCTTACCAAAAGATCTCACCACTAAAGATGCGATGATTTTAGGGACTGCTGGGTTGACCGCTGCCTTATCGATTGCTGCTTTAGAAAAAAATGGTATGGATGCTACGAAAGAACAGACGATCCTCGTTACTGGTGCGACTGGGGGTGTTGGCAGTCTTGCTGTGCAAATGTTAGCAAAAGCTGGTTACAAACATATCGTGGCGCTTGTCCGCAAAGAACACCAACTCGAAGTTGCACAAACATTAGGGGCTACTGAAACGATTTTACTAAGCGAATTTGATTTTGAGAAAAAACCGTTAGCTAAACAACAATTTCACTATATTTTAGATACAGTTGGTGGCGATTTAGTTGCGTCATTACTGCCCTATGTATTTTACGAAGGTAGCGTCTCACTATGCGGAAATGCTGGTGGAGTAAAATTAACGACAACTGTTTTACCGTTTATTTTACGTGGCATCAATCTTTTGGGAATCGATTCAGTCAATATTTCGCACGAACGACGTGTGGCGATGTGGCAAAAAATGGCGACTGATTGGAAAGTGACGGATACGACCCTAGTCAACGAAACGTCTTTAGCAGGATTACCGACTGTCCTTGAACAACTAAAAGCCGGACAACATTTGGGACGTACGATCGTAAATATTTCAAAATAAAACGGACTTGGAAGAAATGAATACTCATCGAATTGAAAGTGTATACACCCTCATTTCAAGAACATATTGGGAACTACTACGTGGCAGACTTATCTTACACCGCTTCACCTCAAACTGTTTTAGCGAATTTAAAATCAAGTTATGCACCAATTCTTTGTTTTGATAAAGAGCAGCTAGTCTGCTTTTTCGTTCTAGATAACGGGGATGATCGACTGAACTATACCAAAAATCAGAATAGTTTACTGCTACGTGCTTTTTCGACTGACTCTAATCATTTGAAAAAAGGGTATGCGACGGCTTCATTACAGTTGCTATCTAATTTTGTGCGTGACTATTTCCCTGATACTACAGACGTCTATTTAGGTGTAAATCTAAAAAATAAATTCGCGATTCGTCTTTATGAAAAAGTTGGCTTCGTTGATACGACAAGGATTTTTACAGGTCCTAAAGGCCCACAAAAAATCCTTAAGTTAGCTATCTAAAAAAGATAAATGACTTAAGGCTGATTTAAGCTTTGCGATGTATAGTTTACGCATACCCAAACAAACCAATGATTTTCATTTCTTTCTCCCTAACTCACTAGTCCCCGCTAGTGAGTTTTTTTTATAATACAGTCTAAAAACTCCCCTCATCCATGTTCGATGAGGGGAGTTATTTTATCGTTTCACTAAAATCGCTAGTGTTTGATATGGAGCTAATATTTGTTTTCGTTCTACTGTAGTATCGTTGACGTTTGTCAGTAAGATCTCACCTGTTACGAATCGTTCTGGGATCTCAACTGTCGTTTCGGTGCCATAGTAATTATTTAAAACTAATAACTCCGCATCTTCTGTCTGACGTACGTAAGCGAATACTTGATCGTGCTCTTTCGCATACGCTTCATAGTTGCCTTCAGCAATCACGGGATATGTTTTACGCAAACGAATCAATTCTTGATAAAACCCAAAAATCTGCGGATCTTTTAGTTCATTTTCAACAGTGATATCTGCGTGATTCCCGACTTTCAACCAAGGCTTTCCTTTGCTAAATCCAGCATGTTTACTACTATCCCATTGCATCGGTGTTCGTGCATTGTCGCGTGATTTTAATTTAACGATATGCAACGCTTCGTCAGCCGTTTTGCCTTGATCCATTAGCATCTGATAAGCATTTTTAGATTCAATATCTTCAAAATCAGCAATCGAATCATAATCTGGATCCAACATGCCGATTTCTTCGCCCATATAAATAAAGGGTGTTCCGCGGTTTAAATGCATCGTGGCAGCTAGCATCTGTGCACCACGAATGCGATAATTTTCGACATCAACAAAACGATTTAATGCTCGTGGCTGATCATGATTATTCCAAAATAGAGCGTTCCAACCATCGCCTTCACTCATTCCTTGACCCCATTCATGCAAGATCGACGTCAATTGTTTAAAGTTAAACGGCTGATCCGTCCATTTTTGACCATTTTCATAATCGACTTTTAGATGATGAAAATTAAAGATCATCGCCAATTCTTCGCGGTCTGGTCGCGTGTATAAAATTCCGTTTGGTACGGTAGTCGAACTCATCTCACCGACTGTAACGATCGTTGGATCGACACCAAATGTTTCGCGATTTAACTCATGAATAAACTCATGAGCAATCGGACGATCGGTATATTCAAATTTACCTTCTTGATCGGCTGCGTCTTTTAATACGACATCTTTTCCGATTACATTGATCACATCAAAACGGAAGCCTTTCACTCCTTTTTCCATCCAAAAACGAACGACTTGAAATAGTTCTTCGCGTACTTCTGGATTATGCCAATTCAAATCGGCTTGCGTTGGATCAAACAGGTGTAAATAATAGCGGCCAGTATCGCCAAATGGTGCCCAAGCATTACCACCAAATTTTGATTGCCAGTTCGTTGGTGTATCACGTAAGATGAAATAATCTTGATATTTTTTATCACCAGCTAACGCTTTTTGGAACCATTCATGATCAGTTGAGACATGGTTTAATACCATGTCCAACATAATCTCGATATCGAGTGCTTTTGCGGCTTTGACCAGTTCTGTAAAGTCAGCCATCGTACCAAAACGAGGATCAATGGCACAATAATCTGAAATATCATACCCATTATCACGTTGTGGACTTGGGTAGAAAGGATTTAACCAAATCATATCGATGCCTAGTTCACGTAGATAAGGTAGTTTTTCTTTGACACCATTTAGATTGCCGACTCCATCACCTGTCGTATCGTAAAATGATTTAGGGTACGCTTGATAGATTACGGTATTTTTCATACGAAGCCTTCTTTCTTTGTTTCATTTATTAGAGCGAAGTCACATGGACGATCGCATCGTTCACTTTAACTGCGCCTTCTTGTATTAATGGATCTACTTGATAATTACTTGGATTCGTAATAATAATTGGTGTTTGTGTTTGATAACCAGCTTTTTCGATAGCGGCTTTATCAAATGTTAGCAATAACTGTCCTTTTTTCACACTATCGCCTTGTTTGACGTGGGCTGTAAAATGCTCGCCGTTCAATTGAACCGTATCGAGTCCAACGTGCATCAACAATTCGATGCCCATTTCATCGACTAAACCAATCGCATGTTTACTTGGGAACAATAAGCTGATCGTACCATCTAGTGGTGCGTAAAGTTTGCCTTCACTTGGTTCGATGACAACACCTTGACCCATTGCACCTTGTGCAAATACTGGATCAACGGAGTGACTAAGTGGGAATAATTGACCATTTAATGGTGAAAATAAAGTTGTTTCTTTTACGGTACTTACAGGTGTAACTGGTGTTTCTAAACTTGGATCGATTGGGTCAAGCGCTTCGCCGACACGATCGATTTTATTAAAGATTCCTGCTCTTCTAAAGAAAAGCGTTAAGAAGAATGGTACAGCAATCGCAATCAACATCGCGATCGCAAAGATTCCATAATAATTTCCTTTAATCGCTATGATCCCTGGTAGTCCACCTACACCAATACCTATTGCACGAACACCAAAAACCGTAACAAACATTCCCGCTAATCCACTACCAATCATCGCAGCCACAAATGGATACACATATTTTAAGTTGATCCCAAACATCGCCGGTTCAGTAACCCCTAGCCATGCAGAAATCACAGAAGGAACAGATACCTGTTCTTCTTTTTTATTGCCACGGTGAGCAACAACAACAGCTAATACCGCAGCACCTTGTGCGATATTTGATAGACAGATCATCGGCCATAAATTCGTTGAACCAAAATCAGCAACTAATTGATTATCGATTGCGAGTGTTGTATGGTGCAATCCAGTAATAACCAGTGGTGCATAAAGTGCTCCGAAAACACCACCAAATAACCAACTAAATGATGACGTTAACCCAGCATTTACAACAGTCGAGATCGCTGAACCGATTTTCCAACCGATTGGACCTAAGATCAAATGAGCAGCTAAAATTGTAGGTAGTAAAGAAAGTAATGGTACAAAAATCATAGATACTGCTTCTGGAATGCGTTTGCGGAAGAAGCGTTCCAAGTAAACCAATAGGAAACCGGCTAACATCGCTGGGATGACTTGTGCTTGGTATCCGATTTTTTCCATTGTGAAGAAACCAAAGTCCCACGTCCAATTTTGTGCAATATCTGCCGCACTAGTACTATTTACAGCATATGCATTTAACAACTGAGGTGATACTAAGGTGATCCCTAATACGATTCCCAAAATCTCAGTTGTTTTCATCTTACGTGTGATACTCCAGGTAATCCCTACTGGTAAGAAGTGGAAAATCGCTTCACCAGGAAGCCATAAGAAACTATTGACACCATTCCAAAAAACAGAACTTTCAGCGATTGTTTTATCCCCTAAAAATCCCATTGGCACAGCTTCTAAAATATTACGGAATCCTAAAATTAACCCTCCGACAATAATGGCAGGTAATAATGGTGTAAAAATTTCGGCTAATAAGGTTACCGCGCGTTGAAGTGGATTTTGATTCTGTTTGGCTGCCGCCTTCACATCATCTTTTGATCCACCCTCTAATTTAGCGATCGACACAAATTCTTGATAAAACGTCGGGACTTCATTACCAATAATGACTTGGAATTGTCCCGCATTGGTAAAGATTCCACGAACGGAATCGAGATCCTCAATTTTGGCTTCGTCTGCTTTTTTCGGATCGACCAATACAAAACGCATGCGTGTAGCACAATGTGTAATGGCTGAAATATTGTCACGACCACCAACGTACTCCAGTAACTTTGTTGCATCTTTTTCAAATTTTCCCATGATCTGTTCTCCTTTCACTTGTAGGTACAAGTTATCTTAAGTCCACTATACGAAAATAAAAATAGTTTGTAAAGCGCTTGCATAATAAAAACAATGCTTATTTTTCTTATTTACTAGATTTTTCTCATTTTACCGTCTATTTCTTAAGAAAATCAACTAATAAACAGTTTGTTGTTGGTAATTCATCCCACAAGTAATCTATATTCCGTTGATTTCATTAAATTTCTCTAATCTTTTTATTCGTTGTAGATTTTTTTGATTTATTTTATACTTGTATTGAGGAAATACGTACAAGTTAGGAGTGCTACTAATGAAAGTTTATGAAATGATCTATCAAGTATTAGAAAATCATATTTTGAAAGAAGAATTCGCACCGGGTGAATATTTACCTAGTGAGCATCAACTAAGCCAACAGTATAACGTATCTCGTGATACAGTACGCAAGGCTTTAGCTCGTTTGATGGCAAATGGATATATCCAAAAAATCCAAGGAAAAGGATCAATTGTTTTAAAACGTGAACAACTTCGCTTCCCAATTTCTGGATTAACTAGTTATAAAGAACTTCAAAATTCTTATGGCTACAGTGGCCATACTAAAGTCGTGTTACTGGCTGAAGATACGATCAATGAAGCAACTAGTCTTACAACTGGCTTTGAAATCGGTGAAAAGGTTTGGATTTTACTGCGTACACGTGAAATCGATCATCAAAAAGTAATTTTAGATAAAGATTATATCGCCTGTCGTTATGTGCCAAATTTAGATGAATCGATTGCGAGTGATTCGATTTATAAATATTTCGAGCAAACATTGCATCTTAATATTTCATTTGCTGAAAAAGAAATTCGAATTGACCACTTGCAAGAAGCTGATCGACTGTATCTTGATTTAAATCATAATGATGTCAATATCGTGTCAATCCAAAGTAGGGTATTTTTAGCCAATGCTCAACAATTTCAATATACAGAAAGTCGTCATCGAGTCGATAAATTTCGTTTTTACGATTTTGCTAGAAGACATCCTACTACATTTTGATCGGTAATTTTCAAAAAAAGTGGTACACTTACGTTGAAATGAATTGAATAGAAATGAGGAATGCTACATGTGTACAAGTTTTACTTTACAAGATGCTGATACAACAATTGTTGCACGTACAATGGACTTTGGCTTTGAACTAGATGGTCGACCTGTTGTATTTCCGAGAAACTATCTTTTTCATACACAACTTGGTCGTGAGATCTCGTTTCCTTACGGCTTTATGGGAACAGGAAACCCTAAAATGGGCGATTTGCTCGCAGATGGGATCAATGAAAAAGGTGTAACCGTGATGGAACTTTATTTTCCAAATGAAGCTGTGTACCAAGAACAATCAGATGCTACCAAATTAAACCTTGCACCACATGAATTGTTGATGTGGATTTTAGGCACGATTGATTCTGTAGCTTCACTAAAACAAAACATTACAACGATTCAACTAGTCGCAGCTAAAAATCCAATTTTGCAAGTCGTGTTACCTTTACACTTTATTGTATCTGATGAAACTGGTGAAACAATCGTCTTGGAAAGCTCTGCAAAAGGACTTGAACTAAAAGAAAATCCAGTAAATGTTATGACAAATAGTCCTGAACTAGAATGGCATTTAAAAAATTTAAACAACTATATTGGTTTACAAACGCAAAACTTTGCAACAAAAAATTTCCAAGAACTAACAGCGCATCCTTTTGGGCAAGGATCAGGTACATTTGGTCTACCAGGAGGATTTACCGGCCCTGAACGTTTTGTCCGTATGGCTTTTTTACGTGCCAATATCCAAACAGAACAAGGATATGATGCGTTACTAGCAAATACGCTCTCTTTGTTAGAAACGGTCACGATTCCTAAGGGTGTAAATATCAAAAATGACGGTAGCATCGACTACACTCAATACAAAGCGTTCTACGATACGAAAAAAAGAAGTTATTTCTTTAGACCGTACACACAGTCTGAAACCTATCAATTAACGCTCACAGAAGAACTATTATCATTAGAAGAGCCAAAAGATTTTCCGATTACACAAGATTTTGTTACGCATATCCTTTAAAAAAATACCGCTATTGCTTTCTTTATAGAAAACAATAGCGGTATTTTATGCATATACTGGGACTAAATTGATCAAGGTTTCCATTTTCTCTAAGACTGCTTGTTGTTCATTTGATCCAATAATCTCTTTTGCTAATATTTTGATGTCTCGTACTGCATTTGAAGGGGCGTAGCTATGCGGAGTTAATTTGAACATCCCAATATCATTATAGTTGTCGCCAAAGACTGCGATTTCTTGAGGTTCTAATTCAAAAAACTCAAGCATTTTTTGAATACCAACTTCTTTTCCAGCATCTTTTGACACGACATCGATCGCTCCATGACCACTTGCTACGATTTGTACTTTATCTCCAAAGACTGATTTTAATTCAGCAACAGCTTCGTGAACGATCGACACCGGAAAATTCAAACCAAATTTAAAAATCTCATCGTTGATCGGCGCTGAAAAATCAATTAAATCAATTTTAGGATAAAAGAAATTTGCCATTTCCAAAAATTGAGCATTTTCTTGTTCAGAAGCATATACACCTTTTTTACCAGTCAAAATCATATGTGCTTGTTTAAAATGTGTTTGGATGTAATCAATTAAGACAGGATAAAGCGCTTGTGGCAATGTCTGACTTGCGAGTACGTCTCCATGATAACGAACATCAGCACCATTATCGGCAATATAAAATAAGTTTTCTCCAAAATCTGGAAAATACTCGATCAATCGATCATATTGATTACCAGATGCAACTACAAAATGCATACCACGTTCATTCATCATCTCTTTTAAACGTAAAAAACGCTCACGATCATACGCTTTTTCCTCGTTTAAAAAAGTACCATCCATATCTACTACAATTGCTTTTATTGTCAAAATTGTCAACCTCTCTTTTTGTGTTGCCTCTAGTATAACAAAAATTCCTAATAAATGAGACATGATATGCATAACACCTGTATTTATTGATTTTTTTAATAAATCCTTTACCTCTGCTCCGATTTATTATTTATTTCCCACATAATTTGATTTTAATTTCACAAATAATAATTAGTTTCAGGAAATATATATTTATTTCTGAAAACACTTGAAAACTTTACATACCGTGTTATAATCATTTTAATCTAATCAATGTTCTCAATTAATTCTTAATTTCAGTTGTTTAGTAACGTAAATTAGTGAATACATGAACTTTTTATCGTTGCTTGTTTGACTATCATCTTATTAGGGGGAATTTTTTTGACTATTGCGACGAACCAAACCTACCAAACAAAAATCATTGGCTTGAAAGGTCGGTATAAAGTAAAAATTGTCACTGTACTTACCAATACTGCCGTCGTTGAAATCGTACATGGAGATCATCTAGAACATAAATTATTTTTAGCTCGTTTGACTGATTTAACTTAATACATAAAAACCCCCATCTTACAAAGAAGGGGGCCTTTTTTATTCTGCAGCTAGTTCAATGTATTTTACTAAATTGACAATTACGTATTATTCTTTTAAAACTTTGTTTCAAATCGATCACTTATTTATACTCTCAAATTCGCCATAATTAGTACGTAACAACTTGGTTTTGTACGTAAAGCTGTTTAAGTGCTAGTGCTTTTTCAGGATAATCAGTATGAAACCCAGAAAATTTCTTTTCAAAACACATCCACATTTCAGACTCTTGATTGACCGTCCAAGGACGAATTGATTTGGTAAACCCAGACAACTCTTCTTGTGCAGTCACGACCCATTCAAAGTTTGGATGGATACTATCGATCGCTTGAAAGTAATTTGCAAAATCAATCGTACTATCAGTTCCTTCCATGATCCATGCCTTTTTGATAATAGGATCTAGTTTATGCAATCGATCTAAAGTCAGCAAATTAAAGCTAGAATACATTGGGATAAAGGTTTTTTCTTGTTGTAAGAGAGAAACAAGTCGTTCTTCGATCATCGGATAGTCGATTTGATCTGTCTTGACTTCAATATTTACGATTCCAGTAAATCCTAAATGGTTGCACAGTGTCAACACTTCTTCTAGTGTTGGGATTTGTTGGACATCATCATAAAGAGAAAACCAACTGCTTGCATTGAGTTCTTTTAGCTCGGCAAGTGTATGTTCATAAACAAATCCTGAGCCATTCGTTGTACGCTCAAGTGTTTCATCATGAATGACCACAAGTTCTTGATCCTTTGACAGATGAACATCTAATTCAATACCATCTACACCTAGTTCAATACTATGTCGAAATGCCGCTAATGTATTTTCAGGATGTGTCCCTTTACTCCCCCGATGGGCAAATATTTTTGTCATCTCATCTAACCTCCTAAACCGATTTTATACGTTTAGGGTATCATCTCAATATTAATTCTCGATGAAGATTACGTAAAAAAACGAACAGGATGCATGCATCCTGTTCGTTTCAAATAGCAGCTGCTCCGCGTTCCCCTGTTCGAATGCGAATCGCTTCTTCTACTGGATAAATAAAGATTTTGCCATCACCCACTGCCCCCGTCTGACAAATGTCTACAATCAATTGGCAAATAGGATCGACTTGTTGATCTTCTACTAAAAAACTGATCATTACTTTTGAGACAAAAGCCGGAATAACTGCCTGTCCACGAACATAATCTTTCATGCCTTTTTGATGTCCAAAACCTAAAACCTGACTGACCGTCATTCCTGTCGGTTGCTCTTCAAATTTTTGTTGAATCGCTTCTTTGATGTCTTCTAATTTTTCTTGTCGAATAATCGCTTCAATCTTTTTCATGTATTCCAGGCTCCTTTTTAAGAATCTAAACCAACAAAAGTTGGATAAGCATTTTCTGAATGTTCACTATGATCTAGTCCTAGTGCTTCATTTTTAGCAGATACGCGAATTGGCATAATGGCTTTGACAATATAAATGATAACGAGACTGGCAAGGCCCGCAAATACAATCGTGATCACTGTAGCTTCGATTTGTGCCCAGAAAAGATCAAAACCGCCATATAATAATCCAGCACTCCCGTTTACTGCTGGATCGGCGAAAATCCCGGTAACAATTGATCCAAAGATCCCACCCATACCATGACAACCAAAAGCATCTAATGAATCATCAAAACCAAATTTTTGTTTGATAATCGAAATACTGTAATAACAGAATGGACTAACCAATGCACCAATAACAATCGAGGCCCAGATCGACACGAATCCTGCTCCTGGAGTGATGGCAACTAGACCAACAACCGCTCCGGTACATGCACCGACAACAGTAGGTTTCCCTGTCGATAATCGTTCAACTAACATCCAAGACAACATTCCGGCACTGGCAGCTGTATTAGTCGTTAAAAATGCTTGAATTGCCAAACCATCAGCGGCTAATGCTGATCCAGCATTAAACCCGAACCATCCAAACCATAGTAACCCCATGCCTAATACAACAAAAGGGATGTTATGTGGACGGTATTCTGCTTGTTTGAATTCACGACGTTGTCCTAAGACAATACATAAAATCAAACCTGAGATTCCTGAACTAATATGGACTACTGTTCCTCCAGCAAAATCGATAGCTCCTAAACTAGCGATAAATCCACCACCCCAAACCATGTGAGCCATCGGTGCATATACGATTACTAGCCAAAAAGCTAAAAACAATAAAATAGCAGGAAATCGCATTCTTCCAACTACCGATCCAGTTAAGATCGCTGCTGTAATCAAAGAAAACATCATTTGAAATAAAGCAAATAGTCCTTCTGGAATACCATCACCTTTTGTCATTGAAACACCCTGAAAGAAAATATGATTTAAGTTTCCAACAAATGAACCATCTCCACTAAAAGATAAGCTATATCCGACTGCGATCCAAATAATTGACGCTAATCCCATCGTCCCAATCGACATCATCATCGTGTTTAAAATATTTTTACGACGCTCTAATCCTCCGTAAAAAAAGGCTAATGCTGGTGTCATTAAAAACACCATTGCGGTACAAATCATAATAAATGCGATATTTCCTGCTTCCATATTTCATTCCCCTCTCTAACGTTTCTCTTTCATGTAAGATATCCTAACATTAAAAATGAGAAAAAACTAGCTATTTTTTCATAATTATACTAAAAATAGAACGCTTCCATAAAAACAAACACGAAAATAAACTGTTTTTGTAGTTTCACCATAATTTATTAGGCTAATTCCGATATCCATGTTACTTTTTTTAACAAACAACGAAAGAAAACGTCGGTGATTACTCAGCCGACGTTTTTGATTGATTATAATTCATCTTTATTGCTGGTTACTTTCCCTAATACTACGGGTAGATTCCCATTTCGAATACGAACTTCATCGATTAACGCTTTTTCACTTTCTTCTTCTTTTAGTAAAACAACGTAACGTAATTCATACAAACTTCCCATCGTGGTCGTGCGAACAGATTGTAGACGGTTTTGATACGCATATTTTTGAAATAAATCATCAAATAATCCTGGATAATCTAAATCTTCTGGGATCGTCACTTTCAATTCCCGTTCCGCTACAACTGGTTTTGAGCCAAAATTCGTTGTATAAAGCAAGACCAAAAAGGCTGCCACGATCACGGAAAATACAATACTATAAATAGCATAGCCCATACCAGTCGCTAATCCGATCCCCATCGACCAAAAGACACTAGCGATTTCTCGTGATCCTCCTGCAACAGAACGAAAACGAATCAAGCTAAATGCGCCTAAGATGGCGACACCTGTCCCTAAATTTCCATTGACTAATAAAATCACCGATTGAACAAGTACAGGAAGTACAGCTAGTGTAATAACGAAATTTTTCGTATACACATTACGTACCATATGGATCCTAGCGACTAGCATCCCTAAACCTAATGAAACAAGTAAACAAATAAAAATTCCTGAAATCGAAACAGCTGGTTGCGTATCTGTTAATAAACTAGACAACATGTGCTGCATCCTCCTTTACAAATAAATGTCGTTGGTACGTTTGAGCATATTTTGAAAAACTACTTTTGCGGATGCTATGGCGGTTCAATAATTCAACAAACCACAATGGAAAGGCTCCCATCGCTTTAACTTCCATCAAGATTCCCATCTCTGGTGCGACTAATTGTTCGTTTTGCGGCGCATGTAGACACATACCTTCTGTTGAAAACCGAATATTTTGATCAAATGTCACACGAAACTGGTCATCTTCTTCATAAAATAGTGAATAGCGATCATAGACGATACATACTCTCGGCGTAAGATCTGGATGTTTTTTAAATAACCATTGAATCTCTAAGCCAATTTGTGAGTTCAAAATGGATTCTGGTAAGACGTTTGTTTGTTGCCACATTAAAAACTCAGCGTATGTCAAAGGCAATCTTCTTTTATACACGATACCTTTTACTTTCTTTTTGATTTCTAAAAACACTAACCCTTCTTTTGTTGCAATTCCATAACTACGTACGCGAAATTTTTCTTTATAATCTGGTTTTTGGATCGAGTGTCGAATGAAATCATCTTGGTTTGTATCAAAATAAAGGGACTGAATCGTATGTAAGCCATACTGATCGATTTCCATATATTGTTGTAATTCACTAAAAAATGCAGGAAATTGTTGTGCTGTCAAAATATATTTTGTTTCTTTTCGTTCAAATACTTTTTTGATTCCCATCTCTATTCTTCCTTTCTGTTTTGTCGTTGGTCTTATCTTAAAAAAACAAACTTAAATCAAACTTAAGAGACGTCATTTTGTCGTTAAGTTTGATTTAAGTCGAATCTTTTATAGTAAAGCCAACAACTAAATCGAGGTGAACGAGATGAATTCAATTTTATTAATTCCTATTTATGAACCATCTGATAAAACAGTCCGTTTTATGAAACAACTTATCGCTACCCTCCCTGTCCCCATCGTAATCGTCGATGATGGCAGCGGATCAGAATATCATGATACGTTTCAACAATTCGTCCAAGAACAACATGTACATTTTTTAAGTTATCCAATCAATCAAGGAAAAGGGTTTGCTTTACGCTACGGTATGCGTTATATCGAAAAACATTTTCCAGAAAAAAATGGATTTGTGACAGCTGACAGCGATGGACAACATACGATCCAAGATATTACGCGTGCATTAGAAAAAGCACAATTTATCCAATCCAATCAAATTATTTTAGGAATACGGTCATTTAGTAAAGAAGCGACTCCAACAAAAAGTTATTATGGCAATCGACTTACCAGCCAACTTTTCAGATTCGCGACTAAAATAAAATTAGAAGATACACAAACAGGATTACGTGTCTTTGCTACCATCCAAATCCCAAACTTAGTAGCGATCAAAGGCAATCGCTTTGAATACGAAATGAATGTCTTACTCGCGTTAAAAGAATTTGAATGGGATCTAGAAACTTTTACGATCGAAACTATTTATGAAAACAACAATGAACAAACGCATTTTCGACCAATCAAAGATTCTCTATTAGTCTATTTTCCTTTTTTACGATTCTTACTGTCATCACTGACTTCTTCCTTTGTCGATATCGGATTTTTTATGTTACTGTCTTTAGTTTTAGGCAAAGCTGGCGAGATGATCTTTCTAGCTACATTGTTGGCACGCGTGACTGCAGGAATTTGCAATTACTACTTAAATAAACAATTTGTCTTTTCAGATGAAGCACCTGTGCAAAAATCAAGTTGGAAATATTTAGTTTTATTTATCGCACAACTTGTGATCAGCGGGGTGAGTGTTTCAGCCTTATCCACTATCTTTTCATCATTACTGATCATTAAATTGTTCGTCGATTTAAGCTTATTTTTCTTTAGTTTCCAAATCCAAAAATATTTTATTTTTAACCATACAACTTAGGGAGGATTTTGTTTATGAAAAAATTTTTAGCACGACCATTTCGTTGGGCCATTATCTACGGCGTCTTTTTACTCGCTAGTAGTGGATTTATCTTATTGAAAGCTTTTGTTTTACCAGATCGCCAAATCGTGGCGACGACACAAACCACAACAACGACGGATACTTCAACTACTGCAACAACTGAAAATACAGAAGTCGTTCAAACAGATACTAGTTATAGCGGCAATGGATTAACTATTTCACTTACAGAACAGCGGATCGATGACACGACCGTCTATTTAGTCGATGTCCAAACAGATGATCCAAGTCACTTGCTTACAGCTTTGGCGGACAATAGTTATGGCCGCAATATCAAGGAAACCACTTCGACGATCGCTGCAGCAAACGATGCGATTTTAGCGATCAACGGTGATTTTTATGGGTTTAGAAGTACAGGTTTTGTCGTTCGAAACGGCACTCTTTATCGCGATAGTGCAAATGGCGATACCGATGCTTTAGTGATCGATAAAAATGGTGATTTTTCAATCGTTAATGAAGCGACCACTGATGCTTCGACACTAAATGCTCAACAAGTACTCTCATTCGGACCGGCATTAGTTGAAAATAGTGCCATCGTAGTAGACGAATCGACAGAAGTCGGTCAATCTGCTGCAAGTAACCCTCGAACGGCAATTGGTCAGATCGGAACAAACCATTATTTGATCGTCGTTTCAGAAGGACGAACAGATGATAGCCAAGGGTTATCCTTATATCAACTTGCACAAGTTATGAAAGATAATGGTGTCCAAACTGGCTATAACTTAGATGGCGGTGGTTCAACAACACTTTACTTTAATGGCAAAGTCGTCAATCAAACCGTTGGCGGTAGCGGTCAAAGTTCAGAGCGCGCGGTCAGCGATATCGTATATTTTAAATAATCAGGAGGTTTTTATATGCAGACACATCGATCGATTCCTTATTTCTTAAGCGCACTAGGCTTATATGTATTCCAATTACTTTACAATTATTTTGGTCACGGCGTCACATCGGTTTACTTATCTTTTGCTTGGACGATTCCATTTTTTAGTGGATTACTTTTTCTATTATCCCATCATTTTCGAGTACGCCCGCTCACTCGTTTCGGGTTTCTAAGTTTTAATACCGGTCTTGCTTCTTTGATTTTTTACGCTGTATTGACGGGTATACTCACTATTGCAGGCAGTGATTCACCTTATCTTGTTGTCTACTTGTACCTTGCCGGTAGTAGTTTTCTCTTCACTATTTTGAGTTATTCACGAGTCTTAAAAACTTAAAAAAAAGAACTTGTACGTGAAAACGTACAAGTTCTTTTTTATTCTGTAACCGTAGCAGAACGACGGCTTAGACTTAATGATACGATACCAGTGACCAACAAAATGATTCCAGCTACAAAATAAGGAGAAAATGGATTGATGTCAAATAGCATGCCCGCTAAGACCGGACCTAAAATATTCCCAACACTTGTAAACGTAGAGTTCAACCCATTGATCACACCTTGACGACTACCTGCATGATGCGATAAGTAAGTAGTAACAGCTGGTCTAAATAGATCAAAAGATAGAAAGACAATAAATGTAGACACAACGACTAACCAACGTTGACTCGTCATTGCAATCACCAAGACAAAAATACCACTTGTAAAGAATGTTAATTGCATCAAGCGAATTTCTCCCATCAATTGCACGATACGGTGGAAGAAGAAAATCTGAATTACCAACGCCAAACTTCCACTAATCATGATCATCAATGAAATTTCTGTTGTCGTAAATGCAAAATTTTGAGTAGCCATAATACTATACATCGACTCAAACGCTTGAAGTCCAAATGATGAAATTAAAATGACGATAAAAAATGCTCGAAATAGCGGATGCATTAAAACTTCTAAAAAAACCGACATCCCTGGTTTATGTTCACGGGTCGCTTTTTCTTCAGCTACAACACTTGGGGTATCTTTTAAAAAGAACAATGAGCAAAAGAAACCCAGTAACGCCATGAGCGCAGCAGCATAAAAAGGGACTCTAGTTCCAAATACTGCTAGTAAACCACCAATACCAGGTCCAATAATAAATCCTCCACTAATAGCGGCTGAAACATATCCCATAGCCTTAGGACGTTCTTCTAAAGTCGTTAAATCTGCTACAAATGCAGTTACCGAAGGCATAATACAAGCAGCCGATGCTCCACCAATCACGCGTGACAGATAAAACCATTCTACAGATTGTGCCCAACCAAACATTAACTCAGATAGCGAAAACAGTAACATCCCTAGCACGATCATTTTTTTACGACCAAATACATCAGATAAATGACCTGCAATCGGTGAGATGATCAATTGTGCAAAGGCAAAAATAGCCACCATCATCCCCATTGTCGTTCCAGAGAAATTCATCTCATTTTTTAACAATGGTAGAACAGGGATAACCAAACCGACTCCTAAAAAGACTAAAAACAAATTGACATATGCAACAATCAACATTCGATTCTTCATAACAAACCTCCTAATGCCACAAAAAAAAGCACCCACTTCACGTGAGCTCTTTCAAAATTTCCGTTTTTTAGGCGCTTTCACCTAATTTTATTTCATTATACGATGAAATTTTAGAAATTACACGTCGCAATACTAAAAATTCATTATTTCTTAGCAATTGCTCA
This sequence comes from Enterococcus sulfureus ATCC 49903, assembly GCF_000407605.1. Lineage (GTDB taxonomy): Bacteria > Bacillota > Bacilli > Lactobacillales > Enterococcaceae > Enterococcus_G > Enterococcus_G sulfureus. Next base: position 157,795 of record NZ_ASWO01000003.1, on the reverse strand, counting down.
TTTGGATTTTTTACGCTTGCGTTATTCATAAATATTTTATTTTAAAAATAGATATGTCTTTACACCTTTAATCCGCATATCCAAATGCAACAAGAAGAAAAAACAGTTGATATTATATTGGAATAAACGTTATTTTATCATTATAAAGCTTACTAAAAGTATATACAGTATTATTTGTGAAAAAAAAGATATGAATACTCAAGATATTTTGATGTCAAAAAGTATCAAAACTAAAGAATACTGTTAAAACAAATTATATAATACTTTTTTTTATTTATTTTTCTCACCCTTAAATCCATTTAATTCACATCTTTTTACATTTTTTTATTTTTATACAAAAAACATCTCTGTTATTTGAGTGTTTTTAAGTTGTTTATACTATATAAAACTGTTATGATTCTACTCGTTGGCAATTTAAAAACAGGAAAAACATTTATGGAGGAAAAGAAAATGGACCAAGGAAGTAAGAAAAAACATGGACGAAAAAGATATTCGATTTTATTAGTTGCTTTGTTGCTGATTGGGGTTGCAACATATGGAACATATGCTTATTTTACCGATAGTAAAAAGGTAGATAGCGGTTTGAATCTGAAAAAAGGTAGCGTCACACTAGGCGAATTTAAAGATGCGAATTGGACATATAAAGGAAATACTAAAGAAGATGATCAAAGTTTTACAAATGAAAAATTAACCTTTACGAATCCAAATATCGAACCAAAAAATACTGCGACTACATTTACTAATGTACTACCAGGAGACACGTTTACAAAAACAATTACGATCCCTTATACTGGAACAGCTAAAGCTGATATTACTGTTACAATGTCATCTCAACTTCCTGAAGGTATCGCTCATTCGTTTACTGTTACCCAGAATAATACTGTTACAACAATTGATAAAAATGAAATGGTGCTAGATACAATCTCACCTAATGAAACGCTAAGTTTTAATCTTACGATCCATATTCCTTATGGAGCTGAAAATGATGCTCGAAATACGGCACAATCAGAAGATCTATTGTCTTCTATTCCAGACTTAATTCAAGTAACTGCTACGCAACATCTAGAAACGACTAAATAATTTATACCAATGAGTAAAGGAGCGATCATATGAAAAGTAAACTGGTTTACCTTTTGCTTTTTACTACATGTACGCTTCTTTTTCTCTCTTTTTTACCTAAAACTTATGCATATTTTAATGATACAAAAACGATCAATTCTACGCTGACCTTACACAAACCAACTTTAAAACTAAATGATCTGTTCGTTTCGTTAAAGACACTCAATGAAACAAAAACCGTGGATATCCAACTTGAAAGCCAAACCACTTTAACGTCTGATGTCTATCTAGGTAAAGAGTCTAATCCATGGTCTGACTACATTACACTCAAATTTCCTAAAAGACTAACAGTGAATCAAGATCGTACGAAATTCACTGGACAAATCGAGATAAAAAAAATCAAAGAATTACCTGAAAATCACCCTAAAGAGCTTAAAATTACAATTCCAATATTTTTAGATCATACGCTGTCTGTTCCAATCGCTACAGCGTCAATAAACATCACGAATCAAGAAGACGAGCTAGCCCAGTGGCCTGACGAGACACTATTTAAAGGCGAACCTTATTATCTTACAAATACGTTGTACTATGTCTCAGATCCCAATTTCATTTTGTTGAATCAACCAACACTCTATCTATCAAGCGATATCGATTCTCCTTTAGATCAAACTACGGTCGATAAGTTATTTGCACATAAAATTAAAACAAATAATGGAACTTATTTTAATGTATCGACTAGTTTTGTGCCTAAAAAAGGCTTTAAAGTCACGTTATTGGGTGTAGAAAAGTCTACAAACGATCAACCTTCGCAGGTACATATCGAGCAAACTATGTATACGAAATATATGGTGATTGGATCAGATAAACTATCCATTCGTCAGTTTGCTTTTGCTTCTGATTTAGCAATTAACAATCTCGCGATGAAAACAGATACTACGATTCAAACCAATCCTGATCGTACTACGTTGTCTTTTTCGTCAATCGTCAACAATTCATCGCTAACGGCAGCTAATATATCTGATATGAATCCTGACTTAAGCTGGGCTTTAACGAACTCACATGATTTTTCACTGTCTATCCATACCACAAATATTGCGATTCAACAGCTGACTACACGTTCTGGGAATACTGGTTCTTTACAATTGATCAATACGAAAACAAATCAAGTGTTATTGACACGTGCTTTGGTATCGACTCAACTAGATGAAACATTGCCTACTCGTTTTACTCAGGCACGCTTACAAAAAAAATATACGATTCAAAAAGCAGGTATTGAAACAGTCGAGTTGCGTACACCATCAGAAATAAGCTACAAAGCACCCTACTACGAAGTACCTTTATATTTTAACATCAGTCAAAATGATCCTTTAAATCAAAGTTCTAGTTTTTCGTTACAGTTAGATGGTGAATTTAGCACTGTTCCGATTAAAGAAAGTCGCTCAAATAACGGGACACTATTGAATTTCACATTATACTTCACACCGCAACAACTACAAAAAGAGGGGTTTAATTTTTCTTTGCAAAGAGCAGCAACTGCTAAAGACGACAGTCGATTCATTTATAGCGATTATATTTCGCTCTCATCGATTCGACCTAAAAATACTAAATCAGTTCGTGTTGAGCCTGTTCAAGAAACGAAACAGACAGAAACATCCACATCTAGTTCAAAAGAAAACGAAACAAGTCCAACACAGACTGAACCTACCCCATCAACTACAGATGCTATGACAGCTACATCACAAGTCACATCTACTCAGGAAGAAACGACTTCAGAGACTATACAAACCTCGCTTGAAATACCTTAAGGACTAGTTCGAGGTGAGAACTCTCAAAAAAACGGACTTGTGTTCTTTTTGTATTTTCGATAAGGTAAAAGAAACTGTATCGAAATCTGAATGTTAGTAGGTTAAAGCGATGAACTCATTTTCTAATCGTCAAAAATTCCTTTTGATACTTTGCTTTACTTGTCTTATAGCTATTGGAAGCTATATCTTTAAAGATAAGATCAATCAATCTCACTATAAAAATGAACATTATCTTGCGACAAATATTCGTAAAAAAGAAACGGATTCCTTTAGTTACCGACTTGTAAATGTTACCTCCCCTCTATCGAGATCAGAATTAATTACTTATGGGCAGCAACTATATCAACAAGAACATTCGCCCGTACTTTTACAATTACAACATACAAATTTTTTTGACCCGACTATTGCTTTACCAAATAGCATTTATTATACGATCGATCCTTTAGGTTCACATTTATTTATCGGGTATATTTATCAGCAAACAACAAAACAGCATTCTCCTAGCATTGATTTTTCACTACAATCTAGTCGACAAGTCTATTATTTAGAGAAAAGCCAAATGCTCTATACAATCGTTTTAGACCGTCCCTATACAGTTGAAGAATGGTTTCCTTTTTTAGCAAGTTATGTACAAGAAGTTCGCCAAGCCTATCACGATAAAACCATTCAAAGCTTGGTGTATATCAAAATAAATCAGCAAGCGTACTTGTATCTTAGTGATCAACCAACCCAGTTATTTACAGTTGAACGAATCATCTAAAGAATAGGAGGAATGATTATCACTTTGTTAACAACGATCTTCCGTATCTTTACTACAATCTTCGTGATCTTCGTTTTGATTATCGGCTTGCTAAATATTTTTTCGAATCCTAATAGTAGGGGTCTCTTCGGATTCAAAGGCTATACAGTAGTGAGCGAAAGCATGTCACCTACATTAAATACGGGTGATTACATACTTATAAAACAGATCGACAAACAAGCACTAGCTCCTGATCAAATCATTACATTCAAAGATGAGCAGATGCTTGTTACACATCGAATCTTAACTTTAGATCAAGAGTGGATTACCACTAAAGGCGATCACAATCCCATCCAAGATATGAAGCAAATCAAGCGGGACGATGTCGTTGGCCAATATGTATTTCGCATTCCATTACTTGGCAAAGTGATGATTTTATTACAAAATCCACTCTGGTTTAGCTTCATCATTGGAATTTTAGTGTTTCGACTAATATATTTAATCGTGTATCACAAACAAAATGTTGAAGAAAACCCTAAGAAAGTTAAGTAAAATATTTCATTTCCACAACAGTTGTAAAGGACTGCTTGTGGAAAAAGAAACAAATATGCTAGAATGATTGAGTCATTGACTAAATCATTGAAGGAGCGATCATTTTGACTCGATTTCGACCAGTTACACTAAGTGTTGTTGCGCTCTTCGTAGCCTTTGCTTTAGGTGTGCAGCCTGTAGCAGCAGATACGATCGGATTTCAAACACTAGAAGTAGGTACAATTTTAGATATTGGACGAGATATTTTATCGACTGTTACAATTAATTACAATTTGATTTATGGTGTCGGCGCAACATTAAATGGAATTTTATTTTTATTAATTGCCTTAGTATTACCTAGAAAAACTACTCCAGTAGTTGATGTGCAATCTGATCCACTTGCAGCATTGCCCAAAAAACGCAATCCGAAAAAACAATCCACTTTTCCTTGGAAAAAATGTTTCACTTTAGTTGGATTAGTGTTGTTAGTCATTGGGATTTCGTTGATTTCTTTAGCAGCTTTAGCATAAAAAAAGGATGAGAATCTCTTCTCATCCTTTTTTTATTTTACGATACGACGCTCAAATGCATCTTCACTGATTCCTTCGTCGATCACTAATTTAGCATATTCTTTAGCTCCAAATAATGAATGATCACGATAATTTCCGCAACTTTCGATTGAAACGCCTTGGACATCTTCCCAAACTGTTTCATTCGCGATGATCGTTAAGACTTCTGTCAACGCTTTAGCTACTTCTGCTGGGCTATGTACACCCCAAGTGATCAAGTGGAAACCTGTACGGCAGCCAAATGGTGAAATATCAATAATTCCGTCTAAACGATCACGCATCAAATCAGCTAATAAGTGCTCTAATGTGTGCACTGCGCCAGTTGGCATTTCTTTTTCATTTGGTTGTAAGAAACGTAAATCATAATTTGCGATCACATCGCCCTTTGGTCCATTTTCTTCTGCAATCAAACGAACATAAGGTGCTTTTACCTTTGTGTGATCTAATGTAAAACTTTCAACTTCTGCCATGTGTTTTCCTCCTTTAAGTACCTTGGATTACAGTGTCAGTGTAGTAGACCTTTTTTTATTTGTCAAATACCTTATTTATCTTGAGTAAAATCATAAGAAAAACCATCAAATGTTTCTCCATCATAATATTTCATCAAATCAGACACAGAGAGAAGCGCTGAAGTCATTTCTTCTTCTTGCTCTTCCTTTTGCGCTTCACGCTGAGTCTCTACATAAATTTGGTACTTTTCCATTAAACGGCGATACATGACTTGTTTAGAGTTGCCTTCACCCGCTAAAAAAGGCAATTCTTTTAAGTACGCGCGATATAATGGGCGTTCTTCTTCAAATTCAATGGGCAATTCAACTACCGTCAACTGCAATGCCTTAAAATGTTCAATCATTTTTCTTCACTCACTTCTGTATTATCCTGCAATATCCACGATACGGTCGACAAAGTCTTCATAAAATTCTTGTTCATGGGATACGACAATCACCGTTCCTGGATAGTTACGTAGACTTTCTCGCAGACTTTCTTTCGTTTCTTGATCGATATGGTTCGTTGGTTCATCTAAAATCAAAAAGTTTCCTGGCGTCATGGTCATTTGTGCTAGTTTTACTTTAGTTTGTTCCCCACCACTTAATTGATTCAATGGTTCTTGAGCCAACTGATTGACTAAGCCTGCTTGTGACAAATGACGACGGATTTCTTTGACTGTTGCTTTTTCAAACATACGACCTAAATATTGAATCGGTGTTTCTAAAGGTGCTTCCCAAACCAGATCCTGTGAAAAATAATTGACTTTCGTATTGGCTGGAAATTGAAAATCTCCGCCTAATGCTTCTAATTGACCAATCAGTGTTTTTAACAACGTCGATTTTCCGATCCCATTGAATCCTCTAATGGCAATCAATTCACCATAACGAATCGTCAATTGGATTGGATCAAGAAGTGGCCGTTCATACCCAATGACTAATTGATCTGTTGTCAATGCTAACGTACTCACGATTGGTTGATATGGAAATTGGAAATTAGGTTTTGGCGCATCAGAAGGTGGTGTCAATCGTTCTACTTTAGCGAGCTGTTTCTCCCGACTTTTCGCCATTGTTGAACGTGATCCAGCTTTATATTTACGGATATACGCTTCTGTTTTTTCAATTTGTTTCTTTTGTGACTCATATTGACGTAGATACGATTCACGATTGGCTTCTTTTTGCTTTAAGGCTTTGGTTAAATTTCCTGTATATTTCGTCAATTGACCAAATTCAATATCCGCAATATGTGTGGTAATCTCATCTAAAAATGTACGATCATGCGAGATCACTAAAAACGTACCCTCGAAATTTTGTAAAAAGTTTTTTAACCATTCCACATGTGTATCGTCTAAATGGTTGGTTGGTTCATCTAAAACGAGCATGTCTGGTTTCTCTAATAATAGTTTGGCTAAAATTACTTTTGAGCGCTGGCCACCACTTAAGTCTTTTAATACAGAATCTAAACCTAAAACTTGTAGTCCCAGACCACTTGCCATCTCTTGAATCAAGGTATCCATTTGATAAAAATCACCTTGATCAAGCTGTGTTTGTAATTTTCCAGCGCGTTCTAATAATTTATCGTCCATTGTTTCCGCGTACTCTGTATAAGCTGCGGTAATTTGCGCTTCCATATCCAATTCTTTTTGGAAAGCTGTTTTTAAAAACTCAAAAATCGTCAACGACTCATCGACCTCAACATATTGATCCAGATAGCCCATATGGCAATTTTTAGGCATAGTGACTTGACCATTATCTGGTAAAAGTTCCCCGGTGATGATTTTGATCAAAGTTGATTTTCCAGCACCATTTTGACCAATGAGTCCAACATGTTCTCCCTTATTGACTTGTAAATTTAGTTGTTCATATAAAATTTTATCTCCAAATTGTTGCGTAATATCGATTAAACTAAGCATATTTCTTTCCCTTCTTCGTGTACAGAACCAAAAACGCTGTAGACAATTTGTCTACAGCGTGACGCTATTTGATTCATCTCACACTGATTTACACGGATAATCCTCAAATCAGTCTAACACGTGAGAAACGAAAAGTCTAGGTAAGCTACTTTTCAGGAAAAGACAATTCGACTTCTAAAATATGATCCTCTTGTGCGGATACACGATAGTCCGGCAATACATCACTTCCCCAACTATCGATTCCTCCAACTCCACGAACTGCACGATAAAGCGATAATACTGTACGTCTTGCAAGCGGTAATTCTTCTTGATGAGTGGCACTTTCTAATTCTAGTGGTGTATACGGTACACATGAAAAATGAAATGGTGTGTCGATTGCTTGTACACGTAAACTTGTTGCTGTACGTTGGATTGCTTTATTGTCTAATTGTGTATCACGTACCACTTCGACCCAGTTGGTCTCCATATGCATTCCTGAATCTTGAGGTACAAGATAAGGAGCTACTGGCAAACCTGTGACATGATATTGACCAGGTTTGCCACCTTGTTTACGGTCGGGATACGTCTCACCAGAAAGTCCATCATACGTAAAGCCCGTTGCTAAAGTGGGCATAACCAGTCGAATTCCAAAAACAGGCAATTCAGGTAAACTTGGTTGACCATGGTAATGTGCAGTGACTTTGATTTTTCCATCTGGACGAACTGTATAGGTAATCTCTGTTGTAGTTTTAGGTACTGTAATCGTTTCATACGTATACGTAATCGCTAGTGTGTCTACAGCTTGTGTTTCTTGAAATTGATTATTAGCTGGAGCAGTCGCCACAGCTGTTTGATCTTGATCATCTGCTACTACTTTAATCGCTACACATTGAGTAAACTGATCTGCACCTAACCACATCCCTGACTTCAAGTGAAATTGGCTCCCACGATCATTGTCTGTTAATGCACGCCAAAATGTGGGTTTGATTGGGCGATAGATCCATTCACGTTGGTTTACTTTTACGGATTCTAATCCGCCTGAGGCATAAGAAAATAAGTAACTAAAGTTTTCGCCATGTACACCTAAAACGACATCGCCGTATACGACTGATAATTTAGCGGTATTTTTCATAATAATAAGCTACCTCCTGAATTGATGGTTTTGCTTGACGTGTCGCAAATAATAAGCCATTGCCCGAAAACTCATAGTCTGATGGACGATCATCAAAATCGCCACCATAACGCAAGACTTCTTGTCCTGTTAATGGGTCTTTTCTTAAAATCGCTTGATCGATATAATCCCAGATAAATCCACCTTGATACGATTCAAACTCGTCATATAATTCCATATACTCTTTTAATCCACCCATTGAATTCCCCATATTATGCATGAATTCACACAAGATAAATGGTTTTTGAGGATCCTCACTAAGATACGTACGAATATCTGTTGGAGAAGCATACATGCGACTTTCCATATCAGAGATAAACGGTTTCATTGCATCGTCATAAAATACCCCTTCATAATGAACAAGACGTGAATCATCTATTTGCTTATAATAGGCATTCATTTCTTTGAGAGTTTCACCCACAAAAGATTCATTCCCTAATGACCAGAATAAAATCGATGGATGATTTTTCAACCACTCGTAATTTGAAACTGCACGATCTAAAGTCACGTCACGCCAAATTGGATAATCGCCAGGGACGTTCCAAGAAGGTTCGATCGCTCCCATTTTTTGCCATGAACCATGGGTTTCCAAATTCGTTTCCGCCATCATATAAATTCCAGCCTCATCGCAACGCTCATAAAACGATAAACGATTTGGATAATGTGAAGTACGTACTGCGTTAATGGAATTGTCCTTCATAAACTCAATGTCAAAACGCTCATCTTCATCTGTGATCACACGACCACTTGCGGCATTCCATTCATGACGATTGACACCATTTAATTTCAAACGATTTCCATTTAAATACATGACTCTCTCTTTTACCACCAACTCACGAAATCCAAAAGCAACTGGCGTATACGAAACCACTTCTTCATCTTGTAAAATTTCGACGATGACATGGTACAATTCTGGCGTGTCAATATCCCATAACAAAATGTCTTCTACTTTGAAGTCAACTTCTGTCGCTTGAGTCGTTTTTTGTAAAAGCTGTTGTCCATTTTTTCCCAATGTATAGCGATACGTTGCCTCTTCGCCGCGCAACACTTTAAGCGCTACGTGAACTTGACCACTTTTTTGTTGACTATCGACAATGGTTTTGATCGTCACATCTTCCAAATGTATAGCTTGTTCTCCAATTAATTCTACAGAACGGAAAATTCCGAAGAAACGGAAAAAATCTTGATCTTCTAAAAACGCTGCAGTACTACGTTTATACACTTCAACTGCTAAAAGATTATCTTTATTTTTAATAAATGGTGTTAAATCAAATTCTGAAGGTGTAAAACTATCTTCAGCATATCCAACAAATTCTCCATTCAACCAAATGTACATCGCTTGTTCGACACCATTAAAACGAATACGAACAGGATGGTCTTTTAAAGCATCATCTAGATCGAAAGTCATTCGATATGAACCAACTGGATTTTCGGGATCTTGGCTAAACATCCCTTTTGTTTGGTCTGGACGACGATATCGTTTTCCTTCCCAAGGATACATCGTATTGATATAGTGTAGTGTATCGTAATCTGAAAACTCGATATGCTGAGGAACATGAATCGTATCAAACGATGTACCATCAAAGTCTACTTCATAAAAATTTTGTGGGCGAACTTGTGGATTTTGACTATAGCAAAAATCCCAAACACCATCTAGATTTTGTACCAACGCCTCTTTTCGTTCACAAGTTTCCTTTGAACTATAATTGACGTGGTCACTATGCGCATCTAAACGTCCGACACGAAACACCTCTGGTTGATCTAGCCATTCAATCGATGGATTCATTACACTACCTACTTTCTTTTTTTATTGTACAGAAGAGACGGCTTGCTGCGCTGTAAATTCAGCTTCCAATTCTTCAACAATTTTTTTATGTTTTTTCTCAGTTAGCGTTACCTTAAAAGCAAATACTAATCCTGAGACAATCATTAAAGCTGCGGGTAAATAAAATGCATAAATTTTAAAGATAGATACATCTTTAGTAGTAATTTCTTGGAACGTTGCATTTCCAGTCATTCCAGCGGCAATCGCTACGACACCGACAATACCATTTGAAAGTGCACCAGCAATTTTATCTAATAACGGACGAATAGAAAGGGTTACGGCTTCATTTCGTACACCATTTTTCCATTGACCATACTCAACCGCATCTGTAATCGTCATCAGTGCTGAAAGAAAAATCAATTGTTGTGGAAAGTAGAATAAAATCAATCCTACTAGAATCATCCATAAATTTTGACCAGCTAAACTAAAAAAGATATATGATGAAGCCATTACTGCTAATCCGATCAAATAAACATATCGTCTAGAAATCAAACGAGTCAACGTCGGGAACAATGGTACAGCAATAATCCCTAGAGCTGCTGCAACAAAACCAACTAGCCAAAAAGCAGAAGCATCGCCATACACAAATTTAAAGTACAATAACAATACAGCTGTTGTCGCTACATTCGCAATAGCATATGCAATATAGGATAAAGAAAGCCACATCAATTGGTCATTTTGTGCAATCGCTTTAAATACTGTGCGCATTGTGACTTTCTCAGTTTGTTTTCGGATAACGCTATCATTTTCTTTAGTATTCAATGCTGTAACGATAGCACTCCCTGCTGCGACAATGGCAACGATCATGCCAAACCAAAACCATCCAGATGCTCCTTGTTCTCCTTTTTGTCCTGTCATCAAATATGTGAAGAAGATTGTAATCGGAACGACTACTAAAGTCGTTCCATTTGCACCCAATGATGAACCAAAACGAGCAAAGGTAGCTAGATTTTCACGTTCTTTCGTTTCGGTACTCAAAGCAGGAATCATTGACCAAAATGCGATGTCTTTAAACGAATAGAATGAATCCAATAAAATAAAACAAATTCCGAATAAAATAATAAATAAAACAGGATTTGTTTCAGGTAAACCAAAGAAATTGGTAAATAAAGGAATCAATAATAGCGAACTCATAATACCACCAACAACTAACCACGGTTTAAATTTCCCATATTTAGTACGTGTATTGTCAATAATCCCCCCGATTATTGGATCAAATAAAATTTCGACTAAGCGAATCCCTACGACTAAACTTGTGACGATCCCAATTAATTTCGCTGCGGTTGCCTTATCTGTGTTGGCAAACATCGAGCTTGTTACAAATAACATAAAATACGTACTTAGCGTTACATAAAATACATCATGACCAAAAGCACCAAAAGCATAACTAATTCGTTGACCTAGTTTTTTCCCCATTGTCCATCATCCCTCTTAAAAAATTTTAACGCTTTCATAACCATAGTATAGCAGTAAATAAAACGTTTTCCTTATGTTTTTGTCGCACTTATTTAACAAAATGTTGCATATTGTGCTAAAGTAATAAGAGAGGTGAGTTTATGGAACAAGCGATTTTTTCAGTTTTACCCCAACGAATGATTCAATCTTCTTTACAATTTGAGTTCTGTGGTTTTTCTAAAACACTCGATCATCATTCTTTTGGCCCAGCTGTACGTGATCTGTATATTTTACACTTAGTATTAGATGGAGAAGGAATGTATACCGTCAAAAACAAACAATATTTTCTTAAAAAAGGGGATTTCTTTTTGATTCGCCCAAATGATACAACTTTTTATAGTTCTTCTGTTAAGCATCCTTGGAGTTACATTTGGATCGCATTTAGTGGAGTGACAGCAGATCAAATTATTACTAAAAGTTGTTTAGAACAAACTTATTATGTGGCATCGACTAAAAATATCACACCATATATCAGTACGATCCAAAACTGTTTGGAAACAAAGAGTAGTGAGTTGACGCAAGAACTAAAATTAACTGAATTAACTTATCGTTTTTTAGCGCTTTTTGTTCAAGATGCCGTCAATTCTGAACCAAATATTGCCCAAAAAGTATCCCCGCTTATTTTACAAGTGATCCAGTTAATCAAAGAAGAATATCAAACGATTTCGATCCAACGTCTTGCTACTCAGCTTGCGGTGAATAGAAGTCATCTTTCACGTCAATTCAAAAAAGAAATGAACATGACGATTCAACAATGGTTAATGAGTATCCGAATCAATCAAGCTGCCTTTTTACTCATTAATACCGATCAAAGTGTAGAAACAATCAGTGAAGCGGTTGGGTTTTCAAGCTTAGTTTCATTTAGTCGCGCTTTTCATCGCTATACAAATGAAGCACCGACTACTTATCGTAAGCGCGTTCATCAACCAGAAGGCTCCATCGATTCATTTGAAACCTTGATTAATCGTATCGAAAAACAATCCCCAACCACTCGCTCTACATAAAAAAAGGTATCCCATCAACTGGGATACCTTTTTGATTATACTTCTTGATTGTTTGCTAATGCATCTTCGACAGCCATTTGTGCTTCGATATCAGAGATACTGTACACATTTTCGCTAACGACTGATACTTCTTTAGGCTCCATGTTACGGTAACGAGCCATACCAGTACCAGCAGGAATAATTTTCCCGATGATAACATTTTCTTTCAATCCAAGTAATGGATCTTTTTTACCACGAATCGCAGCATCTGTTAACACACGTGTTGTTTCTTGGAATGATGCAGCAGATAAGAAACTATTTGTTTCTAATGATGCTTTAGTAATTCCTAGTAACACTGGACGTGCAGTGGCAGGTACACCACCAGCTACTAATGTTTCGTAGTTACGGTCTTTAAAGTCTGCAATGTCTAGTAATGTTCCTGGTAAGATATCAGTGTCACCTGGATCCATTACGCGTACTTTGCGTAACATTTGACGAACCATTACTTCGATATGTTTATCGCCGATTTCTACCCCTTGCATACGGTATACGCGTTGTACTTCGCGCAATAGATAGTTTTCAACTGATAATACATCACGAACTTGTAACAATTGTTTTGGATCAATCGAACCTTCTGTAAGTGGTGCACCACGATGGATGATATCGCCTTCCACTACTTTCATACGTGCAGTAAATGGTACTGTGTACGTACGTGTATCTGTTTGTCCTTTGATCGTTACTTCTTTTGTACGTGTAGCCGCATCTTCAGAGATATCGATAACATCACCAGTTACTTCAGTAATGACCGCTTGCCCTTTAGGATTACGTGCTTCAAAGATTTCTTGGACACGAGGAAGACCTTGAGTGATATCATCTCCGGCAACCCCACCGGTATGGAACGTACGCATAGTTAACTGTGTACCAGGTTCTCCGATTGATTGGGCAGCAATTGTACCAACAGCTTCTCCAACTTCAACTTGAGCTCCTGTAGCCAAGTTACGGCCATAACAGTGTTTACATACACCATGTTTTGTATTACATGTGAAGACTGAACGGATCGATACTTCTTCGATTCCTGCTTCAATAATTTGTTTCGCAAGATCTTCAGTGATCAATTCATTTGTTCCAACAATAATCGCACCTGTTTCAGGATCTAGAACAGCCTTACGAGTGTAACGGCCAATCAAGCGTTCTTCTAGAGATTCGATGATTTCATTACCTTCAGTAATTGCTTTAATATCTAATCCACGGTCTGTACCACAATCGTCTTCACGAATGATGACATCTTGAGCCACGTCTACTAGACGACGAGTCAAGTAACCTGAATCGGCTGTCTTCAAGGCGGTATCGGTCATTCCTTTACGCGCTCCATGGGTAGAGATAAACATCTCTAAGACAGTTAATCCTTCACGGAAGTTTGAGATGATCGGTAATTCCATGATTCGACCATTCGGAGCGGCCATCAGTCCACGCATCCCAGCAAGCTGAGTAAAGTTGGAGATATTACCACGGGCTCCAGAATCTGACATCATGAAGATTGGGTTTTTCGCATCTAAAGATTCCATCAGTTTTTGTTGGATTTGATCTTTAGCGCTATTCCAAACTGCGATTACGCGTTCATAACGTTCATCATCTGTAATCAATCCACGACGGAATTGTTTTGTAATGACTTCTACTTGATGATGGGCTTTTTCAATAATTTCTTGCTTCTCATGTAAGACCATGATATCAGCAATCCCTACTGTAATCCCAGCAGTTGTAGAATGTTTGTAACCTAAGTCTTTCATACGGTCAAGCATATGAGACGTTTCAGTAACTTTGAAACGTTTGAATACTTCTGCGATGATATTTCCTAAGTTTTTCTTTTTAAATGGCAATACTAATTCTTGTTCTTTGATAAATGTCGGAATATCAGAACCCGCACCAACAAAGTATTTATCAGGAGTTTGTACTGTCAAGTTAAAATCAGTTGGTTCATTTAAATAAGGGAACTCTGGTGGCATAATTGAGTTAAAGATAATTTTACCAACAGTTGTGACCATTAATTTATTGCGTTGCTCTTCAGTAAATGGTTTATCACCTAATGTTTTAGGATTAACGGCAATACGTGAATGTAAATGCACGTATCCATTACGCCAAGCTGTTACTGCTTCATCCATATCACGGAAGATCATGCCTTCGCCTTCACGATCAGATTCTTCCATGGTTAAGTAATAGTTTCCTAATACCATATCTTGAGAAGGTGTTACTACTGGTTTACCATCTTTAGGGTTCAAGATGTTTTGAGCAGCTAGCATTAACATACGTGCTTCTGCTTGAGCTTCTTCATTTAATGGTACATGGACGGCCATTTGGTCTCCATCGAAATCGGCATTGTACGCTTCACATACAAGTGGATGCAAACGAATCGCGCGGCCTTCAACTAAAACAGGTTCAAAAGCTTGGATACCTAAACGGTGAAGTGTAGGTGCCCGGTTCAATAGAACTGGATGCTCTCTGATTACGTCTTCTAAAACATCCCAGACTTCATCTTCTTGGCGTTCGATCTTACGTTTTGCATTTTTGATGTTTGACGCAAGTTCACGTTGAACTAATTCACGCATAACGAATGGTTTAAATAGTTCGATCGCCATTTCTTTAGGCAATCCACATTGATACATTTTTAAGAACGGTCCTACTACGATAACTGAACGTCCAGAGTAGTCGACACGTTTACCAAGTAAGTTTTGACGGAAACGACCTTGTTTCCCTTTCAACATATGAGAAAGAGATTTTAATGGACGGTTACCTGGTCCAGTAACTGGACGGCCACGACGACCATTATCGATCAACGCATCAACAGCTTCTTGTAGCATACGTTTTTCATTTTGAACAATGATGTTTGGCGCATTTAAATCTAATAAACGTTTCAAACGATTGTTACGGTTGATCACACGACGGTATAGATCATTCAAGTCAGAAGTCGCAAAACGACCACCTTCTAATTGAACCATCGGACGTAGATCTGGAGGGATAACTGGAATAACATCCATGACCATCCAGCTTGGTTTGTTGCCAGAAGCACGGAACGCTTCTAAGATATCTAAACGACGGATCGCGCGTGTACGTTTTTGACCTGAAGCTGTTTTTAATTCTTCTTTTAATTCAACAACTTCACCGTCAAGATCAACAGTTTCTAACAATTGACGGATTGCTTCAGCACCCATCGCAGCATTGAACTCTTGACCATATTGTGCACGTTTTTCGCGGTATTCGCGTTCGGTTAACAATTGTTTTTTCTCTAAGCTAGTATTTCCAGCATCGATTACAACATAAGAGGCAAAATAAATGACTTCTTCTAAGGCACGAGGGCTCATGTCTAATACAAGACCCATACGTGAAGGAATACCTTTAAAATACCAAATATGTGAAACAGGTGCTGCTAGTTCGATGTGGCCCATGCGCTCACGACGAACTTTTGAACGAGTGACTTCAACGCCACAACGGTCACAAACAATTCCTTTATAGCGGATACGTTTGTATTTTCCACAAGCACATTCCCAGTCTTTTGTAGGACCAAAAATACGCTCATCGAATAGACCTTCACGTTCAGGTTTTAAAGTACGATAGTTAATAGTCTCAGGTTTTTTAACTTCACCATAAGACCAGCTTCTGATTTTTTCTGGAGAAGCTAAACCGATTTGCATACTTTCGAATTTATTTACATCGATCAAAAGGGGTTCCCTCCATTTCATTTCACGGCTGAATCAAATAAGTAGGTCACTTTGCTAAGCAAAGTGACTACTTCTTAATCTAACGGGTTTTTTACTGCTTCTTCATCACGAGGTAAGACAGTTGGTTTTTGATGTTGTGCATCTTTAGCACTTTGTTGTTCAGCGTATTTTGTCAACGCGTCAACAGTTAGTAAATCATCATCTTCATCGTCCATATCGCGTAATTCGATTTCTTGATCTTCGATATCTAATACACGCATATCTAATCCTAATGATTGTAATTCTTTTACTAATACGCGGAATGATTCTGGAACACCTGGTTTTGGAATTGGTTCACCTTTAACGATCGCTTCGTATGTTTTCACACGTCCAACCACGTCATCAGATTTGTACGTTAAGATTTCTTGTAAAGTATATGCCGCACCATAAGCTTCAAGTGCCCATACCTCCATCTCACCAAAACGTTGTCCACCAAATTGAGCTTTACCTCCGAGTGGTTGTTGCGTTACTAATGAGTAAGGTCCAATTGAACGCGCATGTAATTTATCATCAACCATGTGGGCCAATTTAATCATGTACATAACCCCAACTGAGATACGTCCATCAAATGGTTCACCTGAACGTCCATCGTAAAGGATCGTTTTCGCATCACGAGCCATACCCGCTTCACGAACAGTTTCCCATACATCTTCATCTGAAGCTCCATCAAATACTGGTGTTGCAACATGGATGCCAAGTTGACGAGCAGCCATTCCTAAATGCAACTCTAATACTTGTCCGATATTCATACGTGATGGTACCCCAAGTGGATTCAACATGATATCGACTGGTGTACCGTCTGGTAAGAAAGGCATATCTTCTTCAGGCATAATGCGAGAAACTACCCCTTTATTTCCGTGACGTCCGGCCATTTTATCTCCTTCGTGGATTTTACGTTTTTGCACGATATATACACGAACAAGCATGTTGACACCTGGTGATAATTCATCGCCAGCTTCACGAGTAAAGATCTTCACATCATGAATAATTCCACCACCACCGTGAGGAACACGTAATGACGTATCGCGTACTTCACGCGCTTTTTCACCAAAGATCGCATGCAATAAGCGTTCTTCTGCTGAAAGCTCCGTTACCCCTTTAGGTGTTACTTTACCGACTAATAGATCGCCATCTTTAACTTCAGCACCAATGCGGATAATCCCCATTTCGTCTAAGTTTTTCAATGCATCTTCACCGACGTTTGGAATTTCACGAGTGATTTCTTCAGGTCCTAATTTTGTATCACGTGCTTCTGATTCGTATTCTTCAATATGAACAGAAGTATAGACATCATCTTTAACCAGACGACGACTCATGATAACCGCATCCTCATAGTTGTATCCTTCCCAAGTCATGAAGGCAACAAGAACGTTTTGACCTAAAGCCATTTCGCCGTTTTCCATTGAAGGACCATCAGCTAAAGTATCGCCAGCTTCCACTTTTTCATTTAATGAAACCAATGGACGTTGGTTGTAACTTGTACCTGAGTTTGAACGACGGAATTTTGTTACTGTATACGTATCTAATGTACCGTTGTCACGACGAACGCGGATTTCTTTTGCGTCTACATATTCAACGATTCCATCATGTTTACATAGTAAGGCAGCACCTGAGTCATGGGCTGATTTGTATTCCATACCCGTTCCGACCCAAGGAGATTTAGGATTGATCAATGGAACAGCTTGACGCTGCATGTTGGCACCCATCAAGGCACGGTTGGAGTCATCGTTTTCCAAGAAAGGAATACATGCTGTCGCAACGGCAACTACTTGTTTAGGTGATACGTCCATGTAATCAATTTTATCGATTGAAATTTCCAAGTTTTCACTTGTTGCACGTGCCATTACTACGTCATTTGTAAATGTACCATCTTCATTTAATGGACTATTCGCTTGGGCTACAACATAGTGATCCTCGATATCGGCTGTTAAATAATCGATTTGATCGGTTACACGACCAGTTTCACGATCCACACGACGATAAGGTGTTTCGATAAAGCCATATTTATTGACTTTCGCATAAGAAGCCAAGCTGTTGATCAACCCGATATTTGGTCCCTCAGGTGTTTCGATCGGACACATACGGCCATAATGGGAATAATGCACATCTCGGACTTCATATCCGGCACGGTCACGAGTCAATCCACCAGGACCTAAGGCAGATAGACGACGTTTATGCGTCAACTCACCTAATGGGTTGGTTTGATCCATGAACTGTGACAACTGAGAAGAACCAAAGAATTCTTTGATACTTGCTACAACAGGACGGATATTGATCAATTGTTGTGGTGTTAGTGTTTCAGTGTCTTGAATCGACATACGCTCACGAACTACACGTTCCATACGCGCTAATCCAATACGGAATTGGTTTTGTAGTAATTCACCAACTGAACGGATACGACGGTTTCCTAAATGATCGATATCATCTACGTTACCGATGTTTTCCATTAAGTTAAAGAAATAACT
Source organism: Enterococcus sulfureus ATCC 49903 (assembly GCF_000407605.1). Lineage (GTDB taxonomy): Bacteria > Bacillota > Bacilli > Lactobacillales > Enterococcaceae > Enterococcus_G > Enterococcus_G sulfureus. Next base: position 139,064 of record NZ_ASWO01000003.1, on the reverse strand, counting down.
CATTGAAGCAATGATATCTGCAGGACGTACTGTACGTACTTCATCTGTTGGATAGCCATTTCCGATAACCGTTACTTCACGTTCAGGATCTAATGGTGAAAATACTTTGATCACTTGAACGGTCATTGGATCTGTTACGACACCATCTTCTGAAGGATAGTACGTCACTGAGTTTAAGCCATTTACTAGATGTTCACCTAAGAATTCATCCATAATTTGATGCGTGATGACAGTGCCTTTTTCAACTAAAATTTCACCTGTTTCAGGATCAACTAAAGTTTCCGCTAATGTTAAGTTTAATAGACGTGTGCGCAAGTCTAGTTTTTTGTTGACTTTGTAACGACCAACAGCAGCTAGGTCATAACGACGTGGGTCAAAGAAACGAGCATTTAATAAGTTACGAGAACTATCAGCAGTTTTCGGCTCACCTGGACGAAGACGTTCGTAAACATCTTTTAATCCTTCTTCAGTACGAGAATCGCTTGCGTTTTTGTGTAAATCTTTTTCAATCGTATTGCGTAAAGATTCACTTTCACCAAAGATTTCAAAAATCGTATCATCAGAACCAAATCCTAATGCACGAACCAATACTGTCAATGGAATTTTACGTGTACGGTCGATACGAACATAAGAAATATCTTTTGCATCGGTTTCCATTTCCAACCATGCGCCACGGTTAGGGATCACAGTTGATCCAAAACCTTCTTTACCATTTTTATCTACTTTTCCGTGGAAATAAACTCCCGGAGAACGAACCAATTGAGAAACGATAACACGTTCTGCACCATTGATAATGAATGTACCTTGTTCTGTCATTAATGGGAAATCACCAAAGAAAACTTCTTGTGCTTTAATTTCGCCAGTTTCGCGGTTTGTTAAACGCAAGGTTACGTGCAAAGGTGCAGAGTAGTTTGCATCATGTGCGCGTGCTTCTTCCACCGTATATTTCGGTGTTTTTAATTCATAATCCACAAATTCAAGTGACAAGTTTCCATTAAAATCATCAATCGGTAAAATGTCTTCAAACATTTCTCTTAATCCTTCATCTAAGAACCATTGATAAGAGTCAGTTTGAATCTCAATCAAATTCGGTAATTCCAATACTTCACTGATACGTGCGAAACTTCTACGTTCGCGGTGCTTTCCGTATTTTACTACGTGTCCAGCCAAGCTCTTCACCCCTCTAAAATTTCTTTCAAAATAGCTATCATAAACTTTACAATTTCATGACAAAAGTTAAAGTTTAGTGACAAAGAACATTTTTTACGGGTTTAGGACAAAAAAAAACCAAAAATAGATTCCCTTCGTTAAATGAAGTTTTCTACTTTTGCTCCTTATCCTACGGCCGAAACGGACAATAGATCGTTTCTGCTCCCTGCACTTGCGATAGTTTTTGCTCTATTAACTATACAGATATTTTCAGAAAAAGTCAAGGAAAAACTATTTCTTTCTATAAAAGAATCAGTTGTTCATAGACACTTGTCTGCGAGTTCTTTATACTATGAAACAACGAATTAAAAAAGGATGGATCAAGTGAGTACAAAAGCAAAAATCTTAGACGTGATGAAACAAGCACCAGATACTGTTTTTTCAGGGGAAAAACTCGCTCAATTACTCGATATCTCACGGACTTCGATTTGGAAAGCGATTCGTGAGCTTGAAAAAGAAGGGTATCGATTTGAACATTTAAAAACGGGGTATCTCTATAAACAATCAGATGTCTTAGCAACTACTGATATGACTTGTTTAAGTTTACCTAAAGAACAAATCTACTTAAAAAAACGGACTGACTCCACAATGAACGATGCGAAAAACGGATTACTCGCTCATGTCAAAACGCCTGCACTGTTTGTTTCAGAGGCTCAAGATGGGGGTCATGGTCGCTTTAATCGTCCATTTTTTTCACCAGAAGGCCAAATTTATATGAGTTTGATTCTTGAACCTAATCAAACGTTTGAAGAGTTACCGCAGTATACGCTACTCGCTGCTGTGGCACTCTCTTTAGCCATCGATGAATTGACCGGACTTTCAACTGAAATCAAGTGGGTCAACGATATCTATCTAAATGGGAAAAAAATCTGCGGCATTTTATCTGAAGCGACGAGTGATATTGAAACTGGTCAAATCAGTAGTGTCACGATCGGGATTGGCATTAATTTTTCGATTGACCCTGCATTGTTTCCTGAACCTCTACAAAAAAAAGCCACTTCCCTGTTCAAAGGACAAGCGACTTCAGTTACGAGAAACCAGTTGATTCAGTTAGTCTGGCAGAATTTTTTCGACTTGATTGCCGGTTTGCCTGATCAAAGTTATATGAAAATTTATCGTCAAAAATCACTCGTCTTAAACCGAGAAGTCTCCTTTGTTAAACAACAAGTGACTTACACCGGAATCGCACGCGATATTACCAATCAAGGCGAACTGATCGTCGATACACCGCAGCAAACTTTTTCGTTGTCATCTGGCGAAATTAGCTTAACGCATATCGACAACTATTTTTAACCAAAAAAAGCTGTGACAGAAATCTGCCACAGCTTTTTTGTTAAGAAAAAATCAAAGTCACTATAAAACTAAGTGCGTAAACTGTATTAAACAAAATCATATTTTTAATTGCATAGCCAAAACTTTCAGGTTGCTCTACATATTTTTTATGCTGCATCAATTGTTTATGAACCAGTGGCAAGGTTAGAAAGACTAAAAGCTGTTCCCAAGAAAACACACCAAATGGCCAGCCTATCAAAATGACTAAATAACAACTATACATTAATAATTGAAACAATCTTAGTGCTGATTTTTTGCCAATATGATAGACCAATGTATAACGTTCATTTTCGATGTCCGTTTCAAAATCGCGTAGATTGTTTGCTAACATAATATCTGCGATCGTAAACATTAAAGGTAACGCTGCCCATACCATCGCTAAAATTTGCCAAATATTTCCATTCAGTGAAAATACTCCCGTAGAAAATTGAAACGCTAAATAGAAAACAGGATCATTTACGGTATTTAAGTAAACCACCAATGCAAAAATACCTAGTCCCATCGTCACACCACTAAATAATTCTCCTAATGGCATTCTGGATAAAGGAAGCGGTCCAAATGTATAGAAGATGCCAATCAAGCACATCAAGCCACCAAATACGAATACAAACCATCCAGTCAAAATACTTAAGCTAAATCCTACGATAGCCGATAATCCCATCATCAGAAAAATCAAATGGCGAATTGCTACAGGATCAAGTTTTTCACGACCAATCACGTTTTGTTCATACTTGTATGTAGCTGATGTTGCTTTAGTATAGTCCATATAATTATTGATTGCCGTCGTTGTCATATCAAAAAGCAACATCCCAATAAAAAAGAATAGTGTATAGCCAAAATGAAATTGATGAAAATAAGTACTCGTGAATAAAACTCCAATAATAAACGGGAAAAAACTAGCGATTTTCGTTTGGATCTCGACGACTTCTAAAAAGGTTTTTAAGGTTAAACGTTGCATCTTAATCCTCCTATTTTAGATCAGCGCGGTTGCCCATAGTAAATCCTGAGTCACCACCTAATTCAAAGTTATCTTTGATGCCGTCTGTGATATACACGACACCTTCTTTCGTTACAAAAATTGCATCTGTGCCTTTTGGAGTTTGTTCTTCGATATATTTTAAGCCTTCTTTAACGCCTTTATCAAACGCTACAGTCGTTAGACCATCGCCATCGATCGATTTGTCTGTGATGACCGATACACTCGCAACATCATTATCGTAAGGATAACCAGTTTTTGTATCAAAAATATGGTGGTAACGTTGACCGTCCACGTCTAAATAACGTTCATAAATACCTGAAGTCACAACCGTTTTATTTGATTCTTTTACGGTTCCTAAAACATTTCCACGCGCAGTATTTGGATCTTGGATCCCAATCGTCCAAGGTTGGTCTTCTCCTCTAGGACTATTTCCTAACACAAATACGTTCCCACCTAAATCCACGATGGCTGTCGTTACGCCATTATCCTTTAATACTTTCACGACTTCATCTGTAATGTAACCTTTAGCGATCGCGCCAAGATCCATGATCATGCCTTTTTCTTCGAGATACACAGTCTTGTCTTGATCATTTAATTTCACTTTATGGTAATCAACTAATTTTAACGCTTGATCGATTTCAGATTGTGCTGGTTTTCGTGCATCGTCAAATCCAATTCGCCATAATTGTGTGATTGCACCAATGACTAAATTAAATCCACCATCCGATTTCACGCTGTACTCATACGCTTGCTTCACTAGATCATAAATATCATCGGATACTTTTACCGGCTCGATGCCAGCTTTTTCGTTGATGGCATCGATCTCTGATCCGCTTTGATTGATCGTGATCTGATCGCCAAGTTTTTCAACTCGCGCAAATGCCGGTTTCAAGACATCTTCTTTGCCCTCATCATAGATTCTAATTTTCACGTACGTTCCTAGCAGAAATTTTTCTTGCATATAGGGTTCTGATCGTAAGTTGCGACTTTCTGATGTAGTCGTTTGTGTCGTTGATGATGTTTGATCTGTAGCATTACACGCGCTTAATCCCAATGTTATTAGTGCTAATCCTAAAATAAGCCAAGATTTTCTCATCGTTATCGTTTCCTTTCTATTGTCTTGTGTTCTATTATACTAAAGCTATCCCAAAACAGAAGAAAAACTTGACGCAGTTGCCCACATCAAGTTTTTTTCATTTGCTATTTAAAAGAATACTTATTTGCTTTCTACGTAGTTGTCTACTTCAATTGTTTTTGTGTCGCCTTTTTGAGCAGCATTGATCAATTGTTCAGCATACAATACGAATGAATGGAAGCTGTGAGTTGCTCCAGTAACAACATCGATGTTACCTGGATTTCCATCTTCTTTGCCCATTTCAGCAACTAATTCTTCATTGAATTTTTCGATATATTCTTTTGGTCCAATGCCTGATTTAGCTTTCATTTTTTCATTGTACTCTGTGTCATCTTTCTTAGACTTACCGTCTTTGTCCACATAGTCAAAGTTTGATTCAGTAATTTTTCCATCTTTTACAACGATTGAGAAGTCAGCATGGTATCCATTGCTGTCATTTTTTTCTTTCAAGGTATACGTACCATCTTTAAGAGGTGCTCCGTTGTCGATTTCGATTGTATCCGTATCGCCAATACGCGCAGCTTGAATCAATTGTTGTGCATAGTTTTGGAAATCATGGAAGCTATGTGTTGCTCCAGTAACTACATCAATTGAACTTGGATCTTGTTTAGAAACCAATGCTGAATTAAATTGTTCTAAATATTCTTTTGGTCCAATTCCTGATTTAGCAGTCATTTTTTCATTGTATTCTGTATCATCTTTCTTAGACTTTCCGTCTTTATCTAGATAATCCATATCAGATTCAGTAATTTTTCCATCTTTTACAACGATTTTAAATTCTGCATGATACCCATTGCTATCATTTTTTTCTTTCAATGTATACGTTCCATCTTTAAGATCCATTCCTTTTGCTTCTTCAGTAGTAGAAGATGCAGTTGAAGAACTTGTAGACGTTGACGATGAAGTCATGGACGAACTTGCTGTACTGCTTGCTTTTGTGTCGTCATTTTTGTCTGCGGTACAAGCACCTAATGCGATGGTAGATAGTGCTAACATCGTGAGACCTGTAACAATTTTCTTTGTTTTCATTCTTTCCCCACCCTTTATTTGGTTATTTTTTATAGTTTGTGATTACTTTAACATTATAATACGGTTACATCGTCCTGTCAATCGTTTCCACAAACCAATATTCACAAATAAACTTTTTCTCATATTTGTGAAAAAATTATAAAAGTTGTTAGACAAATACAAAAAAACAATTTATACTATAGAAAAATAGCAATTATACTGCATATTTTACTAATTGAATACTTAAGGAGAGAGAAAATTATGACTAAGACGAACATCGTTGTCGTCGGTGCAGGATACGCCGGAGTAGCTGCCACTAAATTCATGGCTAAAAAATTCAAAAAAGATCCAAATGTAGCCATCACATTAATCGATCGTCATTCTTATCATACAATGATGACTGAACTTCATGAAGTTGCCGGTGGACGCGTAGAGCCCGATGCAATCCAATATGATTTACAGCGTTTATTTGCGCGTAAAAAAAATGTGCAACTAGTTACTGACACAGTAACGGCAATCGACAAAGAAAAAAAAGTCGTAAAAACAAAGTTAGGGAATTATCCTTTTGATTATGTCGTTTTAGGTATGGGTGGCGAACCAAATGATTTTGGCACACCTGGAGTTAAAGAAAATGGCTTTACATTATGGTCGTTCGAAAATGCTGTCAAAATTCGTGAGCATATCGAAAAAACAGTTGCGAAAGCGGCAATCGAACCAGATGCTGCTGTTCGTAAAGCGATGTTAACATTCGTTGTTTGTGGTTCTGGATTTACAGGAATCGAAATGATTGGAGAATTAATCGATTGGAAAGATCGCTTAGCAAAAGACTATAAACTAGATTCAAGTGAATTTAGTCTAAAAGTGGTTGAAGCTATGCCAACCATTTTGAACATGTTAGATCGTAACGATGCAGCCAAAGCAGAACGTTATTTGAAAAAGAAAAATGTTGATCTTGTACTAAATGCACCAATCGTTGAAGTGGCTAAAGATCATATCCAACTAAAAGATGGTTCAGTAATTCCAACGCATACTTTAATTTGGACTGCTGGTGTTAAAGCAACTTCAGATGCTGCTGACTTTGGTTTAGAAGCTGCTCGAGGCAATCGCTTGATCGCCAATGAATATATGGAAGCAAAAGGTTACGAAGATAAAAACATCTATGTCATTGGTGACTTAGTGTATTATGAAGAATTTCCAAATACACCTACTCCACAAATCGTACAAGCAGCTGAACAAACTGGACATACTGCTGCGGCGAATATTGTTGCTTCCGTTAAAGGAAGTGAAAAACATAAATTTAAAGGAAATTATCAAGGGTTTATGGTTTCGGTCGGCTCTAAATGGGGCGTTGCGAACTTATTTGATAAAATCCACTTAAGTGGTTTCTTAGCAATCATCATGAAACATGTGGTGAACTTGAAATATTTCTTTGATATCCGCTCTGGTTATTATATGTTCCAATATTTAATGCATGAATTCTTCCATATTAAAGATGACCGCAATGTAACACGTGGACATTCTTCACGTTATGGAAATGTATTATGGTCTGTCCCTCTCCGTGTGTTTTATGGATTGGTTTGGTTCATTGAAGCGTTCAAAAAAATCGTTGGCGATGGTCAGTGGCTAAAACCAGGTACTTGGTTTGGTGAAGGATCATGGTTTACTGGTAATAGTGTTTTCCCTTGGACATGGGATTACCAATCTGTAGCGGATGTAGCAAGTGGTGCTTCTCAAGCAACTGAAGCAACCAGTGGAGCAAGTGGTGCGGGCGCAACGGCAACAGCTGAAACTGCAACACAAGTCGCGCACTTTGGATTGAGCTATGCTTACGGTGAACAACCAATGGCTGTAATTGAAAAGTCACCGGATTGGTTCATGAGCATTATGAAATTCATCATGCCAAATATGGAAGTTGCGATGTTCTTCCAAAAAATGATGGTCTTTGTTGAAATCGGTATTGCGTTAGCTCTAATGGCTGGATTATTTACTTGGTTATTTAGCGCTACAACAATTGTACTCGTTTTGACATTCTGTATGTCAGGAATGTTTTATTGGACAAACATCTGGTTCTTGCCAGTAGCTTTTGCGCTAATGAATGGTTCAGGACGTGCAGTCGGTTTAGACCGTTGGGTAATTCCATGGTTACAAAATACATTGGGTAGATGGTGGTACGGAAAACCAAAATCCATGTACGGACAAAAATAAACGTAAAGGCTGGGGAGGAAAATCTTCTCCAGCCTTTTTCTAAAGATATGATATGATAAAGAAAATATGAAGAAAGGAGTTTATCATGAAACTGCGAGCCTTGATTAAACAAAGTCGGATGAAGCCTTTTGATCTTGTCATCATTTTGTTATTGATTTTACTTTCTTTTTTACCATTAGTGATTTTTGGATACCAACAAGGACAAGTTGCAGCAAATGAAAACGAAACGCTTGCTGTGTTGCGCGTCAATGGCAAAGAACTAAAAACATTCGATCTTTCGGATACAAAGAAAACCTATACGTATAAGTACGTCGATGAAGACGGTGATTATAATTTGATTGAAGTATCCGATGGTAAAATTCGTGTTAAAGATACCAATTGTGGTGATTTAATTTGTGTCAGACGTGGATGGATCTCAAAAAAAGGTGAATCGATCGTTTGTTTGCCACATAAACTGGTGATTGATATCCAATCTTCTGCAGGAGGTGACGATGGCGAGTTGATTTATTGATTTCGCCCAGCCTATGTTCCCTTCTCGTTTAAGGAAATTAATGTTCATCTCACTCCTCGTAGCACAAGGTGTCGTATTGGGGATTTTAGAAAATATGATCCCTTATCCCTTTGGATTTGCTCCAGGAGCTAAATTGGGTCTAGCCAATTTGATTACAATTATTGCCATTTTTACAATGCCTAAACGAGATAGTTTTCTCTTATTGTGGTTACGTTTATTTTTAACAACCTTACTAGGAGGGACACTTTCAACTTTTCTTTATAGTATGAGTGGTGCTTTATTAAGTTATTTTGGAATGCTACTTGTAAAACAGTTAGGTCCAAAACGTGTCAGTATTGTCGGCATTAGTGCAACGGGTGGATTTATGCATAATGTAGGGCAACTCGTTACCGCTTCATTGATCGCTAAATCTTGGACAGTCATGTTGTATCTCCCTATTCTTTCATTTTTAGGCATTTTATCAGGGATCGCGATTGGGATCGCTGCAAATTTCTTACTACAACGTGTAGATACATTGAAAAAATTTCGACAAGACTACGAACGGCAAACCAATACCCATTGGTTTACTGATTAAACGTAACAAAGGAGAAGACCATGAAACTTCACCCCTTGTGGGCAGACTATCCCACACTTCAAAAAGAATTAATCGAAACACGAACACTAATGGAATCTTCTGTTCGTTTAAAAAATAAAGAAGTTGAGCAAGCTATTTTAACAATGATTGAGTCTGGAGGTAAGCTTTTACGTCCAGCTTATCAATTATTGTTTTCACGATTTGGAGTTGAGAATGACCGCAAAAAAGCCATTGCCATCGCGGCCTCGATCGAACTGTTGCATACCGCTACCTTGATTCATGACGATATCGTAGATGAAGCAGATACTAGACGTGGCGTCGCAAGTATTCGATCGAAGTTTGGAAATTCGACTGCAGTTTATGCCGGAGATTATCTATTCGTTTCTTGCTTTAAACTCATGTCTGATTACGCTTCTTCATTAAAAAGTTTGCAACTTCATTCAAAAAGTATGGAAAAAATCCTCAATGGTGAACTAGGACAAATGGATCATCGTTATCAGTATACGATTACCATTGAAGACTATTTAGATACCATTTCAGGAAAAACTGCCGAACTATTTGCTTTAAGTTGTGGAATCGGAGCACTTGAAAGCGGAACAAGTGAACGGTTTGCCAAAAAAGCGAGCGATATCGGGATGGCGATTGGGATGGCATTTCAAATCATTGACGATGTATTGGATTATTCTCAAACTGATCAGAGTTTAGGAAAGCCTGTTTTAAATGATGTGAAACAAGGCGTCTATTCCTTACCTCTTATTATTTCATTATCGGAACAATCGCCGGAATTGCTTGCTCTTATAAAAAAACAAACTTCCATGACGATAGAAGATCAGCAACGTATCTGGGAAATCGTCCACGAAACAAAAGGAGTCGAAAAAGCCTATCAATATGCTATCGACTATACTCAAAAAGCCTTAAAACTTATCAGTAGTTTACCTGATAGTCCACAAAAAAAAGAGTTGGTCCAATTAACAAAAACGATTTTAGATCGAATTAATTAAAAAAAGATGAGACAATTTGTCTCATCTTTTTTTAACGCATCGTAACGAATTCTTCTGCTCCCGTTGGATGAATAGCCACTGTATTATCAAAATCAGCTTTGGTTGCTCCCATTTTGATCGCTACAGCAAATCCTTGTAACATTTCATCTACTCCACGTCCGATCGCATGCAAGCCAATAATTTTTTCTTCTTTTCCAAGACAAACCAATTTCATTTCGCAAGGTTGACGATATTCTCCTAGCGCAAAATACATTGGCGTAAATTTTGAATGATAAATTTTAATTGCTTCTTGTCCATATTGCGCGATAGCTTCTTTTTCTGAGAATCCAATCGTAGCAATCGTTGGGTGCGTAAAGACAACCGTTGGAATAAATTCATATTCTAAATGCATCAATGTTTGACCATTGAATAAGCGCTCAGATAATCGACGACCAGCTGCGATTGCTACAGGAGTTAGCTCTACTGCACCCGTTACATCACCGACTGAATAAATAGTTGGTGCTGTAGTCGCTTGAAACTTATCAACTTTAATGTAGCCTTTTTGATCCAATGCTACACTCGTATGTTCCAATCCAAGATGTTTTGTATTAGGATTACGGCCACCAGCAAATAAAACAGTGTGTGCCGAAATATGGGCACCATTTTCAAAACTTGTCGTATAGCCAATATCTGTTTTTTCGATTTTTGTTGGTACGTGGTATGCCTTTGTATCGATTCCCATTCCTTGATAGATATCAATCAATTGCGTAGAGAGCATATCGTCGAAGGTTCTTAACGGACGTTCTTTACGATACGCCCAAGTTACTTTACTACCCAATCCATGTAACACACCCGCAAGTTCAGCCGCAATATAGCCTCCACCAATGACCAATACTGATTCAGGCAGTTCTTCTAGAGCAAAAAAACCATTTGAATCAATGGCAAATTCGCCACCAGGTACATCAAGTGTACTCGCATGACCTCCAGTTGCAATTAAAATGTGTTTTCCTTCGTAAATTTGATTATCCACAGAAATATGTGAGTTATCCACAAACTGTGCATAACCTTTTAATAAAGTGACTTTATTTTGATCTAAACCACGTTGATATGAACCATGTATACGTTCAATATAGGCTTCACGGTTTTTAACAAGTTGTTTAAAATCAAAATTTGCAACCGTTGCGTCGATTCCGTAGTCGATTGCGTCACGCTTGATCGTTTCAAGGATATCACTTGCTTGCCACATTACTTTTTTAGGTACGCAGCCCACATTGACACACGTTCCACCTAGCTCATTTGGTTCTATTAATAATACTTTTGCTCCATGCATCGCTGCACGATTTGCCGAAGCGATTCCTCCGCTTCCGCCTCCAATGACGATATAATCATACACTTGACTCATTTGGCCACTTCCTTTGTCTTGTTTATGCTTAACGCTATCACGTTCCAATTTTTCCGTCAAGAAACCTCTCTTGTAAAAAAACCTGTTTAGTATTTCCATCTACTAAACAGGTTGTGCTTATTTTTTCTTACGAATCATATCTCCAATAGCTACCGCTTCTTGAACTTCCATTGTTACAATCATCATTGGATTTGGTGCACGATCGATTTGTTCACCTTCTTCATTTCGCATACTTGTAACAGTTTGCTCAAAATGATGAAAACCAGGCCCATAAAACTCAATCTCATCGCCAACTTCAAATACATTACGTTGACGAATCGTGGCAATTTTTGTTGTTTCATCATAGGCAATTACTTCCCCGATAAACTTATATTGTGGAATTTTACGACGCTCGCCAAATAATTGTTCATTTTCTGAAGGCGTTTGATAGTAAAATCCAGTAGCCAATTCACGCTGAGCTACTTTCCATAATTCATCAATCCATTCTTGCTTACAAACATAATGCTCAGGATCGGCCATATAACTATCCACGGCAGCTTTATAGACATTAGCTACCGTCGATACATAATGGATTGACTTCATTCTTCCTTCGATCTTAAAGCTATCTACTCCATTTTGGATCAAATCTGGAATATGCTCGATCATTGACATGTCTACTGCACTCATTGAAAACTCTTCTGCTACTGCCCCATTTTTAGTTAAGCTGCGACGCTCTTGTCCAAAAGGTAGGTCATATAACTCGTACTTCCAACGACAAGATTGGGAGCATCCACCACGATTCGCATCACGCATTGACATGTGATTAGACAACGTACATCTACCCGAATACGAAATACACATTGCTCCATGAATAAATGCTTCGATCTCAACATCGGTTTGTTGACGAATCTGCTCTACTTCTGCCATCGAAACTTCGCGAGCTAATACGATTCGCTCCAATCCTTCTTCTTTCCAAAATTCAAGTGTTTCTGCATTTGTCGCAGAAGCCTGTGTAGATAGATGAATCGGCAATCCTGGTGCTTCTGTTGCACAGATTTCAATCAATGCCGGATCAGATACAATCACGGCTGAAATTCCAATATCACGCAATTGTCTAAAAAATTCTCCCGCACCTTCTTGATTTCCTTCGTGTGTTACCATATTTGCAGCAACGTACACTTTTGCATTGTGTGCTTTTGCAAATGCAACGCCTTCTTGCATTTGTTCATACGTAAAATTTCCTGCTCGGCTTCTTAATCCATAAGCATTCCCACCAATATAGACTGCATCTGCTCCATAATGAATAGCCGTTTTTAATTTTTCTAAAGTTCCTGCTGGTGCCAAAATTTCTGGTCGTTTAAGTGGTGTTTTGACTTGCATGGTCAAGTTCCCCTTTACTAGTTATTTAATTGCATCTGGTTCCAAATGAAAAAATCCTGTATCGATTGTTCGCTCTACCGGGTGAAATAGTCGAATCTCTTCACCTAATCGTTTGGCTTCTTCACTTGAAAACTCATGGTTCAAAATCTGTTGACGAGCTTGATCATATCGTTTTACAATCTCAATAAATTCTTTTTCAGGTGTATAAATCCCGTCTAATTTCCAAGTACAAAAACCTGCATTCGCTAAATCCAAAAGTTCTTGAGTCAGCGCTAAATCATGGTTAGCAAAAATATGTGTACCATGTTGATCTTCAAAAATAGAATAATGTGTTTCAGGTTTTTTAGGCTCAGATAAAAATAAGCCTTGGTCTTTACTGATTCCTTCATCTTGTTGCGTGAATCGATAATAATTTTGTAACAATGGTCGCTTGGACTGGTGAATGCAAGTAGCACCATAAATGAGAACTTCCACTGGAATCGCCAATTCTTCCATATTTTTCATTTCTTTAAATGGCACTTCACGAGCTAATACAGCACCACTTGCACCTTTTCTAGCCCAAAAATTGATTTGACGAGCACTCGTCACCATCGTTTCGCCATCATAAACAAACGGCAAAGCATATTCAGGGTGTTTATTCATGAGATGAATGATTCCTGGATCTCCAAGTGCAATAGCATCTGCTTGATGTTGTTTTAAAAATGTTAAATACTCCGGAATCTGTTTCATTTTTTCTGGATGGATAATTCCATTTACTGCGATAAGGACTTCTTTTTTATGCTGGTGCGCCATCGCGATTAATTCTTTTTGTTCTTTTCTAGTAAATGAGTGTGGCAAACGTAATCCAAAAGCTTCTTCGCCAAAATAAATACAGTCGACAACGGGCAAGAGTGCTTCTGCTTGCTCCAAGGACTCGACTGTAGCAATAAGTCTGATCATGAATAAATCCTCCTTTTTAACAAATTCATAATATCACAAAGTATACTAAAAAAAAAGATTGATTTTCCAAAAATTAAGGAAAAACCTTTATTCAAAAGAATTTAAGATCAAACAAAATTTGTGATTTTTATATAATAAAAACGTGAGTATGCACAAACATACTCACGTTTTCGTTTATACTTCTTGTAATGTTTTCTTTTCTTTTGCTTTAGCATTACGAACACTTAGTGTAATTTTCCCTTGTTTTGCACCTATCGTCACATGATCGGTTAGCTTAATTTGACCAGACAATAAAGCTTCACTTAAACGATCTTCAACCTCTTTTTGTAGTGCACGACGGATTGGTCTTGCTCCGTATTCAGGATCAAATCCAGCTTTACCAATCACTTCATAAGCAGCTGGTGTAATTTTTAAGGTTACACCTTGTTGCGCAAGGCGTGTAATGACAGGTCGTGCCATAATTTTAACGATATCTTGAATTTCTTCTTTCGTTAGCGAACGGAATACGACCGTTTCATCGATTCGATTTAAAAATTCAGGTCGATAAGCTACTTTTAATTCTTGCATGATTCGTTTTTGCATCGCTTCATGATTTTTTGTAGCATCTACTACATTAAAGCCCACATTTTTTTCTTCGCGTAATTGAGTTGCTCCAATATTTGAGGTCATAATCAAAATCGTATTTCGGAAATCAACTTTTCGACCTTTAGAGTCCGTTAAATGCCCATCATCTAACACTTGTAATAAGATATTAAAGACATCCGGATGCGCTTTTTCAATTTCGTCTAATAAAATGACAGAATACGGTTTTGTGCGGACCTTTTCTGTTAATTGACCACCCTCATCATAGCCTACATAACCTGGAGGGGAACCAATTAAACGTGACGTACTATATTTTTCCATATACTCAGACATGTCGACACGAATCATCGCTTCTTCGCTTCCAAAAACTGCGGCTGCAAGGGCCTTAGCGAGTTCAGTTTTCCCGACACCTGTTGGCCCTAAAAACATGAAAGAGCCAATCGGGCGATTTGGATCTTTTAAGCCACTTCGAGCACGGCGAATCGAACGAGAAACCGCAGCCACGGCTTCATCTTGACCTATAACACGTTCATGAAGCACTTTTTCTAATTCAAGTAAGCGTTCGCTTTCTTTTTTCTCTAATTGTTTCAACGGAATCCCTGTCCACTGTGATACAACGTCGGCAACATCTTCTTCTGTTACTTTTTCAGCGTGTTGTGTTGCATCTTGAGCTTCTTTTAATGTCCATTCTGCAAGTTCTTGACTTAAGCGTTTTTCTTCCTTGCGGATAGAAGCTGCAAAATCAAAATCTTGATCGCGCACGGCTTGCTCTTTTTGTTCCATTAATTCAACTAATTTTGTTTGTAAAATAGCTGTTTTTGAGGCTTCTTTAGCTTCATCTAAACGAACTTTTGCAGCACTCTCATCCATCAAATCGATTGCTTTATCCGGTAGTTGACGCGAATTCAAATAACGTACAGACAATTCAACTGCCGCTTTTAAAGCTTCGTCTGTAATCATGACGCCGTGATGGTCTTCATAACGTGGTCGTAATCCTTTTAAGATTTCAACTGCTTCATCAGCCGTTGGTTCATCCACTTGGACACGCGCAAAACGTCGTTCTAATGCAGCATCTTTTTCAATATATTTTTGATATTCATCTAATGTTGTGGCACCGATTGTTTGAAGTTCACCTCGTGCTAAAGCTGGTTTTAAAATATTCGATGCATCAATGGCGCCTTCTGCTCCACCAGCTCCGATCAAAGTATGAAGTTCATCAATAAATAAGATAACTTGGCCATCTTGATAGATTTCATCAATAATTTTTTTCATTCGATCTTCAAATTCACCACGATATTTTGTACCCGCTACGAGCGCGCCCATATCTAGCATCATCAAACGTTTGTGTTGCATATCTTGTGGGACTTCACCATTGATAATTTTCTGAGCCAAGCCTTCAGCAATCGCCGTTTTACCAACACCTGGTTCGCCGACTAAGACAGGGTTATTTTTCGTACGACGACTCAAGATTTGAATCAATCGCTTCACTTCCATTTGACGACCAACAACAGGATCAAGTTTTTGTTCACGCGCCAATTTAGTTAGGTCACGGGCCAATGTATCCAGTGTTGGTGTTCCTTCAGTTGCTTGTGTATTTCGTTGACGTCGACGATTATTCGTAGTCTTACTCGTTTCTGAAACACCCATTTTTTTCTTCAATAATTGGCGCATCTTAGCCAAACTAAATCCAAGATTCAATACGATACGTGAAGCTAAAATCTCTTCATCTCGTAATAAGCCTAGCAATAAATGTTCAGTTCCGATTTGAGTAGATCCTAAGCGTTTGGCTTCGTCACCTGCATAAGCAAAAATTTGTCTTGCTCTTGGTGAATAAGGTAAAAATCCATTTTCAGGATATAATTTCATTAATCCATAACCAGTTAAGTGTTCGATTTCTTCACGGATATCTTGCTCAGTAACATTCATCTCACGTAGCACTTTTCCAGCGATTCCATCTTGTTCAATAATCAAAGCTAAAAGTAAATGCTCTGAACCTACCGATTGATGTTTAAAATATTTTGCTTCTTCTTGTGCGATTTCTAGCACGATGCGTGCTTTTGGGGTGAATAATTCATCCATCACATTCACTTCCTATCTTCATAACTTAAGCGTTCCAACACAGCCATTAGCATGGACGCCCGTAGTTGATTTTCTGTTTCAAGTGATCCTAACGCTTGCTTTGAAAAGGAAGACAATAATAAATTACCTTCGCGTTTGGTTAAGATCCCTTCTTCATATAATTTTTGTAAAATAGCTTGGGCATCTTTTTCTGTTAACTCTTCACCAATCAAATCGGCTACATGTTCTAAAAATTGATGGTATGTCGCAAGCTGGACTTTCTCAATCCGAATATAGCCACCACCGCCACGTTTACTTTCCACAATATACCCTCGATGGACTGTGAATCTAGTGTTGATTACATAATTGATTTGAGAGGGTACACAATTGAATAAACTGGCCATTTCAGCACGTCGGATCTCAATTGTTTCACTTGTTTCTAATATCTGTTTGATATAAGCTTCAATCAAATCAGATGTATTTTTTTGAGCCATCCTCCGTTCCTCCCTTGACTAATACTGACCTTAATTATAACGAATTTTTTTCTCAATGAAAAGGAGAAGGCCTTTGTTGTGTGTTCCCTTAATAGTTCTTTAGGTTTCTACTACTA
This sequence comes from Enterococcus sulfureus ATCC 49903, assembly GCF_000407605.1. Taxonomy (GTDB): domain Bacteria; phylum Bacillota; class Bacilli; order Lactobacillales; family Enterococcaceae; genus Enterococcus_G; species Enterococcus_G sulfureus. Next base: position 122,181 of record NZ_ASWO01000003.1, on the reverse strand, counting down.
TACTTCAAAGTGTACGATTAAACAAATAATTACATATAAAAAAACTCACTAGTCGAAACTAGCGAGTTTTTGCTTAATCTGGTATTGAAATCGGGCCATCTGAAGCCTGAGAAACTTCTTTTGATACGACTTCTTTTCCATCTCGAGTAATCGTAATTCGTGCCTTTTGTCCTTCTTTAACCGTAATAGTCAATGCACGACTATAGATTGGATTATCCTTTGTAAGAACATATTGATCGATTTGACGTCCACTTGTCGCATTAGCATCTGCTACTGAAACGGTAATGGTTTGACTTGCTTCGCCTTTAGAGTCAAATTGTCCTTTTACATCAATCGTAAATGTTTTATCGGCAGGTTCTTTTCCTTTAGAAATCGTCAATGTAATCTGACTTCCTTTCGTCACATCACCTGTCGGAGTCATACTAATGACTTTACCTTCTGCAACACTGTCACTAAATTCTTCCGTTGTTGTGCTCGTCAATCCAGCATCTTTCAACGTTTTTTCAGCATCAGACTTCGATTTACCGGTAACATCAGGTACAGTAAAGGTTTCAACTCCTTTACTTAGCACATATGTGACACTAGTATCGCCAGGCAATACCTCTTCTCCATATGTTGGAGTTTGTGAAATGATTGTCCCTTTTGGTTGATCACTAAATACTTCATCAGACATTGTTAAACTATTTGCAGAAAGACCATTTGCGACCATTCGTTGATAGGCTTGAGTTTCGGTCAAACCGGTTAAATCAGGCATCATAACTGGCTCTACACCTTTACTAACGACAAACTCTACTTGCGTTTCATCTGCTACTACTTCTTCATCAGCATCTGGGGTTTGCGAAATGATTTTCCCTTTTTCTACCGTATCACTATATTCTTCAGTCGTGGTAATGTTTTTCTTTTTAAAACCTGAATCTAATAACATTTTTTTAGCATCTTCTACTGTTTTGTTTTCATAATCTTCCATTTTCACGGTCTTTTTCCCAGTGGAAATATACAGCGTGATCGGAGTTGATTTTTTGACTTGTACGCCTACTTCAGGATCCGTCTTCACGACTTTTCCAGCTTCGATAGTTTCACTTGCGATTTCTTTGGTTGAATCTGAAACCGTTAGTCCTTCTTGTGTTAATTTTCGAATCGCAGCTGTTTCATCTAGTTTTTCTACGTTTGGGATGGCAATCGATTGATTGGCTCCTGCTACGACCCAATAAACACCACCGACCAATAGTAAAATCAAGACAACAATCGGAATACTTAACCACCAACGTTTTTTCTTGGTAGGTTTCGCAGGTTTTTCCTCTACTTTATTCTCAGGTTCAACTTGTGCGACTTGTTCTACTTCCGGGCGTACGGGTTCGACTGGAGCCAATTCTTTCGTCTCTTCTAGCGGAGCTTGAATCGGAGACCATTTTGCCTCATTTGCGCGTTCGGAAGATAACGCTGTATTTAAATCCAATTGCATTTCTTGTGTTGTTTTGTATCGATCTTCAGGATTTTTAGCAGTTGCTTTTAACACCACATTTTCTAATGCTTGAGGAATCGCTCCATCGAAATCATGTACTGAAGGAATCTCATCTTGAAAATGTTTTAAAGCAATCGTCACAGCCGATTCCCCGTCAAACGGCACTTTACCTGTCAACATTTCATACAAAATGATCCCCATTGCATAAATATCAGACTGACTTGTCGCCATCGAACCTCTAGCCTGTTCCGGAGATAGATAATGGACAGAGCCGAGCATCGAGTTCGTCTGAGTGATCGAGGTTTCAGATAAGGCAATCGCGATCCCAAAATCAGTAATCTTCACGACACCTTCCTCATTGATCAAAATATTCTGTGGCTTTAAATCGCGATGAATAATACGATGTTCATGCGCTAACGTAACGGCTGATAAAATCTGATCCATAATATCGACGACTTTTTCATACGAAATTGGCGATTGAGTTTGAATATAACGTTTAAGATCCATTCCCCTAACGTATTCCATCACTAAATATTGTTGATTGTTTTCCTCGCCAACATCATAAACTGAAACAATATTTGGATGGACCAATTCTGTAGCAGCAAGTGCTTCTCGTTGGAAGCGACGAATGGCATTTTGATCGTTTTGAAAATCAAAACGTAAGACTTTAACCGCTACTTCGCGATCTAAGATCAAATCTTTCGCTAAGAAGACGTTTGCCATCCCACCGCTACCGATATTGCCAATGATTTGGTAGCGTTCATCAAATGTTTTTCCAATATCAAACATTGGCTTCACCTCCATAATGAATCAAGATCGCTGTGATATTATCTAAACCGCCTCTAAAGTTTGCGCCTTCGACTAAAGTTGCCACACGCTCTTTCATTGTGGGGTAATCTTCGATGATTTGTTTGATCTCTGCATCAGATAGCATGTTGGTCAACCCATCTGAACATAACAGTAGATAATCATGAGCGCTTAAAAAGTGACTTGTGACATCCACTTCGACTAGTCCGGGCATACCAATCGAGCGAGTTAAGATATTTTTTCGAGGATGATTGATCGCCATTTCCGGAGTGATCTCCCCAGTTTTCACTAATTCGTTGACTAAAGAATGATCTTCAGTCAATTGGATCAACTCTCCTTCACGCAATAAATACATCCGACTATCTCCGACATGTGCTAGCGCAAATTGATCACCAATAACACAAACTGCAACAATCGTAGTACCCATACCGCTCAATTCAGGAGTTGATTTCCCAAGATCATGGATGCGTTGATTCTCGTTTTGGATTTGTTTGATCAACCAGCGAGTAGCTAGTTCACAGTCAGAAATATCAGATACTTCCCAAGCTTTACCAATATCTTCAACTGTTTGACGACTCGCGACGTCTCCTGCTTTATGTCCTCCCATGCCGTCTGCTAATAATGCCAATAGATATCCTTTTTGATTTAGGAAGGTCTGGGCATAATCTTGATTGCTATTTCGTTTTTGACCGACGTCACTTAAAAAAGAAACTTCCATATCTCCTTCACCTCATTACTTTTTTCGTAAACAGCTTATGAAAAAGCCATCTGTATGGAATGTATGTGGATAAATCGTAAGTACATCCTCTTTAATGGCAGATTGTACATAATGATTTACTTCTGGTGTTACTTTTTCGAATTCTGGATGTTTGGCCAAAAAGGCATCGACTACTTCATTGTTTTCTTGATCTAAAATCGTACAAGTACTATAGACTAATAGTCCCTCTGATTTCAATGTAGGCGCAACACTTTCTAAAATGGCCAATTGAATCTTAGGCAGATTTGCAAAATCTTTTTCTGTCTTACTAAATTTAATATCTGGTTTACGACGAATCAATCCTAATCCAGAACATGGTGCATCGACTAATATTCGATCAAACGTTTCAGAAGCAAACTGTTCTCCGGCTTCTCTAGCATCCATTTTTTCTGCCCAAACGACTTCTTCGACATGCAAACGAGTTGCATTTTCTTCGATCAATTTCACTTTATGCGCATGAATATCTAATGCGGTCACGCGTCCACCTTTTTCTTGATCTAAGAAAGTCGCAATATGAGTCGTTTTTCCGCCTGGAGCCGCACAAGCATCTAACACATGATGCTCCGGTTGAATCTGCATAACAGGAGCGACAAGCATAGAACTTTCATCTTGAATCGTCATCTTTCCAGATTTAAATAAATTACTTTTTGCTAAAAAGCCTTTTTCTGCTACTACACCATACTTGGATAGATAACTTTCACGTACTTCTAGCTCTTCTTCATGTAAAAAATCGATTGCTTTTTTGCGTGAAATCTGACGTGTATCCACTCGAGCACTCACATGACTAGGGCGCATCAAAGATTCTCCTAGTAACTGTGTTTGCGTATGACCGATTTGGGCAACGAGACGTTTAACGAACCACATTGGCAAACTAAATTCGACTGATAATCGCTCATCTTCTTGTAATGTTTCTAGAGTAGGTGCTCCTTGCCGTTGGAATGTACGCAATACACCATTCACAAATTTTCCGATACCAGGATTTCCACGATGTTTTGCAATCTCAACTGCTTCGTTGAAAATCGCATGAGTCGGTATCTTATCTAAAAACTCCATTTGATAAACGGAAAGACGTAATAATTGTTGTACCCACGGATGAACTTTCTTGGCTTTTTTTAAAAATGGTGCTAAATAAAAATCTAAACGAATTTGATTGCTGATCGTTCCATAAACCAGTTCCGTTAATAATCTAGCATCTTTTTCATTTAATTGATTGCGCTCGATTTCTTCTTTGATCAACAAATTAGAATAGGCGCCTCCTTTTTCGACACGTTCAATTAATGAAAGTGCGACAAAACGGACTGTTTTTTCAATCGATTGTTTCATGCATTCCCTACCTTATCTGCTTGCTGAATAGTTTGACCCGCACCATTTAAAAAGGCTTGGATATTTTGAACACTTTTACCTGCTGGTTGTAACTCCTCGATTGCAAGGACAGTTTGGTTACCGCAAGCAATCCATAGTTCTTTTTTTGTACACTTGATGATTGTTCCCGGAACTTGATCGGTCACTTCTTCCACAACACGTACGCTGCGAATCTTCCAACGCGTATCTTGATAAGTCGTAAAGGCAATCGGCCAAGGAAACATCCCACGAACTTGGCAATCGATTTGATCCGCCGTTTTTGTCCAATCAATCGCTTCTTGTTCGCGTGTAATATTTGGTGAAAAAGTCACTTGACTCTCATCTTGAGGCGTTGGTGTTTGCCCTTCAATAATAGCCGGTAGTGCTTTTAAGAGCAACTCACGTCCAACAAGGCTTAATTTATCAAACATGATCCCCACATTGTCTTCTTTTGTGATTGGAATTTCTTTTTGCGCGTAAATACCACCTGCATCCATTTTCTTGATCATTTCCATGATCGTCACACCGGTCTTATCCTCGCCTTCCATAATAGCGTAATGAACTGGTGCGCCGCCACGATATTTAGGAAGTAAAGAAGCATGCACGTTGATTGCTGCAATTTTAGGAATAGACAATACGCTTTCTGGTAAAAATTGACCGAAGGCAGCGGTAACGATCAAATCAGGAGCTAACTCTTGGATGATTGCGACCTCAGGTGAACCAGAGATTTTTTCTGGCTGTAATACAGGAATTTCTAATGCCAGAGCAGCTTCTTTAACTGGTGTAGCTTGAATGATTTTTTTACGCCCAACTGGACGATCAGGTTGCGTCACGACTGCAACTACTTCATATCCTGATTCTACTAATCCTTGTAAAATCGGAACAGAAAATACAGGTGTACCCATAAATACAATTTTAGTCATCTAAATGCTCCTCGTAATAAGATTCTAAGTCTTCTTCAGCAATTCGTTCAATTACTTTATCTGTAAACAAAACGCCATGCAAATGGTCGATTTCATGTTGGATCGCACGAGCAAGATATCCAAATGCTGTCACTTCGATTTCGTCCCCATCACGATCAAAATAGCGTACCGTAATTTCTTCAGCTCGTTCTACTGTACCAAAAACATGAGGCATACTTAAACAGCCTTCGATATCGATATCTTTACCTTTACGATCGATAATGCGTGGGTTGATCAATTCAAATCGATCATTTTCTTCGACTTCAACTACTGCAACTTGGATATTTTTTCCAATTTGTGGTGCTGCAATACCAACACCATCGTGAGCGACCATTGTTTCATACATATCTTCTAATAGTACAACCAATTCATCAGTGATTTGATCGATGGGTTCACATGGTTTTCTTAATTGTTCATCTGGATGGATCAAAATAGGATAGCGCATAGCTACCTCCTTTAAATAAATGATAATGGCTCATTGTCAATCGAAAGAAACAAGCCACTTTTTTGGTCTAATTGACTAGATTGCATAATTTCTTGCAACAATGGAAATAAGTTTGGTTCTTGTTTATACTTAATGATCAACTGATAATAATAGCGATTTTTAATCCGTAAAATTGCACTTGGGGTTGGTCCGAGCATGCGTGCCTGAGGACTTAACACTTGTTGCAAACGTTGATGGATTTGATACATTTTTTTTGCTGCCACTTCTTCTTTTTCATGACTTGCGACCACTTTGACAGTGAAAAAATAAGGTGGATAACCTGTTTCATGTCGAATAAACATCTCTTGTTGATAAAACCGTTCATAGTTTTGCTGTTGCGCTAAGAGGATCGCATGATGATCTGGATTAAAGGTTTGAATCACGACTTCACCCAACTTATCTGCTCGTCCTGCCCGACCACTCACTTGGGTCAGCAATTGAAAGGTTCGCTCTCCAGAACGAAAATCAGGAAGATTTAAGGAGGTGTCTGCATTTAATACACCTACTAATGTGATATCTGGAAAATCTAATCCTTTAGCGATCATCTGTGTACCTAACAAGATCGATGCTTTCTTTTCACCAAAGTCGCGCAAAATTTTTTCATGCGCACCCTTTTTACGTGTCGTATCTACATCCATACGTAAAACTGCTGCTTCTGGAAAAAGTTGGGTCAATTCTTCTTCGACCTTTTGTGTTCCTGTACCATAATATCGAATTTTATTGCTTTGGCAATTTGGACAACGATGTGGAATCTTCTCCTCGTGACCACAATAATGACATCTCATTGTTTTAGTATCCATATGTAATGTTAGCGAAATATCACAATTGGGACAAGGCAAAACAAATCCACAGTCACGACACATGACAAATGAAGAATATCCACGACGGTTTAATAACAATACGATCTGCTCGTTTTTTAGCAAGCGATCACGGATTTTTTCCTGTAACACTCTCGAGAAGGTCTCACTACCTTGATGGATCATCTCTTCACGCATGTCCACCACTTCAACTTGTGGTAAGAGCGCTGCTTTGTTTCCGCGTTTGGTCAGTTTTAAAAAGTGATATACGCCTTTTTGTGCTCGAGCGCGTGACTCTAATGAAGGTGTCGCACTTCCTAACACTACCGGACAATTATGGTAGTTTCCACGCCAAATCGCCAAATCTCTTGCATGATAACGTGGACTTTCTTCTTGCTTATAGCTTGCTTCATGCTCTTCATCTACGACGATTAGACCGATATTTTCTAGAGGAGCAAATACTGCTGAACGAGCCCCAACTACAACCTTAGCTTCTTTACGCTCGATTTTACGCCACTCATCATATTTTTCTCCTTTGGATAAGCCACTGTGGAGCACAGCAACAGCTTCACCGAAACGACCTTTGAACCGTTCGACCATTTGTGGTGTTAATGCAATTTCTGGAACGAGCATCATAGCCGTTTTGCCTTGTGCTAATACTGCGGCAATAGACTGTAAGTATACTTCTGTCTTTCCACTACCCGTGATACCTTCTAATAAAAACACTTCATGCTGAGGTTTAGCTAAAATTGTTTCCACAGCAATCTCTTGTTCGTCATTTAAAGTCAGCGCTTCAGTTTGTGCAAATTGTCGGTCTGCATAAGGATCACGATACATTTCTACTTCTTCAAATGCTAGCCAACCATCTTTTTGTGCCTGTCGCAAAACTGTGGCACTGATTCCTTGCTCAGTATAAAATGTAGTGGGTTGAAATTCAGTTCGTGTCAATACGTCCAATAACTGAACTTTGCGTTTTGCTCCTTTACGAATCTGATCTGTAAATTGGTCAAAATTATGCCGAGTCACTAAGGAACGAACATACCGAATCGTACGTGCGCGATTTTGTTGCTTGACCAAGTACTGGATGTCGATAATTTCTTGGTCACGCCATTGTTTAATCTGCTTTAAGGACACAGTCGCATCTTCAAACAATACAGAATCAGCCCCTTTAAACAACTGTTGATCGCACTGTTCATGGTCTTTTAGACGTACGATTATTTTCTCATATTTTGCCTTCATCACACTTGGTAACATCGTTTGTAGGCAAGTGATTTTAAATGAAAAAGTTTTCTCTTTCATATAGTCTGCCAAATCCAATAGTTCTGAATTCAAAACAGGTGCTAAATCGATACAACGTGTGATTTCTTTTAACTCCATATTCAGTTCTTTTTGTGAAAATCCTACTACAAATCCTTGAATATGACGATTACCATTTCCAAATGGCACTTCAACACGCATACCTATTTCAAGGATGTCTTTTAAGGATTCGGATACTCTATAAGTAAATGGTTGATCTGTTTGTCTAGTCGGTACGTCCACAATGACTTCTGCTACTTTCTCCATCGAACGACCTCCTTATCTGGCCCTATTTTACTAAACTTCGAAGCATTTGTCTGTAATTGATACGAAGAACTTCACTAAGTTTCTCTAAAGAAAAAGAATAGACAGAGCATGGTTAGCTACCAAACTCTGTCCCCAAAAAATAATTATAATTTTTGTTCTTGACGAATGCGTTGTTCTAATTCTTTTTGTTCTTGTTCTTTTTTCGCTTTGCGTTCTTCTTCTTCTAAACGAATACGAGCACGTTTGACTTCTGGATGTGGATCTACGATAACTGTTTCCGCATCGATTTCTTCTAGTGCTTGTCCAACACTTTTTACTGACTCGAAATTTTCTAATGTTGCATTCGCTCCAGCATCTAACTCATGCGCACGTTTGCTCGCTAAAATAACTAATGAATACTTCGAATTCACACGATCCAACAATGAATCGATAGATGGTTTTAACATCATATGGGTTACAACTCCTCTAACATTTTTCTATATTTACCAATCACGCGATCGACTCTGACGTGTTCGGTATCAATGATTTTTTTAATTCGTTCAACAGCTAAAGGGACTTGATCGTTGACGACTGCATAATCGTAAAGAGCCATCATTTCGATCTCTTCACGCGCAATTTTCATTCTAGCATCGATCACTTCTAAATCATCTGTTCCACGTCCAACAATACGTGAGCGTAATTCACTTAAGTCTGGTGGTGTTAAAAAGATAAATACACCGTCTGGCATTTTCTCTTTTACTTGCTTGGCACCTTGTACTTCGATTTCTAAAAAGACATCTTTACCTTCATCTAAAGTTTTACGCACATAAGACAATGGTGTTCCATAATAATTTCCAACGTACTCGGCATACTCCAACATCTCACCAGCTTCAATCAACGCTTCAAATTCTTCGCGACTACGAAAATAATAATCGACCCCTTCAACTTCTCCTACTCGTTTATTACGTGTAGTCATTGAGATAGAGTATTGAAAATCATTTCCTTCGCTATCAAATATCGCTTTACGCACCGTTCCTTTACCTACACCAGAAGGCCCAGATAGCACGATCAATAATCCTCGTTCTGTCATAACGACGTCCTTTCACACTAAAATATACTTATCGTCTATTGTGCACTTTTTTTCATTAAGTTTCAAGAACTACTTCATTATAACGAGAATTTGATTAAAAAACTACTTTAATCCTTCTCATAATCAATGTTATTCTATATTTTGAACTTGCTCTCGCATTTTTTCAATCGTTGTCTTTAATGCCACTACACTATTTTTAATCTCGATACTAGCCGTTTTAGATCCGATCGTATTGACTTCACGATTGAATTCTTGAATTAAAAAGTCTAATTCCCGACCGATTGGATGTGGTTTTGCAATTAAATTCGTCAATTGTTGTAAGTGGACACGCAAACGATCCAATTCTTCATGGATATCTCCGCGTTCTAATAGTAAAGCCACTTCTGTCAAGATTCTTGTGTCGTCGATGGCTTCCCCTACACGCAAGCGCACAGCTTGAAGTAATTTTTCTTCTTGTTCTTGCTCGATCGTTTCAGTATGCATCATAATATTTTCATACTCGGCTTGAATAAGTGCTTGCTGTTCGACTAAAATCGCATGAAGATATTGTCCTTCAGTACTACGAGTATCGATCAAATGTGCCACTGCAAGATCAAGTGCTTTAAATATAAGTTCTTGATAATGATCTAAAGCAATCGATTTTTCTGAAATCGTCATAAATTCTTCTTGCTGTAATAATTGTGTGACTAAACGTGCTCTATCTGGTACAAAACCAAATCGTTTCTGGCTTTCTTTACTAGTTTCTTCCAGAACCTGTTCAATTGCTTCCCAGTCGATATGCGTTGTTTTTGGAGTAGCTACTTTAAATTCTATTGTGACATAAATATCGATGCGCCCTCGCGCAACTTCTTTTTTTATCACTTGACGCAGCGCATTTTCCCATTCGCTCAGTTGCCTTGGCATATGAAACTGACAATCTAAAAAACGATGATTCACGCTTTTAAGCTCGATTACAACACTCATTTGGTCATTTTCTACTTCTCCACGACCAAAACCTGTCATACTTTTCACTGTCATTCTCCTCTACATACGGGTAATAATTTCTTTTAAAGCCGCAAATTCTTCATTGGTTAATGTGACACCTTTCCCCATTTTCTCATGATTTGGTCCCCAATCACGTAAATCGAATTTCGGTGGTCGTCCGTTCCAGCTAACTAGATTTAGCTCTTTTTGCCATCCTTTAGCATTACTAGACAATACACTGATTTCTTCAACGATTTCATAGCTAAATTCACTCATGTTGTTCCTCCTTAAATACTAATAAGTTTTTTGCTCCATTTGGAACGCTGCCATCATTTCATCTGTTGCTTCCTTGATGGGTGTGATCGCTGTTAGTTCTCCTTGTACAATAATTCGCGTAGTGGCCGATAAATCACCACAAGTGACTAACGTGACGACTTTTTTATTTGGCACATCATTCAATACTTCCGTTTGAGTAGGCGCAACCCTTTGTTTGTCATAAGCTTTATAGGAATAAATCTTTTCTAGATCTGTTAAATAGATAATATTTCCTACTTCAAATTCCTCAAGTGGTGTAAATAATAAATCCGCTCGATCAGTCCGATGGCTTGCAAGCGCGTAGTTGCCTTCACCCATTTTTTGCGTTTCACTAAATGTACCCGCTCCAAATAAAAGAGCTTCGTTTGCTAATCCTTTAAAAATAGGTAAATTGATTCCCACACTAGGGATCGCAATCCCTCCAATAACGGGTAAACGTTTATTGCTAAACTGTGCTTCCAGTACCGCTTGTGTACTCAATGGTTGTACACCATCAAAATCAAATGTAGCAGGCTTTTTTTCATTTTCTTTGATTTCAGATGCCGTTACAGCTGTTACATCATATTTTGATGTATTCCAAGACATTAATAAATATTTGATTTGATTATTAAATACAAGCGCTAATCCGATGAGTAATAGCACAACTAAAAACAAATTTGTGACCCAATTTAGGACTCCTTTTTTCTTTTTCATCGTATCCTCCTCATGTTTTTCTCTCTCTAGTTTACCATGATTTTTAAGTGAACGTTTTATTCTTACCTGAATATAAGAATGATTCTTATCTTGTAATCAAATCTTAAAATAAAACTCTGAGATTTTATTGTAGAATAGAGACTGAAGAAATCTGTAAAAAGGGGGGATCATCTGTGAAACAATCAATCTATATCCATATCGATACAACTAGTAATATCGTCATGACCAGAGGACTGCAAGCTGCTGATTTTCATACAGGCATCATACATCCCCCAAAAAATCTGCTTTTATTAAATCCTGCCTCGACTTATGGCGACTATGAATCGCATACAGGTTTAAAAATCGTACGCGGCGTAGATGCCGTCGAACAGTATGCTCAAATCGTAACCAAACAACGTCTTGGAGAAGAAAATAAATGGATCGATTTTTCTGACTTATCTATGTTACGCGAATTATCACCATTAGAGGTCTCTGAGTTACTCTATTTCGGCCATATGCGTACACATTTACGTTCTCCTTTTTTTTACAAATTGCAAAATAATTTCGTTTATTTTGATTTACCACAGCGCGTCTCTCGAATTTATTATCGCTATTTAGATGAATTCTATCGTGTATTGGCTGGAAAAATCAAACGTCAAACATTAGAAAGAGTGAACGATAAACGAACGTTTTTCAAGCGACCGATTCCGGTTGCGGATGTCCCACTAGAAATCATTAAACAATTACATGAGTACACCAAAGAAGGATTAGTTCTCTCATTTGACCAAGCGACTACCGACACACATGAATTTCATTTACCACTTTACTTAGCTGATCAAGAATTGGTATCCAATAAAGAGATCTCACTGGAACGCTATGCAGGTGAATTGATCTATCAACTTCAAGATCGATCATGGACGCTTCATTTAAGTGACGCGCCAGCCTCATTTATGTCTTTTATTTAAAAAAACACCGCTATAAGCGGTGTTTTTTTAACGTCCTTCATCAATCGATTTCAACTTACGATAACGCGAACTCGTTTCAAATAATTCTTGTGGTGAACCAGAAAGTTCTAATTTTCCATTCTCAATAAAAATAACCCGTTGCATTTGGTCAATCCCTTGTAAATGATGTGTAATCCAAATTACTGTTTTATCAGATAACTGACTAAAAAAGGTATCGATCAAGGCTTGCTCGGTAATCGGATCAAGTCCGACAGTAGGTTCATCTAGTAGCACGATTGGAGTATCTTTTAATAAAATACGCGCTAGTGCCATTCGATGACGTTCTCCACCAGAAAAACGTAAACCCGCTTCATCCACCATCGTTTGCAATCCTTCAGGTAATTGCTCAACTAAAGTTTTTAATCCTACCCGATCTAAGACATCCCAAACTTCAGCTTCAGAGGCTGCTTCATTTCCTAAACGTACATTATTTAATATCGTGGTTCTAAATAAATAAGGTGTCTGCTGGATCACACCGATTGTATCTGAGATCGAATCGCCTAGTTGATTGGTTGGAATACCTGCTAGTTCTACTGAACCTTTCGTTGGTGTTAAATCACCGCGGATCAACGAAGCTAACGTACTTTTTCCCGACCCACTACGTCCAAGTATCGCCATTTTTTCACCTTGAGGAATCACTAGATCTAATTGATCTAACACGTTTTTCGTTTCATTAGGATAAGAAAAACTTACTTGCTTGATACGCAAATCCAAAGCCGCAGCTTCCGGTAAAGTCGTAGGGGAAACTTCTGCTTTTTCGGCTAATCCATTTAGACGTTCCAAAGAGTCTTTATAAATATTTGTTTCTTGTGCTGCATCAGGTAAAACAGCAAATGCATCGATTAAAGGAAACAGACTAAGAACAAATGCTGCAATCCAATTGGCTGCCCCACCATGATCCCCAACAAAACGTTGACTCGTCCATAAAATCAGACTAATGGCAATTAATCCAAAATAAAGTTGCAATAAGAAATTACGGATACGGTTAAACTTACGCAATTCATTTTGAATATCATAAAGTTGTTGCTCATTTGCAACATAACTTGTCACATAATCTGTCCCACGTTGACTGAAAATCCAATCTGAAACACCCATGACATTATCTGTTAAATCAGTATATAGAGCATTTTTTAGTTGTTTTTCTTTTTCTTGACGTGCACCATTTAGTAGTACGGAATAAAGTGGAAAAACAAAGACCACGACAAATAATAAAAGGGCCATCACTAGAGCAAACCAAAGCGAATAAAAACCTAGTCCAATCACCACAAAAGCATATAATATCCAGGCAATGATCGTCGGAAAAACGGTTCTTAAATAAAGATTTTCGATATGGTTGATATCTTCAGCTAACAACCCTAAGATATCTCCGATTTTAAAATTCCGTTTGAAAAAAATGGCATCTTTTTCTAATACTGTATAAAGTTTCAAGCGTAACGTCGAGGTCAGACGTAACACCCAATTGTGACTTGTTAGTCTTTCAATATAACGAAAAACAGGTCGACCGATCCCAAATGCACGTGTAAGCACAATTGGAATATAGATCAGCAAAATATTTTCAGGAATTGAGGCTGCGCGACTAATTAAATAACCCGAGACAAACATCAATGCTCCAGCACAAAAGAATGTCATGAAGCCTAAAAATAGCGCTAAATAAAGAGAACGTTTATATTGCTTTAAAAACGGTTTGATCCATGTATCCTTTTCAAATGCTTTAAATAGAGGAATTTTAAACATTATCATCCCTCCTCATTTGTTTAGTCAATTCATAAAAATGACCTTTTTTAGCAGCTAACTCGGCAAAGCTTCCTTGTTCTACAACTCTCCCTTGTTCTAATACTAAGATATGGTCCATTTGATGCATCCAATGCAAGCGATGGGTCGCAAAAAAGACTAAGCGGTTTTCCATCAAAGGAAGCATTCTTTCTTTGATCTCAATTTCCGTTTCGATATCTAAATGCGCTGTTGGTTCATCCAGTAACAGAATGCGGCGTTCTTTATCCAGAAAAGCGCGAGCAAGTGCAATACGTTGTGCTTGTCCTCCACTCAACGCTCGAGCGCCATCACCGATTTGAGTCGCTAGACCATCTGGCAATTCGGCAACTAATTCGGTTAATCCGGCAACTTCAACGGCCTCATCGATTGCTTCTTTTGAGGCATCTGGAGTATAAAATGTAATATTTTCAACTAAAGATAATTGAAAAATATACGGGTTCTGTGGAATATACAGCATTTGTTTCTGCCAATCTGGTTGTGCTAAGCTATCCACTGATGTACCGTTTAAACGAATCGTTCCGGCATTTGGTGATAAAAATCCACTCAATACATCAATCAACGTCGATTTACCAGAACCGCTCATTCCAATAATTCCGACTTTTTTCGTCCCATGTAAATTCAAATCAAAAGGATATAAAGTTGGAGTTGTTTCATATCCAAATTCGATATCACGAAGTTCTAAAACCGTTTGATTTGTCATTTCTGGTAACGATTTGATTTCTGGGTCATGTTCTGGTAATTCCAAGACTTCACGGATCGCTGTCATCGCATTTTTTCCATCTAGTGTTGCATGATAATCGCTTGAAAAATCACGAACAGGTAAGAAATATTCCGGTGATAAAATCAAGACTGTCAAAGCAGGGAATAATAAGATTCCTTCATTTATCAAACGTAGTCCTAACAACACCGCAACGATCGCTACAGATAACGTTGTGAAAAAGTCTAAAGCAAATGTCGATAAGATCCCAATACGTAAGGTGCTCATTGTCGCTTTACGAAATTCTTCACTCGTATTGTAGATACTTCTACCATAACGTTTACTTAGGCCAAAGATTTTTAGTGTATCGATCCCTCTAAGTGAATCAATAAAGTGATTCGATAACAACTGAAATGCATGGTACTGACGGTCTGCTTTGGCTTGAGCAGCGTAGCCTAAAATAATCATAAAGACAATGATTAGAGGAAATACTAAAATCAATACCACGCCTGATTCCCAATCCAATAAAAAGACTACCGCTAAAATCAACCAAGGAATAATCATCATATTCATGACTTTGGCTAAAATCAAATGAATATAATTTTCGACTTTTGAAATTCCTTCTAAAGCCATCGTAATCATATTTCCAGTTCCTTGATCTTGTACGAGTGTCGGTCCAACTCGAAATATTTTTTGTAACAACTCATGTCGTAATGTTTTTGCTTGTTCCTGTGCAAAATGATCTAGTAACTTATCTCGTAGATACGTAATGACATGACGTAAGGCATAGCATATAAAAAATGCCGCCACCATCCCAAGTTGTTCTGTTAACTTTTGCCCTTCCCACAAATGAGTGATCACAGTTGCAAGCGTGTAAGCTTGTCCAATTATAAAGAGAGCTTGCAAGATAGCATATCCTGCAAGCACTCCCATGATCTTTCGAATGTTAGGCAAGCGCATAATCGCTTTATCAATCATTCTTAGTATCCTTTCATATTGACCGTTACTCGTTTTCTAAACACATAGTAAGCCCAAGCTGTGTAGGCTAAAACAAATGGTAACAACGTAAACGACATGTACGTCATGATTTTCAATGTATAAGGTGAAGATGATGCTGTTTTAATCAACAAGTCATAATCACTACTAATTGAACTAACCATTACGCGTGGGAATAATCCCGTAAATAATAACGCAACTAAAGCAATCATTGTAAATCCACTTGCTAAAAAGGCAAGTAGTTCTTTTTCTTTAAAGACTGAGATATTTGCAATAACTGTTAACACTACGATTACAAGAGTCAAACCTAATGTTGTTGCAAAATGTTTTTCATAAAAATCAGTTTGGAAATACATTAAAACAGCAAATGCTACCAATCCAACGTAAAGGACAGCGTATAATGCTTTGGCATAGTTACGCGCACGTTCACGTACAGGACCTTCTGTTTTCAATGAAATATAATTTAATCCATGTAAGTAAGAAAGTAACGTTAAAGCTACTCCTCCTACGACTGAGAAGACGTTAATGTAATCTGTGAATGTCGCAGAAAGATTTCCACTAGCATCAATTGGCATTCCTTGAATCATACTAATAAATAAGATTCCAAAGAAAAATGGTACGATCGTACTTCCGATTGTCAGTGTCCAGTTCCAAAAGTTTTTATTTTTTTCTGGAACTTTATGACGGAATTCAAATGACACCCCACGGATAATTAATCCAAATAAAATAATAAATAAAATTAAGTAATATCCACTAAATAATGAAGCATACCAATATGGGAACGATGCAAACATCGCGCCACCAGCTGTTAATAACCATACTTCATTTCCATCCCAAACAGGTCCGATCGTATTGATGACTTGATCTTGCTCTTCATCGTTATGTGCTAACGTTTGAACAGCCATCCCAACACCAAAGTCAAATCCTTCTAGGAAAAAGAAACCTGAAAATAATACACCAATCAATGTAAACCAAACTAACTGTAATGTTGACATTAGAATGCACCTCCATCAAATGGATCAATGGCTGGTTTTGCATCTGCTGCATGTTGATGATCCACATATTCAGGACCTTTTTTCAATTCGCGAATAACTAAGTACACCATTGTTGCACCAAGTCCTGCAAATAATAAGAAGTATACTGTATTTGAGAACATCAAGGAAGCCACAGATACATTAGGTGATACACTTTGTTCAATTGTAAATAGTCCATAAACGGTCCAAGGATAACGACCTAATTCGGTTACTAACCAACCTGAAGTATTGGCTAAGAAAGGTGCAAATGTCATTAATCCTAGAACCCATAGCAACCATTTTTTCTCGTACAATACCGGTTTTTTCTTACGTGTTAAGAACAAGCCTAGAGCAGAGACCACAAACATCAAAGCACCAAAACCTGCCATGATACGGAATGTCCAAAATAGTGTGTTTACTGGAGGATAGTAGTTACGATCCCCATATTCTGCTACTAATTTTTTGTTAATTTCGTTCATTCCTTCTACCGAACCAGAAAGTTTATGATAAGAAAGAATACTTAGCATATAAGGAACTTCGATTCCAAATACACGTTCTTTTTTCGCTTCATTTGCCCAAGCGATCAATGTCCATGATGCTGGATCACCCGAAGTTTCATATAATCCTTCAGTTGCGGCAAATTTCATTGGTTGATCTTCAACTAGAGCTTTCATTTGGAAGTCTCCAGCTGCTAAAACAGAAATCGAACCCACTAGTGATACGACTAAACCAACACGTAATGATTTTTTATAAATCTTCTCAGATACAGCGGATAAGTCTTTTTTCTTTAAAATTCTAAATGCTGAAAGTCCTGCTACTACGATACCACCGGTTAAGATCGCTGCGGCAATAACGTGAGAAAATTCATACCATAATTGTGGATTTTTCAATAGTGCACTAAAATCTGTCATGACCGCACGTCCATTTTCAATTTGGTATCCTTTTGGATGCTGCATAAACGCATTTGCCACGATAATCCAAAAAGCTGACATTAATGAGCCAAAACCAACTAACCAGATAAATAAAGCATGTACTCCCGGTTTTACTCGGTCCCATGTAAACATCCATAATCCTAAGAATGTTGATTCCAAGAAAAAGGCAAGCAATGCTTCAACTGCAAGTGGTGCACCAAAAATATCTCCAACAAAACGTGAGTAGTCAGACCAGTTCATTCCAAATTGAAACTCTTGAATGATCCCAGTTACAACTCCTACCGCGAAACTAAGCAACATGATTTGAGCCCAAAATTTTGCCATTTTTTTATAGGTTTCATCTTTTGTTCGCACATAAAGTGTTTCCATAATTGCAACAATAAACACAGTACCAATAGATAGTGGTACAAAGAAAAAGTGAAAAATTGTCGTCATGGCAAATTGGATTCGAGCCAATGTAACGATATCCATTTCTATTCCTCCAATTCATTTTTTGTACGATGTGTACAGTATAATTCCTAGATACTCCCAAACAACTAATTTGTTCCACAAGTGGTCTTTTTCACGAACTAATCTGTGAAAAACTACACCAAACAAAAACAGATGGATCGAGCATTATCCACTATCAATATTAGGGAAATTCTCGATTATTGCAACCGATTCGTTCAAAATAAACCGTTTTCCACATAAATTTCTCATAAATCATAAATTTATTCTTACCTATATATAGATTAAAACTTCGTTGATTAATCGTCTTCGATTACTAAATAGGTTACGCTTAGTGGACCATGGACTCCTTCTACCAATACCATCTCGATGTCACCAGAATTTGACGGTCCTGAAATAAAATGAATCGCTGATCCAATCGCTTCACCATGCGCAATTTTTTTCGCATAAATATCTGTAACTTTCGTCATACGACTAACTAAACAACTTTTAGGGACAATCGCAATATAATGTTTAGGGAGAAAGTGAATAGATCGGCCTTGTCCTGGACTGGTTTCCACAACAACAGTACCAGACTCAGCTAATAGATATTCACCAAAAACAATCCCAATATTGGCTTGCTGTGCATTCACTATATTTATATCACGTTGATCTGCACCTTTTTGCCAAATTTTTGCGTTTTCATCCTTTAAAAAATCTTGCAATTCATATTTAATAAAACGAGGATCATCAGAATATAATAGCGATCCACCTTGATAGCGTTCAATTTGATCTGTCAGTGCTTGAGCTAAATATTTTTTTGGTGTAGAAACTACATGGCAATGCAACGTTTCACATTGTGCTAAAAAAACATCGAACAACGCTGCTTGATCTAAGTGATCTAAAGTTTCATGTGGCAAGTCATTACGATAAGTCAACGGCTGGACGGAGTGTCTCGTATAGTCTAAACGTTCCGCTAAGTGATTTAAAAATTTTTCTTTCTTGGCTTTTTTAGCGTTTATGTCCATTAGTTGCCACTCCTTTTTGTGCTTGGTGTTCTTTAAACCATTTTCTAAAATTATCTTTGCTCTTTGGTGGACGAGGAAAATCGCGATAAGTCGTCCAATTTTTTGCCATAGCTGGTGCCTTATCTAGATAACCACCAAATTGATACAGATTTTTTACGCTTGGTTCTGTTTTTTTCGCTAATACGCCGGCACCTAGATGATCAACTTTTTGTACCATATTAAATACAATCGGTGAAGCTGTTACACGACCAATCATCTTCATCGTCGCATCATCCATCCCATGTTGCATATTTAGTTCATTGGTCATGACCGTCCGATGTTCAATCAACAGTTGGTGTAATGGGATTTTTACTGGACAAGTATCTGTACAAGCACCACACAGACTAGACGCGTAAGGCAATTCACCAAACTCCTCATAACCACCTAAGATCGGTGATAACACAGCACCCATTGGCCCTGGATAAATCGATCCATAGCCATGTCCTCCAATATGTCGATAAACTGGGCAAACATTTAAACAAGCACCACAACGAATACATTGCAACATTTCTTGAAATTGCGTACCTAAAGCTTTTGAGCGGCCGTTGTCGACAATGATCACATAAAAATCTTCAGGTCCATCTGCCTCTTCAGCTTTTTTTCGTCCCGCAAAGGTCACATAACTCGTCAATTTTTGACCCACAGCACTACGACAAAGAAGATTGTCCAGCACATCCGCTTCTTTCAAAGTCGGTACAATGCGTTCCATTCCCATTAATACAATTTGCGTTTTTGGAATACTAATCGCTAAATCGGCATTTCCTTCATTGGTTACCAAATTGATCATACCACTATCAGCAATCGCAAAATTACAACCGGATATCCCTAAATCAGCTTTCAAAAATCGATCACGTAGAACTTCACGCGCAAACTTTGCGAGCATTTCTGGATCATCGCTTCCTACATACCCTAGCTTTTCGAAAATCATTTTAACTTGTTGTCGATTTTTATGAACGGCCGGAAAGACAATATGAGAGGGCTCATCCCAGTTATCCATTTGTAAAATAAATTCTGCTAAATCCGTTTCAACAACATCGACACCTTCCATCGCTTCAAACATTGGATCCAATCCAACTTCAGTCGTCACCATCGATTTTGATTTCACAATATTATGAATCTTTTTTTCTTCTACGATTTGACGTACATATTCTTGTGCTTGTGCTTCGGTTTGAGCAAACAGAACCGTTCCACCATTTTTTTCAACGTTATCGCTAAATTGTTCTAAATAGTCAGGTAAATAGGCTAAAGTATGTTGACGAATCTGTTGGCCTAATTCACGCCATTGTTCCCAATTCCCTAATTGATCACGTGCTGCTTCTCGTTTGATCCATTGTGCATCTTGTGCTTTTTTTAGCGCGGCTTGCATCTGTTCGTCTTGAATATTTTCCTCACAACGCTCATCGAAAGTTTTTGAACTTGTCTTTAATCCCATTTTCGCTTCCCCCTACACTTGAACCAAATTAGGCTGTGTGATTCTTGATTCATCAACCTCATGATTGAGTACTTCTGCAATGTGCATAATCGTAATTGGATGTCCTTCACGATTTAGTTTGCCTCCAATATTCATAAGACAAGCCATATCGGCACTAATCAGCACTTCAGCCTCGGTTGCGAGTACATCTTGAACTTTTTCCGTTACCATCGCGTTAGAGATAATCGGTTCTTTGACCGAAAATGTCCCGCCAAATCCACAACAATTTTCTAAATGAGGCAGTTCTACGTACTCTAACCCTTTGACATAGTTCATTAAAGCGAAAGGAGATTCTTTTTCTCCAAGTAAGCGTGTCATGTGACAAGATCGATGATAGGTCACTTTAGCATTTAACGTAGCGCCTAAATCTCGCATCCCTAACACATGATATAAAAATTGTGTAAACTCATACGTCTTATCATGCAATTTGACCGCTTCTTCATAGTATTCCGGATCATCTTTGAAAAACGTTGCATATTCACGCATCGAGGCCGTACAACTCCCAGCAGCTCCTACCACATAATCAGCGTCTTTAAAGGCATTTAATTGGTTGATCAATACTTTTCGTGATTCTTCTTTGTAGCCGCTATTTAAGGTTGGTTGGCCACAACACACTTGCGACTCTGGATAAAGCACTTCGACTCCTAAACGTTCTAATACCTCAACGATTGCAATCGATACATTTGGAAATAAAGCATCTACTACACAGCTCGTGAACAAACTGACTTTCATCACCGTCATCTCCTACACTAGAATAATTCCATTATACTCCCTTTTTTCACAAAAAACAAAAGTTAAATATTTTTTTCACAAATAAACACAACGTAAAAAAAATCCTAAAAAAACAGACAAAGAATCACTCTCTGTCCGCTTTAATGGATATTTATTTCTTTTATTTTTAGATTATTTCATTGAAAAATTTAAAAATGTAATGATTCTAAACTGATTCATTTTCACATAGTAAAAAGGAATGATTAACGAATTGTTTTTAGTGCTTTAGCCCATGTAATCAATTCTTCAAACATGTCTAAAACACCTTGTGCCATATGTTCACCTGGTTTAAATTCAGAGAAGTTTTCAAAATCTGTAAATAGATTAAAAGCAGGATTTGTTCTGACACCTGCCACTTTTTGTTCTGCTAAGACTAAACGTAATTGTTCCGCTGCACGAATTCCACCACCTGAACCGTAGCTGACGATTCCAGCAGCTTTATTGAACCATTCTTCACGCGCACTATCGATTGCATTTTTTAATGCTCCACTCATACCATGATTATATTCTTGAGTAATAAAGATGTAGCCATCCAGTGAATCGATTTTTTCATTCCAAGCTTGATTCGGTGTACCTGTTCCCAAAAATGGTAAGTTGTAATCTAAGATATCAATGATTTCAAATTCATGACCTTCTTGTGTTGCTGCCAAATTTTTTACATATTCTCCTACTTGTGGACTCACACGTCCTTCACGAGTACTTCCTAAAATGATTCCAAATTTCATAATGCTTTCCTACTTTCTTTTTGTAAGTGATTTGATACACTTATCATAACACTTACAAAAAATAAGTAAAGAGATATGCTTACTTTTAGTAACAAAAAAAGACTCCCACGACACGAGAGTCTTTTTAATTATTCAATTAAAAAAATAGCGCATCTTGATCAGTTAAGGCATAAAAAGGCTGATGTTCATACGTATTTAAAATTTCTGCAGCTGCTTGACCCAAATACTCACTTTCTACGTGTGGAATAATCGGACGGTCTACAAGACCTAATCCCTTAGTAACTTTCGATTCAACGACACGATCATCATCCATTACATGAATATAAGAAATATCAGGTGTCATGATCACAGCGCCTGCAGATTCTCCAATAAGATAATTTCCCTTTGCTAAATAATCGGTCATTAATCGATCAAAACCTGAATTGTAGACAGCTTGCAACAAATAAAAAGTATTCCCCCCACTAATATATAAAATATCCACTGTTGATAGGAGATCTTTAAGTTCGCAAAATTCAACTTGATCAAGATTGATCGTGAGGACATGCTTAGCTCGTTCTTTTAAAAATTGGTAGGCTTCTAGCACATAACTGTCATACTCCTCTACAACACTGGCTGTTGGAATAAATCCTATACGCTTATCACTCAAAGAAACCTCTTTAGTAAATAAGGACTCGCTTCCTAAAAAGGAGGAACATAAAAATTTAGTTTTCATGTTGTTCTCCCTTTTCTTGTTTCAAGACCAACGTCATTCCAAATAGTAATAAAACAATCGAAATGGCAATAACGACCAATCCAAAGACTTGATCGTGATAGGTCAATAAAAGTCGAATCAAAGCGGTCAAACCTAGTGTCAATAAAAAGCTCAATGAAACATGACCTTGATTTTTAATTGAAGTAATAATCAGTGTCAAAAATTCAAAAAATAAGAAAAAAGATAGAATACTTTCCAAAGCGTCGTAATAAATTGTATTTGTATCGATTGCTAAGGCAAACGTAAACAAATGATAGACTTCTTTGAACAAGAAAAAAGTAATGATAATTCCAACCAATACTAATGCGATCGAACTTAATGCCATCAAAAAAGCCAGAATTTTTTTTTCAATTTGTAACAACCATTGTCCCATAACTATATCCTCCTATACTGTTTCTTCTTCTGTATGGCTTTGATAATTCGGATCATACTTATCGGTTTCAATGTAGATATATAAAGTCTTATCTGGAAATTCTGCACGAATGTCCGCTTCAATCTCATTAATGATTGCGTATCCTTGATCTTCCTTGGTATCTAATAAATCAACTTTCGCAGCGATCATAACTTCATCAGGTCCCATATGGATCGTTTTGATATCAATCAAGCGTTCGATATCTTTGCGTTTAAACTCATTGACGATGATCTTTAGATCACTAGCTGTTACACTTTCACCGATGATCAAACTATAAAACTCTTTTGCTAAAAATATGGCTGCACCAGTTAATAATAATCCGATAAATAGACCACTTAATGCATCATAAAAAGGATTCCCTGTAACCATTGCTAAAACTGTTCCGACAACTGCTAAAAATAATCCGATCACTGCACAAAAATCTTCAGTAAAAATAATTAAAATCTCGCTATGTCGACTTTCGCGTAAAAATTTAGGAATTGATAATTTTTCCGTATTTAGTTCACGAATTTCTTTCATTGCGACACGTAGTGAAGCACCTTCGACTACGATACCAAATGCTAAAATACCTAAAACGATCCATGGATTATTTACCTCATGGCTTGGATGCAATAATTTTTCAATAGCTTCCATGATTCCCAAGACACCACCACCAAAGAATAGCATCGTTGCGACAATCGTACTAAAAAAATACTTCGCTCGTGCTTCACCAAATTGATGTAAGTCACTGCGTCCCAGTTTTGAACGACGATCTCCAAATATCAATAAGATTTGATTGCTACAATCGACGACACTATGAATACTTTCATTTAGCATCGCTGCACTTCCACTCACAAAAAATCCAACAAATTTACTAATGGCTACTAAGATATTTGCAGCTAATGCGGCTAATACTGATCCCATTCCATTTTTCTGCTTTACTTCCAAACAGACTCACTCCTATTCTATTTATGTTTTCAGTATACTGGAATTCTAATTCTTTGCCTAATTTTGCTTACTTGAATGAAAAAAGCATTCGAATCATGACGATTCGAATACTTTTTAAAGTTCAGCTAAAGGGCGTAAATGCTTCTCAGAGATAGCTTGTACTTTTTTAACACGACGTTGGTATTTTTCTTCTTCTAAAAAGTCTGTTGTCATCCAAGTATGCACGATTTCTGCAGCAATCGCTGAACCAATGATTTTCCCACCTAAGCACAATACATTGCTATCTGTGTGTTCACGTGCTAGTTTTGCACAAAATGGATCTTGACAAACCACTGCATCGATTCCTAAAATTCGATTGGCGATCAATGCACTACCATATCCTACACCATCGACAAAAATTCCACGATCAAATTCACCCTTTGCAACTTCTAAAGCTGCTGGATAAATAAAATCAGAAAGATCGACTGCCTCTTCGCTATATGGACCAAAGTCATGAACCGTATGCCCCATTGCTTCTAGTTGTTTGATAATTTCTTTTTTTAATACCACTCCTGCGTGATCACTTGCTAAACTAATTTTCATGTTTTTCCTCCTAAATAAAAAACGAAGAGAACCTTTAAAAAAGATTTTCTTCGTATATGTTTTATTGTGCGATAAAACCAGTCACTGCAGCTAATAAACCAAAAATTACTCCAGGTAAGTTAGCAAGCACTACCGGCCAATCTTTTTGTGGTTTTCCATATCCATATACGACCCATAATGAACAGTTTACAGCGGCTGCCAAAGGTTGTAAATAGCCAGTCGGATTCCCCGTTAAATTTCCATAAATTTGAGGACCATATGAAACGTACATAATGATCGCGGTTACAGTTGCAATTTTCCCTAAATGGGCATGCCATTTTGCTTCTTCCATTTTACAAAACTCCTTAGGACATACTTTAATTTTACTTTTTATATAAAATTAAGCTTACACCAATTTTCCGAAAATTGTAAGTGCTCTCTCATGTTTTTTTCTATTATTTACTGAATTTTTCTTGATTCTTTATATTTCTGAAAACTATCATGAAACAAAAACGAATATTCAACTATTTTTCAATACATTCATACTCGCATTCTAAGACATTTTTTTGTACACTACAATTAAAAGGAGTGAACACGATGTATCGCTTTGATTATCAAACACCTATAGGAATATTATCACTTGTCAGAGAAGAAGAAAATTTAATTGGCGCTTGGTTTGAAGGGCAAGCACATTATTTTCAAAAAATAGATCCCACCGCTTGTCTAGTTGCGAAAGAAGACGATCCTTTATTCCAACCATTTATTTTATTTCTAGATGCTTATTTTGCACATGAACAACCGAATATCAAGGAAATACGGAAACGGTTAAAACCCACGGGCACAGCGTATCAGCAAGCGATTTGGCAAGTATTATTACAGATTCCATATGGTCAAACTATTTCTTATCTAGATGTCGCGACTCGTTACACTCAACCTACAAGTGCTCGTGCTGTTGGTGGAGCTGTGGGTAAGAATCCTCTATCGATTTTTATTCCCTGTCACCGAGTCATTGCGAAAAATGGAAAATTGACTGGATATGCGGGTGGGTTAGATCGAAAAACAGCTTTATTGCGTTTAGAGACGATTTAATTTCTACTTGTTTACAAATCTACTTGTTTACAAAATAGGTGAAAAAGAAAGCTCGTTCGAATCAGAACGAGCTTTCTTTATTGATCATATGCGTCTTTGGTGTCTTTTTCAAGTGCACAAGAGCTTGCGGTACGAGTTGATCTTGGATCTTTGTGAGAGGAATCCAAGCAAATTCTTCAGTTTGTGTTTGCTTGAATCGATTTTTTTCAGCCAATTCAACAGTATATACAAATAATAATTCATGATACGCTACTTTTTGCTCGAATAAATTCTCAATAACACCAAGATAGTCTATCGATATGCATGTCGTATCTAACTCTTCTTTTATTTCACGTGTTAATGCTTCAACAGTCGATTCACCAAATTTTACTCGCCCACCTGGTAACGTGATCGTTTGATCTTGATAGTGACAAACTAATAACTTGCCTTCTACTTCACACCAAGCTGCAACACGAATATTTAGTTTCCCTTCTGCTAAAGCAACGCTTAAATCAGACATGAGTTCCCCAAATATCTTCTGCAATCGTTTGAAGATGCTGAATCTTATCCCATTGTTCTGCAATCGTTAAGCGATTTCCTTCTTCCGTTGAAGCAAAGCCACACTGAGGACTAATACTCAAGTAATCTAATGGGATGTATTGCGTTGCTTCTTGAACACGAGCTTTAATCTGTGCTGGATCTTCCAATTCAGGTGTTTTTGAGGTAACCAATCCCAAAACAACTTGACTATTTTTCCCAGATTCTTTCCAATAACGCAAAGGTTTAAAATCACCTGCTCGATCAGAATCGTATTCTAGAAAGAACCCATCGTAATCTGTTGCAAATAATTCTTTCGCTATCGGCTCGTATCCTCCAGAAAACAACCAAGAAGACGCATGATTCCCACGGCAAATATGTGTTGTGATCACCATATCATCAGGTTTTACTGATAATGCATCATTAATGATCTTTGTACAAATCGCAGCAATATATTCTGGATCAATACCTTTTTCTTCAATTTCTTCACGTTTTGTCGCATCTGCTAAAAAGGCCCAATTGGTGTCATCAAATTGAAGATAGCGGCATCCTGCGTCATAAAAAGCTAGGATCGCTTTTTTATAAGCATCTGCTAAATCACGATAAAATTCATTGATATCAGGATAAATTTCTGCTAATTTTGATGATCCATCATTGGCTAACAATTCTTGTCGAAGTAACATTGTTGGACTTGGAATCGTAGCTTTTGTTTGAACATCTTCGTATTGATCCACAACGTGCTTTAATTGTCGAAAATCTTCGATAAACGGATGCGTGTCAGAAAAATCTACCTGACCGACTAACCGCACGTTATACGCTGGTGCTGCTTTTCCGCTAAATACTTGATTGTATTGTTCAGGAACATATCCTTCTACACCATCTAAGTTTTCTAGAAAATCCAAATGCCACCAACCACGACGGAATTCACCATCCGTAATGCCTTTAAGACCTGATTTCACTTGTTCTAAAACAAGCGCTTCTATTTCTTCAGACTCGATTGCTTTTCTTTCTGATAATGAAATTTGTCCATCTTTTTCTTCTGCTTTTGCTGTTTTCAAACGATCTGTTCTCAAAAAACTACCAACATGATCTACTCGATAAGGTGCTTGCTGTTTTCCCATTTTCACCATTCCTTTTCCTTTTTAACTAAATAAAAAACGTCCTTTGTCAACAGACAAAGGACGTTTGAATACGTGGTACCACCTTAATTTGGGAACTATCTCCCCTCAAATTTTCCGTAACGTGGAAACTTCCGCAAGATCACTCTCGTCCTCCAAGACCATCTTCTGCATTATACTCGGATTTTTTACACCAACCAAAATCTCTCTACTAACCATATAATACATACTCTTCTTTTCATCGGATCTAGATGTTTTTGCTATCATACCATGAAGAAAAAAATTGTCAACTATTCAAAAGGATATACCATTCCCCATTGTGTTCGAATACTGGTCAAGGTCGACATCACATCACGAATCAACTGTAAATTTTGTTCTCCAGATTGCGTCGTAATATAGTCTTCCATATCTAAGATCTCATACTCCAAAGCACGTGTGGTCTCCCCTTCAATAATCGTCACCGTTTCACCTGTTTCAGTATACGTAATGGTTGCTTCTTGAGCACGAGGATAATTATTGACTTCGATAAATCCTTTTTCACATGCAACGACACCTCTCTTTGGTTGTTTTGCACGCATAGTCAATGCCATAACCGACATTTCACCATCTTGATTTTTTAATAAAATACCTGAAGTTTCATCCACTCCGGTTTCAAAAAAGCTTCCAGTAGTTAAGACGACATTTGGTTGACTAGACATAAAATAACGTGCAAATGACGTTGCATATACACCAATATCTAATAATGCTCCACCAGCTAATTCTTTAGAAAAAAAGCGATTATTGACATCATATTCCTTGCAACTACCAAAATTTACTTGAACCATTTTGACTGGACCTAATTCTCCACTCGATACGATTTGTCGCAGTTTTTTATAAAGAGGCATATGAAATAGCGTCACACCATCAGAGATCGTTAAATTTCGTTCTTTTGCTAATGCCACACATTCTTCTAGTTGACGATCATTTACTGTAATCGCTTTTTCGCAAAAGACATGCTTATTTTGTAATAGTGCGGCTTTAATTTGTTCGTAGTGAAGATTATGTGGTGTTGCGATGTATACGACATCGATTGCCTCATCCTGTAACAAGTCCGTTACGCTTTGATATACGTGTTCTACTTGATATGTTTTTGCAAAAGATTCTGCTCGCTCAAAGCGTGCACTCGTGACTCCATAAATTTTGCGATCAAGTGCCTGAAATGCTTCTGCCATCTCTCTTGCAATAACACCAGTCCCAATAATTCCCCAATTATACATGTTTTCTTCCTCCTGTTAATTCATAGTCTGACGCTTTAGTCACGACAATCGCACGAGTCGCAATATTGTAAAATAATGACGTATCTACAATTCCAGGTAGCATCAATAAGTAAGTATTCCACTCTTTTAATGAGTGTTTATCATTTGGGGTAAATTCTACTAAAATGGTCCCTCGACTCGTAAAGGTATACGCATCGCTCGTTTGGCTCATACGAGGTGTCACATCACCTTTTGCACTTAAATTTGACAATACTGAAGTCAACGCTTCACGGACGACTTCAAGTGTGATGGGTACACGAAAACTCAACGTAGACGATACTTTACTTTCATCTACTAAGACAATATATTCTTTAGCCATTTTAGCAATGATCTTTTCTTCAGTATGGATTCCACCCATAGATTTTAGAACTTGGAGATCTTGGTCAACTTCATCACACCCATCAAATGCTAAATCGATCGTCGCAACAAAGGATGGATCTAGTACCGTCAAACCTGCTTCTAAACAGTGTTGCTTTGTTTTTTCAGAAGGTGTCACGATTTGAATATCTAATTGAGCTTCTTTGATCATGTCGACCAAAAATCCAATCGTACTTCCTCCACCTAGTCCGATAACCATATGTGGATGGATTTTCTTAAACGCTATCGCCGCACATCTCTTTTTCATCTTGATACCCCTTTATGAAATTTAATTTTACAAAATAATTAAATATGAAATTTACTTTCTTAAGTATACTCAGACTGCACTGATTTCGTCAAGCACAAAAAAGAAGATACCCTCGAGATATCTTCTTTTTAAATTTTATGATCTGAAATCAACTGCTCGTGTCGTTTAATAAATTCTAAACGTTCAGGTTCTTCAAAGGCTAACAATAGGAATAACGTCTCTGTTAACAACATTGCCGACACACGAGAAAAATAATAATCTTTTTGAAATAGTCGTTCTCTTGTAGCCGTCGTCAAATGAATCGTTGCTAACTTTGCCAAAGGGGACTGTTGGTTATTTGTCATCGCGATGACTGTAAGTTGTTGTGTACGACACCACTCGATCGCTTTGATCAAATCTTTCGTTTCTCCTGAATTTGAAATCACAATGACCAAGTCTTCTGTAGTAAATGTCAGTAACGAAGCTAAAGCTGTATCCCAAATCTCGTAGGCACTTGATGCAATCCCGATTTGGTTAAACCGGTAAGCTGCATCCATCGCAACTGGAATCGTATTGCCATAGGCTAAAAAAATAACCCGCTTCGCTTTGACGATCTGGTCTAATGACTCTTGTAGTACGTCTTCGTCTAATTGCATCAATGTCTGTTCGATTTCTTTGATTTTATTTTGTTGAATATGCGCGATACGCTGACCTAAACGTGACTGTTCTGGATGATCATCTAATTTGGGAATCGTTACTTGTGCCAATTCGATTTTCAATGCATGAAACCCTACTACTTCGATTTTCCGACAAAACCGGCTGATCGATGCCTCACTTACTTCGCTTTGCGAAGCCAGATCAGCGATCGTCATATTAGGGATTTCTTGTGGATGTGACAAAATGTAATCTGCTACTTTTTTTTCAGTTATCGAAAATGTGGTATACATCGCATGTAATTTATCAAGAATATTCACGTACTTGCTCCTTTTTCCATCATTTTCTTATTGTAGCATATTCAATTAATGAGCGAGCATTTCTTGTGCGATTTGTGTAGCGGATAAATCAGCAGGATAATACGTTGGCCAATGATCCATTTCCGTTAATAAGGCTTGCTGACTCTCACCACCAAAGTAGATATGAAAATGAACAGCTGCTTCATCCTTGATTCCATGATCGCTAAATTGTACATAACGATAATTTCCAGCATTTGGATCGTTTGTCTCAAATAAATAACGAACGCCTTTATTTCCTTTGGCATAGGTTAAAATTTCTTTACCTGCATAAGTATACGTATACGTTTTGGTGCCAGCTGGATCGCTAAAACTGATTGTATCATCTGTGATTTTGATCTGATCCACATCTGTTTTATATCCTGTTTCATAATAGGCTTTATATTCCGCTTCCGTTTTCTCTGGATTCAACTTTGCTTTATATGCAAAAACTTGATCTAACGTGCCATCTTGTAGATAAGGATAGACCGATTGCCAATTTCCTGCATAATTGGCTAACGTTCGATCTTCGACTTGACTATCTTCAAAGTAGCCATTTGCGACAGTTTTTTCAGTTTGCGTTGCTGTTTCAGTAGTTACTTCTTTACTAGCGGATTGTGTCGTTTTTTCTAATGCTTTAAGATTTTCTTCCATCACCGAAATATACGTTTCACCAGCTTTTAATTGTTGATTTGTTAAACTTTCTAATGGATTTAAGACTAATAAATCCACTCCGGTTTCATTCGCTAACGTTTTAGCTACTTTGTCACTGGCATTTTCTTCAAAATAAATATACTGGATATCATTGTCTTTTACATACGTTTTCAATTCAGCTAAGCGTTTAGGACTTGGTTCGATATCTGGTGACAGACCAGCGATCGGGACTTGGGTCAATCCATATTCTAACGCTAGATAACCAAATGCCGCATGTTGTGTGACGAAACTTTTTTGGGGCGCATTCGTTAAACTCTTTTGGTACAGTTGATCCAATGCATTTAGTTTTTCTAAATAGGCTTCACTATTGGTTTTAAATACTTTTGCCTTATCTGGATAAGCTTTAGCAAGTTGTTGTTCGATCGACTCGACTTCTTTTTTCGCTAAACTTGGCGCTAACCACGTATGCGGATCAAGTTCATGATGATGGCCTTCTTCTCCATGATCGTGGTCCTCTTCTTCTGATCCTGGTAGTAACAACATTCCCTTAGTTCCTTCAATAACGTTGACCTGATCATCCTCTAGTGTTTTTTGGACTTTTTCGACCCAGCCTTCCATATTCGGATTATGATATACAAATACATCTGCTGATTGGATCTTTGCCATATCTTTAGCGCTCGGTTCATAGTCATGTGGTTCCGAACCTGCTGGAACTAGTAATTCGACTTTCGCTTCATCGCCAACGATTTCTTTGGTGAATTCATACATCGGATAAAAAGTTGTCACGATCGACAACTGGTCTTCTTTCGTTTCAGCAGTACCATTTGAACTGCAAGCCGCAAGTAGACCCAAACTAGCTATTCCCAATACCCCTAAACTCAATTTTAATTTCTTTTTCTTCACGTTCTAAATCCCCTTTTGCTTTCGTTTTGCAGCTTGAATCAATTTTAATGCCCGTTTTTTCGTTTTGATATTTGGACTTTTTAAACGACGATAGGCACTTGATAAATCAGTTTTTTCCATTTTTTCTCCCTTAATAGCTAATTTATTTTACTTCTTGAAATACAACTCGCTTACGTAATTTTGGTGAATATTTTTTTAACATTAATTTTTCTGGTGTATTACGCTTATTTTTACTTGTTAAATACAAACGTTCTTTTGTCTCCTTGCATTCTAAAATAATCGTTTGACGCATCTTATATTCCTCCTCTTTCATCAAAATACATCATGAGTTGTTGTTTTTGATCGTAGGGCAACTTACAAATCACTTGCTGGATTTTTTGTTTGTCTCGAATAGCCATTTCCCAAAAACCCTCAATTTTTTTAAACTCGATTTCAGACCATAATCTAAAAATGGGATATAGATCTAAAAATTTTTCGAACGATAAATCGACCGCTTCATAAAAATCTTTTACCCAACCTTTTTTTAATGCTTCTTTGGTCGGTGCGCCAGTTTCATCAATAATATTTTGTGCGACAAGTTTTTGATAGAGCAACGATTTAGGTTTTTTTTCTTGAAAATAAGAATAGCTATCTTCTACTAATGGTGGATAAATAATCTTCATCGTACAGCTGCCTTTCTTACTTTTACTTCGGCTCTTGAAATGTGATGTGCGCGTTTATACTCTCCACTTACTTGATCATATGAAATTGTAGGTGCTAAAAGGTTATGGTGTGTACGACGTTTATTCTTTTTTGATTTAGATGTTTTACGTGCTGGAACAGCCATCTGTTTTCCTCCTTACCAACTGGCTTTTTTGACGCCAGGAATTTTTCCTTCTAGAGCGAATTGACGAAATGTTACACGAGATAGACCAAATTTACGCATATAGCCTCGTGGTCTCCCATCAAGTCGATCTCGATTACGTAATCGTACTGGACTCGCATTTTTTGGCAAAGCAGCTAACCCTTGATAATCTTTTGCTGCTTTGAGTGCTTCACGACGTTCACGATATCGTTCAATTTGTATTTGCTGTTTTTGTGCTTTGACAAGTTTAGATTTTTTTGCCATCTATTTTCCTTCTTCCTATTTGAAGATCTTAAACCGTAATGAATACGATTTGAACGAAAGTAATTTAACAGAACTTCTATATCGTGTCAATCTTTTTCATAAAAAAAACGTCTCGTACTAAAAAGTACGAGACATTTTTTATGATGATTATGCTTGAGCAGCTAATTCTGCTGCTTTGATTTTTTCTTCTTTTAGTAATTTTCCATCGTAGAATTTCACAAATGGGAACCAAATGACAAAGGCTAAGATCGCACAAATGATCGCCACAAGTGCTGCCATCAAGTCACCACCAGTTCCGATGAAGGCACCTAAACCAACTGGAGAAGGCCATGGAACTTGTGCTACTAAAGGTTTGATAAATTCTGTTTTGATTGCAAAGTAACCAACTGATGCTGAAACCATTGGTGCTAAGAAGAATGGAATCGCTAAGTATGGGTTATACACAATCGGCATACCGAAGATGATCGGCTCATTGATGTTGAAGATCGCTGGTGCTAAAGAAGCACGACCTAAAATTTTCAATTGATCTGATTTAGCTAAGAAAGCAATAAAGAATGTCATTAATAATGTCGCTCCAGAACCACCCATGATTGCAAATGAGTTATTGAACTCACCAGCAAATGGAATATGTGCTCCAGCAGCATTTTCAGCCATATTTGCTAATAAAATTGGTGTTAAGAACGCACCGATGATATTGGCACCATGAATCCCTACAACCCATAATGCATGGATCAAGAAGATAATGACCATAACACCTAACCAACTATTTGTTAATCCAGTTACGAAGGCAAAT
This sequence comes from Enterococcus sulfureus ATCC 49903, assembly GCF_000407605.1. Taxonomy (GTDB): domain Bacteria; phylum Bacillota; class Bacilli; order Lactobacillales; family Enterococcaceae; genus Enterococcus_G; species Enterococcus_G sulfureus. The sequence goes on along the minus strand of NZ_ASWO01000003.1, from coordinate 88,394 downwards.
GGGATCGCAATAATTTTATAAATATCTGTTCCTAAAGCAACTAATACACCGTTGATGATCAGTACAGCAAATGCAATAACAAAAGCTGGAATCAATGCTGTAAATGAGCGAGAAACTCCTAAGGGAACAGTTTCTGGCATTTTAACGACCCAGTTTTTGCGTACACATAGGAAATACAGTTGAGTAGCTAACACAGCCATAATAATTGCAGTAAAAATTCCTGATGTTCCTAAACGATCAACAGTAGCTCCCATACGAAATCCGTTGATTACATTTTCTGTTTCTGAAGTCACATTTACTAACTTCATCGCGCCGTCTTTCATCACTAATTCAGGTAATGTCATGAAGAATGCAAATACAGATAACATTGCACCGTTCAAAGCGTTTACATTTAATCCATTTTCTTCTGCTTCAATTTTCGTTAATTCATATCCGATAACAAAGTTAAAATAAAGTGCTAAAATCCCCATTGTTGCTGTATTGGCTACCATGTATAAGTCACTAACTTTGAAAAATGTGCTGTCAAACAATCCTTGTAGCCCGGTAAATGTTGTTGGTAAAATGTTAAATACTAAAAACATTGATCCTACGATCGTGAAAGGAATCGATGCCATACCAGCTGCCATTACTGCACGGACCAACTTAAACTGAGCAATTTTTCCCATCGGTTGCATTAGATATTTCTGTAAAATCGTAAACCCTTTGTTCATCTTCTTCTCTCCTTATCTTTTAACTAACTGTTTTTTCATATGCTTTCACTAATTTCAAGTGTTTATCTTGACCTAGACGAATTTTGTGTAATTTTCTTAACACGATTAAACTGATAAGCACGCCTAATAATAAAGTAATCGTCAAAATATTTTTTGTTTCTGAAGTATTCGTCAGGAAGGGGAAGAAACGATCATACATTGGTGTATAGACGAGTACTATCATCACACTGTTTACAATGCCTTGAAGGATATAAAATCCTTTAGCATAAGGTAACTGTTCGCTATGATTACGATATAATTTTACTTGTTCAATCGCAACGATTGCTGAACCGATAAATAATAGCAATGGAACAAGTGCCAATAACGGTTGACTAAATAGTAGAAATACAAACCAATACAGATTGAAAAATAAAAATAAAGCCGTTGTATAACGAATCAATAAAAATCGATTAAAATACATATTCGTAATGCTTGTTTTTTTTCTTCGTTCCTCAAGCTTTTTCATTTCTGCATTCATTGTATCCACTCCTCAGCTCATCATTAATTGGCTATTTTTTTTAATATTTGTTGGTTTTGTTGATATAAATAAGACATTTCTTCAGCCACTTCTTGTAAAGTCATCGTCGTCATTAAATGATCTTGTGCATGGACCATAATAATCTCCATATCGATTTTTGTGCCCCCTGCATACGCATGCAATAAGTCTGTTTGTGAATTATGGGCTTTTACTACTTCTTCTTTGGCTTCTTCAAGCTTAGCTGCAGATTGCTCAAAATCACCCTCACGCATTGCTTTAAATGCTTGATGAATATTTGTTCGTGCATTTCCACTATGCAAAATAATCGTAAAAGCGACTACTTGGATTTCTTCACTCGTCATTTGTTCACTCATGTTCTACACCTCTTCAATCAATTTAATAAATTCAGTAGTAAATTTTTCAAAAGTAACTGCCTCAAGTAATCGATGCTGAATATCCTTACGCTCGATCAGGGATACAATCGCTTTTGTTACTACAGTTAATCCATAGTTTTCATAAATGGAAGGGGATACCATAAAAACGAAATGAATCTTGGGATACTCTTCGTTCCAGTACACGCCTTCTTTCGAAATTGCGACACCAACTTTTGCAATCCTCCCAACAGGAATCGCTGGATGGGGAACTGCAATCGTAGAACTAAATAAAATCGTTCCTAATTTCGTTCGTTGGTTGATCTGACTTCTCATCTGCTCGATATAATGAGTCGATTCGTTTAATGACAATCGAGTCAACAATTCATTCATGATCTCCTCTTTAGTTTGAACTTGTGGACTATAATAAAAGTAATCTGCTGCAAGTTCGGTCAAGGAAGTTTCAATCGAATTCGTCATGCGATTGGTTTTTCGATCATAAATCGACGTATTTGATTTTTGTTTTCTGAGATACTGACGAATCATTTGGACTTCTTTATCAGGCAAAAATACACTGACATGAAAAACTGGAACTTTAAAGACCATAGTCGAAAGATCGATTGACGAAATAATCAGATCCACTTCTTCTAGCAATTGCTCGTCAATTTCATAGTAGCCTTTGACTGCTACGATATTCAGACGTTCTCCAAATTCTTTTTCCACTCGTGTTTTTAATAACTGGGCACTCCCGTATCCGGTTGCACAAATAATTAATACACGTGCTTTTTGATCATGTTTGATTTTTTCAAGTGAGGCTAAAAAATGTAAGGTGATATACGCCCACTCATCTTCACTGATCGTATAACTCGATAATGCAGGTAATTGCCCCATATAGTATTTAGTTAAATCAAATACTTCGGCATAATTTTCTTTGATTTCGTGTAACAAAGGATTTTCTTGGGCGATTTTTCGTTCTAGACGGATGAGCATCGGTTTAATATGCTCTAACAAACCATTAAACAGTTGATGGTCGGTTGCAAATGAATATCCAGTTTCGATCTGCATTTTGAATAACAAATCTTTTAGTGTATGCACTAATTCTGAATCTTCGTCCAAATTGGTATGATTAGATTTAGCCATTAAATGCAATGTCAGATAAGCACGTTCTTCGATTGGAAAATGAATTGGAACAATCGTTTCGATCCGTTCAATAATACGACCTGCCACTTCATATTCAATTCGTGTAGCAATCGATTCATCTAATCCTAAATTTTGGATATCTAGACCAGCTTGAATTCGTTTAATACTTAAAGAAAGATGCAACACAAGATTTTGAATAATAAAGTCAGACAATTTTAAGTGGGCTTCACGACATTCATCTAAAATAATGATTGTAAGTAGATCAAATCCAATCGCATCGCTCAATCCATTTTTAACTGAAATTGGTTGTAACACATTCATCGCATCTTTAGTAAAAAAATAATTCATCATAAAATGACGCTTTGCTCGTTCTTTTCCTTCAATAAAAAATCCTTGTTTATCTTTTTTTACCGTCAAATCATATGGTATAAGCTGCTGTTTGATTTCAGAGATATCTTTTAGCAATTGTGAGGTACTGATAAACAAAGACTCAGATAATTCATCTGGATCGATTTTTTGATCTTCTAACAGCATTAGATTTAATAAATATCGTTTCCGATCAGCGACTTCATTAATAGGATGGTTTAGTTCATTTATACCACCCAAATGGCAATCAGCCAAAAAGAGATCGAATGATTGTCGATCACTGATTTTTAGCTGATAGCCTAGACCTTGTTTTGCTATAATATTTGCACCATTGTGTTCAATTGTTGGTTTTAATTCACGAATATAATTGCGAATCGTGCGATCAGATAATGATAATTCTGTTGCTAATTCCTCACTCGTTTTAAACGTTCCTTTAGCGGTGATTAATAAGTTAATTAGATCACGTTGTTTTTGTTTCATCATTATCCTCGCTCCCATTAAATGTTCGCGCTAATCAAATCTCCTAATTGTTGTACACCAGTTGGAATCGGAATATAAGCTGGGAATGGAATACCTACTACAGGTTTTCCTACAGAATCGCCCACTTTTTTGAATTTATCCAAATACATAGTCGTTTGAGGACTGATCAAGAATAGATCGAAATCACTATCTTTAATCATTTTGTCGCCTTCTGTTGCTGGAACAGCATCGACTTCGATTTCTTGTCCTTTACTTTGGAAATATTCCGTTGCTTTTTTTGCCATTAATGATGATGACATTCCTGCTGCACAAATGATTAACGCTTTTTTCATAATGATTCTCTCCTTTTATTATACATAATTTTTAATAACCGATATTTTTTTCGTTCATTAGCTTTAACTTATCTACAGTATAAAAAGAAAGCGTTTTTATTTCAATTCAACTTTTTCCGTATCGATACGGAAAAAAATAAAAACACATCACGTTCCTTATTTAAATAGACACGTGATGTGTTGATTATTTACCTTTAGTCATTTCAAAAAAATGATTCAATGCTACTTTTTGTTCGATTTGCTGATTGCAACTCATGCTATCTACACAAATATAGTTTCCTTTTTTTGTGTACGTGCCGTCACCGGCTGTTTTGGTTTTTGCCAAAAACAAAGAGACATACTCGGTTTGCTGGCAGATAGCACACATATTTTTGATTCCCTTAGAAGATTGGACACCAGATACTCCTCTTAAGGTCCCCTCAATTTCTGTAATCAAAAATTTCCGTTGGGTGGCACTATCTTGCCACCCAATATACGTTGCTTCAGACAAATCCAATTTCTCCCAATCAGGTAACGACAATTTTTTTACTTTTTTAAATAAGCCTTGAATCGCTTGATCACTTGGCTGAGTAAAAGGCATAACTATTTGTTTAATCTCAGCTAATGCAAACTCTAATTGCTTGAATGTCATTTTTTTATCCATTAATTGAAGTGAAAAATGCTTGATCGCATCGTTCATCACTGGAAAAAGTTGATCCATCTTATCTAAGGTCATCATTTGTATTGCTGCGATCGTTTGGTCATCACTTACGGTTTTATACGTATTGATCAACTGTTTGCTTATCCGTTTAAGCGTCACAAACTGATAAGGCTCGATAGTCGCTGTCATTGCGCACCCTCTTTTATGTTTTTTTACGACGCTGTGTCCGAGACATCGTCATCGTGTGGCTTTCTAGTGGGGTTTCACTTTTAGCTAGTAGTGTCAGATGATAGGGCTCATGATAACGAAAACCATCTTTTACAAAATCACCACCAGTTACATATAAGCCCACTGGTTCTAATTTTTCTGCTGATTTATGCTCGATTCGACCGATTGGAACTAGCGACTGATAGCTTGTTCCAATTTGTAACTCATACTGATTCTGATGGATCCGTTTTACAAAATAGTAAGGATAGATCGTATTCCATTCGATCAAATAGCCTTCTGTTTGATTTAGATCATTTACCGAAATAACTTTTTTATCGATCAATTCTTGCATATTCATCGCTAAAATCAATTCATAATCATCATAAAAATCGACTTCGATCTCTTTTGTATCTACAGCTTTCATCGTTTTGGTATTGGATTTAGCCTCTTGCTGAATATTAAATACTTCATCTGGTAGATATTTAACAAATAGCTGTGTGACATCTGCTTTTAAATTTTTATCAAAAAAGTAATAAAAGATATTCAATACAATAAAATAAATCAACACGATAAAGACAATACTATACAATACAAATTGAAGATAATTTTCATTTTGCAACAATCCATACACAATACGCAAAATATAAAGTGTTGGAAAAATACTTAATATCGTATAACTACGGTTCAAGTATTTTGGACTAATATCTAAATAACCTAAAAATTTATTGATTCCATTGATAATATCTAATAAAAAACTCATTGACTTGCACCTGCCTCGTCACTTGGTGTACTTGCATTAAAGTTATTTACGTTTTCTTCAACCGATGAAGATGGAAGTGTTTCAGATTCTGAAGTAACCGTACTTTCCTCGCTTGATATACTGCTTTCTTCGCTAGTGATTGTACTTGTTTCTTGATCTTGCGATTCATATACTTTTGGTGTTTGTGTTTGTTCCACACTCGATTCTACAGTTTGCTGTGTTCGTGTATCTGATGTGGTCGACTCATTTGAGCGATTTGTGTCACTGATCGTCGTAGTCGTTGACGAGCTGTTCGTGCTAGGGGCACGATAACTTGAACTGTTGACGACCGTCGTAGCAGTAGCCACCAAAACAGAAATTGTTAGTAATGCAATTGGTTTTAAAATAGGCGGAACTTTTCTCATTGGACTCATGCTCCTTTTATAGTATCGAAAATATCCTACCACAATTTCTTTCAAAAAAAATGTTTATTTTCTGAAATTTGCTGTTAAATTAAGATTTATTTAACTCTTTTTAAATCGTAGTACTTTGCTAACATGGTATTTGACTGTAGAATATGTTAAACTTTCAACTAGATATCATGAACTTGTGAAAAGGAGAACGCTATGAAAACATTCGATCGTGTTGAAAGCATAATTTATTTTTTACTCTCTGCCGGACTGATCGGTTTTTCTGCGTACGCTTTAATGGGCGCATTGACTCACCATTTGTGGGAATCGATCGCGTTATTATTTTTTTTATTTCTACTTGGATTAACATTTGCTTCCTACGGTTTTGTTCGTTGGATGAAACTTCGTGAAACGTATCGTTATCTTTCTTATTATCGTACGTATTTATTGATTCAATTTATAACCTTTGCCTATTTAACCTTTTTAGGAAGTATCGCACATTTTGTCTTTGATGAACCACTTGGCATTAGTTGTGCCTTGATTGGTTTAAGTATTACGATTCTATCTGTGATCCCAATTTATTTTTCGTTTAAATAAAAAGACATCCCTAAGATGAAGGATGTCTTTTTGCTTACCCTTTTAAAGGTGTTTTTGTTTCAAAAAGTGGACTTACAGGCTTGTTCTCATGAATACGTTTAATTGCTTCTGCTACTAATTTTCCAACACTAACTTCATCGATTTTTTCAATTTTACGTTCTTCTGGTAAATTGATTGAATCGGTTACCACTAGACGTTCGATTGCAGAATCTTGAATACGTTCTAATGCTGGTCCAGATAAAACTGGATGCGTACAAGAAGCGTAGACTGTTTTAGCACCAGCTTCTTTTAGCGCATTAGCAGCTAACGTAATTGTTCCTGCTGTATCAATAATATCATCGATCAAGACACATACTTTACCATCTACACGACCAATAATATTCATGACTTCCGCAACATTTGCACGTGGGCGACGTTTATCGATAATCGCAATTGGTGCTTTTAAAAATTCAGCTAATTTACGTGCTCTTGTTACACCACCATGGTCTGGTGAAACAACCACTACATCATCGCCTTGAATACCTTTTTCTAAGAAATAATTTGCAATCAATGGTGCTCCCATTAAATGATCCACCGGGATATCAAAGAATCCTTGGATTTGTGCTGCATGTAGATCTAATGTGACCATACGTGTTGCACCAGCTTTTTGAATCATATTGGCAACTAATTTTGCCGTAATCGGTTCACGAGAACGCGCTTTACGATCTTGTCTTGCATATCCATAATAAGGCATTACAATGTTGATTGTTTTTGCACTTGCACGTTTCAATGCATCGATCATGATCAATAGTTCCATTAAGTTATCGTTGACTGGGCTACTAGTAGATTGAATGATGTATACGTGCGAACCACGAATACTTTCTTCGATATTTACTTGGATTTCGCCATCACTAAATTGTTTAACAGAACATTTTCCTAATTCTACACCGACCGCAGCTGCAATTTTTTCAGCTAAAGGACGATTAGAATTTAAGGCAAAAATCTTTAACTTTGGATCAAAATACTGGTTTAACATGAGAACCTCCACTTTCTATACCTAAAACTAGAATCCGACACGTTTCTAGAAATCTCTTACTCATAAATAGTAGTCATTTTTGTTTGATAAATCAAGTGATTCCGTTATTCTTATTGATTATAAGGAAGTTTTTTTGCGAAATCGACTTTATTTTCTTGGCGTGTGCGCGCAATTCCCATTCCATTTTCTGGAATATCGTTAGTAATTGTCGATCCAGCAGCAACAACCGCATTGTCTCCCAAACTTACTGGTCCAACCAAATTAGAAGCAGAACCAATAAACGCATGATCGCCAACTGTTGTATGGTGTTTATGCTTGCCATCGTAATTTACAAAAACAACTCCACATCCTACATTGATCTCTTTTCCTAAAGTAGCATCTCCTACATACGTTAGATGTCCCACTTTTGTATGTTCTCCAATCACTGCTTTTTTCACTTCAACAAAGTTCCCAATATGTGCATGTTCATGGATTTCTGCTTGTGGACGTAGATGAGCAAAAGGCCCCACATCAACATGGTCACGGATCGTACTTTCTTCGATGACAGATGAGTAAATGCTTACGTCATTTCCAATCGTACTGTCGATAATTTGTGTTTGACCAGAAATAAAGCAATTTTCACCGATTGTCGTATTTCCTTTTAAAAATACGCCAGGCTCAATAACCGTTTCAGCACCGATTGTAATTCCTGCTTCGATATAGGTACTTTCTGGATCCACAAAAGATACGCCATTACGCATGTGTTCAGTATTGATACGTTGGCGCATAATACGATTCGCTTCTGCTAAAGCAACACGATCATTTACACCGATCGATTCTTCAAAATTTTCTGTTTGATAAGCAGCTACAGTGTGATCCGCTTTTTTCAAGATTTCAATAATATCTGTTAAGTAATATTCACCTTGCGCATTATTGGTATCGACTTGATTTAACGCCTCAAACAATAATTCGTTATCAAAGCAATAGGTCCCTGTATTAATTTCTTGAACTTGTGCTTCACTAACTGAAGCATCTTTTTGTTCGACGATTTTTTCAACGATCCCCACGCGATCCCGAATAATCCGTCCATAACCTGTTGGATCTTCAGCATGCGCCGTTAAAATAGTTGCCGATGCATGTTTTCCTTCATGGTATTCAAATAAGCGCTCTAATGTTTCACTAGTTAATAAAGGAGTATCCCCACTAATAACTAAAGTTGTGCCTTTTTTTCCTTGTAAAAATGGAGTTGCTTGTAATACGGCATGTCCAGTACCTAATTGTTCAGCTTGCAATGCATATGCACTACGTTCACCTAGTTGTGCTTTCACTAAATCTGCCCCATGACCTACTATTGTGACGATTTCAGTTGGTGAAAGTTCTGTAACTCGATTCATAATATGTTCGACCATTGGTTTTCCACATACTGGGTGTAGTACTTTATATAACTTTGACTTCATACGAGTACCTTTACCCGCAGCCAAAATAATTGCATAACGTGATTCCACACGATTCACTCCAATTCTGTATTTTCTCGTTTAAGTGTAGCCTACTTCATCGACTTTTTCAAACTCTTTTACCACACAAAAACTAACCCTAGTCAACGACTAAGGCTAGTGATTTTAATCTAGTTCATTGAAATAGTTTCCTGGTACAACAGAAATCGATTTAGTTTGTGTGTCGACATCTTCTACGTATAGTAATGATGTATAATCTGTAACTGCTCGTTTTCCTTTAAAATTCGCTTCGGCAAAAACGGTAACCCCGACTAATTCTGCTTCAAATTCTTCGATCAAGCCTTGCATACCATTGATTGTGCCGCCGCCTTTCATGAAGTCATCTACGACTAATACACGTGATCCACGTTTTAAGCTGCGTTTTGACAATTCCATTTTTTCAATACGTTCAGAAGAACCTGACACATAATTGACACTGACAGTGGAACCTTCTGTGATTTTTGAATCACGACGTACGATAACAAAAGGCACATTTAAATAATACGATACGGCTTGAGCAATCGGCACACCTTTAGTGGCAACTGTCATCACGGCATCGATTTCTTGTCCTAAATATTTTGATGCAATAATACGTCCGACCTGACGTAATAATTCTGGTTCTCCTAATAGGTCAGATAGATAGACATATCCTCCTGGAAGTAAACGCGTTTGGTCCGATAGGCGATTGGCTAGTTCTTGCAGGTAACCTTTTGTTTCTTCTGACGTAATCGTTGGAATAAATTTTACGCCGCCAGCTGCACCAGGAATGGTCTCTAAAATTCCAGTTCCTCTTTGGTTAAATGTTTTTTTCACGATGGCTAAATCTTCACTGATAGAAGATTTGGCTGAGTCGTACCGTTTTGCGAAAAATGTTAATGAGATTAATTCATGTGGATGATCCAATAAATAATGAGTCATATCGATCAATCGCTCACTTCGACGCACTTTCATTTGTTTTTTGCCCCTTTTTATTTTCTATTTTTCCTCATTATATAGTCTTTTACTAATTTTTACGAGTATTTTCTAATAATATCAAAAAAACGTTCGTAAATAATGAAATAAAGATAAAAAAATAGCGAGAAATTTTCGTTTCTCGCTCATAAACCTATGATTTTTCATGAAAGTTTCGTTGCTTTTGAATCTGGATTCTCACAATAAGACTGCGAATGACTTGTACTACTAAAAATAATCCAATAAAGACTAGCGTGATCGTTGCGCCTGGTGGGGTATCCAAATAAAACGAGCCGGTTAAACCACTCAACATACCTATCAATCCTACTCCCACGCTGATCAATAATACCGCAGAAAAACTTTTTCCAATCTTCATACTGATTGCAGCAGGTAATACCATGATCGCTGAGATCAACAAGGCACCTGCGATTGGAATCATCACTGCAATCGCAATACCGGTTAAAATATTAAAACACATCGACATCAAACGCACAGGTAAGCCATCGACTTCTGCTGTATCTTCATCAAACGTCAGGACATACATCGGACGTCTAAAGAATAAAAACATGAGAATCAATAGCGCACATAATCCACCTAAAAAATACAATTGTGAAGTTGTAATGGTCACAATCGAACCAAATAGATAGGATTGAACGCTAACTGCGGAATTCCCACCGTTTAGATTCATCAAAACTAGCGCCAATGCTAGACCACCTGCCATCAAAATAGCAATCGAGATTTCAGAATATGTACGATAAATCGTACGTAAATATTCTAAAAGAATTGCTGCAACAACGACTACAATCAACGTAGTAAATGTTGGATTCAGATTTAAAACAAACCCTAAGGCCACACCTGCTAACGAAACATGTGATAAGGTATCGGCCATCAAAGATTGTCGACGCAAGACTAAAAACACACCTAGCATAGGGGCAATCCCGGCAATAAAAATCGCTGCTAAGAAGGCTTTTCTCATGAATTCAAGTGAAAGCAACGCCATGGAGTTCCCTCCTTTCGAACTAAATGGATGTGACGATCAGCGTAGGCTTGAATATCCTCGTGATCATGTGTAATCATTAAAATTGATTTTTGATGTTGATGCGCACTGTGACGCAATAATCGATAAAACTCTTGTCTGGATTGATCATCCATTCCGGTAGTCGGCTCATCTAAGACAAATAAGTCAGGATCTGTTGCGAACATTCTAGCTAAACTAATTCGTTGTTTCTGACCACCAGATAACGCACCCACACGTTTATGGCGCATCTCCCACATCCCTACTGATTCTAAAGCTTTTTGCACATGTTGGTGATCTCGTTTAGTCAAGCGCTTGAACCAGCGTCCTCTTGGGTAACGTCCAGATTGAACGAGTTCCAAAACCGTACTTGGAAACCCAACATTATAAGAAGCAATCTGCTGGGGGATGTAGCCGATGCTCAGTTTATTTCCTGCAACATTTTCTTTAGCAATCGTTACTTTCCCTTGCGCGGGTTTTAATAAACCAAGCGTAGAACGGACTAAAGTTGATTTTGCTGCTCCATTTTCTCCTGTTAAAATTACAAATTCTCCACTGTCTACATGATAGCTGATATCAGAAAGAACTGGTTCATCGTCATAATAAAAGGTTAAGTTTTGCACGTCAATATAACGCATATCACACTCTCCTTATCCTTAATAAATGCTTTTTTTCAAAGCTTCCAAATTCTGTTCCATAATACTAATATAGGTTTCACCAGCATCCATTTGTTTTTTCGTCAGGCTTTCCAAAGGATTCAACACTGCTAATTCAACTCCTGTTTCATTCGACAGAGTCTCTGCAACTTTAGAAGAAGCATTTTCTTCAAAATAAATCACACGTACATCATGTTCTTTAACATAAGTTTTTAATTCAGCTAATCGACTTGGTGAAGGTTCCTGTTCAGCAGAAATCCCGGTAATTGATTCTTGTGTTAAATCATACTGGTGTGCTAAATAGCTAAACGCAGCATGTTGTGTAACAAAGGTACGATGAGTTGCGCCTTTGAATGCTTCTTGATACTTAGTATTTAACTGTTCTAATTCTTTAATATAGGCATCCGCGTTTTTTTCAAAAATTGCTTTTTTAGCAGGATACTGCGCAGCTAAACGCGTTTCGATTTCTTGTACTTCTTTTACTGCAAGCACAGGATCCGTCCAAACATGAGGATCTTCAGAATGATTATGTCCATCCTCTTCTGTCTCATGATCACCAGATTCCTCTAAAGCAATCGTTGATGCTGCTTCGATAACTAAAGTATGTTTCGGATCGAGATTTTTTTGGGCGCTAGTTACCCAACTTTCCAACTCTTGGCTGTTATAAACAAAGACATCGGATTTTGCTATTTTCGCCATATCTTTTGCACTAGGTTCATAATCATGTGGTTCAGTACCAGCAGGGATTAACAAGCTGACTTCACCTTCATCTCCTAGTACTTCTTTAGTAAATTCATACATCGGATAAAAAGTCGCGATTGCTTGAATCTTATCTGTTGTGGATTCTTTTTTATTACTAGAGTTAGATTGACCACATCCAGTTAAAACTAAGCCTAATCCTACAATAATAAACGGAATTAATTTCTTATATGTCATTTGATTTCCTCACTTTTATTTTATAAATCGGAATTTTTACGATTTAATGCAAAGAATAATTTATCAGAGGAATTCATTTTCGTCAATGATTACGCTATAATTTCCGATTTATCACGTTATTTTTGCTTTAAATCGTAAGACATCGGAATTATCATACATATCAAAAAAACTATCCTGATATATCAGGATAGTTTTTTTGATCAATGTAATGTTCGTACTAGATAGACTTCATCACAAAAACCTTTGAGTCCATTTACGATACGTTGTGCTCGCGATTGTTTTTGGCATAAGGCAAATACAGTCGGACCACTTCCACTCATCAGTGCAATATCTGCACCATATTTCATCATTCGATCTTTGATTTGTTGTACCACAGGGTAGCGCGGAATGGTTGTACTTTCCAAACTATTTCCCATAGACGCAATCATTTCAGCATAATCGTGTTGACAGATAGCTTCTTTAAGACGTGGCATATCTGGATGATGCAGTTGATCTACTTCTACTTGTTGAAAAATTTTACGTGTAGACACACTAATTTTAGGTTTTACCAACACTACCCAACTGGCAGGCATTGGTGGCAGCGTTTGTACAATTTCACCTTTTCCTAAAATATGCGCCGTGGAGCCATGTAAACAAAAAGGGACATCTGTTCCAATTTCAACACCGATTTGAATCATTTCTTCCATTGAAAGGTTCAACTCGAATAATCGATTTAAGCCACGTAATGTAGCTGCGCAATCAGAACTTCCTCCACCAAGGCCAGCTGAAACAGGAATCGATTTTTCTACAGTGATTTTTACCCCTTTGGTAATCCCATAACGTTGTTTGATTTTTTCAGCTGCTTGATAAACATTATTTCGTTTATCTAGTGGTAAAAAAGCCTTATTAGTTTCTAAGATAATCTTATCTTCTAAAAGTAGTTCAAAAGTTAATCGATCTGCCAAATCTACGCTTGCCATTACCATTTCTAATTCGTGGTATCCATCCGTTCGCTTATATAATACATCTAATCCGAGATTAATCTTCGCTGGTGCTTTTTCGAAAATCTCCATATTCCTCACCTTATCATAGTTTCTATTTTTTCTATCATATCAGATTTTTTGAAAACTATCTCAATTTAAGGTGCATTTCTTCTTCAAACTAGTATATTCTTATTTTTTGAAACCCTTCCCATTTTTTGTTATAATCTTTATACATGTCTAGACAAGTATAAAAACTTAGCCTAAAATCAATATAAGTAGTCAATCAACTATCCACTATACATATTTTTTCGATACCATTCTATATTGGTTCATTAATCAACTAAATAAAAAAGGAGACTTTACGTGAATAAGTTCAAGGAAATTTTTTTAGATTTAGAACAAAAAATATTAGCTAATGAATATCCCGCACATACACTACTGCCTAGCGAGAATCAATTGATCACTATTTATGGAGTTTCCCGCGAGACCGTTCGTAAAGCATTACAGCTTTTGTTAAATGCTGGATACATCCAAAAAAAACAAGGTAAGGGATCGATTGTACTAGATACAAATCGAATGGACTTTCCAATTTCAGGATTGGCGAGTTACAAAGAGTTGCAAGACGCACAAAGTATTCCGAGTGAAACGAGTGTGGTAGAAATTTCGCTGACAAAAGTATCAAAACGTATCCACGAAGCGACTAATTGGCCTATTGATGCTCCAGTTTGGAAATTAGTCCGACAACGGCGAATCAATAAAGAAGTCGTGATTTTAGATAAAGATTACTTACTTCAAAGTATTATTCCAGAAATTTCACCTGAGCATGCTGAAGGATCGATTTATGATTATTTTGAAAATGATTTAAATTTATCCATTGCATTTGCACGCCGTGAAATTACAGTAGATCCTGTAAGCAAAGAATTCCGCTCCTTAATGAGTCTTCATCCAGAAGATCAAAATGTGATCACGATTCGTAGTTCAGTCTATCTAGATGACTCTCGCTGTTTTGAATATACTGAGTCAATCCATCGACTAGATCGTTTTAAATTTATCAATTATGTCTATCGTAAAAAATAAAAAAGTGCGAGAAGAATGTTCTTCTCACACTTTTTTTATTTAGCGTAATCTGTTGCTCGTGTCTCACGAATAACGGTAATTTTGATATGACCTGGATAATCCAAGTCATCTTCAATTTTTTTACGGATATCTCGAACTAAACGAACCGCTTCTAAATCAGAAATTTCTTCTGGTTTCACCATAACACGTACTTCACGCCCTGCTTGTACCGCAAAACTTGAGGCAACACCGGCAAATCCATTTGAAATATTTTCAAGATTTTCTAAACGACGGATATAGTTTTCTAATGATTCACTACGTGCACCTGGTCGTGCAGCGGATAGTGCATCGGCTGCTGCAACCAAAACTGAAATTACTGAAGTCGCTTCTGTATCGCCATGATGCGATGCAATTGCATTGATAACTACAGGGTTTTCTTTATACTTCGCAGCTAATTCTGCTCCAATTTCCACATGGGAGCCTTCAACTTCATGATCAAGTGCTTTCCCAATATCATGTAAGAAACCAGCACGCTTCGCTAATTGAACATCTTCACCAATCTCAGCGGCTAAAACACCAGCTAAACGAGCTACCTCGATCGAATGGTTTAAAACATTTTGACCATAACTTGTTCTAAAGCGTAAGCGACCCATGATTTTAATTAAATCAGGATGTAAAGTATGCGCACCTACTTCAAATGCGGCTTGTTCACCGTATTCACGAATCCGTTCGTCCATTTCTTTTCGTGATTTTTCAACCATTTCTTCGATACGAGCTGGATGGATACGACCATCTTGAATTAGTTTTTCCAAGGTCATTCTAGCGATCTCACGACGAATTGGATCAAATCCTGATAAAACGACCGCTTCTGGTGTATCATCAATAATCAAATCGATTCCAGTCAGTGTTTCTAAGGTACGAATATTACGTCCTTCACGACCAATGATCCGACCTTTCATTTCATCATTTGGTAATGTGACTACCGACACCGTTGTTTCAGATACTTGATCTGCTGCACAGCGTTGCAATGCTAATGAAAGTAAGTTCTTCGCTTTACGATCTGCTTCTTCTTTTGCTCGTTGTTCTGATTCTTTGACCATTATAGTTAATTCATGTGTCAACTCTTCTTCAGTTGATTTCATGATGACATCTTTTGCCGCTTCTTTTGTTAATCCAGCAATACGTTCTAACTCTGTTTGCTGAGTGGCAATTAATTCTTCAACCTTCTGTTCTCGCTCATCAATTTGAGATTGTCGCTCACTCACTCGTTGCTCTTTCGCCTCTAATGAATGCTCTCGTTTTTCTAAAGAATCGTCTTTTCGATCAAGAAGTTGTTCTCTTTGTAGTAAGCGATTTTCTTGTGATTTTAATTCAAGTTTGCTTTCTTTCAACTCTCTTTCAATCTCTGATCGGTGCTGTTGATTCTCTTCTTTTGCTTCTAGTAACATTTCTTTTTTCAAGGTATCTGCTTCTTTTCTTGCTTGTGCAAGAATAGCGGATGCCGACTGTTGTGCATCGTCTAATTCTTTTTGTCGACGCGCATTAGACTTCACCATCGCTAGTAACCCTAAACCAAGACCGACAAATAAACTGAGGATAGCGAGGAGAAGTATCAGCATTGTGCTCATCGAATCACCTCCAACTATCTTATTTTTTACTATGTTTGTAGTTTTTTGATAAACTATTTTTGATTTATCTTATCAATATGCCTACTTGCATATGTGCTTGTCACACAATTTCATTCTAAAGGCTTACGGAAAGAGTGTCAACTTAAAAAGGAGGAAACCCTTGTTTATCATTTAAAATAATAAAGCGATTTCTAAAAAAACATTGTTTCCTATTTTATCGTCCACTAATTCTTTTTTATTCTCTAAACTTAAACTATTTTTGGTATAAAAAAAGAAGCCCGATCAAATTTGATCGAGACAACTTTATAATATTTATTCTACAGTTTCTTCAACTGTCTCTTCTACTATTGTTTCACCTGTACCAATACCATAAGCATCACGTACACGGGCAGATACTTCTTCTACCATCTCTGGATGTTCTTTCATATACTGCTTGACATTCTCACGGCCTTGTCCAATACGATCGCCTTTATATGAATACCAAGCTCCACTCTTATCGATAATATCCATTTCTGCAGCCATATCAAGCAATTCTCCAACTTGAGAAATTCCTTCTCCATACATAATATCGACTTCGGCAATACGGAAAGGTGGTGCAACTTTATTTTTGACAATTTTTATTTTGGTACGGTTTCCGATGATATCTGTACCAGATTTCAATTGCTCTGCACGACGAACTTCTAAACGAATCGTAGCATAAAACTTCAATGCACGTCCTCCAGGAGTCGTCTCTGGATTTCCAAACATCACGCCCACTTTTTCACGGATTTGATTGATAAAAATTGCAATTGTTTTTGTTTTATTGATTGATCCTGAAAGTTTACGTAGAGCTTGAGACATCAAACGTGCTTGTAACCCCACGTGTGAAGCACCCATTTCACCGTCGATTTCAGCACGTGGAACTAATGCTGCAACAGAATCGACAACAACCATATCTACAGCACCACTTGAAACTAAAGCATCCGCAATCTCAAGTCCTTGTTCTCCTGTATCTGGTTGTGATAAAAGTAAATCATCAATATTTACACCAAGATTAGAAGCATATTTAGGATCTAAAGCATGTTCCGCATCAATAAAAGCTGCTGTTCCACCATTTTTTTGAACTTCAGCTATAGCATGTAATGCAACTGTTGTTTTACCAGAACTTTCTGGTCCATATACTTCAATTATACGGCCTCTTGGGTAACCACCTACACCTAACGCAACATCTAAGGCTAACGAGCCACTCGGGATAGTTGAAATTTGTTGATCAACTTTTTCACCAAGCTTCATAACGGCACCTTTACCGAAATTTTTCTCAATTTTTTTCAACGCAGCATCTAAGGCTGCTTTACGATCATCTGCCACTAGACAATCCTCCTTTTCCGTTCACTTCTATATAATATGATAGCCTTTATATTAGTAAAAAGCAAGAAAAAGCGAACAAATATTCGCCTATTTCTACTTTCTTAACAATTCTTTTCGAACCAAATCAAAAGCTGCCATGACGGCATTTTGACGAATAGATTGGCGATCTCTAGGAAAGTAAAATTCTTGGACGAGCGTTCTAGATGGAGTTGAAAGTCCAATATATACTGTCCCCACTTCTTTTCCTTCAAGTTTATCTGGTCCTGCAACTCCGGTCAGAGATAATCCATAGTCTGAATTAGAACGTATACGAATGTTTCGTGCCATTTCACGAGCACAAATTTCTGATACAGTACCTTCTTTTTCTAGCAATTCTTTAGGAATATCCAATAAATCTTGTTTCATTTTTGCATCGTAGACAACGACACCACCTTTAAAGATTTCAGAAACACCTGGAATTTCTCCAAAAGTCGCTTGAACTAAGCCTGAAGTTAGACTCTCTGCGACAGCTATCGTTTGCTGCGTATGTTTTAACTGCTCTACAACTACTTTTGCTAACGAATTTTGGTCACCGTAGCCATAGAAGTAGTCGCCTACTTGATCTAAAATCTTCTGTTCTAATTGATCTAACTGTGTATTTCCCCATTCTTTAGAATCTGTTTTTACCGTCAAACGCAATGTCACTTCATTTGGTTTTGCATAAGGGGCTACTGTAGGATTGGTTTGATTTTCAATCAAATCTGCAAGTTCCGTTACTAAACGTGATTCTCCGATACCATAAAAACGCAATACACGAGAAATCAAATGATCTTTTTGTAGAAACTGTTTTGCAATAAGTGGTAGTGCATGATGATAGACCATAGGCTTCAACTCGTTTGGTGGACCTGGAAATAGTAGATAGTTTGTTTGAGTTTCCTCATCAACATATAACATACCCACAGCTAAGCCCGTCTCATTTTCTAAAGGAACTGCCCCTTCAATGATCAATGCCTGTAGCAAATTATTTTCTGTCATTTCTTGATTTCTCTTCGCAAAAAAATCAACTAACTTTTGATAACCTTTTGGATCTTGTACTAATGATTTCCCTACATGTTTTGCAACAACTTGTTTCGTTAAATCATCTTTTGTCGGACCTAAACCACCACATAATATCACTAGATCGCTACGACTTTCTGCTAATGAGAGCAACTCTTCTAAACGTGCTTCATTGTCTCCCACCACACTTTGGTAATACATATCAATTCCTACATTTGCAAATTCTTCAGCTAAAAATGTAGCATTCGTATTCACAATCTGTCCCAATAATAATTCTGTCCCTACCGCGATGATTTCTGCTTTCATTTTAACTCCCCTATCTTTTATATACGCATTTTTTATAAAATCGACACTAAAATAGACTATGCGCTCATCTTCCTGACTACATTATAGCTCAAATAGAATACTTTCTTATTTGAAATGCTCTGTCAGATAAATGAACAGCATAGTCTATTTTTTACATAGATCCTTTGAATACCGCTGTATTTTTCATAAAATAATCGACACCTGAATAGATCGTAAAAATTAAACAAGCATATAGCATAATTTGATCTACTGGGATCCCCATATAGGCAAATGGCCAGTTATTGATCAATAATAAAATAATTGCAACCATCTGCGTTGCTGTTTTTACTTTTCCTGGCCAAGCCGCCGCCATGACCTCGCCGCCTTCTACTAGTAAAAGGCGCAGACCAGTTACTGCTAATTCACGACATACGATAATTGCGACGACCCAAGCTGGTGCTTTTCCAAGTGCCACTAACATGATAAAGGCTGTCATGACTAGCATTTTATCGGCCAAAGGATCGGCAAACTTCCCAAAATTTGTCACAAGGTTTTTAGCACGAGCAATGTACCCATCTAGCCAATCCGTTATACTTGCAATCGCAAATAAAATCGCCGCAACTAAATGTGTAACGGGCAATTGAATAGATTGTGCAGCTAAGGTTCCCCAATCAAATGGAACAGCAAGTACTATAATAAAAATAGGAATCATAAAAATTCGTAATACGGTTAATTTATTTGGTAAATTCACAGATTTTCTCCTTCTTTACTTATGAATAAGAGATATTTAAAACAACATTTTTTTGCAATGCTTCAAATTTAGGATCATTGAATTCAATGGCTTTTTTATTAGCCTGAACATCAATATATTCGCTAGCACCTAAAATCAACGTTGCATTCGTTGTTCCCTCAGGTAAGGCAAAGCTTTGTGTCACACCATCTTCAAACGTATACTGATATGCATAATCATTATTGATCATGACGCCAACCCAGCAACGACCGCCCTTTCCTTTAAATGTCAACGTAAGTGGTGCTTTAGCTTGTGTAATATTCATAGTAGCTTGAGCTTGAGTTGAAGTTACTCGCTCGATTTTCATAGTATTTGTTTCTTTTTTAGTACTTTCTTTGGTACTCTCTTTGGTACTTTCTTTTGTGCTCTCTTTGGTACTTTCTTTGGTTTCACTCGAAACAGAAGAGACCTGATTATCTACCGCTACTGAAGAACTTGTAGGGGTAATTGCTGGATTTGCTTTACGATCAGACCATGTCATATAAAATACAACAGAAAGTACGGTCATTGCGACCAATCCCAACAAAATCATAGGTAAAAAATCCATCCACGTCTTTTTTTGACGCTCTGCAACATGCTGTGCCTTACGAGACCCTTGAACAGTTGTCGGTTGTTCTCGTTCTGGCATTACCGTTTCTGGAGGCAATTGTCCTTCGTATAAGTGGACAAAATGTTCTCCATCTAAATCTACAGCAGCGGCATATTGTTTAATGAATGAGCGAATATAGAACTCACCCGGTAGTGCTGCAAAATTTCCTTCTTCTAATGCTTCAAGATATCTTTTTTGAATCTTTGTTTTTTGCTGTAACCCATCGATTGTTAAGTTTTTATTTAAACGGGCTGCCCGCAATTGTTCACCAATCAAAATCTCATTGCTCACTCGTTCATCTACTCCAGTCTACATATACGATTTTTTCTGATTGTTTCCCTATTAAAGATACCACAAATCAATTCTATCTTGGGAATAAAAACTAGAGTTTACAAATTTTTTAAAGGCTATCTTCATTTCCTTTATTTAACTGTGGAATGACATCGAATCGACTAAAGGCTTCTTCTTGAATAAAGGAATGGCCTGCTTTTAAAACGTCTGCCAATTCAACACTTTGAATGACTTCAGGAATATCAAATAAAGTAACAGTATCATACAGATCCTGAGTAAATTGGTTGGCAATAAATTCTAATGAATTTAATGATTGAAAGAACTTACCTAGCATTTTTTTCTTCAATAAAGCTAATGATTCTTCATTAATCGCTTCACTAGTATCAAACGTTAATAAAATTTGTTTTATTGCATGCTCAAATTCATCAGCCTGATCTGTATCACTTGAAAAGTCTGCAAAGTAAAATCCACGATCAATCGTCAATTCAAAACCAAATGTATCATCGATGATCCCTTTTTGATACAGCTCCAAATAATTATCAGAAGTATTTCCTAATAATAATTGAAATAACAATTGAAGAGATAATCTAAATTTGACTTTTTCCATTTCTTCTTCAGGTAAATGATGGAGTAATCCTTTAATCCCGACGACTGATTTAGTGCGTGTAACAGGCATTTCTAGTTGCGCATAGGGAGTAATATCTTCATATGTTTCATTCGGAAGTTCCCGAACGATTGGTCGAATCGGCTCAAACGATTTCTTCGCTTGATTTTGTTCAATCATATCCAACAGTTCATTCGGTTCAAAATCTCCTACAACGAATAATGTCATATTACTTGGATGATAAAACGTGTTGTAACAAAGATAAAGATCTTCTGCAGTAATTTCTGCAATGCTCGCAACAGTTCCAGCGATATCGATATGAACAGGATGATTTGGGAACAGATTACCAATAATACCAAAAAATTGACGCCAATTCGCATCGTCTTCATACATTTGAATTTCTTGTCCGATAATCCCTTTTTCTTTTTCTACTGTTTCTTTTGTAAAGTAAGGCTCTTGTACAAAATCTAATAGTGTCGTTAGATTTTCTTTGACACGATTGCTAGCAGAAAAAAGATAGCTAGTACGCGTGAAACTGGTAAACGCATTCGCGGAAGCTCCCTGTTCTCCAAAAACGTGAAAGACATCACCATCTTCTTTTTCAAATAATTTATGTTCCAAGAAATGCGCAATCCCATCTGGAACATGTTGGATCGTCTCATCCGTATGACCAAATGTATTGTCGATTGAACCATAGTTTGTACTAAACAAGCCATACGTCTTATGAAAACCTGGTTTTGGCAGTAGAAATATTTTTAATCCATTGTCTAAAATTTCTTTATATAACGTTTCATTGATTTGCTTGTATTCAATTTTCTCCATTGCGACTTTCTCCTTCTAAGCAAAATACTGCCTGTAACACTAAATCTTTAGCAACTTGTTGCACCTCTTGTTTAGTAACTGCCATAATTTCATGGATCATTTGTTCTTCAGTCCGTTTCATATGAGGGAGCCAATTTGTTAAAAATTGTTGTTCGATCAATGTTTGGACATAATCTTGAGAGAGTAAAAACTGATTTTTCAACATCTCTTTTGTCTGATTTAATTCTTTTTCACTGATATTTCCTTGTTGAATCGATAAGAGTTGTTCATGAATCAACTTCATTACACGTTCACGATTTTGACTATCGATTCCTGTTTGTACTGTGACCATCCCACGAAATGTATCGATACTACTTGATGCGTAATAGGCTAAGCTCGCTTTTTCTCGAACGTTAGTAAATAATTTAGAATGAGGGAACCCACCAAATAATCCATTGAATACAGTAAGTGCCATACGTTTTGAAGACTCATAATAAATACCAGAGCGATAAGCTAGATTCAGTTTGGCTTGTGTCACCGGCTCACGTAATATCTCTTCTTTTACAATATTGTTTTGGGCTACGTCTACATATAATTCAGGATGTACTCTTGGCGTATCTGAGAATTTCCACTGTGTGAAGCGTTGACGAACAGTTTCAACATCCACATCTCCTACAACAAATATATCAATTTGATCCTGTTGTAGCATTTGTTTATGTGTTTGATACAAGTCTTTTGCTGTTAGTTTAGCTAGGCGTTTTGCATCACCAAAACTAGGAACTTTTTGATCTTCATTTGCGTTAAAATACAATTCCTGTAACTTAAGCGAAGCATACGTTTGTTTGTCTTCTGAAATGCTCTCTAGATAAGCCAGCAAATTTTCTTTTTCAAGTACGAATGTCTCTTCATCAAAAGCATCTTGTGTAGTATTCGGCTCAAATAAAATCGTTTCTAAAAAATCAATTCCTTGTGTAAGTAAGGATTCGTCCGCGATATATTTTCCATTTACAATAGTCATTCCCACATTGACTTGATGCAAATTCCCTTTTTTCGCCACATTGATCCCAAAACTTGCCCCGTATAGTTCAGCTAGTTTCTTGCTTAGTGCCGTTTGCGTAGGATAAAGCTTGCTATTTGTTTCTAATAAACTAGTCAACAAGGTACGTTTTGTTGCTTCATCGGCTGTATGACGCCCTGTAAAGCGAATAAATAAACGTGTTGTTTTATATTTTTTAGTGGGAATAACCTGTAGTGTAATTCCTGCTTGTATAAGTTCCATTCGCTTGCCTCTTTTCTATTTTTCTTGCTCTTCAGTATAACATAACAAATAAAGCGAGAAAATTCAGAGGGATTTAAATGATTTCCTAATTCTTAAATTTTCGTTATACTAATTTTATTCATGAAATAAAAGGGGGAACTCAATTGAAAAAAATGTTAAGTGAATTTAAAGAGTTTATTGTAAAAGGAAATGTACTAGATTTAGCAGTTGGGGTTGTGATTGGGAGCGCGTTTACTGCAATTGTTAAACAAGTCGTAGATGGCCTTATCACTCCATTAGTCGGATTAATTGTTTCTTTAATTCCAGGAACAAAAAATGGTAGTTTAGAAGATTCACTAACGGTATTAGATGTACGTATAAATGGTGTAGTATTTCAATTTGGAGATGTCATTAGTGCTATTGTTACCTTTATTATCACAGGATTTGTCCTTTTCCTAGTTGTACGTGCTGCAAATAGAGCAAAAGAATTGCGAAAACCTGCAGAAGAAGAACTTGTTGAAGATGCACCTACTGCTGAAGAGTACTTAGCGGAAATCCGTGACCTTTTAAAGGCACAACAAAATGGTCAACTGTATGATCCAAATCATCCATACGATAAAGATTAATAAAAAAACGTTCGCAGAGGATTCTCATGCGAACGTTTTTTTGTATAACAAGTCAGTAAACACTGAAACTATACTCTATAAAATAAAAAAAGATAAGTCAGCTTAATTTATCCTTTAATAATTTTTTTATTATTTTTTTCATCGGATAATGATACGCAATAAAAAAAGCAAAAAGAATTTTTCTTTTTGCTCAAAAATTCACGATTACACTACTTGATCCAAAAATTCAATCTCGACCGTTTTTGTTAAAATATCTGAATAACTATACGATACTCGTTCAAATGAATTTTCTTCGGGATCTAAATCTACTACAAATACTGCAGGATATGTTTCAGTTAACACACCGCGACGTTCTGTGTGACGCTTTCTACCTGTTTGGGCAACGAGCATCAATTCATAACCGATCTTACCTTCTAAATCTTGCTTGATTGTTGCTAAAGTCATTGGCATCATCTTCACCTCACTAAACAGTGTAGCACAGATGTCCTAAATATTCAAATTTATCATAAATTTTATTTATTTTCAACTAATATTTATTTTTCACCTTATTTTCTTAAGAAAGAAACAATTCTATTTTTATTTTTATTTTATTTACTTGATATCTGATTGTTTTCGCTGGAACATATAATTCGTTGGCTATTTCATGTACTTCCTTGCCTTCAAGAATTTTAATCAATATTTGTTGGCTAAAAAATGGTAACTGATTGATGCAGTCATTAATAGCTTCTATCGCTACTAATCGGTTTAATGAATCATCGCGAGTAGGAATATGGTATAAAGATGTCTATTCGCTTGTCGCATATTGAGTGTAATCTTCCCACGAAACACTTAAAGAATCTATTTGTCGCTTATACGCATTTTGTTTTCTTAAATGACTTTTGATATTATTTTCAAAAGTTCGTTTAAAAAAAGAACCAAAACTAGCTCCCATATTCGGTTTATACGCATTTTTTGCTTTATATAGTGAAATATAGCCCTCTTGTGACCAATCATCTTCATCAAATCCTTTAATGTAATATTTTTTTTGTAAAGCACGGACTATAGGAAAATATTGTTGAAACAGTTGAAGAAGTTGATCATTTTCTGCTTGATTCAAAGTTTCTAAATTGGCCATATTATTCACTCCCTTAGTATAGTTTTTAGAGTATAGCAAAAGAAAGATTGCTTGTTTCTCATAAAACTAGTCAAAAATTTAGATTTTTATGACGATTTATTCTACTAAATTTGGTGCTCGCTCTCATCTTTGAGTATAATAAGTAAGAATAAAGAAAGGAGTGAGTCGATGAAGAAAATAACGATTAATGATGTTGCACGTGAAGCTGGTGTTTCTAAGACAACCATTTCTAGATTTTTAAATCAAAATTATAACAATATGTCTGAACAAACAAAGAATCGAATTGAAAAAGTTATTCAAGATTTGAACTATCGCCCGAATAAACAAGCTCAGTCGCTTAAGTCAAAACATAGTTTCTTGATTGGTGTTGTAGTTGCTGATATCTCAAATATGTTTTCATCATTACTTCTAAAAGGAATCGGAACAATTCTTGAACAAAAAGGGTATCAGATGATTATTATGGATGCAGCGAATTCGATATCTAAAGAAAAAGTATTACTAGAACGGTTACTTGATCAAAATGTTGATGCGATTATTTTACAGCCTTCGTCTAGTTATACTTCTACATATCAATTTTTAGTCGATCGATCTCTCCCCGTACTTTTAGTTGATCGTGATACAATTCCAAAGCAATGGTCTAGTATTTTAACAAATAATGAAGACGCAACCTATACACTTGCTGAAGAAATCGAACGTAAAGGTTATGAACATATTATTGTAGTTAGTGAGCCATTAAATGAAGTTCGTACTCGAGCGAGCCGTTATCGTGTTTTTGAAGAATATACCAAACAGTCAGAACAAACGTTATCCTTAGTAGAGTTGACTAGACAATCTGAAGTCGATTCTTATTTGAATGGATTACTTCCACTAAATAAAAAAACAGTTCTATTTGCTTCAAATGGACGAATGTTGATGCAGTGTCTCCAATGGCTGATTCAAAATAACGTTTCACTTCCGACTACTATCGGAATTACTGGATTTGATGACTGGAATATCACAGAATTAATCGGGCCAGGAATAACTAGTATCGAGCAACCTTCCTATGAACTGGGGAAAACTGCTGCTCAACTATTACTTGAAGAAATAAACGAAAAAGAAAAAATGCAACAAGTCATTGTTCCTTCTAACATTCGTTGGCGACATTCTCTATAAAAAATAAGTTATTTAATAAAAAAGAAAAAAGGAATTATCTTCTCATAAGAGAATAGATCATTTCTTTTTTTCTTTTTTATTTTTGTTTTTTTAAAATGAAAGCGTTGACACGATCAGGAAACCGGTTTACTATTTGTTTATAGAAACCGGTTTCCTAAAGGAGGAATTTTTCATGTCTACAGCGCAGCGACCTATTTTTTTAAATTTACTCGTATTCGATTCAGATTTTCAATCTGGTAGTTCTCAAGTAGATCTGGTACAAAAAGCAATTGACCTAGGATTTACGCATATCGAAATTCGTCGTGAGTATTTCCGTAATGTTGACACAGAACTTCAGCAAATAAGAGAGCTTGTAAATAAATTTGATCTAACGTTATTTTATAGTGTTCCTGATCAACTTTATATCGAAGGTAAACTAAACCCAAAATTAACTACGTATTTAGATGAATCTCTTTTTTTAGGAGTAACACAAATCAAATGGACTATTGGTGATTTTGATACTGAACTTCAGCAAAACGAATTGAAAGTGCTATTAAAAAAAGGGGTTAAGATTACAGTCGAAAATGATCAGACACAAGAATCTGGTAGAATTGCTGCAGTTGAATCTTTTATGAAACAAATAAATACTACTTCATTACCAATTGGATATGTATTAGATTTAGGGAACTTTCGCTTCGTAGGAGAAAATGAAATGGATGCTTTAGATAAATTAGCTCCGTACGTTACCTACTTGCACTTAAAAGATGTAACCTATCAAAATGAGCAACCTCTAGCAATTGATTTAGACTCGGGTGTTATCGACTGGCAATCAGTACTTCATTTATTGCCAAGTATTCCAGTAGCCATTGAATATCCTACTAGCTCGACAAACGCTATTTTACAAGCAAAAGAAAAAATTCAGGAGGCTTTATCTTATGGACAAACAAACTAAAATCGATCCCGAAATATTTGCTTATAATTTTATGAAGACAATTCATCGACCTGAAATCGAAAAAAAGGATATGGAAGTAGCGGCTAAAGAAGCATTAGCTGCTTATCTCTCAGCGTACTATCTTATCCAGAACTTTAATAAAATTGAAAATGAATTTTTTAGTGAAGAAGATACCCGACATAAATCCAATTATCAACGAATTTTAAGTGAATTAAACAACTATTAAGGAGGCACGAACTCATGGGTGGTGCGATTACTGGTATTTTACTTGCAATTACATTCGTCATCTTCGTTATTTATGCAATGAAGGGCGGAAATTTGACCGTTGGCTTTTTCGCAATGGCTGTACTGTGGGCGATCATTGGGATGGTTCCTTTTCAAACAGCCATTAAAGAAATTTTTACAGATCCTGTTCTCAACTATGGCAAAACTGCTGCTTATATTATTTTTGGTTCTTGGTTCGGACGAGTGCTTGTTGATACAGGTATTGCAGGAAGTATCAGTAGACGAACCGAAAAAGTGGGGAAAAAACGTCCAGTTTTAGCTACTATTTTAATTGCTATTGTTGTCGTGTTAATCTTTACAAGCTCTTATGGTGTAGGATCTGCCATTGCAGTTGGGGTTATTTTATTTCCGATCATGTTCTCCATCGGTGTTCCAAAACCAATCGCTGTTTCAGTATTTACAATTGCAATCGGTGCAGCAATGTATGTAAATAATGTATTGTTTGTCCAATTTCAAGTTTTCTTCCCAGAAGTTGCGTGGGGCCCGCACTATCAACGATTTGGGTTTGTCGCAATGTTTGTTCAATTAGCCGTTTTAATTGCATTTATTCTATTTAATGCAAAAAAAATTCGTAATGGAAAACCGATCATCGTTGAAAGTGATTTTAAGGATACAACATTAGATGTTCCAATTTGGACCTATATTTTACCAATATTACCTGTAGCATTAAGTATTTTTGCGAAATGGGATGCGATTCCAGCTTTATTATTTTCCACACTCCTTGCATTTTTAGCTACTGGAAATATGAAAAGCTATACTCGTTTTGTTACGATGATGAACGATACAGCCAAATTAGCAATTAGTGATATTGCTGGATTATTGATTATGCTATTTGTTTTGACTATGTTTCAGTCAGCAGCTATTCATGCAACTTCTAGTTTTACCGAATTGTTCCAACAAATCATTCCAAACAACAAATTATTATTGATCGTTATCGTAGCTATCATTGCCCCACTATCCTACTTTAGAGGACCACTAATGTTGTATGGAGCTGGAGCTGCTACCGCGGCAATTTTAGTGAGTACTGGTTTGTTTAATCAATACTTCTTATATGGACTACTAGTTGTTCCATCCATGATGGGTGTGTCTGCATGTATCACTCAATCTTGGAATCTATGGTCCGTTCAATATGCCAAACTAGATACAAAAACATTTTTACTTACTGGACTTCCTTGGGCTTGGGGAGCAACCGTAATTAATTTATTTGTAGCCTACATCTTATTATAAGTAGAAAAGGGGAATTTCAAATGACAGAATTTTTAACGATTGGTGAACCGATTGCCTTATTTGGCTCAAAAGAAGTAGATTTATCCTTGAAAGATGCCACTCAATTTCAAAAATTTTTAGCAGGTGCTGAAGTCAATGTTGCAGTCGGAGTCTCACGATTAGGGCACTCAAGTACGTATATTTCGCAAGTTGGGAAAGACCCTTTTGGTGATTTTATTATCGACGCGTTAAAGAAAAATAAAATTGAAACCGCTCTCGTTGGGCAGACTCCAGATTATTGGACCGCTTTTCAACTAAAAGATCGAGTGAGTACCGGCGATCCGAGTATTTTCTATTTCAGAAAAGGTTCGGCTGCAGCACACTTTGATCCAAATATCCTACGAAATATTGATTTTTCAACTTTAAAATTTGCACATTTATCTGGGATTTTTCCAGCAATTTCACAACAAGCGTGCCAAGCATTCACTCAGTTGATCGAGCTATTGGCACATCATCATATTCCAACTACGTTTGATCCAAACTTGCGTCCACAACTTTGGGAAAGCACAGAAAAAATGCGTGATACATTAAATCATTTCGCTTCTTTTGCAACAATTGTTTTACCAGGAATCAATGAAGGTGAGATTTTAGTCGGTAGCCGTGATCCAAATGAAATTGCTGATTTTTATTTACAAAATGGAACAGCGACACAAATCGTGATTGTAAAACTCGGTGAAGAAGGCGCATTTATCAAAACGAAACAAGGTGAAGCTTATACAGTCCCTGGTTTTCATGTAACAAAAGTTGTAGATACAGTAGGCGCTGGAGATGGCTTTGCCGTTGGTCTTCTAACTGGATTAATGGAAAATCTATCTTTAAAAGAAGCAGTGATACGTGCCAATGCAGTAGGTGCACTTGCTGTACAGTCTGCAGGTGATAGTGATGGCTATCCTACAAAAGAAGAATTGGATACTTTTTTAAAAGCACAAGAGGTCGTATTATGAAATTACAAGTCGCAATCGATCGAGTTCCTTTAGATGTTGCTAAAGAATTGGCCCAGATACTTGATTCGTACGCTGATGTGATTGAAATTGGCACGTCATTAGTAAAAGATTATGGTAATTTGGCGATTACCACAATCAAACAAGCAACCAAACATGCCCAACTCCTTGTCGATAGCAAAACAATCGATGAAGGTCATTATGAATTTACGCAAGGGTTTAAACACGGTGCAGATTATATTACCGTAATGGGCGCAGCTTCTCTTGATACATTAAAAACTTGCTATCAAGTCAGTGAAGCACTACAGAAAACTATGGTGATCGATCTACTAGAAGTTCAAGATGAAAAAATCGCCCAAATCAGCGGATTTGATAATGCACTCTATGCACTACATCATTCTATCGATCGAGAAGATGAATTTGATGCTGTTGCTACAGTAACTAAGTTTCATCAAAAATTTCCTACTATTTCACGCTTAGCGATTGCTGGTGGAATCGATTTACTCACAGCTCAAGATTTAGCTAAACAAGGGATCATTGAGCAAATTATTGTCGGTTCAGCGATTACAAAAGCAGAAGATCCTATAAAAGCAATCAAACAATTTAAGGAGGCACTTTTATCATGATTCAAAAAGTAATGGACGAAATCAATACTGTCATGCAACAAGTAGATGAAACGCAATTAGAACAAGCACTCGCTTTATTTGATAAACAAACGAGAATTTTTATTACCGGTGCAGGTAGAAGTGGATTTCAAGCCAAAAGTTTTGCCATGCGTCTGATGCATATCGGATACACTGACTTCGTGATTGGCGAAACAATTACACCTTCTATTCAACAAGGAGATCTTTGGATCGCTATTTCAGGATCTGGAACGACCTCAGGTATTTTAAAAGAAACTGAAACAGCTAAAAAAATGGGATTGACAATTTTAGCTATCACAAGTGATCCTACTTCTCCTTTAGCTATATTAGCAGATACTGTTCTAATCGTTCCAGGCGCGACAAAAACTGGCTCAGGTATCGCTTCAATTCAATTATTATCGACATTATTTGATCAAACCGTTCATATCACACTAGATGTTTTAGCCTTAATGATCGCCCAAAAGGATCAGACTTCTAACGAACAAGCACTCCATGAACATGTGAACATCGAATAAACGAGTTGGACTTGACCTAACAAGTCCAACTCGTTTATTTTTTTTTACTTAATTCTTTTAATTTTTGGTTGAGCACTTCTAATTGGGTCTTATCCCAAGGTGAATTTCGACGATATGCACTATAGTCGATTTCTTTTTGATGTTGTGTAATTGTTTTTTCAGTTTTTTGGATTTGCTGATACAGTTCGCGTGCTGAAACCCTCAAAGCTCCCTGTGAAAAAACGACCCATTGTTCTGCTAAATCGCTTGTAGCCACTCGAACTTGGGTGATAACATTATTTTTTTCACCCGCGATACGTTCGATATAAGAATCAGCTGTCTCGCCTTCTTCTGTAAAAATCACTTCCAACTGATATTTTTGATAGCTTTGTGTTACGCCCGGAACGAGTTGAGCATCAAATACGACAATTACTTCTAGTCCTTCATATTTTGCCATATTTGATAAACGCTGTAGTAAATCTTCTCGAGCCTCTTCTAGTCGATCTTGATTTTTTAATGTGGCAAGTTCAGGCCATGCCCCGATCATATTATAACCATCTACAATCAACAATTCATTTTTCATGTATGATCCACTCGTCGTTGATAGTATGCTTCATACATCAATAAACCTGCTGCAACCCCCGCATTTAAACTTTGAACATGACCTGTCATTGGAATGGTTAATAATTCATCCGTTTGTTTTTTCAAACCTTCACTCATTCCACGACCCTCGTTGCCAACAATCAGCGCGATAGACCCTTTTGCATTCCAAGAACGATAATCTGTACCTTTCATATCCGTACCAAAAATCCAGAATCCTTGTTCTTTTAATTGTTGAACAGCTTGTGATAAGTTGGTGACACGTGCAGTTGGAACATGCTCTACGGCTCCAGTCGATGTTTTGACTACAACAGGAGTAATTCCTACAGCACGATGTTTTGGAATAATAATGCCATCGACGCCACTTGCATCTGCAGTTCTCAAAATCGAACCAAAATTATGTGGATCTTCCAAACTATCTAAAATTAGATAAAATGGTTGCTCCGGTGAACGTTCGATCAGTTCATCTAAACTTAAATACTCGTAAGGTGTAATGGCTAAAATCATCCCTTGATGAACGCCATTTTGGCTCATTGTATCAAGCTTTTGTTTTGGAACCCATTTGACTGGAACGGCTTGTTCACGGCTTAATTCTTTTAATTCATCGATTTTATCGCCATGTGCATCTTCTAGTAAAAATAGTTTATTTCCTCGGCCTTGCTTTAATGCTTCGACTACAGCATGATGCCCAAAAACAAAGTTTTCTGCTAGCTCTTCTTCTGTGCGTTCGACTTCACGTGATGTTTTTTCGACTCGTTTTGCTTTAGAACTTCTCTTTTTATCAAAGTTCTCTCGCTTTTGTTGTCGTGGATTATTTCTTACCATCTAAATCGCCTACTTTCTCAATACACCATTGAATCAATTCTTCTAATCGCGCGTGTTGCTTTGTCAAATGTAAATACCCCATCAAGGCCTCAAAGCCAGTTGAAATACGATACGTTGTGATATCGGCATTTTTAGCGCTTGTATAACTTTTACTATTACGTCCTCGACGGTAAAAATCTTGTTCTTCTTGAGTCAATACTTCTTCTTCTAACATTTGATGTATCAACGCTGCTTGTGCTTTAGCTGAAACGTAATGTGTCGCTGCTTTGTGCAATTGGTTTGGTCGTGTCAAACCAATCGATACTAAGTGATCCCGAACATAAATTTCATAGATTGCATCGCCAACATATGCCAAAGCCAAACCATTTAACTGTTTATAATCTCTCATTTATTCTCTTCTCCAACGTGTTCCTTGTGCCGTATCTTCTAAAATAATTCCTTGTGCTTTCAACAAATCGCGTATTTCATCACTACGTGCAAAATTGCGATTTGTACGTGCTTCGTTTCGCTCTTGAATCAATTGTTCTACTGTTTCATCAACCAGTTCCGTTGTAAATTCAACACCAAAAATACTTAACCATTGTGTTAGTAAGGAGACTGCTTGTTCTAAAATATTTCTTGAAACTTCAGTCTGTTCAATATAACGATTCAGCCATTTACTTAATTCATAAATAACTGTTAATCCATTTGCTGTATTGAAATCATCATCCATTTCTGTAATAAATTGCTCACGCAACATATCAAGTTCTTGTTTTAAAATCATATCCGCTTCTAAGTGGTCATGCGCGTGTTCTAAACGAAAATTAGCACTCTCGATAGTCGTCTTCAACCGTTGAAGATTCGTTCCCGCTTCTTCAATCCCTTTTATAGAATAACGTAAAGGACGTCGATACTGTGTACTTGCTAAAAAGAAGCGTAAAACTTGAGGATCAATCTCTTGTATCAATTCATGAACAGTCACAAAATTTCCTAAAGATTTACTCATTTTTTCGTCTTCATTTCCCATTGTCACAAATCCGTTATGCATCCAATAATTTGCAAATACATGCCCGGTTTTTGCTTCACTTTGCGCAATCTCATTTTCATGATGTGGAAAAGCTAGATCTTGCCCTCCGCCATGGATATCGATTGTTTCGCCTAATTCTTTTGTTGCCATCACGGAACATTCGATATGCCATCCTGGACGTCCAGATCCCCAAGGAGTTTCCCAAGAGATTTCATTTGATTTCGCATGTTTCCATAAAGCAAAATCTAAAGGATCTTCCTTGATTTGCTGTTCCTCACCCGTTCTTTGACTTGCACCGATCTCAAGCTCATCAATAGATTGTCCGCTTAATTTACCATAGCGATCAAATCTGCGCGTTCGATAATATACGTCACCGTTGATTTCATAAGCATATCCTTTATCAAGCAACACCTCGATAAAGGCAACAATATCTTCAATATAATCCATCACTCGAGGATTTTTATCCGCAGGTTGTACATTCAATGCGTGTGTGTCTTCATTAAATGCATCGATAAAGCGTTGCGCTACTTCAGGTGCGGTCTCACCTAATTCATTTGCAACGCGAATAATTTTATCATCTACGTCAGTAAAATTCGAAACATAGTGAACGTCATATCCTCGGTAAGTAAAATAGCGTCGAATCGTATCAAAAGCTACCGTACTACGGCCGTTTCCGACATGAATGTAATTGTAAACTGTTGGCCCGCAAACATACATCTTTACTTTATTTTCTTCTAAGGGCTTAAATAATTCTTTTTGCCTAGTCATTGTATTATAAATTTTAATCATCTAACTTTTGCTCCTTTCAAACGAACGATTTTTGCTGGAACACCTACTGCAGTCGCTTCAGCTGGTATATCTTGTATCACGACTGCTCCAGCACCGATCTTAGCATATTCTCCGATCGTCACAGGTCCTAATACTTGTGTATTACATGAAATAACTGCTCCTCTTTTAACAGTAGGATGACGCTTTCCGCGATCTTTTCCCGTTCCACCTAGCGTTACACCATGAAATAAAACGACATCTTCTTCAATTTCTGCAGTTTCTCCAATAACGATTCCCATACCATGATCAATAAAGACTCCTGGAGCAATCGTAGCCCCGGGATGAATCTCAATACCAGTAAAATTACGCCAAATTTGAGAATGTATTCTAGCTAGTAAGAAAAAATGATGTTTATATAAAAAATGCGATACTCGATGCCAAAATAAAGCATGTACACCTGGATAAGTCAGTATCACTTCTAAGGTAGTCCTTGCCGCAGGATCATTTTTTTTAGCGGCTGCAACTGCACGTTTCATCCAACTCATTCGTTTTATTTAATCCTTCCTCTGATTCATTTTCTAAAAAAATCGCGTCTTTTTACATACACAATGCATGTAAAAAGACGCGACGGCGTGGTTCCACTTTTCTTTACAGATTTCTCTGCCTTGAAAGAATAACGGTCTTCATCCGTTCTTGACGTTAGCCAAAACCACTCCCAGGTGCATTTCCTTATCCTTTTGATTGTTTTCACCAGCCACAATCTCTCTTAAAAAAGGAAGTCGTACTTCGTCTGTTCATTGTGTTTGTTTATAAAACTTGATTTAAATGTGCTAAAGCTTTTTCTTTACCTAGTAATTCTACTGTATCTGGTAATTCAGGACCATGAGTTTGTCCTGAAACAGCTACGCGGATCGGCATAAAGAGGTTTTTCCCTTTAATACCAGTCTCTTTTTGTACTTCTTTAATTGCTGCTTTGACCTCTGCAGCTTCTACAATTTCCATCGCTGCTAATTTTTCTTTAAAAGCTGCCAAAACAGTTGGTACTGTTTCACCTACTAAGACTTCCTCAGCCGCTTCATCTAATGTTGGATGTTCTTCAAAGAATAAACTAGAAAGTTCTACGATTTCTTGTGCATAGCTCATTTGTGGTTGGTATAACGCGACAATTTTTTTGATCCAAGCTTGTTTTGTTTCGTCCAATTCACCTAAATCATGTGCTTTTACTAGATATGGTGTACACATTGCAGCCAGTACATCTAGATCCATAGCTTTCATATACGCATTGTTTACCCATTCTAGTTTTTTAGCATCAAAGGCTGCTGGTGATTTACTTAAACGCTCATGATCGAATAATTTAATCAATTCTTCTTGACTAAACAATTCATCTTCGCCCACTGGTGACCAACCTAGAAGTGCAATAAAGTTGAACATTGCTTCTGGTAAGTAACCTAATTCACGGTATTGTTCAATAAATTGTAAAATCGTTTCGTCACGCTTGCTTAATTTTTTCCCTGTTTCTGAATTGATGATCAATGTCATATGTCCAAATTCAGGAGGTGTCCAACCGAATGCTTCGTAAATCATCAATTGTTTTGGTGTATTAGCAATATGGTCATCTCCACGTAGTACGTGTGTGATTTTCATCAAATGATCGTCAACAGCTACCGCAAAGTTATATGTCGGCATGCCATCACGTTTTTGAATAACAAAATCTCCACCAACGTTTTCAGCTTCAAAAGCGATCTCACCTTTTACCATATCGTCAAAGCGATACTCATTACCTTTTGGAACGCGGAATCGAATAACAGGAGTAACTCCCATTGATTCTTTTTCTGCTTGTTCTTCTGGAGATAGATTAGCACATTTTCCACCATAATGAGGCATCTCACCATGCGAGCGTTGTGCTTCACGTTCAGCTTCTAATTCTTCTTCCGTACAGTAACATTTGTATGCTAAGTTACTCGCTAATAGTTGATCAATCATTGGTTGATAGATTTCTTTACGCTCCGATTGACGATATGGTCCATATTCACCTGGTTTTTGTGGTGATTCATCCCATTCCATCCCTAACCATGCTAGGTTTTCTAATTGGCTTTTTTCACCATCTTCGATATTACGTTTTTGATCGGTATCTTCGATGCGGATAATAAATTCTCCATCATGATGGCGCGCATATAGGTAATTAAATAGTGCGGTTCTCGCATTTCCAATATGCAAATGTCCAGTTGGACTTGGTGCATAACGTACACGTACTTTTGTCATAATAATCCTCTTTTCTTAACTATCGATTTTATTCTAAAATAAAATGATTCTTCTCGCTTACAAAAAAAGCTGTTCAGTTGAATTGTACATTCAATAGCGCGAATAGTAAAGTCAACTGAACAACCTTGAGTCATTTTTTCAATTTTTTTATTTATTTTGATCCTCATGACGAATTCCTCTGGTACCATGTGCTGGTTTCGCAAAAATCATTCGCCCAGCGGCAGTTTGCAGCGCACTCGTCACCACAACTTCGATTCGTTCATTCATAAAATGCTGACCATCTTCAACGACCACCATTGTGCCATCATCAAGATACGCAACGCCTTGCTGTCTCTCTGTACCCGCTTTTACTACAAGCACATTCATCGTCTCACCTGGAATCACAACTGGTTTGACTGCATTGGCAAGCGCATTGATATTTAAGACAGGAACATTTTGAAATGAAGCGACTTTATTTAAGTTAAAATCATTAGTCACAACGACTCCATCGACTAATTTTGCTAATTTTAATAACTTAGTGTCTACTTCCGAAATATCTTCAAAATCACCTTCGTACATCTCAACTGCAATTTTTTCATCCTCTTGTAAGGCATTTAAAATGTCTAGCCCACGACGGCCACGTACTCGTTTCAAACTATCACTAGAGTCTGCGATATATTGCAATTCGAACAAGACAAAGTTAGGAATGAGTAATACACCTTCTAAAAATCCAGTTTGCGCGATGTCATAAATACGTCCGTCAATGATGACGCTAGTATCTAATATTTTATACTTGCGAAACGCCTCACTACTTTTTCGATCTAAAAGCTGACTATCAGCTGTTTCTTCATTTTTTTTCGTTTTCGGCGTAAACATCTTACGCCATTCATCCATGCGAGTTGTCCCTAAACGAAAACCTAAGTAACCTAGAATAAACATCATAATGACCGGTACGATACTATTTACAAAGGGTAATTTCCAGTTGAAAAATGGAATCGAAATAATTACACCCAATAGCAAGCCTATAATCGCTCCTATTGAGCCAAACAGAATATAGGGTATGCTGAATTCACTTAATTTTTCTTCTAAACGTTTGATCCCAGCTAAAATATACTTTACAAAAATTAAAGATAAAAGATAAAAAATAAGTGCACCTAAAATACTATTTGTAATCGTGTTATTTAGCCAATCATTTGTTTCTTGTCCAATCATTTCCCAACCAGCAGGCAGAATAGAAATTCCTAAACTGATTCCGGCCAGTATCATTAAAATGGTGACGACTCGTTGCTTCATTGACATCCCTCCTTATCTTTAACGAAACACTTTACGCAAAGCTTCTGATAACGTTGCGACTCCAATCACTTCGATTTCTTTTGGTGGCACCCAATTTGTCAGGTTATTCTTTGGCACATAGACTCGAGTAAAGCCTAACTTTTGAACTTCTTTTACACGTTGTTCAATAGCGGTTACTCGTCTGATTTCTCCAGTCAATCCGATCTCACCAATAAAGCACTCTTCCGGGCTTGTTCCTTTTTCTTTATAACTAGAAGCTAGACTAATCGCAATGGCTAAATCGATGGCTGGTTCATTTAATTTTACTCCACCGGCAGCTTTTAAATAGGCATCTTGATTTTGGAGCAGTAGACCTGTTCGTTTTTCTAAAACCGCCATAATCAAAGATACACGATTAAAATCTAAACCAGTTGTGGTTCGTTTGGCATTTCCAAACATTGTTGGCGTCACTAAAGCTTGGATTTCTACCAAAATAGGTCGGCTACCTTCCAATGCGACCACGATTGCTGATCCAGTTGCTCCGGCTAAACGTTCCTCCAAAAAGACTTGAGAAGGATTTTGTACTTCTTGTAATCCGCCCTCGACCATTTCAAAAATCCCAATCTCATTTGTTGATCCAAATCGATTTTTTACCGCACGCAAGATACGAAAGCTTTGATGTTGTTCTCCCTCAAAGTATAACACGGTATCTACCATATGCTCCAACATCCTAGGTCCAGCAATTGAGCCTTCTTTGGTGACATGACCTACGATAAAGATAGCGATCCCATTGCTTTTTGCAATCTTTAATAGCTCAGCGGTTGTTTCACGTACTTGACTCACACTTCCAGCAACACTACTGACATCTGGCTGTGTCATCGTTTGAATAGAGTCGATAATGACATAGTCGGGTTCTAGATCTTCGATTGCTTGACGAATATCTGACATATCAGTTTCCGCATACAAGTAAAATTCCTGATCAATCACACCTAAACGTTGGGCACGCATTTTAATTTGTTCTGCACTTTCTTCTCCAGAAACATACAATACTTTACCACCGGTTGCCGCTAATTGTTGTGATACTTGTAGCAATAACGTTGATTTTCCAATTCCTGGATCGCCTCCTAGTAGAACCATTGAACCTGGTACAACTCCACCGCCTAGTACTCGATTTAACTCTTCAAGATCCGTTTTGACTCTTGCTTGTTTTTTAGGAATCACGTCATTTAAACGTGTTGGTCGCATTTTTTCACCCGTAATCGTAGCTCGAGTTCGTCTATCTGTCTGATCTTGGATCTTGACTTCGACCATCGAATTCCAACTTTGACATTGTGGGCACTTCCCTAAAAATCGTGGCGAAATATAGCCACAATGTTGGCATTCAAATTGAATTTTTGCTTTTTTAGCCATATAGCGCCTCCTCTTTTATTTTCGACCTGAAGAACCAAATCCACCTGTTCGTGTTGCTTCTGCTTGATCATCATCTGCTTTTAAAAATGGCAAAAAGATTCCTTGGCCAATTCGCTCACCTTTTTTGATCACTTGATCCGTTAGTCCAAAGTTTACATACTGAAACATGATATGTCCTTCATTATTCGGATTTTCATAATAATCAGCATCGATGATTCCAACACCATTTCCCATCATTAAAAAGCGTTTTAACGGATTGCTCGAACGATTGGCTAACTGTAAGAACTCGTCTTCTTGCATATACGCTTTAATTCCTGTAGGTACTAATGTCGGTTTTAAAACATGAGTTAAATCGTGTTTATTTTGCATCCATTGTTTGATGACACTAGGTACAATAATATCTTCTGCTGCTTCAAAATCATATCCTGCAGCTTGCTTCGTTGCTCGTACTGGCAATTGAATTTCTTTATCTTGATACGATGTTACAATTTCAAATCCTCTTTTTTTCACTTTTCTGCCCCCTATTAAATTACAAAATCTATTCTATCATAGAATGAATTAAGTCATTAAAGAATCGATCACACTATTTATATTTTAACGATAATTTATGAGAAAAAAAACAAAAGCGAAAAACTTCCTGATAATTTACAGAATTTTTTAATAAAAGAAACATGACTTCTATACCATTTATAGGTAAAATAAGAACAATTATAAAAATTAGAAAAGTTGGAGTACCTATATGCGGTCTAAATTAAAACATTCAAAACGTATCGTCATCAAAATCGGAACAAGTTCCTTAATGTACGCTAATGGCGAAATCAATCTAGCTGGAATCGATGAATTAGCTTTCGTCCTAAGCGATTTAAGAAATCAAGATAAAGAAGTCATTTTAGTTTCTTCAGGAGCCGTTGGGGTAGGAATGAATCATCTAAACCTAACGACACGTCCTACAACGATTCCAAAACAACAAGCAGTAGCAGCTGTTGGACAAGCTGCTTTAATGAATATTTACAATCAACGCTTTGCGACTTATGGAAAGCAAACTGCGCAATTATTATTAACTCGTGATATTGTAGAATACCCAACAAGTCGTGAGAATGTGATCAACACTCTAGAACAGTTATTGACAATGGGAATCATCCCTATTATCAACGAAAATGACACTGTCGCCGTCGACGAGTTGGATCACCAAACCAAATTCGGGGATAACGATCAACTTTCAGCCATTGTGGCCGAATTGATCCATGCTGATCTTTTAATTATGTTATCGGACATCGATGGCTTTTATAGTAACAATCCTCTTAGTGATCCAAACGCAACATTATATCCACACATCTCTAAAATCACCGAAACTCTCCTTTCACAAGCAACAGGTAAAGGTAGTGCATATGGTACTGGTGGAATGACAAGTAAACTAAAAGCTGCTACACGTGTATTAAAGAGTCATAGCGCGATGGTTTTAGCTAACGGACAACAGCCTAAAATTATTTTTGATATTTTAGCAGGTAAAGAAATCGGAACTTTATTCAAGGAGGAATTCTAGATGGAACTATTAAAACAGCTTGGTTCGCAAGCACAAGCAAGCGCTCATGCGTTAAGTTTATTCAATACTACTGAAAAAAATAAGATTTTAGAACAAATTGCGCAAGCATTACTCGAACAAACACCAGCAATTTTATCTGCAAACCAAAAAGATTTAGAAAATGCAGATAAAAATGGGATCGCTCCTGTTATGCAAGATCGCTTGAGGTTATCCACAGAAAGAATTCAAGAAATGGCTGAAGGCATTCGCCAAGTTATTCAGTTACCTGATCCTGTGGGTAATGTGGATAACATGTGGAAAAACGAAGCAGGTTTACTTATTGGTAAAAAACGAGTTCCTTTAGGTGTTATTGGAATCATTTATGAATCTCGACCTAATGTGACTACCGATGCAGCCAGTCTATGTTTTAAATCAGGCAATGCAGTTATCCTACGTGGTGGAAAAGAAGCTTTTCATTCAAATAAAATGCTTGTAACGATCATGCAATCTGTTCTCGCTCATTACCCAAGTATTCAATACGCGATCCAATTTGTAACAGATACTTCTCATGAAACAGCTGCAGCACTCATGAAATTAACGGAATACCTTGATGTTCTAATTCCTCGTGGCGGTGCTGGATTGATCAAACGAGTAAAAGAAACAGCTACTGTTCCGGTAATTGAAACAGGAACTGGCAATAATCATGTGTATATCGATAAAGATGCACAATTAGATATGGCCATCAAAATCATTGTGAATGCTAAAGCTCAACGTCCATCTGTTTGTAATGCTGCAGAAACGCTCCTGATACATCGTGATGTGGCAAAAGAATATCTTCCTCACATCGAACGTGCGTTACTAGACGCTAATGTTGAATTACGTGCTGATGAAGAAGCATCTGCTTATTTAACATCTGCTTCCTTGGCTACCGATGAGGATTGGGAGACTGAGTATTCAGATTATATTTTGGCCATTAAACTAGTTGACTCAATCGAAAGTGCTATTGCACATATTAACTATTACAATACAAAACATTCCGAGGCGATTGTGACCGATAGTTACCAAGCTTCTCAAAAATTCTTAAATGAAGTAGATGCCGCAGCTGTATATGTCAACGCCTCCACTCGATTTACGGATGGATTTATGTTTGGCTACGGCGCTGAGATTGGAATCTCGACTCAAAAAATCCATGCACGTGGACCTATGGGATTACCAGAATTAACCTCTATTAAATATATCGTTTACGGTGATGGACAAATCAGGGAATAAAAAAAACCGAACTTTTTTCTAAAAGTTCGGTTTTTCTTTACTCTAAAAATGTAAGAGGTTACAATAGATGAAATGAATAAAATAAGGGGTGTTTTTATGTATCATGTATCTTTTGTCGATTTGTATAGCAAAAAAACGATAGAAAGCAAAATCGATGAAGTTCCACGTACTGGGGATACTGTGGAATTAAAAGAGGTCGACAAGTTTTATGCTGTACGAGGTGTGTCACGGACGATTAACGAAAGTGAAGGGAAAACACTTCAAATTATAATTTATGTCGAACATATCAATCACACATATTGGAAAAACAGTTTATCACAAGGATGACCTTAAAGTTTTCTTTGAATCTGTTGATTTTCTTGAAACTTTGCGCGTAGACCGCTATAATTTTAAGAAGACTTCGGTCAAATTCAAATAAAGTGAGGAAACGCGTTGATTACAGTAAGTGATGTTAGTTTGCACTTTTCGGATCGCAAACTTTTTGATGATGTTAATATTAAATTTACGCCCGGAAACTGTTATGGCTTGATTGGTGCAAATGGTGCAGGAAAATCGACTTTTTTAAAAATTTTGGCTGGTGATATCCAACCTTCTACAGGGAATGTGATTCTTGGTCCTAATGAACGTCTAGCTGTATTACGTCAAAATCATTATGATTTTGAAGAATACACTGTTTTAGAAACTGTTATTATGGGTCATGAACAATTGTACAAGGTTATGAAAGAAAAAGATGCCATTTATATGAAAGAAGATTTTAGCGATGAAGACGGTATTCGTGCGGCTGAACTCGAAGGCGAATTTGCTGAATTAAATGGATGGGAAGCTGAATCAGAGGCTTCTGTTTTACTACAAGGACTGAACATTCCTGAAGAATTACACGATTCACTAATGAGCGAATTAACTGGTGGACAAAAAGTCAAAGTGTTATTAGCACAAGCTCTTTTTGGTAAACCTGATGTATTACTTCTAGATGAGCCAACGAATGGATTAGATATCCAATCAATCAATTGGTTAGAAGAATTTTTAATCAACTTTGAAAATACCGTTATCGTAGTATCCCATGACCGTCATTTCTTGAATAAAGTATGTACACACATGGCCGATCTTGATTTTGGTAAAATCAAATTATATGTTGGAAACTATGATTTCTGGTTAGAATCTAGTCAATTGGCTGCAAAATTACAGTCACAATCGAATGCTAAAAAAGAAGAACAAATCAAAGAATTGCAAGATTTTATTGCTCGCTTTAGTGCAAATGCATCAAAATCAAAACAAGCAACTTCTCGTAAAAAAATGTTAGATAAAATTACCTTAGATGATATTCAACCTTCTTCAAGACGGTATCCGTTCGTTGGATTCAAACCCGAACGTGAAATCGGAAATGATTTACTACAAGTTGAGAATGTAAGTGTAACAATCGACGGTAAAAAAATCTTAGATAATATCAGTTTTACATTAAATAAAGATGATAAAGTCGCTTTTGTAGCAGACAATGATATTGCAACAACAACACTCTTCCGTGTGATCATGGGTGATTTAACACCTGATACTGGAAGTGTCCGTTGGGGTGTAACAACTACTCAAGCTTATCTAGCTAAAGATACCACGAAAGAATTTTCAAGCGATATTACGATTTTAGACTGGTTACGTCAATATGCAAGTAAAGAAGAAGATGATAATACCTTCTTACGTAG
Organism: Enterococcus sulfureus ATCC 49903; assembly: GCF_000407605.1. Lineage (GTDB taxonomy): Bacteria > Bacillota > Bacilli > Lactobacillales > Enterococcaceae > Enterococcus_G > Enterococcus_G sulfureus. The sequence continues at coordinate 45,134 of NZ_ASWO01000003.1, read as the reverse complement.
CTTCTTAGGCCGTATGCTCTTTTCTGGCGATGAAGTCTTAAAATCTGTTAATGTTCTATCTGGTGGTGAAAAAGTACGTTGTATGTTGTCTAAAATGATGCTTTCAAAAGCCAATGTGTTAGTTTTAGATGATCCAACAAACCATTTAGACTTAGAATCGATTACGGCATTAAATGATGGACTGATGTCTTTCACAGGCTCTTTACTATTTGCCTCACATGACCATCAATTTATCCAAACATTAGCGAACCGTATTATTGCATTAACGCCTAATGGTGTTGTCGATCGTGCCGAAACAACTTATGATGAATTTTTAGAAAATCCAGATGTTCAAGCCCGAATTGCTGAATTATCTGCATAAAAAAAACGCTTGGGAAGTTCCCAAGCGTTTTTACTATTTTGATTATTTGCGACCTACGAAGAATGCCACAACAGCAACGACGATAATTGCACCAATAATTGATGGTACTAATGCCATACCTGCTAAAGATGGTCCCCAAGTTCCAAACAATGCTTGTCCTACAAAAGATCCGACTAGACCTGCAACGATATTTGCAATCCAACCCATAGAAGATCCTTTATTTGTGATAGCACCTGCAATCGCACCGATGATAGCACCGACGATTAATGACCAGATTAATCCCATATAAAACACTCCCTTCAATATAATCCGAATAATTGCTTCACATATATTTTTGTTACCTTATGCGATAAAACAATCATACTATAACCTTACATATTCGTCACTTAATATGCTTAAATATTTTTTTAAATTAAGAAACTTACGTTATTTAATTAGTTAAATTCACAAAAAAAAAGAGAGTCCTAAGCTCTCTTTTTAATATTAGATTTGTGACCAAACACTCTCTAAAATATTCGTTTGATTACGATCAGGTCCTACCGAAAAAGTCGAAATACGAACTCCAACTAACTCAGAAATACGACGTACATAATTACGTGCATTTTCAGGAAGTTCAGCTAATGTTTTGCATCCAGTAATATCTTCAGACCATCCTGGTAATTCTTCATAAACTGGTTTACAGCGTTGTAGCTCTTTCAAGCTCGCTGGATAATGATAAATCAATTCTCCATCCAGATCATATGCTGTACAGATTTTAACTGTTTCTAATCCACTTAATACATCGATTGAATTCAATGAAAGATTTGTGATTCCAGATACGCGACGAGAATGACGCATCACGACTGAATCAAACCAGCCGATACGACGAGGACGTCCTGTTGTTGTTCCATATTCACGGCCGACTTCACGAATTTGATCACCTACTTCATCAAATAATTCAGTAGGAAAAGGACCATCTCCAACACGAGATGTATACGCCTTACATACACCTACTACTTTATCGATTTTAGAAGGACCGACACCACTTCCAATGGTCACACCACCAGCGACTGGATTAGATGAAGTTACAAATGGATATGTTCCTTGATCGATATCCAGCATTACACCTTGAGCTCCTTCGAATAAAACTCGTCGTCCTTCATCCAAAGCATCATTTAAAATCACTGAAGTATCTGTAACATATTGTTTAATTTCTTGTCCATATGCATAGTATTCTTCAAAAATATCATCAAAATCAATTGGTTCAGAATCAAACATTTTAACAAATTGACGATTTTTTTCTTCTAAATTAATCGCCAATCGTTCAGCAAAAATTTCTTTATCTAACAAATCAGCGATTCGAATTCCAACACGTGCTGCTTTATCCATATAAGCAGGTCCGATTCCTTTGATTGTCGTTCCAATTTTATTTTCACCTTTTGAATCTTCTTGTAATTGATCTAATTTAATATGATAAGGTAAAATCACATGTGCTCGATCAGAAATACGTAAGTTATCTGTTGAGACTTCATGGTCTTTTAAATACGCTAATTCTTTGACTAAAGATTTTGGATTGACAACGACGCCATTTCCAATCACGCTAATTTTTTCAGGGTAAAAGATCCCTGAAGGAATTAAATGTAATTTATATGTTGTTCCATCAAATTTAATGGTATGTCCTGCGTTATCGCCACCTTGATAGCGTGCAATAACTTCTGCATTTTCACTTAAAAAATCTGTAATCTTTCCTTTACCTTCGTCGCCCCATTGTGTTCCTACTACTACTACTGATGACATATGAATACCTCTTTCTTATTTTGTTGTATTCCCAAAACATTGTAGCAAGTTTTTCAGTATAATTCAAATAATTATCGAATGTTTTTTTTTATTTAAACTAAAATTAAAGCAAAAAACGAACATTATTGTAATTTATAACTAAATTTACAGAAAAAAAGAAACGATCTAGAAAATAAATCTAGATCGTTTCGCTTAACTAAATTCTTCACGTAAAGACAATGAAGAAAATTTATTGTATTCTTTGATAAATAACAATTCGACTGTTCCACGAGCTCCACTACGGTTTTTTTCAATAATTACTTCAACCTTATTGTCGATTTGCTCTTCTTTTTCTTCATTTTCTTCGCCTTCACGCTCGTAATAATCTTCGCGATATAAAAATGCTACGATATCGGCATCTTGCTCAATCGAACCAGATTCACGAATATCACTCAAAACGGGACGTTTGTCCTGACGTTGTTCTACACCACGTGAGAGCTGAGATAATGCAATAACAGGAACTTTTAATTCCTTAGCTAGTTTTTTCAACTGACGTGAGATCTCTGATACCTCTTGTTGACGACTTTCTCGTCCAGTTCCTTCGATCAACTGTAAATAGTCAATCAAAATCAAACCCAGACCGCCCTTTTCTTGAGCAAGTTTTCGACAACGTGCACGAATTTCTGATATTTTAATCCCTGGCGTATCATCAATATAAATATTCGCTTGCGACAAGCTTCCCATAGCTACGATCAGAGCACGCCACTCTTCCTCAGTCAACTGCCCCGTTCGAAGATTTGCAGCTTGGATTGAGCCCTCTGCACAAAGCATACGATTAACCAATGACTCAGCACCCATTTCTAAACTAAATATGGCTACCGATTCATCAGTTTTAGTTCCAATATTTTGAGCAATATTCAATGCAAAAGCAGTCTTTCCCACAGCAGGTCGGGCAGCAATGATAATTAACTCTTCTTTTTGTAAACCAGCTGTCATTTTATCTAATGCCTGATAGCCTGTAGGTAGTCCAGTGATTGCTTCACCTTGTTGAGCAAGTTGATCAATCGTTTCAATCGTTGTATTTAGTACATTTGCTATTGAACGAAATCCACTGCTATTACGTTTTTCTGTAACTTCTAAAATACTGCGTTCTGCATCATCAATAATCGTTTGAATGTCTTCACTTTGTTCAAATCCCATCGTGACAATTTGATTTGCCGTATGGATTAAATTGCGAAGCATTGCTTTATCACTAACGATTTTAGCATAATATGCAATACTCGAAGCTGATGGTGAAGCTTGGCTTAACTCAATTAAATAAGAAATACCTCCAACATCTTCCAGCCCATTTGCTTGCTCAAGTTCTGACTTTAATGTAATGACATCGATTGCTTCATTCCGATCATTTAACTGAATCATAGCTTGAAATATCAACTGATGTGCACGCCGATAAAAAGCTCGCGGTTCCAATACTTCCATAGCGTCTACAATCGTATCTGAGTCTAAAAAAATGGCACCTAAAACAGCTTGTTCTGCTTCAATATCTTGAGGCGGAATGCGATCTTGCAAAACTTCATTCATTGGTTGTTCCCCTCATTTGCTGCATATTTCTACTTTTATTTGACTTCTTGGACATGAACACGAATCGTTGCTGTGACTCCTTGATGTAATTTTACTGGAATCTCAGTAGTTCCTAATGTGCGGATAGGTTGTTTTAAATCAACTTTACGTTTGTCGACTTTGATTTTGTATTGTTTTTCTAGAGCATCTGTAATTTGTTTCGATGGAATTGAACCAAACAATCGTCCATCTTGGCCGGCTTTAGCCTGTAGTTTCACGACTGTTTCTTCAGCTTCTAACGTTGCTTTTAGTTGTTTTGCTTCTTCAACTAATTCTGCTTCATGTTTTTCTTGTGCTTTTTGTTTTCCTTTTAATTCAGAAATCGTTTCATTTGTTGCTTCTTTTGCCAATTTATTCTTAAATAAATAATTTTGTGCATAGCCTGCTGGTACTTCTTTTACATCACCTTTTTTACCTTTACCTTTAACGTCTGCTAAAAAAATTACTTTCATTTTGTTCACTCCTCATTAAAATTTCGTTGGTCCAATTCGACATATAACAGCTCTTGTACTTCTTCTAATGTTTTTCCTGAGAGTTGTGTAGCAGCATTCGTAAAATGTCCACCACCGTTCAATGCTTCCATAATAGCCTGTACATTAATTTTACCAGTACTCCGAGCACTAATTCCAATTTTATCATCTGCTTGCTTAGTGATCACAAAAGATGCATTGATACCATTTAGAGAAAGCAGTGTATCTGCTGTCTTTGCTACCGTAATACTATCATAGATTTCTTCGTCTTCCGCAACAGAAATTAAAATATCCTTACGATAGTATTTGCTTCGAGCTACCAAGCGACTGATTAATAAATAAGAATCTAGATCTGAGCTCAATAAATATTGAATCAATGGGTTATCTGCACCTTTTGATTTTAAAAAACTCGCCACATCAAACGTCTTACCAGTCGTTTTTACAATAAAATTTTTAGTATCCACATAAATGCCAGCTAATAGAAGCGTCGGAACCAATCTTGGTAACCGCTGCTTTCTCGTGGTGAGAAATTGGATAAATTCCGATACTAACTCAGAAGTAGAGGATGCCGATGTCTCAATATAGGTGAGCAAAGGACGTACAGGAAATTCTTCACTTCTTCTATGATGATCAATGATAATCACTTTCTCACTTGCCTGATAAACCAGTTCAGAGATTCCTAAAGAAGGTTTATTGTGATCGATCATCACAAGTAAGCTTTGCTTATCGATCGACGCTATTGCTTCTTCTTCTTCAATCAATAATTCATTTAATTCTGGATACTGTTTTAATTCCTCTAGGCATCGACTCATATCTGGATTCATTTGCTTATAGTTAATTAAAATATAAGGTTTAATCCCGACCATTTGAGCAATTGCAGCCATTCCAAAAGAGGCCCCGACTGCATCCATATCTGGAAAACGGTGTCCCATGATGAATACTTTTTTATTCTCACTAAATAATCGTTTTAGTGCTACACTCATTGCTCTTGAACGAGTTCGTGTTCTACGAATCGTTCCATCCGTATTCCCTCCATAAAACAAAGGTTTACTATCCGGATCTTCTCCGCGTACCACGACTTGATCGCCACCTCTAGCTTGTGCTAAATCTAGATTCATCTGTGCACGTTCACCGATCGACTCAATATCATCTTGACCATAAGAGATCCCTATACTAATAGTCAAAATAAACTCACTATGCATCTCTGCTTCTTTTACTTGATTTAAGATTGGAAATTTTTTTTCTTGCATCTCTTCTAAATTATATTCATTTGCTACAAAAAGATAGCGCTCAGAATTTAAACGTTTATAAAATATATGGTAGCTATTTGCCCAATCAGAAATAATTGTAGTCACTAAAGAATTTAGTGTAGAAATATATTTATCATCCATTTGATCAATCAGATCATCATAGTTATCCAAAGAAATAATTCCAATCACTGTCATGTTCTTACTCCTTAATATACCAACTTTTTCTAAAAGAGAAACATTCATGCATATCTTTTAGATTTTATTTCTTATTTTACCATAAATGATCCCTACTGTTCACCTGATGACCTACCATAATGTTTCACGTGAAACATTATGATACAAAAAAGGAACCTCATGATTATGAGATTCCTTTTATCATATGGTTTACTCTTCACCAACGAATGGTAATAAGCCCATAATACGTGCGCGTTTGATTGCAACTGTTAATTTACGTTGGTTTTTAGCACCAGTACCAGTTACACGACGTGGTAAAATTTTACCGCGTTCTGAAATAAATCTTTTTAATAGTTCAACATCTTTGTAGTCAACGTGTTCAATATGGTTAGCTGCAAGATAGTCTACTTTACGACGTTTACGTCCGCCTCTTCTTTGTTGTGCCATCCTTTTTCCCTCCTATCACTTTTTTCTAGAATGGTAAGTCATCATCTGAAATGTCAATTGATGAGCTTCCGAATGGATCAGAAGTATCACGATCAAAATTCGGCATTCCGTTTGATGGTTGAGATGTCTGGTTTTGATTGAAAGTATTGCCAAAGTTCGATGATTGATTTCCACCAAAGTTCGTGTCTCCACCTTGTCTTTTTTCAGACGCAGAACGAGATTCTAACAATTGGAAGTTTTCTGCCACTACTTCAGTAACATATACTCTTTGACCTTGTTGATTTTCGTAGTTTCGTGTTTGAATCCTACCGGTAACCCCAAGTAAAGTTCCTTTACGTGCATAATTTGCTAATGTTTCAGCAGGTTTGCGCCATAAGACACAATTAATAAAATCAGCCTCACGTTCACCACTTTGATTCGTAAAATTACGATTCACGGCTAAAGAAAAGGTTGCAACTGCTGCACCATTTGCTGTATAACGTAAATCTGGATCTTTAGTCAATCGTCCGACTAATACAACATTATTAATCAAGGTTCGTCATCTCCTCATCGCTTTTTTTGTTTCACGTGAAACAATTAGATTTCTTCTTTCACAATCATGTGACGGATAATATCGTCATTGATTTTAGCAAGACGATCAAATTCGTTCACTGCTGCTGCTGTTGATGGAGAAGAAATTTTTACGATGTGATAGATACCTTCACGGAATCCGTTCATTTCGTACGCTAGACGGCGTTTTTCCCAATCTTTTGATTCGATAACTTCTGCTCCGTTATCTTTTAAGATTGTATCGAAACGTTCGATTAAAGCTGATTTTGCTTCTTCATCAATGTTTGGACGGATAATATATAAGATTTCATATTTAGCGTTTTCCATTGATTTTTCACCTCCCTATGGACTTTGGCCCTTATTGCTCTAAGGGCAGAGAGAGTTGTCTGATTTGACTACTCACAAATAAAAATTATACATCTATTTTCATGAAAAAGCAAGATTTATCTTTTTTCTTCCCCATCATTAATAAATACGTAATAAAAAAAGAAACTGCATAATTTTAAGCAGTTTCTTTTTTTATTTATTATTCTTCAGAGGTGTTTTCTTCAGTTTCTTCTACTTCCTCTGGTTCAACCGTTGCCATTGTTACAACTTTTGCTCCATTTTCCATTTTCATTAAACGAACACCTAACGTTGAACGGCCAGTTTGCGAAACACTTGCTACATTAAAGCGGATAATTACACCTTTATTGGTAATCATCAATATATCCTCGTCACCATTGACTGTGGTTAATCCAGCTAATGGTCCATTTTTTTCAGTAATGTTCGCAGTCTTAATCCCTTTACCACCACGACCTTTAAGTGGATATTCTTGGCTCGCTGTACGTTTACCATACCCATTTTCAGTAATGACTAATACTTCGCTATCTTCACGTAAAATTGCCGATCCTACTACATAGTCTTCGTCACGTAAACGAATACCACGTACACCTGCTGCCATACGCCCCATATCACGGACAACTTCTTCTGTGAACGTTACAGAGTAACCTAAGTGCGTGCCGATGATCACTGTATTTTGACCTTTAGTTTGAAGAACATTGACTAATTCATCATTTTCTTTCAAACCGATAGCAATCAATCCATTGCTTCTAATATTTGAGAATGCTGCCACTGAAGTACGTTTTACGACACCTAAACGTGTTGTAAAGAATAGATACTCTTCTTCAGTATTTTCTTGCTTAGAAACAGGTACAATTGCTTGGATGCGTTCGCTTGAGTCTATTCCTAATAAATTGATCACAGGAATTCCTTTTGCTGTACGTCCATATTCAGGAATTTCATAGCCTTTTGATTTGTAAACTTTCCCAGCATTTGTGAAGTATAGTAATGTATCGTGGGTCGAACAAGATACCAAGTTTTTAACAAAATCTTCATCATGTACGCCCATCCCTTGTACACCTCGACCACCGCGTCTCTGTGATCTAAATTCACTATTGGCTAAGCGTTTGATATAGCCATTATTCGTTAATGTAATGACGATTTCTTCTTCTTCGATCAAATCTTCATCTTCTAGAGATAAGACTTCACCAACCAATAATTCAGTTCGACGTTTGTCACCAAAACGTGTTCCTAATTCATGCAATTCTTCTTTGATGATTTGAAGTACGCGCTCTGGACGTGCTAAGATATCGGTTAAATCCGCAATTAATTTCAACAATTCTTGGTACTCATTTTCGATTTTATCACGTTCTAAACCTGTCAAACGACGTAAACGCATATCCAAGATCGCTTGTGCTTGTCGATCTGAAAATTCAAATCGTTCAATCAAAGCTTGTTTAGCTTCATCATCTGCTTTGGCTGCTCGAATAATCGTGATAATTTCATCGATATGATCTAACGCAATACGTAGACCTTCTAAAATATGCGCACGAGCTTCTGCTTTGGCTTTGTCAAAACGTGTACGTCTAGTAATAACTTCTTTTTGGTGCTCTAAGTAATCTTCTAAAATACGTTTTAAACTCAATACTTTAGGCACGCCATTTTCAATTGCTAACATATTGAAACCAAATGAGGATTGCAAGGCGGTCATCTTGTAAATATTATTTAAAATAACAGATGCACTGACATCGCGACGAATTTCGATCACGATACGCATTCCTGCACGACTTGATTCATCACGCAAGGCAGTAATTCCCTCTATTCGTTTATCACGATGTAATTCAGAAATTCGTTCGATCAATTTTGCTTTATTGACCATATAGGGTAATTCCGTAATTAAAATACGTTCCTTCCCATTTTTCATCTCGTCGATTTCTACACGACCACGAACGATAATTGATCCCTTACCCGTTTCATACGCACGACGAATGCCGGATTTTCCCATTACGATACCACCGGTTGGGAAATCAGGTCCAGGAATAACTTCCATCAATTCACTTGTTGTTACTTCTGGATTTTCCATCACAAGGTCGATCGCAGCGATCACTTCATTTAAATTATGTGGTGGAATATTCGTGGCCATCCCAACTGCAATCCCTGTTGTTCCATTGACTAAAAGGTTAGGAAAACGTGCTGGCAAAACAGCTGGTTCACGTTCTGTATCGTCATAGTTACTTTGAAAATCCACAGTATCTTTATTGATATCGCGTAACATCTCAACAGCTAAACGACTCATACGTGCTTCTGTATACCGCATCGCTGCAGCTCCATCACCATCGACAGAACCAAAATTTCCATGACCATCAACTAACATATAACGATAGCTAAATGGTTGGGCCATACGTACCATCGATTCATAAATCGCACTATCTCCGTGAGGATGGTATTTCCCCATCACATCCCCTACGATACGTGCTGATTTTTTATGCGCACGATCTGGTGTAACACCCAATTCATTCATTCCATATAAAATACGACGATGAACAGGTTTTAATCCATCACGAACATCTGGTAGTGCACGAGCTACAATAACACTCATAGCATAATCGATAAAAGAATCTTTCATTTCACTAGTTAGATTTACGTGGTGAATATTTTGCTTGATTTCTTCACTCAATGGGTATTTCCTCCTTTAAAACTAGATATCTAAGTTTTTCACGTAATGTGCATTTTCTTCGATGAACGCACGGCGAGGTTCAACCCGATCACCCATTAACATCTCGAAAACTTGATCGGCTTCGATCGCGTCATCCACAGTTACTTGTAGCATCATGCGGTTTTCAGGATCCATCGTGGTTTCCCATAATTGATGATCATCCATTTCACCTAATCCTTTATAACGTTGTACGCTTGGTTTTGGCGATGCTGGTAATTCAGAAATGACACGTTGTAATTCTTCTTCAGCACGTTTACCTGGTTGAACATACGTAATATTTTTACCTTGTTTCACTCCATACAGTGGTGGTTGTGCAATATAGACATAACCAGCTTCTACAATTGGACGCATATAGCGATAAAATAGAGTCAACAATAACGTGCGAATATGTGCCCCATCGACATCGGCATCGGTCATGATAACTAATTTGTGATAACGTGCTTTCGAGACATCAAAATCGCCACCAAAACCAGTTCCCATTGCTGTAAATAAAGAACGAATTTCTTCGTTAGCTAAAATTTTATCCATTGTTGCTTTTTCCACATTTAAAATTTTACCTCGAATAGGTAAAATCGCTTGAAATTCACGGTCACGTCCTTGTTTGGCTGAACCACCAGCAGAATCTCCCTCTACGATGAATAGTTCACATTTTTCAGGCTCACGACTTGAACAATCCGCCAGTTTTCCTGGTAGACTACTGATTTCTAGAGCCCCTTTACGACGAGTCACTTCACGTGCGCGTTTTGCTGCAAGTCTCGCTTTAGAAGCTAACATTCCTTTTTCAACGATTTGGCGACCTACATTAGGATTTTCAAATAAAAATTTAGAAAAATGCTCAGAAAATAATCGATCTGTTACTGTACGTACTTCCGAATTTCCTAATTTGGTTTTTGTTTGTCCTTCAAATTGAGGATCTGGATGCTTGATTGAAATCACTGCTGTCAAGCCTTCACGAACATCTTCTCCGGTTAGATTGTCATCATTTTCTTTCATCAATTTTTGTTTACGTGCATAGTCATTGATCACACGAGTCAAAGCAGTTTTAAATCCTGATTCATGTGTTCCACCTTCATATGTGTGGATATTGTTAGCAAAACTCAATAGATTTGTATGGTACCCATCAGTATATTGCATAGAGACCTCAACACTGATATCTTGCTGATTTCCTTCTAAATAGATTGGCTCTGGGAACAATACCGTTTTTGTCGCATTCAAATGCTCGACGTAACTCTTGATCCCACCTTCATAATGGTATTCACGCAAAACAACTTCTTCTTCGACACGACGATCTTCAATTGAGATATGCAAACCACGATTTAAAAAGGCTAACTCTCGTACACGAGTAGCTAATTTGTCAAAATTGAATTCAGTTGTTTCTTGAAAAATCTCTGGATCTGGAACAAAATGAACTTCTGTTCCATGTAATTGAGTTTCACCAATAACTTTAAGATCTTCATTTACTGCCCCACGTTGGTATTGTTGGTGATAAATTTTCCCATCTTTGTATACTTTGACATCTAAAGTTGTGGATAGAGCATTTACAACAGATGAGCCTACACCGTGCAAACCACCAGAAACTTTATATCCACCTCCGCCAAATTTTCCACCTGCATGTAAAACAGTAAATACAGTTTCAACAGCAGGACGACCAGTTTTTGCTTGGATATCCACAGGAATTCCACGCCCATCATCAATTACCGTAATACTATTATCTTTTTCCACAATTACTTCGATTTTTGTAGCGAAACCCGCCAATGCCTCATCGATAGAATTATCCACAATTTCCCATACCAAGTGGTGAAGTCCTTCTGAACTTGTTGAACCAATATACATACCAGGTCTTTTACGAACAGCTTCCAAGCCTTCCAGAACTTGGATTTGGCTCGCATCATATTCTTTGGCACGTTCGACTAAATTTTTCTCTTCTTCCGTCATTTAGGCACTCTCTCCTTTTATCTTTCCTTGTTCCACATAATAAATCATCGGTTCGACCGTCATTTTTTCTTTTACATGATCCAATGTTGTTGTCGTTAAAAATGTTTGAACTTTCCCTTCGATCGCCTCTAGTAAGTGCAACTGTCTAGAATCATCAAGTTCGCTCATTACATCATCTAAAAGCAAAATCGGATATTCTCCCGTTTCTTCTTTCATTAAGTCGATTTCTGCAAGTTTCACGCTTAATGCAGTCGTTCTTTGTTGACCTTGTGAACCATATGTTTGCACATTGCGGCCATTAATAAAAAAAAGCAACTCATCTCGGTGAGGACCTACGAGCGTGACTTGCCTAAATCGTTCATTTTTTTGAGTTTTCCCCAAGGCCTGTTGATAACTCTCCACAATTGATTTCATTGTGGAATCTGTTGATAAGTCGATTGAAGAATCATAAGTGATCGTCAAAGTTTCTTTTTGTTGGCTAATCGATTGATGCAACGTATTCGCCCAATATTCTAACTTCTTAATAAATTGCAATCGTTCAAACAACACTTTACTTCCAAATTCAACTAATTGTTCCGTCAAAATGGTCAAATAAAGCTCATCTGCTTTTTTTGTTTCTGCTAATTGTTTTAAGTATAGGTTACGTTGCTTTAACACATGTTGATATTGAACAAGATTATGTAAATAAACAGGACTGATCTGTCCGATTTCCATATCTAGAAATTTGCGTCTTAATTGTGGCGTTCCCTTTACCAGTGCTAAATCTTCAGGCGCAAATAAAATGACATTCATTTGACCTACATATGAACTCAATTTTTTTTGCTCTAAATGATTGATTTTAGTTCGGCGTCCCTTTTTTGTAAAACAAACATCTAGGAGAACCTTATGACTTTTTTTTTCGATTGTTCCTCTCACGCTAGCTTCTTTTTTTTGCCATTCGATCAATTCTTGCTCATGTGTCGTTCGATGACTACGAGTCATCGCTAGTGCATAAATAGCTTCTAGAGCGTTAGTTTTTCCTTGGGCATTCTCACCTAAAAAAATAACCAAGTCTTTTTCAAAAACCAGTGAAAGGTTCTCATAGTTTCTAAAATTCAGTAATTCTAAATTACTCAGTCTCATGTTGTTGATCCTGTGAAGCCATGAAATATGTACCATATTCTGGAATCTCAATCATCATACCAGCATATAATTTGCGACCACGACGATTTTCAACCTCTCCATCTACAAAAACAGTGTTTTCGGCAAGAAACCATTTAGCCTGTCCACCACTACTAATAATCGTTACTTCTTTTAACATTTGTCCAAGTGTCATATATTCTGATGTTAAAAAGATTTTTTCTTTCATTTTTTCCCTCAATTCTTCCACAAGACATATGCTTCTATTATACTATTTTTTCCCCTATAAAACAAATTTCCCTATTTATTTATGCTTTTAAGACAAGTTATACCTATTTTGATAGATTTATCCCAAAATAAAAATCAAGGCTTAAAATGGAATTTAAACCTTGATTTAGCATAAGTATTGTTTTCTTTTCCTTTTCAGGACATTTTCTTAGAAAATTGAAAATTAGTTTGTACGAACTGGTGTAATTAATTGAATAAATGCACCGTTTCCTTCAGTAGGTTCTAAAGTGAACGGACGAATTGCAGAGATGAATCGTACCGAAATCGATGTATCTCCGAAAGCTTGCAAGGCTTTTTTCATGTAATCTGGATTGAATGAAATTTCTAGTGGATCACCACTTACTTTTTCGTAAGACAACACTTCTTCTACACGGCCAACTTCTGGAGAATTTCCATATAATACGACTTCACTTGCAGTAATCGATAATTTTACGATATTATTTCGTCCTTCATGTGACAGTAAAGATGCCCGTTCGATCGCAGCTTGTAATGAACGTACTGAAAATTCAATCTCCGTATTAAAACTATTTGGAATCAATCTATTGGTATCTGGATAAGTTCCTTCAAGTAGTCTTGAGTAAAATTTAGTTGTCGGAGTTTCAAATAAAACTTGGTTTTCCATAATACTGATTTCAACAGATTCATCAAGTTCGCCTAGAGAACGAGAGAGTTCTATTAAACTTTTTCCGGGAATAACAATATCAAATTGGTCATGCTCAGCACCTAAAGGAATCACTCTTTGGCTTAAGCGATGTGAATCTGTAGCAACTGCGAGTAATTGTTGTTCTTTTAAAACCATATGTACACCAGTTAGGATAGGACGACTTTCGTGTTGAGAAACCGCAAATACCGTTTCATTAATCAGTTGATTCAAAATTTGAATTGGAACAGCTAATTGATTAGTTGTTTCCACAACAGGAAGATGTGGATAATTATCAGCATCCAATCCATTCACAGTAAAACTTGCCTTACCAGAAGTAATTTCAACTTGATTGTTCTCAATAACATTCATAGTGAAAAAATCTTCAGGTAACCGTTTAATGATTTCACTAAAAAATCGTGCTTGCAATACAATAGCACCTGTTTGTTCAATCGTCATTTGCGCTTTTTCATTTTCTACACTTAAAAAAGTTTCGATTGAAATATCTGCGTTACTACCTGTTAAGGTAAGACCACTATGGTTTAGACTAAGTTTTACTCCTGTCAAAATAGGAATTGTCGTTTTACTTGAAATAGCACGTTGTACTTTTTGTAATTCTTGCATAAAGGTTGAACGATGTAGAGTTAATTTCATTGGGAGATCTCCTTTTTATATATTTATTATTAATAAAAGAATAGTAATAGTAATAGGGCTGTGAATATTGTGGATAACTAAGATAAATCTGTTGAACCACAAAGGATTGACGATTTTTTTCTTGTGGATAAGCTGTGAATAACTGTGTGGATAAAATCAGGTGTTATCCACATTATCCCATGACTAGTTGTTTAAGCTCCGCCACCTCACGTTCCAATATAGGATCGTTTTTGATCAATTGTTGAATTTTCTCATGAGCATGAATGACAGTTGTATGATCTTTTCCACCAAACTCAGCGCCAATCTTAGGAAGAGAGCTATCCGTAAGTTCTCGAGCTAGATACATCGCAATTTGTCTAGGAACGACGATACTTTTTACACGCTTTTTCCCCTTTAAATCCGCAATCGATATACTATAGTAATTAGATACTTTTTCTTGGATTTTTAAAACAGAAACTTGTCCAATCGGCTCTAAGCCTTTTAAAGCCTTTAAAGCTTCAGCAGCTAAACTTGTTGAAATATCAGCATTTTTCATAGTCGCAAACGCTTGAACTCGAACTAAAGCACCCTCTAGTTCACGTATATTTGAATCGATTTGACCTGCAATATAACTAAGTGTATCGTCCGGTATTTCTAAACGTTCAGCTTCGGCTTTTTTCCTTAAAATAGCAGTTCTAGTTTCCAGATCTGGAGGCGTAATATCCACAGATAATCCCCAAGCAAAACGAGAAACTAATCTTTCTGGTAAAGTTGGAATTTCGTTTGGTAAACGATCGCTTGTTAATACGATTTGCTTATTATTTAAATAAAGCTCCTCGAATGTATTAAAGAATTCTTCTTGTGTACCTTCTTTATTGACTAAAAATTGAATATCATCTACTAATAATAAATCGACTGTACGGTATTCTTCACGAAATGCTTCCATTTCTTTTCTTTTAATCGAATTGATGAAATCATTTGTAAAGTTCTCGCTACTGACGTATTTTATTTTTGCATCAGGTCTTCTTTGCAACATTTGGTGTCCGATTGCATGCATCAAGTGAGTCTTACCTAAACCAACTCCACCATAGAAAAAAAGTGGATTATAAATTGATCCAGGATCTTCAGCGACTACTAACGCTGCAGCATGTGCCATTTGATTTCCTTTTCCAATCACAAATGTATCAAAGGTATATTTAGGATTTAGTACAGATTGTGCGTCCAAATAGTCATCTTTTGGAAGTTCTTTTTCAGGAAGAGGTTCTGTATATTTTGTCGATTCATCTGGTGTGACAAATATAGGAAATAACTCTTCTCCATTCAAACGATAACCTGTTTCTAAAATCTGTCCAGCTAAATTTTTTTCCCAATAATTTTTATGTAGTTCACTTGGAACTTCAATCATTAATTGATTTTTTTGAAAGGAAAGAGGTTGTGCAGTGTCGACCCAAGTATTATAACTAACGAAATTCATCTCTTTTTTGTATCGTTCTTGAAGCTCTTTCCAAATTTCATCAAGAGATGTCATACTTGCGTGCCTCCTTATATAAATAAATAGATAGTCTAAATGTAGCATGAATAATAAAACTTTTCCACAGAATCAATTAAAAATAATGGAATTAAATTAGATTTATCCACAAATTAAAAAAACTGTGGAAAGACTTTTTCACACCTGTGTATAACAGTTATACACAGGAACTTGTTTTTTGGGGATAACTTTTTAGATAAACAGGTTATACACAGGTCTTTGTGTATAATCAAGATTGGTATTAATACTTTTAAAAGACTTTTCCACAGTTTTTAAATAGATGTGCAAAACTTTTCCACAAGCTGTGTATTTGTGGATAACTTGTGGAAAACCCCGGGGATAACTTTTTTAAAAGTTTTTTTCATTTTAGAGTTATCCATAGCTTTTTTCTAATATGTGGATAGAATTGTGGGTAACTTTTTGAAGAAAAAAAGGGAAAAGACGTCGGGAAGGAAATAATTTTTTTATTGACAAATACGTTGATCTTTCGGTATACTATCAAAGTATGTTTCTACATAATAGAACGAATAGAATTTCTATTTGGAGGTGAAATCATTGAAAAGAACGTATCAACCAAATAAACGTAAACGTCAAAAAGTTCACGGATTCCGTAAACGCATGAGCACAAAAAATGGACGTCGCGTCTTAACTAGCCGTCGTCGTAAAGGCAGAAAGGTTCTTTCTGCATAAGCCACTGAACCTCAGTGGTTTTTTTTATACCCTTTTTTAAAGAAACCTAATGAAGGAAGACTTTGAAATATGGTATGATGATCTCGTGAGTATAATCAAAAAGAATGGATGAATTGAGGATGAGAAAGGCATATCGAGTAAAGAAAGAAAAAGAATTTCAAAAAGTATTTCATACAGGAAAATCGTTTGCGAATCGTAAATTTATTGTATACATATTAGAAAAACCGGATCAAACGCATTTTCGTGTAGGATTATCAGTTGGAAAAAAAGTGGGGAATGCCGTACATCGAAATGCTGTGAAACGAAAAATAAGAGCAAGTATCACATCTTTACATGATGAGATCCGCTCAGATTTAGATTTTATAGTGATCGCACGTCCATCCACCGTTGACTTGGCCTCTCAAGAAGTATATTCGAATTTGAAACATGTATTCGCACTTGCAGGAATAATCAAGTAAGGGAGAGAGAACGTTTCGTGAAAAAAAGAAAGCGTCTACTATTAATGTTGAGTCTAGTAGTCATGGTCGTTTTATTATCGGCATGTGGAACTAGCGAGGTCTCGGTACAAAGCACCAATGTATGGGATCGATATATCGTTTATTATTTTGCCCAAGCGATTAAAGCATTGTCTTTTGGTAATGCCGGTATCGGTATTATCCTATTTACTATTATCATTCGAATTATTTTGTTACCGTTGATGCATTTTCAAACGAAGAGCATGCGTAAAACACAAGAGCTACAGCCTCGGTTAAAACAGTTGCAAAAAGAGTATTCTGCTAAAGATATGCAAACGCAACAAAAATTGCGTGAAGAAACACAACGTTTATACGCAGAAAATAATGTGAATCCTTATATCGGTTGTTTGCCTTTAGTTATCCAAATGCCGATTTTGATGGCATTATGGCAATCTATCTCACGTGTACCTGCGTTAACAGAAGGCCATTTTTTATGGCTACAACTAGGTTCTAAAGATCCTTACTATATTTTACCTATCTTAGCAGCAATCTTTACATTTGGTAGTACGTATTTATCAAGTATGAGTCAAGTAGAATCAAATGCTAGTTTAAAAATCATGAATGTTGTAATGCCAGCAATGATTTTATTCATGGGAGTTAATTTGGCCAGTGGATTATCTTTATATTGGGTAGTTTCAAATGGGTTCCAAGTAATCCAAACGTTAATGATAAACAATCCGTTTGTTTTGAAACGTGAACGTGAAGAAGCAGCAAGAGCAATTCGAGAAAAAGAACGTGCTATGCAACGGGCAAAAAACAATGCCTTAGGAAAGAAAAAGAAAAAATAACTTTTTGAGTTGTAGGAAGGAGTTTTGAATATGCCAATTTTTACAGCGAGTACTTCAACGATCGCAATTGAAGATGGTTTACGTTCATTAGGGATTTCAAAAGACGAGGCAACGATTACCATTCTACAAGAGGCTAAAAAAGGAATTTTTGGTCTTGGTAAAAAAGAGGCTAAAGTCCAAATTGAACGAAAACAATCTTTTGAGAGTCAAAAAGAAGTCGAACTAGTTGAACATGAGGTACTAGTGGAAAACTTGCTAGATGAAAATAGCGAGTTACCCACAGTTTTATCCACAGAACCAGTAACAGAAGAAAGTGCTTTGGAAGAACTGCGTGTATACTTAGAAACAATTGCAAGACAACTCATTTCAACTGAACTCGTCACTGTCGAATTAGTTCAAAAAAAAGAGATCGTGTTGTATCAAATCAATACGAGTAAGCAAGGCTTGCTGATTGGAAAGCATGGGAAAACGTTAAATGCGCTACAATATCTAGCACAAGTATTTTTACATCGTAAATGGAAAGAAAAACGTTCTATTGTAGTCAATGTGGGTGATTATCGTGAAAAACGTCAAGAAATACTAGAACGCTTAGCCGAAAAAACCGCACAAAAAGTTACACAAACCAAACGTCCGATTTTTTTAGAACCGATGCCTGCATTTGAACGTAAACAGATTCACGCAGTATTGAGTAAAAATGGTAATGTTCAAACTCATTCTGAAGGTGACGAGCCATATCGCTACTTAGTGATTGAACCAAAAGCATAAAAAAGTAAGCTTTCTGTAGATTGACAAATGATTTAATCCGTCGTATGATTGAAAACGAAATCATTCTTATCACTTCCATTCGAAAAAGTGATAGCAAAAAAGGATCCCTCATCATGAGGGATCCTTTTTTTATCCACAGAGTTATCCACCGATTGTGGATTGTGTATATTGAACGACAGTACCATAAGCGAAAATTTCTAAGAATGTTGTACCATCTGGATGAACAACATGATCATGTTCAAAATGACAATTGATTACTGCACTTGCACCATAAGAATAGGCTTTTTCACGCAAGCGATAAGAGATATTTTTTAATAGATCATTTGGATCAACGATAGGATCAAATAAATCGACTTCTAATTTTTCTGAAGCAAATACGATATCACGTACAACATAGGGTTTATTCACATTACCTGTGGATAACACAATTTCATCAATGCGGCGATTTTCTTCTTCTGAATAGTCATGACGATGACGTAGTGAAATACTCATAATAAATTCCTCCTAAAAGTAAATAAAAAGTCTTTTGTCTTATTTTACTCTTTTTTATCCACTTGTGCAAAACTGAATAAGTAAACTTTAAAAAGAAGTCCAACTTGTCAGAATAAAGAAAATATGCTAAGCTATCTCCAGAATTAATGGACAGAAGCAGTCAAAGTGCAACGTTCACCTCTTGGGGTGGAGTGTGCACTTTTTTTGTGCGATGGAATAATAGAAAGTGAGGAAGTAACATGGCAGAAATTACACAAGAATTTGATACAATCGCAGCCATATCCACACCGCCTGGAGAAGGGGCAATTAGTATTGTCCGTTTAAGTGGTGATCAGGCAGTTGAGATCGCTGATCGTGTATTTAAAGCTGGAAGTAAGCAGCTAGTGAATGTAGCAAGTCATACCATACATTATGGGCATATTGTGGATCCTAAAGACGATAAATTGATGGATGAAGTTATGGTCTCAGTTATGCGTGCACCAAAAACATTCACAAGAGAAGATGTAATCGAAATCAATTGTCACGGCGGTATCGTAGTAGTCAATCAATTATTGCAATTATTATTACGTCAAGGAGCTCGTTTAGCTGAGCCTGGTGAATTTACCAAACGAGCATTTTTAAACGGCCGTGTGGATCTATCACAAGCTGAAGCCGTGATGGACTTGATTCGTGCCAAAACAGATAAGGCAATGAACCTTGCATTGAATCAATTGGATGGGAATCTTTCTCATCTGATTCGTGCGTTACGTCAAGAAATTTTAGAAACGCTTGCTCAAGTCGAAGTAAACATCGATTATCCTGAATATGATGACGTAGAAGAGATGACGACGCGTTTATTATTAGAAAAAGCAACCCAAGTAAAAGCACAAATTGAATCCTTATTGCAAACCGCACAACAAGGAAAAATTTTACGAGAAGGATTGGATACGGCAATTATTGGACGTCCTAATGTAGGGAAATCCAGCTTATTGAACCATTTATTACGTGAAGAAAAAGCAATCGTAACTGATATTGCTGGAACAACGCGTGATGTGATTGAAGAATATGTCAATGTTCGTGGAGTTCCTTTAAAACTAGTTGATACAGCAGGTATTCGTGATACGGAGGATATTGTTGAACGCATCGGTGTGGAACGAAGTCGCCAAGCTTTAGCGAAAGCAGATTTGATTTTACTCGTGTTAAATCAAAGTGAACCTCTTTCTAAAGAAGACGAACAGTTGATCGAAGTCACCAAAGAGAGTAAACGAATTATTTTATTAAATAAAACAGATTTACCAAGTCAATTAGATCGAAGTAAAGTTCGAAAATTAGTCGGTGAGGCACCATTATTTGAAGTTTCAGTTTTAAATCAAGATGGTTTGGATCATTTGGAACATGCGATAGCCGATCTATTCTTTGGAGGTCAAACTGCAGATAAAGATGCTTCTTATGTATCCAATACACGCCACATTGCTTTATTGGACCAAGCTGCACATTCGTTAAGTGAGGTCATTCAAGGTATCGAATTAGGAATGCCGGTTGATTTAGTACAAATCGATATGACCCGTTGTTGGGATGCTTTAGGTGAAGTTGTTGGGGATAGCGTTCAAGACGAATTGATTACCCAATTGTTTAGCCAATTTTGTTTAGGAAAATAAAGGAGAATATAAATGCAAGAATATACAGCAGAATCTTTTGACGTTATTGTCGTCGGTGCAGGTCATGCGGGTTCAGAAGCAGCTTTAGCAGCTAGTCGTATGGGCAATAAGACGTTATTGATTACAATTAATCTAGATATGGTAGGCTTCATGCCATGTAATCCTTCAGTGGGGGGACCAGCGAAAGGTGTCGTAGTCCGTGAAATAGATGCTCTCGGTGGCGAAATGGGACGAAATATCGATAAAACATATATTCAGATGAGAATGCTCAATACTGGTAAAGGACCAGCAGTTCGCGCTTTACGTGCTCAAGCGGATAAGCATGAATATTCATCTGAAATGAAACATACTATCGAACGTGAAGAAAACCTAACTTTGCGTCAAGGAATCGTTGAACGTTTGATTGTTGAAGATGGAGTGTGTAAAGGTGTAGTCACATCTACTGGAGCACGTTATGGAGCTAAAGCTGTCGTGATTACAGCAGGAACCGCATTACGTGGTGAAATTATTATTGGTGAACTAAAATATTCATCAGGTCCAAATAATTCACAACCATCTGTTGGATTAGCGGATCATTTGCAAGAATTAGGTCTAGAAATCGCGCGTTTTAAAACGGGGACACCCCCTCGTGTAAAATCAAGTACGATCGATTACTCAGTAACAGAGATTCAACCCGGTGATGAAGAACCAAATCATTTTAGTTTTCAAACACCAGATAGTGCCTATAAAATTGAACAAGAACCTTGTTGGTTAACATATACAAACGAAGGAACTCATGAAATTATTCAAGAAAATCTTCATCGCGCGCCAATGTTTACGGGAATTGTTGAAGGTGTGGGGGCCCGCTATTGTCCTTCGATTGAAGATAAAATCGTACGTTTTTCAGATAAACCTCGTCATCAACTATTTTTAGAACCAGAAGGCTTAAATACTGAAGAAGTCTATGTCCAAGGATTATCAACATCTTTACCTGAAGATGTCCAAGTGAGCATGTTACGCTCGATTGCAGGACTAGAAAATGTTGAGATGATGCGTACAGGATATGCGATTGAGTATGATGTTGTTGTACCACATCAATTACGCCCAACCTTAGAGACGAAAGTGATTGAAAATCTATATACTGCAGGCCAAACCAATGGCACGAGTGGGTATGAAGAAGCCGCCGGTCAAGGGTTAATTGCAGGAATGAATGCGGCATTAAAAGTTCAAGGAAAAGATCCTCTTGTGTTAAAACGTAGCGATGGTTACATCGGAGTGATGATCGATGATTTAGTAACAAAAGGAACAAATGAACCCTATCGTTTATTGACATCTCGTGCAGAATATCGTTTGATTTTACGTCATGATAATGCAGATCTTCGTTTGACAGAAATGGGTCATGAAGCAGGACTTGTAAAAGAAGAGCAATATCAAACTTATTTAGCCAAAAAGGCTGCTGTTGAAGCAGAAATTGCTCGTTTAAAAACCATTCGTTTGAAACCAACCAAAGAACTTCAAGCTGCATTAGTAGCCGCTAACTCAGCCGAATTAAAAGATGGTATTTTAGCTTATGAATTATTAAAACGTCCTGAGATTACTTATAATGTGATTGTGCCCTTTATCGAAGTGAATGAAGCCTTAACAAAAAAAGAAATTGAACAAGTAGAAATTCAAATCAAATATGAAGGCTATATTAATAAAGCAATGGAAAAAGTTGAAAAATTGAAACGTATGGAAGCAAAACGAATTCCAGAACATATCGATTATGATGCAATCAACGGTTTAGCAACTGAAGCGAAACAAAAATTACAAAAAATTCAACCTGAAACACTTGCACAAGCTAGCCGAATCAGTGGTGTGAATCCAGCTGATTTAAGTATTTTGATGGTTTACATCGAACAAGGAAAAATTGCAAAAGTAGCTAATTAGAGTAAAAAGAGGCTGTGACAGATTTCTGTCATAGTTTTTTTTATTTTACTAGATTCACTAATTTTTTTATTTGAAATGTTTCATGTGAAACAAAAAAGTGTCTTGTCAAAAAATATAATCTATGTTATTCTCTTTCATGCAACGTTTGTTGCGAACGAGAGAGGCGAGTATTATCTTTGACTTTAGCCAAACTTATTGCTGTTAGATATTCTAACAGGTTTGAAGTAGTAAAGGGGCTTCCGCGCCCATTGAAGAGATAGCACTAAGTTATCGACTCAAATTTTTTGTGAATTTTTCGTTCACAAAGACGATCAGTGAGAATAGTAAAAGTCAAGATGTACTATAGAAAAGGCTCTAGCGTTCTACATACCCATAGATATGATGGTTGTATACAATTGATTTGTATAGACGGTCATGGGTTTATTTAGGTAGAATTTTTCAGCACACCACTATAGTTGATAGTGGTGTGCTTTTTTTGTAAAAAAACTTAGAGAAGGGCGGAGACAATGAAAGAGATAAACCAAAATCAAGCACCAATTGTGGAGGCATTGTATCAACTCCAAAAGCGTCGCGTTGTACCATTTGATGTGCCAGGACATAAACGTGGTAAAGGAAGTACCGAGTTAACTCAACTTTTTGGAGAAAAAGCAATTGCTATGGACGCTAATTCGATGCAACTATTAGATAATTTGAGCCATCCTGTATCAGTTATTCGTGAAGCTGAAGAACTAGCAGCACAAGCATTTTCTGCTGCACATGCTTTTTTTATGGTCAATGGGACGACGCAAGCAGTTCAAAACATGATCTATGCCACGATTAAAGAAGGCGATATGATTATTTTGCCGCGTAATGTGCATAAAAGTGTCATCAACGCGCTGATCATGTGTGGAGGGATTCCAGTTTATGTCGAGACACCATTACAAAAAGACTTAGAGATCTCAACAGGGATGCCTTTGGAACTTGTTAAAGAAGCAATTGATCTACATCCAGAAGCGAAAGCGATCTTGGTAAATAATCCAACTTACTATGGGATTTGTTCTGATCTGGTTCATATTACAGAATATGCACACCAAGCTGGATTGAGGGTACTAGTTGATGAAGCACATGGAACACATTTGTATTTTGGGAAAAACTTACCCATTGCTGCAATGCATGCAGGATGTGATATGGCCGCGGTTAGTATGCACAAATCAGGTGGATCATTAACGCAAAGTTCATTTTTATTGTGTAATGACGAATTAGATGGGGAATACGTACGTCAAATTATTAATTTAACACAAACCACAAGTGCGAGCTATTTATTAATGGCAAGTTTAGATCTTTCAAGACAGACATTAGCATTAAGAGGAAAAGAAATTTTTCAACGTGTTTTAGATTTAGCTCAATATGCACGTGATGAAATCAATGAAATCGGTGATTACTATGCCTATTCGACAGAAGTTATTGATCGTAGCGGTATTTATGACTTTGATCGGACTAAATTAGTCATTCAAACAACTGGTTTGGGTTTAACTGGTTCTGAGGTCTATGATCTTTTACGTGATGAATACAATATCCAAATTGAATTTGGAGATACGGCCAATATTTTAGCGTATATCTCTGTCGGTGATAGAATTGTTGATATTGAACGTTTAGTCGGTGCGCTTTTAGAAATTAGACGTCGCTTTAAAAAGCCTAAAAAAGACTTACTAGTATTTGATATTGCTAAAACCGAAGTCGTAATGACACCTAAGCAAGCTTTTTTTGCTACCAAAGAGTCTATGATATTGAGTGATAGTTTAAATCAAATAGCTGGAGAGATGGTGATGTGCTATCCGCCAGGTATTCCTATCGTAGCACCAGGTGAACGAATTACATCCGAAGTTATTGAACATATTTTGTATGCAAAAGAAAAAGGCTGTTTTTTAATGGGGACAGAGGATCCAGAATTAAATAGCATTCGCGTAGTAAGGGGATGAGTAAATGGATTTATGGTTATCTGATTACCACAATGAAGGAGTCAAATTATCTATTAAAGTAGAGTCTCAGTTGTATCAAGAACGATCGGAATACCAGCAAATTGATATTTTTGAGTCGAGTGAATTTGGTCGATTACTGACCCTTGATGGACAATTGATTACAACAGATAAAGATGAATTTTTCTATAGTGAAATGATGGTCCATGTCGCTATGGCTACTAACGTGGAAATCAAAAAGGTTTTAGTCTTAGGTGGATGTGATGGCGGTGTTTTAAAAGAATTAGAAAAATATGATATGGTTACACAAATCGATGTGGTTGAGCTAGATGAACGGGTGATTGAAGTAAGTAAACAATATCTAGCTTATTCAAAACAAAGTTTTGCTGATCCTAGAGTCCGCTTATTTATCCAAGATGGCTTACGATACGTTCGAGTAACGAAAGAAATTTATGATTTAATCATTGTTGATTCTGCAGATCCATTTGGTATCAATGAAAGCTTATTTACTAAAGAATTCTATGGAAATTGTTATAATGCTCTTTCCGAAAATGGAATATTAATTAGCCAACAAGCAAACGGATTTTATCAAGAAGATTTAGATGCACTTGCTCATATCAGACGAACAGTTGCCAGTGTTTTTCCTATCAACGAAGTTTATATGACAAGTGTCCCAAGCTATGCTGCTGGATATTTATTATTTGGATTTTCAAGTAAACAAATCGATCCTTTAGTCAATCTAAATATTGAAAAGTGGTCGGATAAACAGATTATGACACATTTTTATAATCCAATGATTCATCAAGGCGCATTTTACTTACCGACCTATATAAAGGAGTTTTTAGAAAATGAAACCAAACATTGAAACATTTCTTGCTTGTGATGCGTCGTTTGAAGACGCTACAACCGTACTATTTGGTGCACCTTTTGATTCAACAACTTCGTTTCGTCCAGGCACACGCTTTGCGAGTCGAGCGATTCGTGCTGATTCATTTGGCCTAGAAACGTATAGCCCTTACCAAGATAAAGATTTAGAAGATCTTGCGATTTTTGATGCTGGTGATTTGGAGTTATCTTTTGGACGTGTCGATTTGGCATTAAAAGATATTAAACAACAAACTGCTACGATTTTAGCCGCTAAAAAACGTCCGTTTATGATTGGTGGCGAACATTTGGTTACGTTAGGTGCATTTGAAGCGATTTTTGAACAGTATCCAGATATTCATGTTATTCAATTTGATGCACATACAGATCTGCGTGATACCTATTTAGATGCCAAATTATCACACGCAACAGTGATTCGTCGCGTACATGATTTGATTGGTGACGATAAAATCTATCAATTTGGGATTCGTTCAGGGGAGCGAGCAGAATTTAAGTTTGCTAAAGAACATACTTATTTACAAAAATTTGATTTTACTGGCTTAACAGAAGTTGTTGCAACATTAAAAGAGAAAAAGGTACCGGTTTATTTCACACTAGATTTGGATGTATTGGATCCAGCAGCATTTCCTGGTACAGGAACACCTGAAGCAGGTGGTGTCATGTTTCCAGAATTATTACAAGCAATTTTAGAAATTTCAGCACTTCCGATCGTGGGGATCGATGTCAATGAATTGTCACCACAATATGACCTAAGTGGAGCATCAACTGCTTTGGCAGGGAAAATTATTCGTGAGATATTATTAGCAACAAACTAAGAGGGGGAAAAATAATGGCAAAAGCATTAGTTATTGGCGCAGGTGGCGTCGCGGGAGTTACTGTTCATAAAATCGTACAAAATCATGAGGTGTTTGATGAATTATGTATTGCTTCACGGACCGTTTCAAAATGTGAAGCATTAAAAGCTGAATTAGACGGCAAAGGAACAACTATTACAACAGCTCAAGTAGATGCGGATAATGTTGATGAATTGATTGCACTAATTGAAAAAGTACAACCAGATATCGTGATCAATTTGGCATTACCTTATCAAGATTTAACGATTATGGATGCCTGTTTAGCAACAAAGACGCACTATTTAGATACAGCAAATTATGAACCAGAAGATACCGCAAAATTCGAATATAAATGGCAATGGGAGTACCGTGAAAAATTTGAACAAGCAGGAATCACAGCAATCTTAGGTTCTGGATTTGATCCAGGTGTCACAGGTGTATTTTCAGCTTATGCACAAAAACATTATTTTGATGAAATCAATTATATTGATATTTTAGATTGCAATGCTGGTGATCATGGGTATCCATTTGCAACTAATTTTAATCCTGAAATCAATATCCGTGAAGTTTCAGCTAATGGAAGTTACTGGGAAGAAGGACAATGGATTGAAACGAAACCGATGGAAATCAAAAAAGTATATGATTTTCCAGAAGTAGGGCCTAAAGATATGTATTTATTACACCATGAAGAATTAGAATCATTAGCATTAAATATCAAAGGAATCAAACGAATCCGTTTCTTTATGACATTTGGTGAAAGTTATTTGACGCATTTACGTAGCTTAGAAAACGTTGGAATGACCTCAATCGAACCAATCATGTATGAAGGTAAAGAAATTATTCCATTACAATTCTTAAAAGCTGTTTTACCAGATCCAGCTTCATTAGGTCCGCGTACTAAAGGAAAAACGAATATTGGGTGTATCTATCGTGGGAAAAAAGATGGGAAAGAAGTAAATTACTATGTTTACAATGTTTGTGATCATGAAGAGTGTTACCGTGAAGTAGGATCACAAGCAGTTTCTTATACTACTGGTGTGCCAGCGATGATTGGCGCGATGTTAGTGGTTCAAGGGTTATGGCAAAAACCTGGTGTTTATAACGTTGAAGAAATGAATCCAGATCCTTTTATGGATGCTTTGAATGTTTGGGGATTACCTTGGAAAGAAGATTTTGCACCTGTTTTGGTGAGTGAATAATGGAAATTTCTTGGCCTGTAGATCAAGTCATGACCCCAAGTTTTGTGATCGAAGAACGTCTTTTACGTAAAAATCTTGAGCAATTGCGTCACATCAAAGAAGTAACCGGTTGTAAAATCTTATTAGCTCAAAAAGCTTTTTCAATGTATGCTTACTATCCTCTAATGGCAGAGTATTTAGATGGAACTACTGCTAGCGGAATTTATGAAGCGCGTTTAGGTTCTGAAGAATTTGGTAAAGAAACACATGTTTATTCTCCAGCTTTTCGAGCACAAGAGGTTACAGAATTATTGGAAGTCGCCGATCACTTTGTTTTTAATTCGTTGACACAGTGGGAAACATATAAGAATCAAGTGTTACAAGCGAATAAAATTTGCGGATTAAGAGTGAATCCGCAAATTTCGACGCAAGATGGTCCTAGTATTTATGATCCTTGTGCACCCGGATCACGTCTTGGAATAACACTTGATGCGTTAAAAACAGCAGATTTAACAGGAATAAGTGGATTACATTTTCATACGTTGTGTGAACAAGATGCGGATGCTTTAGCAATTACACTAGAAAAAATCGAAGCAGATTTTGGAGAGTATCTCCATCAATTAGAGTGGATCAATTTTGGTGGAGGACATCATATTACTCGAAACGGTTACGATATGGATCTATTATGCCAATTGATTACTCATATTCAACGCACATATAACCTACAAGTTTATTTAGAACCAGGCGAAGCTGTAGCTTTAAATGCGGGGTATTTAGTCGCTTCAGTTTTAGATATTACGCATAATGGAACGATAAAAAATGCAATTTTGGATACTTCGGCAACTTGTCATATGCCGGATGTTTTAGAAATGCCTTATCGACCACATATTCTTGAAAGTTACTTGCCGAATGAAGCACCTTATACCTATCGTTTTGGTGGTCCGACTTGTTTAGCAGGTGACATTATTGGAGATTATGCATTTAAACAGCCATTGAAAATTGGAGATCGCGTTATTTTCTGTGATATGGCGATTTATTCAATGGTAAAAACCAATACATTTAACGGAATGCCACTTGCATCGATTTATACATGTGACTTAGAAAACAAACTGACTTGTATTAAAAAGTTTAGCTATGATACGTTTAAAGAAAGACTGTCTTAGCCTGTGGAACAACAAAAATCAATAAATATCTTCGTATGTAATTCTAGACTTCTAACAGAAGATAGATTCTATCGTATCGTTTTTCAAGTTTCAAAGTCCTCAACTAAGAACGTCATCTTATTAAAATGGTCGACTAAACTTCATCAACAAGTAGATGCTTTTTTTAAAACAGACGATACAGTTGAAGCTGCGATACAAAAAGCAATGGATCATTTAGAAACACGTTTTGCCTTTTTAATACAGAAGCTTTCGTTGGACGAGTATACTGAATTTATATCAACTTGTCAGTTAGCGATGAGGAACATACAGCAAACAAAATACATTGATACATTAGAGTATTTGTTTGGACCAGTTTTATTAGAATATTGTATAAAGACGAGTGTAGCACTAAAATTGAATGTATCTGATTTTCAACAAGAATCTGACTATACTTATCGTTTATCTACAAAAGGTGTGTATCGCTTTAATTACGCATTAAATCAGGCATCATTAGTCTTTGCAACTAAATCGATGTTAGGGCTATTCGTTCATAATCAAAAGCTATCGTTCGAATGTCGCTTTAAACAAATAATTAGTCAACAGTTAGCAAGAGAAACGACTTGCTATCAAGTAGATTTGGGCATTCCTATCATGATTGAAAAATATCAATTTACACGTCGGTTAGCAGAGCGATTGCGCTTGTTTACAATATTAGAAGCACAACAAATCGACTATCAAATCGACGCAAGTAGTGTCGATCAACTTCATTTAGTTGTAGATCCGGATGTAGATGTTGTAAAACTTGAACAACAAATTTATGAAACTGTCTCTGCAGAAATCGTTAAAAGTGGTTCGATATCTATACAACTCGGTATTTTAATAGAGGATTTTTCAGTAATAGAACATATTATAGCTAGAAGTTTAGTAAGAAAAAAACTGATGTATCTAGGTCCAACAGTTAAAAATTGGCATCAATTCCGTTATCACATATAGATTTTTTTATAAAGGATCTGTACTTCTATTGAGGGAGTATAGGTCTTTTATGTTTCACGTGAAACAATAAAAAAAACATTTAAGCTTTATTGAAAAAAACGTAGAGGTATTGTAAGCATGAACGAATTACGTTACACTTAGTTTTAGTCTGTGAAACAGATTTTTGTTTCACGAATATAATGAAATTATACATAATATGATGCCCTTTAGAGAGGAAAAGATATGTTACCTGAAGAATTTAAACAAGCATTACATCAAAAAAATATCGAATTATCTGAACTACAAATGAATCAATTTCAACAGTATTTTGAATTGTTAGTAGATTGGAATGAAAAAATCAATTTAACAGCTATCACTGAGGAAAAAGAAGTCTATTTAAAACATTTTTATGATTCGATTTTGTTGGCTTTCGCAATGGATTTTGATCCAAACACTAAATTATGCGATGTCGGATCAGGTGCTGGGTTTCCAAGTATCCCATTGAAAATCGTTTTTCCGGAATTACAAGTTACGATTGTTGACTCGTTAAATAAACGAATTAACTTTCTTCAAACACTCGTTTCTGAGCTAGGGCTTACAGGTGTCGAGTTGTATCATGACCGTGCCGAAACATTTGGTCAAAATAGCCAATTTCGTGAGCAGTTTGATTATGTTACCGCTCGTGCCGTTGCTCGATTAAACGTATTAGCTGAACTGTGTTTGCCATTGTTAAAAAAAGGTGGAATTTTTTGTGCATTGAAAGCAGCAAAAGCTGAAGAAGAGTTACTGGAAGCAAAACCGGCTATTGCCATTTTAGGTGGAAAATACAGTGAAGATAAAGAAATGGTATTGCCAATTAGTGGAGATCATCGTCATTTTCTGATTATTGAAAAGCGTAAAGAAACACCTAAGAAGTATCCAAGAAAACCTGGAACACCAAATAAACAACCGATTAAATAGGGAGGCGTCAAGATGGCACGAATTATTTCAGTCGCAAATCAAAAAGGTGGTGTTGGAAAAACAACTACCACTGTGAATTTAGGTTCTAGTTTAGCGTATATGGGACAAAAAGTATTATTGATCGATATGGATGCACAAGGAAACGCAACGAGTGGTTTGGGTGTGAGAAAGCCAGATGTTGAACAAGATATCTATGATGTTTTAGTCAATGAAGTTCCCATTGTGGATGCTATTTTACCAAGTTCACGTGAAAATTTAGATATTGTACCTGCAACGCTTCAGCTAGCAGGAGCAGAAATCGAATTGACCTCTATGATGGCACGTGAATCGCGTTTAAAAAGTGCCATTAGTGAATTGGAAGAAAACTATGATTTTATTTTAATTGATTGTCCACCATCGCTTGGTCATTTAACTATTAATGCTTTTACTGCAAGTGATTCTATTTTGATTCCTGTTCAATGTGAATACTATGCCTTAGAAGGATTAAGTCAGTTATTAAATACAGTTCGTCTCGTTCAAAAACATTTTAATCCAACTCTTGAGATCGAGGGCGTGTTGTTAACGATGTACGATGCGAGAACTAATTTAGGAGCAGAAGTCGTGGAAGAAGTTCGTCGTTATTTTCAAGAAAAAGTTTACGAAACGATTATCCCAAGAAATATTCGGCTCTCAGAAGCACCTAGCCATGGCTTATCTATTGTTGATTATGATATTCGTTCTAAAGGAGCAGAAGTGTATCAAGAATTAGCAAAGGAAGTGTTAGCAAGTGAAAAATAAAGGTAAAGGCTTAGGAAAAGGTATCGATGCATTATTTCAAGATATGGCAAGTATCGAAGAAGTGGACATAAAAAAAGATGAAGTGGTGGCGTTACCACTGAATGAATTACGACCAAATCCTTATCAGCCGA
Source organism: Enterococcus sulfureus ATCC 49903 (assembly GCF_000407605.1). Lineage (GTDB taxonomy): Bacteria > Bacillota > Bacilli > Lactobacillales > Enterococcaceae > Enterococcus_G > Enterococcus_G sulfureus. Next base: position 13,700 of record NZ_ASWO01000003.1, on the reverse strand, counting down.
GAAAAACATTTGATGAAACTTCTTTGCAAGAATTAGCGCATTCAATTGAACAATCTGGAGTTTTTCAGCCAATTATTGTTCGCCGTTCGGCAATTAAAGGCTATGAAATTATAGCCGGTGAGCGCCGTTTTCGAGCATCTAAGTTAGCAAAAAAAGAAACAGTACCTGCTATTGTAAGGGAATTTGATGAAGAAGCGATGATGCAAGTCGCTGTTTTGGAAAATTTACAACGTGAAGATTTAAATCCTTTGGAAGAGGCTGAAGCCTACGATATGCTCATGAAGAATTTAAAGCTAACACAAGCAGAAGTTGCCGTTCGTTTGGGAAAAAGTCGTCCATATATTGCAAATTACTTGCGTCTGTTAACATTACCTAAACTTGTAAAAGAGATGGTACAAGATGAACGTTTATCAATGGGGCAAGCACGTACGTTATTAGGACTGAAAAAGAAAGACCAAATGTTAAAACTTGCCAATCGTTGTATTAAAGAAAACCTGACTGTTCGCCAACTAGAACAGATCGTGGCTACAATGAATGAAGCGACAAATACGAAAAAAATACCAAATATGATTAAAGAAAAACCGTATTATTTACGGGAAAGTGAAGATCGCTTGATGGATAAATTTGGTACTAGCGTCCAAATCAAAGAAAAAGCTGGAAAAGGAAAAATTGAAATCGAGTATTTATCACAAAGCGATTTAACTCGGATTTTAGATTTACTGGAAATTCAGTTTGATGACTAGTAATAGGAGGGATATGCATGTATGATCTTCATGATGTCGTCATGATGAAAAAGCCCCACGCATGTCAAACCAATCGTTGGGAAATTATTCGCATGGGCGCAGATATTAAGATAAAATGTATACATTGTGGGCATATTGTGATGATGCCACGACGTGAATTCGATAAAAAAATGAAAAAAATACTAGAAAAAGCAGAGAAAGAGTGAACTTATTATGGCATTAACAGCAGGAATCGTTGGATTACCCAACGTTGGAAAATCAACTTTATTTAACGCAATCACTAAAGCCGGAGCAGAGGCAGCAAACTACCCATTTGCAACCATCGATCCTAACGTAGGAATGGTTGAAGTACCTGATTGGCGTTTGCAACGATTGACAGAATTAGTCAATCCTAAAAAAACAGTCCCTACAACATTTGAATTTACAGATATTGCTGGAATTGTACGCGGAGCAAGTAAAGGTGAAGGATTAGGAAATCAATTTTTAAGTCATATCAGACAAGTAGATGCAATTTGTCACGTGGTACGTTGTTTTGATGATGATAATATCACTCACGTTGAAGGTCGAGTGAATCCTTTAGAAGATATCGATACGATCAATTTAGAATTAGTCCTTGCAGATTTAGATTCTGTTACAAAACGTCATGCAAGAGTAGCTAAAATCGCGAAGACTAAAGATAAAGATGCAGTAGCTGAACTTGCTGTTTTAGAAAAAATCAAACCTGTTTTAGAAGAAGGAATTTCAGCTCGTTCAATCGAATTTACCGAAGAAGAGCAAAAAATCGTAAAAGGATTATTTTTACTAACGACTAAGCCTGTGTTATACGTAGCAAACGTTGCAGAAGAAGATGTAGCAGATACAGAAGGCAATGATTATGTACAATCTGTTCGTAATTTTGCTGCAAGTGAGAATGCACAAGTTATTGTTGTAAGTGCTCGTGCTGAAGAAGAAATTGCTGAACTTGATGATGAAGATAAAGCTGAGTTTTTAGAAGCCTTAGGTATTGAAGAATCTGGCTTGGATCAATTGATTCGTACAGCTTATGATTTGCTAGGGTTAGCGACGTACTTCACAGCAGGAGAACAAGAAGTACGTGCTTGGACATTTAGAAAAGGAATCAAGGCACCACAAGCTGCTGGAATCATTCATACAGACTTTGAACGTGGCTTTATCCGTGCAGAAACCGTTTCTTTTGAAGATCTAGACAAATATGGCAATATGCAAGCTGCTAAAGAAGCAGGCCGTGTCCGTTTAGAAGGAAAAGATTATGTTGTTCAAGATGGCGATGTAATGTTGTTCCGTTTTAACGTTTAAAAATAAATACAAGTATCGTTTTACTAAGACTGGGAGGCAATGAAATGGAACCAGAAACACTACGCAACTATGTCACTGAAAATCGCGAATTAGAAACAAAACTAACGAAACGTAATGAACAATATATTTTTGACTTGAAAAAATCAATGCAAGCTGCAAATCTTTCAGAAGAAGAACAAACAAAAGTCTTGCACGAGATGTTACCAGTCATCGTGAAAGAACAAAAAAGTGGAATTACAGCGCGTCAACTATTTGGAACGGTTTCTGAACGTATGGAGCAACTCTTAACTGTGCCACCTGAAAAACCAAATACATCACCATGGATGATGTGGGTCGACAATACGCTATTGATTTTTGGATTGTTTGGTATCGTAACGGGATTAATGAGTTTATTTACAAAACCTGAACAAAATCAGTCATTTAGCTTTATCACACTATTAGTCACAGCTGCTGTAGGTGGATGGGTATTTTATCTATCGTATAAATATATTTACCAATATGAACAACCTGGTGCGGATCGTAGCAAGCGACCAAAACTATGGAAGACGGTTTTAGTCTTAATGGCTTCATTCTTTGTATGGTTTGCTTTACTATCTGCTACTCAATTATTACCTGCACCATTAAATTTCACATTAAATCCAATCGTAACCATCGTAATTGGAGCACTAGCTTTATTAGGGCGTTACTATTTAAAGAAAAAATACAATATTGTAGGAAGCCTTTCTGTTCCACGAGCACCACGTCAAAAATAAAAAAAGAGTCAAATGGATGGCCATTTGACTCTTTTTTTATAAAATCTTATCAGATTTTCGCAAGAACTTAATCTTAGCCAGAATTAATTGACTTCTTTTCAAATATTTGATATTTTCATTGATAAAAATAAAAACGAAATTCAAGGAGTGGTTACGAAAATGTCCAACTGGGAAACAAAATTTGCCAAAAAAGGCTTCACGTTCGATGATGTACTATTAATACCTGCAGAAAGTCATGTCTTACCAAATGATGTGGATATGAGTGTACAGCTTGCGAAAAATATTACATTAAACATTCCAATTATGAGTGCCAGTATGGATACGGTAACAGATAGTAAAATGGCAATTGCGATGGCACGTCAAGGTGGCTTGGGAGTTATTCACAAAAACATGAGCGTTGCAGCACAAGCTGATGAAGTACGTAAAGTAAAACGTTCAGAAAGTGGCGTTATCATTGATCCATTTTTCTTAACTCCAGAACATACCATTGCAGAAGCAGAAGAATTGATGGGACGTTATCGTATTAGTGGTGTACCGATTGTCGAAACATTAGAAAACCGTCGTTTAGTCGGTATCTTAACAAACCGTGATTTACGCTTTGTAACGGACTATGCACTAAAAATTGAAGAAGTAATGACTAAAGATCAATTAGTCACAGCGCCTGTGGGAACTTCTTTAAAAGATGCAGAAAATATTTTGCAAAAACATAAAATTGAAAAATTACCGTTAGTAGATGAAGCAGGTCGTTTAAGTGGATTGATTACTATCAAAGATATTGAAAAAGTAATTGAATTCCCAAATGCAGCGAAAGATGAGCATGGTCGTCTACTTGTAGCCGCAGCTGTTGGTGTGACAAGTGATACCTTTGAACGTGCTGAAGCTTTATTAGAAGCAGGAGCAGATGCTATTATTATCGATACTGCACATGGGCATAGTGCTGGTGTATTGCGTAAAATCACTGAGATTCGTGCCGAATTTCCAGAAGCTACGTTGATTGCCGGAAACGTTGCAACGGCTGAAGGAACAAGAGCATTATATGATGCAGGTGTAGATGTAGTAAAAGTGGGAATTGGACCAGGTTCTATTTGTACGACTCGTGTTGTAGCAGGTGTGGGTGTACCACAATTAACTGCGATTTACGATGCAGCATCTGTTGCGCGTGAGTATGGTAAAGCAATCATTGCAGATGGTGGAATCAAGTATTCAGGAGATATCGTAAAAGCTTTAGCTGCTGGTGGCCATGCAGTGATGTTAGGAAGTATGTTGGCTGGAACAGATGAATCACCAGGTGAATTCGAAATTTTCCAAGGCCGTCGATTTAAAACATATCGTGGTATGGGATCATTAGGTGCGATGGAAAAAGGATCAAGCGATCGTTACTTCCAATCTGGTGTTAATGAAGCGAATAAATTAGTTCCTGAAGGTATCGAAGGACGCGTTGCGTATAAAGGAAGTGTTTCAGATATCTTATTCCAAATGATCGGTGGTTTAAAGGCTGGTATGGGATACGTTGGTGCTGGAAACTTAAAACAACTACGTGACGATGCACAATTTATTCAGATGAGTGGGAATGGATTAAAAGAATCACATCCTCATGATGTTCAAATTACGAAAGAAGCACCAAACTATTCAGTAAATTCATAAAAAAAAATCTGCCTGTTGGCAGATTTTTTTTTATGAAATAACACGCTCATCATCTTGACTAAAATATTGATGTAAAGGTAAAGCATCGTAGTCAAGTAGCTGATCGACTGTGACAAGTTCATAACCTTGAGCTTGTAACCAATCAATGAGTTGTGGTAATACAGCAGCAGTACTTGGTTGAATATCATGCATCAAAATAATCCCATTATCTACAACAGAAGACTGGATTTGTTGTAAAGTTTTTGCTGAATTTTTCGTTTTCCAATCTAATGAATCAATGTCCCATTGAATAATAGGGCGTCCACTACATTCTGCTACTGTTTGATTTACAGCACCATAAGGCGGTCTGACAATAGTAGGTAAAATCCCACTTGCTTTAAAAATAGCTTTATCTGTATTCTGAATTTCTTCTTTGATAGTCTCTTCTGTTTGAGTCACTAAATTTAAATGATGATAGGTGTGACTACCAATTAAGTGACCTTGTTCGTGAACTTGTTTAGCCAGATCAGGATACATTTCTACTTGCTCACCGAGTTGGAAAAAGGTAGCATGTACATTTTTTTGCTTTAGCGTCTCTAAAATACTAGGTGTTGTTGCTGGATTTGGACCGTCATCAAAAGTTAACGCAATTTGTTTTTTACCAGCATGTTCATTTTTAGAAAACGTTGCTACAATCGATGGATCAATATAGGCTGGATTTACAGCACGAGCAATTTCAGGATAATCAAGCGTAACCTGTTTTTGTTCAATTTCACTATTTTCAGGTAGCGTAATAGTTAATTGAGTTGGGGTATAAATCATTTTCGTATCCCAAGTGAAATCAGGTAAGGCTAGAACTTGATCTAAAATAGCACTAGGCTCTTTAGCTTCATCCAAAAGTTTTTGTTGTACGGCAAGGTGAATTGCAGCTAGATGTGCATCATCTACAATTAGCTCTTGTGGTGTAATTGATTGTTGAGTTGTTAAGTCAACGTATGTAGGTTCGAGTGATTTTTCACTTTTTTTAGTAAAATCTTTTTTATCCGTGTCCCAAATATAATTAGTTACTAGTGTTTTTACCTCACCAACTTGATCTGTAACGGTTTGGATATGAGTCGAGGCTAAAGTAAGGTCAGTATCAGATGTTTCTTTTTCAATAAATGAAGTTGATAATTTTTTTACTGAATCTGATAGGGTGTTATCAGTAAATAAAATGAGGTTTCCTTTTTTTTCTTGTTCAAATTGTTGATTAGAGAATGTGCTTTTTTCTAGTTGTTTAACTAATTCTTGAGTGGCATGAAGTTGTTCTTTTTCAAGCGTTTCAGCTTGAACTTTATGGACGAAATAAAGGCTAATTGGTGTGATAACCCCCAGTAATAAAATGAGTAAGACTGCTATTGTCCATTTACTGTAGAGCCATCCTTTTTTTGATTCCGGTTGTACTGGTTCTGTTGAGTTTGACATGATAAAAAATCCTTTCTAGAAATAGTAACGAAATAATCGTAACATTTTTGTAACGAAAAAACAAAAAAATAATGGATGATTAAACAATCTATCCATTATTTTTTAAAAAGCTTCATTAAGCAATTAGGCTGGCGTAATTTGAGTCACTCCGCCCATATAAGGGACAAGTATTTCGGGAATTGTCACGCTACCATCAGCATTTTGGTAGTTTTCTAAAATTGCAGCTACGGTGCGGCCAACTGCTAATCCAGATCCATTTAAAGTATGAGCATATTGAATTTTTCCTTCTTCATCGCGATAGCGAATCATAGCTCGATGCGCTTGAAAATCTTCACAGTTTGAACAAGAGCTAATTTCACGGTACATTTCTTGAGCAGGAATCCATACTTCCAGATCGTAGGTTTTAGCAGCTGAAAATCCCATATCTCCAGTAGATAGGGCCATGACACGATAAGGTAAGTTTAATTTTTGTAATACTTCTTCTGCATTTTGTGTCATTTTTTCAAGTTCTTCATATGAATGCTCAGCATCACTAAATTTAACCATTTCAACTTTGTTGAATTGATGTAAGCGAATCAATCCACGTGTATCACGACCGGCACTGCCGGCTTCAGAACGAAATGAAGGACTTAGAGCTGTAAAGTAAACAGGTAAATCTTGAGCTTCGAGAATTTCATTATTGTAATAGTTCAATAGTGGGACTTCGGCTGTTGGAATTAAAGTTAAATCAGTATTTTCTAGTTGAAAAACATCTTCTTTGAACTTAGGAAACTGTCCGCTCCCAAACATTGAATTTTCATTTACTATATAAGGTGTGATCATCTCAGTGTAGCCGTGTTCGTAAACATGTAAATCAAGCATAAAATTATATAAAGCACGTTCTAAACGAGCACCTAGCCCTTTGTAATAGACGAAGCGACTACCAGAAACTTTTGCTCCACGTTCAAAATCTAAGATTCCAAGTGTTTCCGCAATTTCCCAATGCGGTTTCGGTGCAAAGTCGAATTCTTTTGGTGTACTCCAACGTCTCACTTCTACATTATCCTCTTCATCGCGTCCTACAGGTACACTATCATGTGGAATATTAGGGAGTGTAGTTGCAATTTCTTTTAGTTGGATATCTAAAGAAGCAATTTCTTCATCTAAAGTTTTGATATCTTGACCCACTTGTTTCATTTGTGCAATTTTATCGTCTGCTGATTGTTTTTCACGTTTTAATTGTGCGATTTCTCCAGAAACTTCATTTCGTAGTTTCTTTTGTTCCTCAACTTGTACCAAAAGAGATCGACGTTTTTCATCCAATGCAACAAATTCATCGATTTTTGCTCCGTCAACGCCACGATTTGCTAATTTTTCTTTTACTTCAGTTATATTTTGACGAATCATTTTAATATCTAACATAATTTCCTCCTATTAAATAAATAATTTATGTTTTATGATAAAAAAAGCTACTCCGCCCTTGCTTTATTAGCTTGGGACGAAGTAGCTGTATACTCGCGGTACCACCCAAGTTCAGCATATCTGCTGCCCTTGATTCTCGTAACCAGAGAAGAGGATCTTTTTTTCAAAAGATACATTTTAAGTGAACTGGATTCTAAACGAGTGGACTATTGATTTTCACCAACCATCAATTCTCTAAAAATACACTGTTTATACTAGGTTCAATGTCGAAAACATATTTAGTTTTTTATAGCATAGCGGAATTTTCGTTATTCGTCAACTTCTCTTTTAATAAAGGATTTGCTACAAGAGGGAGATGGATAATAAACGATGTCCATTCAGGATTAGATTTTGCATAAATATAACCTCCATGAGAAGCCACGATACTTTGCGCGATTGCTAATCCTAAACCAGTCCCACCAGTTTCTTGTGAACGAGATTCTTCAACTCGATAGAAGCGATCAAATAATAAATCCAATGAACGTTTTGGAATCATTTTTCCATTATTTTTCACAGTAATTACGGCTTCTGTACCAATTTTTTCCACTTCAATCACGATTTCAGTCGCATTTTTTCCATATTTCAATGCATTACTTAGTAGATTATTAAAAACACGTACTAATTTTTCAGTATCGCCTTCCATCATTAAATGTTCTGGATTAGCAGAAGTTACAATAACGATATTCTTTTTGCTAGCTTCTAATTCAAAGTCAGCAGCCAACTGTTCGACTAGTTGTACCATATCAAATGAGATGATATATAAGGGGTTCTTTGGTTGTCGAACCTTTGTATATTCAAATAGGTCATCAACTAACGATTTCATTTGTTTGGCTTTGACATAGGCAGTGTGGGTATATTTTAATAGTTCTTCTTCAGAATGATATTGACGATCCTCGATTAACCCTAAGTAACCTATAATAGAAGTCAGGGGTGTACGTATATCGTGACTGACATTCGTAATCAATTCATCTTTTGATTGCTCGATTCGTCGTTCGTCTTCGATTGCAGCTACAGTACTGTCGACCAATCCATTAACACTAGTTACGACTCGATCTAAATCACCACTAAGTTCGAAAGGAATACGATGATCATAATTTCCTTCAGCAATAAAATGCAATTCACTTATAATATGACGAAGTTGCATTTGGCGATAGCGTCTAATCAAGCGCCAATACAAGATGAGGAAATCAACAACTAAAAAAGCTGGAAAAAATAAATAACGACTATTTAAAAAAATATCAGATTGAAAATTCTCAGCAAAAACAGAACGAGATTGAAATACAGCATCTTTTAAAGAAGGAGCTGTGTTTACTAAACTTTGTAAAACGACTAAAACTGCTACATTTAATAGAAGTAATAAGACAATCGTCACAATCGCTTCAGCAAAAAGTTCGCTAATTTCTTTTGAAGTTAATACAATTCTTCTTCTCATTTGTACTGGTTTATTTTGCATCTATTTTATATCCAACTCCCCATACTGTTTGAATAATCTTTTCTCCACCAGTAGCTTCTTCGATTTTATCGCGCAGATGGCTAACATGAACCATTACGGTTTTGGCAGAAACAACACTTTCTTGTTTCCAAACACGTTCGAAGATTTCATCCGCACTGAATACGCGATTTGGATGTGAAGCTAATAGATATAAGATGCCAAATTCAAGGGCAGTAAGTTGAATTTCTTTGCCCTCAATCGTTTTGACCTCATGAGAGTCTCGATTAATAATTAGAGAATTAACTTCTAAAATATCAGGTTGAGAAGAGGGAGCTTGCATATGACTTCTTCTAAGTAAGGATTTAACACGCGCCATTACTTCCAAAGGGTTGAATGGTTTAGTAACATAGTCATCTGCACCAGCCACCAATCCTTTAATTTTATCCATATCTGTTGTTTTTGCAGTAAGCATGATAATTGGAATTTGTGATTCCTTGCGTAAGGCTTTGACAACTTGCATTCCATCTACTTCAGGCATCATAATATCTAAAATCAATAGCTCGATATCATTGATCGTACGTACTTTTGACAATGCATCACGACCATCATAAGCTTTAACGGGTTCGTAACCTTCGTTGTGTAAATAAATACTTAACAGTTCTACGATTTCTTTATCATCATCGGCCACTAAAATTTTCATAACTCTATTTCCTCCATTTAGTAGTACATATTTTTCTTTTAGTGTATCATCAAATGTCAAAATAGAAAAATTTGGTAAAAAAATTTAAGAGAATATAAGAGAATGATAGACTGAGAATTAGTAGAATTTGTAAAAAAACGAATTATTTTTGGTTATTGAGATCTTTTGTAATACTTTTTGCTAAAAAAACGTATAAAAAAATAGTTAGAATAGATAAATGTAAATATATAGCTAGAAAGCCTATAGAACGGGTTTTTAGTTGACTTTATACGATAGAATTGCTATATTATTACTTGTCCTTGGAAAACTAAACATAAGTTTTTCTGGAACTAATTATTTTTTTTAAAAATAGTTGACGATCAAATTTAAAAATGATATTATAACTGAGTCGTTAAAATATAACTTGAATTAAACGTTGATGTAACAATCAATTAAATAAAAAAAGTTGTTGACAAATAACAAATAACTTGTTATGATAATGAAGTCGTTAAAAACGAATTAAATTTTGTTTTAAAAAAACTTTTAAAAAAGTATTGACGCCGATTATACGGTGTGTTATGATTTAAAAGTTGCTACAGCGACAGAATAGACCTTTGAAAACTGAACAAAGCAAGCAAACGAACCAATAGTGTAAGGTGTTTCTATTTAATAGAAGCAAAACAAAACAGCAAGCAATTATTGCTAGCGAAGTCAATTTAGAGCTTAACGATCGTAGATCGTTTCAAATTTTTTTATGAGAGTTTGATCCTGGCTCAGGACGAACGCTGGCGGCGTGCCTAATACATGCAAGTCGAACGCTTCTTACTTATCGAACTTCGGTTCACCAAGTAAGAGGAGTGGCGAACGGGTGAGTAACACGTGGGTAACCTGCCCATCAGAGGGGGATAACACTTGGAAACAGGTGCTAATACCGCATAATTCAGTTTACCGCATGGTAGAGTGATGAAAGGCGCTTTTGCGTCACTGATGGATGGACCCGCGGTGCATTAGCTAGTTGGTAGGGTAATGGCCTACCAAGGCAACGATGCATAGCCGACCTGAGAGGGTGATCGGCCACACTGGGACTGAGACACGGCCCAGACTCCTACGGGAGGCAGCAGTAGGGAATCTTCGGCAATGGACGAAAGTCTGACCGAGCAACGCCGCGTGAGTGAAGAAGGTTTTCGGATCGTAAAACTCTGTTGTTAGAGAAGAACAAGGATGAGAGTAAAATGTTCATCCCTTGACGGTATCTAACCAGAAAGCCACGGCTAACTACGTGCCAGCAGCCGCGGTAATACGTAGGTGGCAAGCGTTGTCCGGATTTATTGGGCGTAAAGCGAGCGCAGGCGGTTCTTTAAGTCTGATGTGAAAGCCCCCGGCTCAACCGGGGAGGGTCATTGGAAACTGGAGAACTTGAGTGCAGAAGAGGAGAGTGGAATTCCATGTGTAGCGGTGAAATGCGTAGATATATGGAGGAACACCAGTGGCGAAGGCGACTCTCTGGTCTGTAACTGACGCTGAGGCTCGAAAGCGTGGGGAGCAAACAGGATTAGATACCCTGGTAGTCCACGCCGTAAACGATGAGTGCTAAGTGTTGGAGGGTTTCCGCCCTTCAGTGCTGCAGCTAACGCATTAAGCACTCCGCCTGGGGAGTACGACCGCAAGGTTGAAACTCAAAGGAATTGACGGGGGCCCGCACAAGCGGTGGAGCATGTGGTTTAATTCGAAGCAACGCGAAGAACCTTACCAGGTCTTGACATCCTTTGACCACTCTAGAGATAGAGCTTTCCCTTCGGGGACAAAGTGACAGGTGGTGCATGGTTGTCGTCAGCTCGTGTCGTGAGATGTTGGGTTAAGTCCCGCAACGAGCGCAACCCTTATTGTTAGTTGCCATCATTTAGTTGGGCACTCTAGCGAGACTGCCGGTGACAAACCGGAGGAAGGTGGGGATGACGTCAAATCATCATGCCCCTTATGACCTGGGCTACACACGTGCTACAATGGGAAATACAACGAGTTGCGAAGTCGCGAGGCTAAGCTAATCTCTTAAAGTTTCTCTCAGTTCGGATTGTAGGCTGCAACTCGCCTACATGAAGCCGGAATCGCTAGTAATCGCGGATCAGCACGCCGCGGTGAATACGTTCCCGGGCCTTGTACACACCGCCCGTCACACCACGAGAGTTTGTAACACCCGAAGTCGGTGAGGTAACCTTTTGGAGCCAGCCGCCTAAGGTGGGATAGATGATTGGGGTGAAGTCGTAACAAGGTAGCCGTATCGGAAGGTGCGGCTGGATCACCTCCTTTCTAAGGAATATTACGGAATACACACGTTCGTTTCCACTTTGTTCAGTTTTGAGAGGTCTACTCTTAATACTCGGGGCCTTAGCTCAGCTGGGAGAGCGCCTGCTTTGCACGCAGGAGGTCAGCGGTTCGATCCCGCTAGGCTCCATAACGACTTTAGTCGTTAAGTTGTTCATTGAAAACTGGATATTGAAGTAAAGAAATCAAAACAAACCGAGAACACCGCGTTGAATGAGTTTTTTAATACGTTCAATTGCTTATTTTTCTTAATCATCTTCTATCGCTAGAAGACAATGATTAAAACCCAACCGTAAGGTTGATAAGGTTAAGTGAATAAGGGCGCACGGTGGATGCCTTGGCACTAGGAGCCGATGAAGGACGGGACTAACACCGATATGCTTTGGGGAGCTGTAAGTAAGCTATGATCCAGAGATTTCCGAATGGGGGAACCCAGCATCTTTTATAGGATGTTACTTTTCAGTGAATACATAGCTGATTAGAGGTAGACGCAGAGAACTGAAACATCTAAGTACCTGCAGGAAGAGAAAGAAAATTCGATTCCCTGAGTAGCGGCGAGCGAAACGGGAAAAGCCCAAACCAAGATGCTTGCATCTTGGGGTTGTAGGACTCCAATATGGTAGTACGATCAGATAGTCGAATGACTTGGAAAAGTCAGTCAAAGAGGGTAAAAACCCCGTAGACGAAATTTGGTATGCACCTAGGAGGATCCTGAGTACGGCGGAACACGAGAAATTCCGTCGGAATCCGGGAGGACCATCTCCCAAGGCTAAATACTCCCTAGTGACCGATAGTGAACCAGTACCGTGAGGGAAAGGTGAAAAGCACCCCGGAAGGGGAGTGAAATAGATCCTGAAACCGTGTGCCTACAACAAGTCAAAGCCCGTTAATGGGTGATGGCGTGCCTTTTGTAGAATGAACCGGCGAGTTACGATTGCATGCGAGGTTAAGCTGAAGAGGCGGAGCCGTAGCGAAAGCGAGTCTGAATAGGGCGTTTTAGTATGTAGTCGTAGACCCGAAACCATGTGATCTACCCATGTCCAGGTTGAAGGTGCGGTAAAACGCACTGGAGGACCGAACCCACGTACGTTGAAAAGTGCGGGGATGAGGTGTGGGTAGCGGAGAAATTCCAATCGAACTTGGAGATAGCTGGTTCTCTCCGAAATAGCTTTAGGGCTAGCCTCGGATTTAAGAATGATGGAGGTAGAGCACTGTTTGGACTAGGGGCCCATCTCGGGTTACCGAATTCAGATAAACTCCGAATGCCATTCATTTATATCCGGGAGTCAGACTGTGAGTGATAAGATCCATAGTCGAAAGGGAAACAGCCCAGACCACTAGCTAAGGTCCCAAAATATATGTTAAGTGGAAAAGGATGTGGGGTTGCACAGACAACTAGGATGTTGGCTCAGAAGCAGCCACCATTTAAAGAGTGCGTAATAGCTCACTAGTCGAGTGACCCTGCGCCGAAAATGTACCGGGGCTAAACATATTACCGAAGCTGTGGAGTGTACCTTTGGTACACTGGTAGGAGAGCGTTCTAAGGGCGTTGAAGGTAGACCGTGAGGACTGCTGGAGCGCTTAGAAGTGAGAATGCCGGTATGAGTAGCGAAAGACAGGTGAGAATCCTGTCCACCGAATGACTAAGGTTTCCTGGGGAAGGCTCGTCCGCCCAGGGTTAGTCGGGACCTAAGCCGAGGCCGACAGGCGTAGGCGATGGACAACAGGTTGATATTCCTGTACTCGTTGTTTTTGTTTGAGCAATGGAGGGACGCAGGAGGCTAAGGAATGCAGACGATCGGAAATGTCTGTCCAAGCAACAAGTCTTAGTGAGAGTCAAATGCTTTCACTTTCAAGGACAAGTTGTGATGGGGAGGGAAATAATAGTACCGAAGTTCCTGATGTCACACTGCCAAGAAAAGCTTCTAGTG
>NZ_ASWO01000001.1 GCF_000407605.1 Enterococcus sulfureus ATCC 49903 | reverse complement strand
AAATGAAAAAACTCGACGAGTTTTGATGAAGTACTTCAATCCAGTTTTGAGTGAATAACTCACCATAGTGTGGTGGCGATAGCGAGAAGGACACACCTGTTCCCATGCCGAACACAGAAGTTAAGCTTCTTAGCGCCGATTGTAGTGAAGGGTTTCCCTTTGTGAGAGTAGGACGTCGCCATGCGTTTGATTATAAGTTTATAATCAAAACAACAGTAATTTCTTATTGACTTGATGTGTAAAAACTGATATGATATAAAAGTTGCTGATGCAATAATGTAGACCTTTGAAAACTGAACAAAGCAAGCAAACGAACCAATAGTGTAAGGTGTTTCTATTTAATAGAAGCAAAAAAACAGCAAGCAATTATTGCTAGCAAAGTCAATTTAGAGCTTAACGATCGTAGATCGTTTCAAATTTTTTTATGAGAGTTTGATCCTGGCTCAGGACGAACGCTGGCGGCGTGCCTAATACATGCAAGTCGAACGCTTCTTACTTATCGAACTTCGGTTCACCAAGTAAGAGGAGTGGCGAACGGGTGAGTAACACGTGGGTAACCTGCCCATCAGAGGGGGATAACACTTGGAAACAGGTGCTAATACCGCATAATTCAGTTTACCGCATGGTAGAGTGATGAAAGGCGCTTTTGCGTCACTGATGGATGGACCCGCGGTGCATTAGCTAGTTGGTAGGGTAATGGCCTACCAAGGCAACGATGCATAGCCGACCTGAGAGGGTGATCGGCCACACTGGGACTGAGACACGGCCCAGACTCCTACGGGAGGCAGCAGTAGGGAATCTTCGGCAATGGACGAAAGTCTGACCGAGCAACGCCGCGTGAGTGAAGAAGGTTTTCGGATCGTAAAACTCTGTTGTTAGAGAAGAACAAGGATGAGAGTAAAATGTTCATCCCTTGACGGTATCTAACCAGAAAGCCACGGCTAACTACGTGCCAGCAGCCGCGGTAATACGTAGGTGGCAAGCGTTGTCCGGATTTATTGGGCGTAAAGCGAGCGCAGGCGGTTCTTTAAGTCTGATGTGAAAGCCCCCGGCTCAACCGGGGAGGGTCATTGGAAACTGGAGAACTTGAGTGCAGAAGAGGAGAGTGGAATTCCATGTGTAGCGGTGAAATGCGTAGATATATGGAGGAACACCAGTGGCGAAGGCGACTCTCTGGTCTGTAACTGACGCTGAGGCTCGAAAGCGTGGGGAGCAAACAGGATTAGATACCCTGGTAGTCCACGCCGTAAACGATGAGTGCTAAGTGTTGGAGGGTTTCCGCCCTTCAGTGCTGCAGCTAACGCATTAAGCACTCCGCCTGGGGAGTACGACCGCAAGGTTGAAACTCAAAGGAATTGACGGGGGCCCGCACAAGCGGTGGAGCATGTGGTTTAATTCGAAGCAACGCGAAGAACCTTACCAGGTCTTGACATCCTTTGACCACTCTAGAGATAGAGCTTTCCCTTCGGGGACAAAGTGACAGGTGGTGCATGGTTGTCGTCAGCTCGTGTCGTGAGATGTTGGGTTAAGTCCCGCAACGAGCGCAACCCTTATTGTTAGTTGCCATCATTTAGTTGGGCACTCTAGCGAGACTGCCGGTGACAAACCGGAGGAAGGTGGGGATGACGTCAAATCATCATGCCCCTTATGACCTGGGCTACACACGTGCTACAATGGGAAATACAACGAGTTGCGAAGTCGCGAGGCTAAGCTAATCTCTTAAAGTTTCTCTCAGTTCGGATTGTAGGCTGCAACTCGCCTACATGAAGCCGGAATCGCTAGTAATCGCGGATCAGCACGCCGCGGTGAATACGTTCCCGGGCCTTGTACACACCGCCCGTCACACCACGAGAGTTTGTAACACCCGAAGTCGGTGAGGTAACCTTTTGGAGCCAGCCGCCTAAGGTGGGATAGATGATTGGGGTGAAGTCGTAACAAGGTAGCCGTATCGGAAGGTGCGGCTGGATCACCTCCTTTCTAAGGAATATTACGGAATACACACGTTCGTTTCCACTTTGTTCAGTTTTGAGAGGTCTACTCTTAATACTCGGGGCCTTAGCTCAGCTGGGAGAGCGCCTGCTTTGCACGCAGGAGGTCAGCGGTTCGATCCCGCTAGGCTCCATAACGACTTTAGTCGTTAAGTTGTTCATTGAAAACTGGATATTGAAGTAAAGAAATCAAAACAAACCGAGAACACCGCGTTGAATGAGTTTTTTAATACGTTCAATTGCTTATTTTTCTTAATCATCTTCTATCGCTAGAAGACAATGATTAAAACCCAACCGTAAGGTTGATAAGGTTAAGTGAATAAGGGCGCACGGTGGATGCCTTGGCACTAGGAGCCGATGAAGGACGGGACTAACACCGATATGCTTTGGGGAGCTGTAAGTAAGCTATGATCCAGAGATTTCCGAATGGGGGAACCCAGCATCTTTTATAGGATGTTACTTTTCAGTGAATACATAGCTGATTAGAGGTAGACGCAGAGAACTGAAACATCTAAGTACCTGCAGGAAGAGAAAGAAAATTCGATTCCCTGAGTAGCGGCGAGCGAAACGGGAAAAGCCCAAACCAAGATGCTTGCATCTTGGGGTTGTAGGACTCCAATATGGTAGTACGATCAGATAGTCGAATGACTTGGAAAAGTCAGTCAAAGAGGGTAAAAACCCCGTAGACGAAATTTGGTATGCACCTAGGAGGATCCTGAGTACGGCGGAACACGAGAAATTCCGTCGGAATCCGGGAGGACCATCTCCCAAGGCTAAATACTCCCTAGTGACCGATAGTGAACCAGTACCGTGAGGGAAAGGTGAAAAGCACCCCGGAAGGGGAGTGAAATAGATCCTGAAACCGTGTGCCTACAACAAGTCAAAGCCCGTTAATGGGTGATGGCGTGCCTTTTGTAGAATGAACCGGCGAGTTACGATTGCATGCGAGGTTAAGCTGAAGAGGCGGAGCCGTAGCGAAAGCGAGTCTGAATAGGGCGTTTTAGTATGTAGTCGTAGACCCGAAACCATGTGATCTACCCATGTCCAGGTTGAAGGTGCGGTAAAACGCACTGGAGGACCGAACCCACGTACGTTGAAAAGTGCGGGGATGAGGTGTGGGTAGCGGAGAAATTCCAATCGAACTTGGAGATAGCTGGTTCTCTCCGAAATAGCTTTAGGGCTAGCCTCGGATTTAAGAATGATGGAGGTAGAGCACTGTTTGGACTAGGGGCCCATCTCGGGTTACCGAATTCAGATAAACTCCGAATGCCATTCATTTATATCCGGGAGTCAGACTGTGAGTGATAAGATCCATAGTCGAAAGGGAAACAGCCCAGACCACCAGCTAAGGTCCCAAAATATATGTTAAGTGGAAAAGGATGTGGGGTTGCACAGACAACTAGGATGTTGGCTCAGAAGCAGCCACCATTTAAAGAGTGCGTAATAGCTCACTAGTCGAGTGACCCTGCGCCGAAAATGTACCGGGGCTAAACATATTACCGAAGCTGTGGAGTGTACCTTTGGTACACTGGTAGGAGAGCGTTCTAAGGGCGTTGAAGGTAGACCGTGAGGACTGCTGGAGCGCTTAGAAGTGAGAATGCCGGTATGAGTAGCGAAAGACAGGTGAGAATCCTGTCCACCGAATGACTAAGGTTTCCTGGGGAAGGCTCGTCCGCCCAGGGTTAGTCGGGACCTAAGCCGAGGCCGACAGGCGTAGGCGATGGACAACAGGTTGATATTCCTGTACTCGTTGTTTTTGTTTGAGCAATGGAGGGACGCAGGAGGCTAAGGAATGCAGACGATCGGAAATGTCTGTCCAAGCAACAAGTCTTAGTGAGAGTCAAATGCTTTCACTTTCAAGGACAAGTTGTGATGGGGAGGGAAATAATAGTACCGAAGTTCCTGATGTCACACTGCCAAGAAAAGCTTCTAGTAAGAAAACAACGACCCGTACCGCAAACCGACACAGGTAGTCGAGGAGAGAATCCTAAGGTGTGCGAGAGAACTCTCGTTAAGGAACTCGGCAAAATGACCCCGTAACTTCGGGAGAAGGGGTGCTGCTCTAACGAGCAGCCGCAGTGAATAGGCCCAAGCGACTGTTTATCAAAAACACAGGTCTCTGCAAAATCGTAAGATGAAGTATAGGGGCTGACGCCTGCCCGGTGCTGGAAGGTTAAGAGGAGTGCTTAGCGTATGCGAAGGTACGAATTGAAGCCCCAGTAAACGGCGGCCGTAACTATAACGGTCCTAAGGTAGCGAAATTCCTTGTCGGGTAAGTTCCGACCCGCACGAAAGGCGTAACGATTTGGGCACTGTCTCAACGAGAGACTCGGTGAAATTTTAGTACCTGTGAAGATGCAGGTTACCCGCGACAGGACGGAAAGACCCCATGGAGCTTTACTGTAGTTTGATATTGAGTGTCTGTACCGCATGTACAGGATAGGTAGGAGCCGTAGAGATCGGAACGCCAGTTTCGATGGAGGCAATGGTGGGATACTACCCTTGCGTTATGGCCACTCTAACCCGCACCACTAATCGTGGTGGGAGACAGTGTCAGATGGGCAGTTTGACTGGGGCGGTCGCCTCCTAAAAGGTAACGGAGGCGCCCAAAGGTTCCCTCAGAATGGTTGGAAATCATTCGTAGAGTGTAAAGGCAAAAGGGAGCTTGACTGCGAGAGCTACAACTCGAGCAGGGACGAAAGTCGGGCTTAGTGATCCGGTGGTTCCGCATGGAAGGGCCATCGCTCAACGGATAAAAGCTACCCTGGGGATAACAGGCTTATCTCCCCCAAGAGTCCACATCGACGGGGAGGTTTGGCACCTCGATGTCGGCTCGTCGCATCCTGGGGCTGTAGTCGGTCCCAAGGGTTGGGCTGTTCGCCCATTAAAGCGGCACGCGAGCTGGGTTCAGAACGTCGTGAGACAGTTCGGTCCCTATCCGTCGCGGGCGTTGGAAATTTGAGAGGAGCTGTCCTTAGTACGAGAGGACCGGGATGGACTTACCGCTGGTGTACCAGTTGTCTCGCCAGAGGCATCGCTGGGTAGCTATGTAGGGAAGGGATAAACGCTGAAAGCATCTAAGTGTGAAGCCCACCTCAAGATGAGATTTCCCATTTCTTTAAGAAAGTAAGATCCCTGAGAGATGATCAGGTAGATAGGTCAGAAGTGGAAGTGCAGTGATGTACGGAGCGGACTGATACTAATCGATCGAGGACTTAACCAATAGAATGAAAAACTCGACGAGTTTTGATGAAGTACTTCAATCCAGTTTTGAGTGAATAACTCACCATAGTGTGGTGGCGATAGCGAGAAGGACACACCTGTTCCCATGCCGAACACAGAAGTTAAGCTTCTTAGCGCCGATTGTAGTGAAGGGTTTCCCTTTGTGAGAGTAGGACGTCGCCATGCTTTATCATATTGGAGGTTTAGCTCAGCTGGGAGAGCATCTGCCTTACAAGCAGAGGGTCAGCGGTTCGATCCCGTTAACCTCCATATGAGTCGTTAGCTCAGTTGGTAGAGCATCTGACTTTTAATCAGAGGGTCACAGGTTCGAGCCCTGTACGACTCATTTTCACATGCGGGTGTGGCGGAATTGGCAGACGCACTAGATTTAGGATCTAGCGCCTTCGGGCGTGGGGGTTCAAGTCCCTTCACCCGCATATTAGTTAGGCCGGCTTAGCTCAGTTGGTAGAGCATCTGATTTGTAATCAGAGGGTCGAGGGTTCAAATCCTTTAGCCGGCATCAGATAAACGCGGAAATAGCTCAGTGGTAGAGCACCACCTTGCCAAGGTGGGGGTCGCGGGTTCGAACCCCGTTTTCCGCTTAGCCAATTTCACGCCGGGGTGGCGGAACTGGCAGACGCACAGGACTTAAAATCCTGCGGTGAGTGATCACCGTACCGGTTCGATTCCGGTCCTCGGCATTATGCGCCCATAGCTCAATTGGATAGAGTGTTTGACTACGGATCAAAAGGTTAGGGGTTCGACTCCTCTTGGGCGCGTTAAATATTCGGGAAGTAGCTCAGCTTGGTAGAGCACTTGGTTTGGGACCAAGGGGTCGCAGGTTCGAATCCTGTCTTCCCGATCTAAAGTTTTAAAGGGGCCTTAGCTCAGCTGGGAGAGCGCCTGCTTTGCACGCAGGAGGTCAGCGGTTCGATCCCGCTAGGCTCCATTATCATTTTAATATTTTAATATGATTTTCGCGGTGTAGCTCAGCTGGCTAGAGCGTCCGGTTCATACCCGGGAGGTCGGGGGTTCGATCCCCTTCGCCGCGATACTTTTTTAAGAGCCTGGACCTTTAGCTCAGTTGGTTAGAGCAGACGGCTCATAACCGTCCGGTCGTAGGTTCGAGTCCTACAAGGTCCATTGCGACATTGTAAGAGCTTTTTATATCATATTTTTACGGAGGATTACCCAAGTCCGGCTGAAGGGAACGGTCTTGAAAACCGTCAGGCGGGTAAAACCGTGCAAGGGTTCGAATCCCTTATCCTCCTTTTATATTATCGCGGGATGGAGCAGTCTGGTAGCTCGTCGGGCTCATAACCCGAAGGTCGTAGGTTCAAATCCTGCTCCCGCAATTAAAAACTAATATGGTTCCGTGGTGTAGGGGTTAACATGCCTGCCTGTCACGCAGGAGATCGCGGGTTCAAATCCCGTCGGGACCGCCACGCGGGTGTAGTTTAGTGGTAAAACTACAGCCTTCCAAGCTGTTATCGCGAGTTCGATTCTCGTCACCCGCTTTTAGTTTTTATGGGCCTATAGCTCAGCTGGTTAGAGCGCACGCCTGATAAGCGTGAGGTCGATGGTTCGAGTCCATTTAGGCCCATTAGTTTCAAAAATTATATATAATATGGTCCGTTGGTCAAGCGGTTAAGACACCGCCCTTTCACGGCGGTAACACGGGTTCGATTCCCGTACGGATCATCAGCTTTTTATGGAGGATTACCCAAGTCCGGCTGAAGGGAACGGTCTTGAAAACCGTCAGGCGGGTAAAACCGTGCAAGGGTTCGAATCCCTTATCCTCCTTTTATATTATCGCGGGATGGAGCAGTCTGGTAGCTCGTCGGGCTCATAACCCGAAGGTCGTAGGTTCAAATCCTGCTCCCGCAATTAAAAACTAATACGGTTCCGTGGTGTAGGGGTTAACATGCCTGCCTGTCACGCAGGAGATCGCGGGTTCAAATCCCGTCGGGACCGCTTATCTTGGCTCGGTAGCTCAGTTGGTAGAGCAATGGATTGAAGCTCCATGTGTCGGCAGTTCGATTCTGTCCCGCGCCACTTGATTTGCGGGTGTAGTTTAGTGGTAAAACTACAGCCTTCCAAGCTGTTATCGCGAGTTCGATTCTCGTCACCCGCTTTTAGTTTTTATGGGCCTATAGCTCAGCTGGTTAGAGCGCACGCCTGATAAGCGTGAGGTCGATGGTTCGAGTCCATTTAGGCCCATTAGTTTCATCATAAAAACCATTTTGGTTTTGGGGAAGTACTCAAGTGGCTGAAGAGGTGCCCCTGCTAAGGGTATAGGTCGGGAAACTGGCGCGAGGGTTCAAATCCCTCCTTCTCCGTTATAATATGGTCCGTTGGTCAAGCGGTTAAGACACCGCCCTTTCACGGCGGTAACACGGGTTCGATTCCCGTACGGATCATCGAGACATTCAATCATAATGATTGAATGTCTTTTTTTGTAGTTATAAATAAAAAATAATTTAAGTAATTTTCTTGAAAAAGTGATATAATCAAAACGTTGCAAGTTCCCGAAAGGATTCGCATATAAACTTATGAAAAGCGAAGATGCCTTGTAACCGATACTTAAACTAGGGGGAATTATTTTGAAAGAAAGACATTTATTTACATCAGAATCTGTATCAGAAGGACATCCGGATAAAATTGCCGATCAAATCAGTGATGCGATTTTGGACGCGATTTTAGAGAAAGATCCTGAGGCACGTGTTGCTTGCGAAACTTCAGTAACAACTGGTTTAGTACTAGTTTTTGGTGAAATTTCAACTAAAGCATATGTGGATATTCAAAAAGTAGTGCGTGAAACTGTCAAAGAAATTGGCTATACACGTGCTAAATATGGCTTTGATGGCGATACTGCTGCCGTTTTAGTTGCATTAGATGAACAATCTGCTGATATCGCACAAGGTGTGGACGAAGCTTTAGAGATTCGTTCAGATGAGAAAAAAGAAGTAGAAGAAATCGGTGCAGGAGATCAAGGGCTAATGTTTGGTTTTGCGATTGATGAAACTCCGGAATTAATGCCATTACCGATTTCATTAAGTCATCGTTTAGTGAGACGTTTAGCTGAATTACGTAAATCTGGTGAAATCGACTATTTACGCCCAGATGCAAAATCACAAGTAACGGTGGAATACGATGAAGAAGATAAACCTTTACGTGTAGACACGATCGTAATCAGTACACAACATGATGAAGAGGTATCCAATGATACGATTCGTCAAGATATGATCGAAAAAGTCATTAAAGAGGTTGTACCTGCTGAATTACTTGATGAAGAAACAAAATATTTTATTAATCCAACAGGCCGTTTTGTTGTTGGTGGTCCTCAGGGAGATGCCGGATTAACAGGCCGTAAAATTATTGTAGATACGTACGGTGGATATGCGCGCCATGGTGGTGGAGCATTTTCTGGAAAAGACGCAACAAAAGTTGACCGTTCTGCTAGTTACGCAGCTCGTTATATTGCCAAAAATATTGTAGCAGCGAAACTTGCAACTAAAGCAGAAGTGCAATTAGCTTATGCAATTGGTGTGGCTCAACCAGTATCGATTTCAATTAATACATTTGGCACGGGTACAGTTTCAAATGAAAAATTAATTGAAGCTGTGCGCAAAGTTTTCGATTTACGACCTGCTGGAATTATTGAAATGCTCGATTTACGTCGTCCAATTTATAAACAAACAGCGGCGTATGGACATTTTGGTCGTACAGATATCGACTTGCCATGGGAACAAACAGATAAAGTAGACGCTTTATTGGCAAGTGTGAAGGAGTAAAGAGGCGACTTCGGATGATGAATTTCATCATCCGAAGTCTTTTTGTATGCAAAAATTTAGGAGGCGAATATGAAAAAAACTAATGTTAAAGCGGTAACGGCCGCTGTATTTATCGCAACATTCATGACGGCAATTGAAGGGACCATCGTGACAACGGCAATGCCTACAATTGTGGGATCTTTAAAAGGGATCAGTATTATGAACTGGGTATTCTCAATATATTTACTGACGAATGCAATGTTCACGCCGATCTATGGGAAGTTAGCTGACAAAATTGGAAGAAAACCGATTTTTATTTTAGGAACTGCTATTTTTATTCTAGGATCGGCTATGTGTGGCTTTTCTTTTTCAATGCTGAGTTTGATCATTTCTCGTGCTGTGCAAGGAATTGGAGCAGGAGCGATGATGCCTGTGGCGTTTACGATTATTGCAGATCTTTATTCTGCTGAAAAGCGTGCAAAAATTATGGGATTTACGAGTACTGCTTGGGGAGTTGCAAGTGTTGTTGGACCTTTAGCAGGCGGATTTATTGTAGATATTTTGAGTTGGCATTGGATCTTTTTTATCAATGTACCTATCGGATTTTTACTATTATGGATGATTCTATTCTTTTTTCATGAAGAAAAATATGATCGTAAAGCCTCAAAAATGGATGTTTGGGGTAGTTTATTGTTAATGGGTACGTTGTTTGCCTTTTTAATCGGTGTTCAGTATCTAGGTGATGAAGGATTCTCACTGAGAGTTTTACTGTTATGGTTGATTAGTATCGCTTGTTTAGTATTCTTCATTCAGGTAGAAAAACGAGCAGAAGATCCAGTGATTTCACTAGATCTATTTAAAAATCAAGCCTTTGTGATTGTAAATATTGTAGCGGCTTTTGTGAGTGGATTTTTAATGGCAGTAGAAGTGTACATTCCAATGTGGATGCAAGGTGTTTTAGGTATGAGTGCGGCAATCGGTGGATTAGTATTAGCACCACAATCGATTTTATGGATCATTGGTTCTTCACGAGCGAGCTTGTGGATGGGAAAATATTCATTAAAACGTAATTTACTAATGAGCTTAACGATTACACTTTTGGGAGGCTTATGTTTATTCTTCACTCCTCAAAATACCCCATTCTTCTTTTTCTTCGTCTATTTGGGAATCATTGGCGCTGGAATGGGTGCGACAATTGTCCTGACAACAGTTAGTGCACAAAATAGTGTTGGAAAAAATCAAATGGGTGTGGCCACTTCTTTTAATACATTAGTGCGAACACTAGGACAAACCATCATGATTGCCTTATTAGGGATTTTATTTAACTACACGACCAATCGTGAGCTTGCATTAGATCACTCTGTACCAAAAGATGCCATGAATCAGTTAGTTGATCCTGCAACTGCAAAACTATTGCCTGATGCGCTTAGAGAACAATTGAGAGGCGTATTATATAATGGCTTGCATATCGTTTATGGTGTTTCATTAGGATTAATTCTGATTGCGGGTATTTTTGTACTGACATTACGCCAAAAAAAGGCGTATACTCAACGTATAAAAACAGAAAAGTAGGTGGCAATTCATGGCCTTATTACAAGCCAATATTTATTCAAATGTATTAGAAATCGAAGTGATGGTCGATATCATCTTACCGCAACAAACGAAAAAAACGTTTGGTACAGACACTGTCGGTCAAACAACTGATGTTCCTGTATTGTACTTACTTCATGGTATGCATGGCAATCATAGTGTCTGGCAACGCCGAACATCAATCGAGCGTTATGTCAATGATTTAGGGATCGCAGTGATTATGCCTTCTACAGATTTAGCTTGGTATACCAATACGACATATGGTATGGAGTATTGGACGTTTATTGCACAGGAGCTTCCTGAGATTTGTCATGAATTATTTCCACAACTGACAACAAAACGCGAAAAAACATTTGCTGCAGGACTTTCGATGGGCGGATATGGCGCTTTAAAATTAGGGCTTTGTTATCCAGAACGTTTCCAAGCAATCGCTTCTTTATCAGGTGCCATTGCACTGGTTGAAATGATGGAACAATTTGAAGAGATTCCAAAACGCGCTTATTGGGAAGGGATTTTTGGTCCTCTTTCTGAAGTAAGAGGATCACAAAATGATCCGATTCATTTGATTAAAGAAGTGGATGCGAAACAGGCACCAGACTTTTTTGTTTGTGTGGGTACAGAAGATCCGTTATATGTAGCCAATCAATACGCAGTGAGTGTCATGAATGAAAAAGGACTAAATGTCGTATATGAAGAAGGTCCTGGTGAACATGATTGGGCATTTTGGGATCAATGGATTCAACGTGTCCTTCAGTGGTTACCGCTATAAATTAAAAAGTACGATCCGATTGCGGATCGTACTTTTTTTAGTTACGGCGTTCAATACAAAATAAGATTGGGGGATGATTGAGTTGATTGATAAATTGATAGTGTAAGACTTGATACTGATGTTGGTCTAATCTTTGGCAGAAGTCTGTGACCGCTTGTAGTTCTTCTTTACCATCTTGATGTCCATAATAAGCAACAATCACGATTCGCCCCCCAAGTGCTAAACGAGAGACTAATTCGTTTAATGCAGTAAGAGTCGTCTGGGCTTTCGTAATAATTTGTTTATCACTTTTAGGCAAATAACCTAAATTAAATAGCGCAGCTTTGACTGAAGTATCATGTGGAATATACGTGTTTATGTTCTCATGACCATCATGATGCAATGCAACTTCTGCGGTCAATGAATATTTGCTCAAAAGTACTGCTGTTTGTTCTAAGGCTTGTTCTTGAATATCAAAACTATGGACAACACCATTTGGTACATGCTGCGCTAAAAACAAAGTATCATGGCCATTTCCCATTGTAGCATCTACTACTGTATCGTGTTCATCCACGACTTCAGCTATTAACTGATGACTATATCGAAGTGCGCTAGCTAACATAATTTATCCTCCTTAAGCGCGAACTGCAAATTTTCCTTGATAACTATCACGGCGTTTCAACTCATCGTCGATTGCATTTAATACTTCCCATTTTTGTCGACTCCACATTGGACCAACTAAAGTGTCCCAAGGTGCATCTCCAGTCAAACGATGAATAATGATTTCTTTAGGGATCATTTCTAATTGATCACAAATCAAGTGAATGTAGCGTTCTTTTGATAAAAGTTGCAAACGTCCTTCATGATAATCGCGCAACATACGAGTATTGCGCATCAAGTGAAGTAGATGTAATTTTATTCCTTGGATGTCCGAATCTAAAATTGTGCGACGGACGTTTTCTAACATCATCTCATCGGTTTCGCCAGGAAGTCCGTTGATCAAATGTGTACACACATTGATATTGTGACGACGTAGTTTAGCCACTCCTTCTAGATAGGTTTCATAATTATGTGCCCGGTTGATTTGGTTACTTGTAGTTTCAAAAGTCGTTTGCAAGCCAAGTTCGACCCAAAGATACAAGTCTTGATTGATTTGTGCTAAATAGTCGACTACATCATCTGGTAAACAATCTGGTCGAGTTCCAATCGATAAGCCTACGACGCCTGGTAAATGAATCACTTGCTCAAAACGTTCTTTGATTACTTCGAGTGGAGCATGTGTATTCGTAAAATTTTGAAAGTACACAATATATTTGGTCACATCAGGCCATTTTTGGTGCATTTGATCGATTTCTTTTTGAAATTGAAGTGGCAAAGGATCGGTTGGAGCCACGATCATATCACCAGAACCGGAAACGCTACAAAATGTACATCCCCCGTGTGCCACCGTCCCATCTCGATTAGGGCAATCAAAGCCACCATCAATGGGGACTTTAAAAATTTTTTCACCAAATTCTTCACGTAATGCTTGATTCCAAGTATAGTAACGTTTCATTTCAGTTTTATTCATGATGAACTCCTTTGTAGATTGGGTATGAAAGAAGTAACCAACTTAGACCAAATAGATATCCACCCAGTACATCACTAGGATAGTGAACACCGGAGTAAATCCGACTGGTCCCGATACCTAAAATAAGGAGTGCGAGAGCGAATTGTAAAATAAAACGTAATGATTTTTGTTTGACCACAAGCGGAAGCAACAATAAAATCATGCCATAAACAACCATGCTTCCAGTAGAGTGTCCACTAGGAAAACTATAAGTATGTTCGGTCACTAAATGTTCTAAGGTAGGTCGTTCACGCATAAAGATCAATTTCAAAACAGAATTTCCAATTGTTGAAATCCCGATTACACCACTAGCAAACCAAATTGCTGCTCGCTTGAATTTTTTGAGGTATAAAAAGCTAAAGACGATAATAGAAATCAATCCAATTGAAATCGGATCACCAAATTTTGTAATCGTTACAAAGAAAGTATTCCAATTTGGATAATCACTGCGAACAAAATCAGTGATCGTTTGATCAAAGGGATGTAGCAAACCCAGTTGAAATTTCACAATACTTGCGAGGCCTAAAAATAAGACCAATGTAATACAGCCGATCCATTGCATATTTGTTAATGATTTGATTTTCATAAAAACTCCTTTCAAACTATATGTTCTGCTAAATTATAGCATAGGATATTTTTTTGTTCTCTTTGAGCGAAACGAGTTAAACAAAACATAAAGTTCCAATCATATAACAACTAGATGACAAATGACGAAGGGACATGATTTTGTATAGAATTGTCGTTATACTGAGCGTAAGAAGGGGGCTAAGAGATGAAAGAGATCACACGGCGAACAGTAAAAGTAACGAAAAAACGTCAATTAACGCTCAGACGATTACGCAAACAATTGATTTTTGCTAGCACATTTGTTACGGCATCTGCAGCAGCGATCCAACTGACGCAAAAACATACTGTTCATGCAACAAGTATTGGTACGGCAGGCTTATCACAAGCACAATTTATCGCACAAATCGCACAATATGCTAAGCCGATTGCAGAATCCAATGATTTATATACTTCAGTCATGATGGCTCAAGCGATTATTGAGAGTAACTGGGGGAATAGTGCGTTGTCACAAGCACCGAATTATAATTTATTTGGAATCAAAGGAAGTTATAATGGCCAAACGGTATCTATGAATACGCAAGAATATCTAAACAATCAATGGGTAACAAAAAAAGAACCGTTTAAACGTTATCCATCCTATCGTGAGTCATTTTTAGACAATGCGGCAACGCTAAGGGGCGTCTCGTTTAGTCCTGGTGTCTATTATTATGCGGGAGCTTTTAAAAGTAATACAACGTCTTATCGCGACGCAACTGCTTGGTTAACGGGACGATATGCAACGGCACCACATTACGCACAAGCACTGAATCAAATCATCGAGACCTATCAGCTGACGCAATACGATAGTGGTGGACCAACGAAACCAGTCGATTACCAGCCGAACAAACCGATACCAGAATCTTCGACTAGTTCAAATATCTATACCGTAGTAAGTGGCGATTATTTAAGCAAAATCGCAAATCAGTTTGGTGTAAGTGTCACACAGATCAAAGCATGGAATAATTTGAGTTCAGATCTGATTTTGGTAGGGCAAAAATTAACCGTTAAAGCGCCAAGTACGCCAGCACCAGTTACGCCGACACCATCCACGCCTCCGACATCAGAAAATACTAGTACGTATACCGTAGTAAGTGGCGATTATTTAGGAAAAATCGCAGCTCGGTTTGGAATCAGTGTGGCACAGTTGAAAAGTTGGAACAATCTAAATACGGATTTGATTTTAGTAGGGCAGAACTTAATCGTTAAAGCGCCAAGTACGCCAGCACCAGTTACGCCGACACCATTAACACCCTCAACATCAGAAAATACTAGTACGTATACCGTAATAAGTGGTGATTATTTAAGCAAAATCGCAAATCAGTTTGGTGTAAGTGTTACACAAATCAAAGCATGGAATAAATTGAGTTCAGATCTGATTTTGGTGGGGCAAAAATTAACCGTTAAGGCGCCGAGTACATCATCGACACCAACTACGCCGACACCATCCACGCCTCCGACATCAGAAAATACTAGTACGTATACCGTAGTAAGTGGCGATTATTTAGGAAAAATCGCAGCTCGGTTTGGAATCAGTGTGGCGCAGTTGAAAAGTTGGAATAATCTAAATACGGATCTGATTTTGGTGGGGCAAAAATTAACCGTTAAAGCACCGAGTACTTCATCACCCTCAACGCCAGTACAAAATCAAACGGCTTCACCGGCACCAAGTACTCCAGTATCAACTAAAACGTACAAAGTCGTCAGCGGAGATAATCTATGGACGATTGCAAGTCGTAACCAAACATCTGTCCAAGCATTAAAACAATTGAATCAGTTAACCTCAGATACGATTTTTATTGGACAAATCCTGAAACTCAAGTAAAACCGTTGAATTTTCAGACAACATTTGATAGACTGAAGGCATAATTGAATACAACACGAAGATTGGGAATAGTAAAATCAATGACTGTTAGTAGAGAGCACATGGTTGGTGAAAATGTGTACAGCAAGATTTGAACTCGCCTAGGAGTGTGTGATTTCTGAACATCAGTAAGAAATTCCGGTAGTTTCCGTTATCACTTTGAGTTTTTTACAGGACGAGTGACTGTAAAAAAGAAGATAGGTGGTACCGCGTAAAGAAAAAAGAGACGCCCTATAAAAAGTTTAGGCTTTTTATAGGGCTTTTTTTATGAAAAAATTTGAAGGAGTGAACCATTGTGAGTTTTAATCACGAGCAAATCGAAAAAAAATGGCAAAAATATTGGGCAAAAAATCATACGTTTAATACCCAAGATAATCCAGAAAAACCTAAATTCTACGCGTTAGATATGTTTCCTTACCCATCTGGTCAAGGATTGCATGTAGGACATCCAGAAGGGTATACGGCAACAGATATTTTGGCACGTTTCAAACGTAGCCAAGGCTATAATGTACTACATCCAATGGGGTGGGATGCCTTTGGATTACCAGCAGAACAATATGCTTTAGATACAGGGAATGATCCTGCTGAATTTACGAAAAAAAATATTGAAACATTCCGTCGCCAAATCAATTCTTTAGGATTTAGTTATGATTGGAATCGTGAAATCAATACAACCGATCCTGAGTACTATAAATGGACACAATGGATCTTTACCAAATTATATGAAAAAGGCTTAGCTTATGAAGCAGAAGTTGCCGTTAACTGGGTACCTGAACTGGGTACGGTCATTGCCAATGAAGAAGTGATCGATGGCAAAAGTGAGCGTGGGGGTTACGATGTTGTCCGTAAACCAATGCGTCAATGGATGTTGAAAATCACAGCGTATGCCGATCGTTTATTAGATGATTTAGAAGATGTAGATTGGCCAGAGAGCATCAAAGAGATGCAACGTAACTGGATCGGTCGTTCGATCGGGGCGAATGTCACGTTTGCTGTAGATCAAACAGATAAAGCGTTTACCGTCTTTACGACACGTCCGGATACCTTATTTGGAGCGACGTATGCGGTACTTGCTCCTGAACTAGATCTAGTCAAAGAAATTACGACGCCTGAACAACGTGAAGCTGTAGAAGCTTATATCGAAGAAGCGTCTAAAAAATCAGATTTAAATCGTACCGATCTTGCTAAAGAAAAAACGGGTGTCTTTACTGGGGCTTATGCCATCAATCCAGTAAACCAAAAACGCATTCCGATTTGGATCGCAGATTATGTATTAGCAAGCTATGGAACTGGTGCGATCATGGCCGTTCCAGCGCATGATGAACGTGACTATGAATTTGCTAAAACGTTTGATCTAGAAATCATTCCTGTTTTAGAAGGTGGCGATGTTACCAAAGAAGCTTTTACTGAAGATGGTGTGCACATCAATTCAGAATTTTTAGATGGTAAAAATAAAGAAGAGGCCATTGCTGAAATCATCGCATGGTTAGAAGAAAAAGGTATTGGAAAAAAAGAAACAAGTTATCGTTTGCGTGACTGGTTGTTTTCTCGTCAACGTTATTGGGGCGAACCGATTCCTGTGATCCATTGGGAAGATGGGACGACAACGACGTTACCTGAAGAAGAGTTACCTTTACGTTTACCTGTAACAAAAGATATCCGCCCAAGTGGAACTGGGGAATCACCATTAGCCAATATTACGGAATGGGTCAATGTCGTCGATCCAGAAACCGGTAAAAAAGGTCGTCGTGAAACCAATACGATGCCACAGTGGGCTGGAAGCTCTTGGTATTTCTTGCGTTATATCGATCCACATAACAAAACAGCTTTAGCCGACTATGCTAAATTAGAGCGTTGGTTACCAGTCGATATTTATATCGGTGGGGCAGAACATGCGGTACTTCATTTACTGTATGCTCGTTTCTGGCATAAATTCTTATACGATATCGGTGCTGTACCAACAAAAGAACCATTCCAAAAATTATATAACCAAGGAATGATCTTAGGCGAAAACAATGAGAAAATGTCGAAATCACGCGGAAATGTAGTCAATCCAGATGACGTTGTCAAACGTTATGGTGCGGATACACTGCGCATGTATGAAATGTTTATGGGACCTTTGGATGCATCGATCGCATGGAGCGAAAATGGATTAGAAGGAAGTCGTAAATTCTTAGATCGCGTATGGCGTTTGATCGTGGATGAAGATGGAAAATTACGTGATCGTATCACGACGTTCAACGATGGAAAATTAACCAAAGTGTATCATCAAACCGTGAAAAAAGTAACGGAAGATTATGAGCATTTGCGCTTTAATACGGCGATCTCACAATTGATGGTCTTCATCAATGAAGCCTATAAAACAGATGCATTGTGCTATGAATATATTGAAGGGTTTGTTCAATTATTAGCACCGATCGCACCACATATGGCAGAAGAGTTATGGGAAATCCTAGGCAACAAAGAAGGGATCTCTTACGTTCAATGGCCAACTTATGATGAAAAAGAATTAGTTGAAGATGAAGTAGAAATCGTGCTACAAGTCAACGGTAAAGTTCGCGCGAAAGTCAATGTAGCGTTAAATGAAACAAAAGAAACGCTAGAAGAACTTGCAAAAACGCATGAAGCGATCACAGACCAACTAGAAGGAAAAACGATTCGTAAAGTAATCGTCGTACCAAATAAATTGGTCAATATCGTAGCCAATTAAATAAAAAGCGCACCGGAAAGGAAAGACTTCCTCTCTGGTGCGCTTTTTTTCATCTTATGCTTAAGCTTCTGTTCCATCTTCAGCTTCGTAAGTTACCTCAACGTTGCCGCTGATTGCTTTAGAATAAGGACAGATGCTATCTGTTTCTTTCATGTATTTTTCAGTATCTTCTTTTGAAAGACCATCGATTTTACCGATCAATTTAACTGCTAAATGTAAAGTTGTGAAGTCAGGTAGATCACCTAATAATGTCACTTCAGCACGTACGCTGCGGTTACGATCGCCTAAACCATCGCGTTCTAAAGGAAAGACCATAGCGCCGTTGAAACAAGCGGCAATCCCTGCTGCAAATAATTCTTCAGGATTTGTATAGCCTGCTTTATTGGTACCGGTAGTTTTTACTTCAAAATCACCATTTAATGATTTACTAACGCCTTCACGTCCGCCTTCGTTGATTACAGTTGATACGCCCATTTTTTTACTCATATATCCAACACTCCTTTAATTTAAGTACTCTTTAACTATAATCGATTCACGAAAATAAGGAAAAAGAAGTGCTTGTGAGAAAACCGACTTAATCGTTAAACCAACGTGATGCAAGCACGATATCTCCTTCATAAGGTTCACCACGTCCGTTGATCTTCATCGATTGTTCAGTACCTTTTCCACAGATCGCAACAACGTCTGCTTTCGTTGCGTGTTCTAGGATCATCGTGATCGCTTTTTCTCGATCGACTTCGATCGTGATCGGAATGTCACTGGTCACTTGTTCTTTGATCTCGGTTGCGATCACAAATGGATCTTCAAAATCAGGATCATCACTAGTTAAGATCGCTTCATCTGCGACTTCAGATAACGCTTTGGCGATATCTTCACGTCTTCCAAGTGCTTTGCCACCAGTACTTCCAGTTAAGATCAAAACGCGTCCATCTGGGCGTAGTTGATGTGCAAGCTCGCCGATTGCTTTTATACTTAAATAATTATGCGCAAAGTCGACTAAGACAAGTGGCTGATCGTGTTGTTCGATGACATGCATCCGCCCAGGAATCACGGTCTCTTTTAATGTCTGGTGTGCAATTTCAGGATGAAAACCGAGTAGCTGCATGGCTAGTAGTGCTGCAACGGCGTTATCGTGATTGAATGTACCTAAAATGCCTAACTGATACTCATCTTCCAATCTCGCCATATCTAGTTCATTTGCTTGAAGATCAAAGTTTCGCGTATCTTTGTGATCTTGAATCTGAATCATCGCTTCATTTGTTCGACCGAATGTCACGTAAGGAACGTGATGCAATGTGGCTGTATCGGCAAGTAAATCAAAATAGTCCATATCTTGGTTTAAAATCATTTGCTGGCTATTTTGGATCAACTGACGTTTACAATATAAGTAGTCATCAAAAGTTGGGTGCTCGATAGGACTAATATGATCTGTTCCGATATTTAAAAAGATCCCCACTTCGAAATTTAATCCATACACGCGTTTTGTTTTATACGCTTGTGAAGACACTTCCATTACCAAATGAGTCACTTTATGCTCGACTGCTATGGCCATTTGAGCGTAAAGTTCAAGCGCTTCAGGTGTGGTCAAATGTGAGCGCGTGTAAGTCGTACCGTCTAAACAAGTTTCTTCAGAAGAAAATAAGGCGACTTTATGATGGGTTGCTTTTGCTAAAGCATCTTTTAAGAAATAGGCCGCTGTTGTTTTACCTTTGGTTCCTGTAATCCCGATTTTGATCAATTTTTTTTGAGGATGTTGATAAAATTCTTGTGCCAATAGAGCCATGGCTTTACGAATATCGGTCACGATAAAACCAATTGCGTCTACATCAAAAGGACTTTGCGCAATATAAGTCGTCAATCCTTGTTCAATGGCTTGTGTTAGGAAGCTTTCTTTAAAACCAGCTCCTTTACAAAAAAATAACGTTTCTGAATCAACTGTTCGCGAGTCATAAGATAGTGTTGTAAATTGTTGTTCTTTATAATCAAGTGGTAATGAAAAATACCATGTATGATCGACAATGATTTCTTTTAATAAATCTGCTTGTTGTAAAATCGTTTGGACCTTGTGTAAATTCAGTTGGTACATCCGTTTGCACTCCTTTATGTAGGATCTATTTAGTTTATCATACACCGAATAGCAAGAGAGAAAAAGAGAAGATTTCTTAAGAGCAATTAACCTTTAGAAAAATTGATTGCGGCTTTTTGACTTTCGCATTAAAATAGAAAGTAATGTAAAAAAGAAATTGGAGAAGTGAGAATGGAAAAACAAGGAAAAATCCAAGATGTTCCATTGAGTAACGAGGAGCAAATGGCACGTGGTTCTGCCTGGATGACATTTGGTAATATTGGATCACGCTTGTTAGGTGCATTGTATATTTTACCGTGGTATTTTTGGATGGGCTCGTATGGCAAAGAAGCAAATGCCTTATTTGGTATGGGATATAATGTCTATGCGTTGTTTATCATGATTTCGACTGCGGGGATTCCAGCTGCAATTGCCAAGCAAATTGCGTACCATAATTCACGTCATGAGTATAAAACAAGTAAAAAATTATTCATTCGAGCGTTGCAACTGATGGCCATCTTTGGTGGTATAGGCGCACTGGTGATGTATCTGTTTTCACCATTTTTAGCACATGCTGCAGGTGGTGGAGATGAATTGATTCCAACCATGCGCTCTTTAAGTCTGGCATTGTTGATCATTCCGATGATGAGTGTGATGCGTGGTTATTTTCAAGCGATGCACAATCTAGCCCCTTATGCGATCTCACAGTTAGTTGAACAAGTGGCACGAGTCTTTTATATGCTTCTTGCTACGTTTATTATCATGCGTTTAGGTAGCGGTAATTATATCGATGCGGTTACACAATCTACTTTTGCAGCTTTCATTGGTGCAATCGCAAGTTTTGCTGTGTTATTGTTTTATTTCCGTTCCGAGAAATTGCGGATGGATGTACGTGCAGAAGTGAGTGAAGAAGATATCGTATTAGATACAAAATCACTTCTTTTGACGACGATTCATGAATCGATTCCGTTTATTATTGTTGGTTCAGGAATTACATTATTTAAATTGGTGGATCAGTATACCTTTATTAAAACGATCGAGAGCTTTACAAATTATACGCATGCCCAAGCAATTGGATTATTTGCGTTATTTAGTGCCAATCCGGATAAATTAACAATGGTTGTGATCGGTCTAGCCATTGCGTTAGCTTCTGTGGGGTTGCCTTTGATTGCAGAACATCATGCAAGTAACAATAAAGTCGGATTAGCTAAGTTGATCAGCAATAACTTACAGCTTTATTTTTTTGTTATGTTACCAGCTACATTTGGGATGATGCTATTGGCGTTTCCGCTAAATACGATTTTTTATGGGCCAGACGCGTTTGGAACCAACTTATTGATCGAAGCGACATTATCAGGTTTAGTTCTTGGATTATTTATGCTTAGTGCGAGTATGCTTCAAGGAATGTATCAAAATCGTGCAGCGGTGATTTATCTGGTTGTTGGATTCATCATCAAGTTAGTGATTCAAATTCCATTTATCTATTGGTTTGAATCGTATGGACCACTGCTTTCAACAACGATAGCCTTAGCGGTAACGTGTTTCCTAAACATTCGTAAGTTATACGACTTAACTGGATTTAATCTCGGGATGACAATGCGTCGAATTGGCTTGTTTTTGGTTATGACTGTAGCCTTAGTCGTCGTTGCCGGTATCGCACGATTGATTCTGGGGCAATTTTTAGCAATCGACCGTAAATTACCAGCGTTTATCTTAGTATTATTGGTTGCTGGAATCGGTGCAATAACGTATATTTATTTAGCACTTAAAATTAGAATCGCCGATCGCCTATTAGGGCCAGGTATGGAACGTATGCGAGCACGGTTACACATTAAATAAAAAGCAGACAATTATTTGTCTGCTTTTTCTACTAAAGGAGAACATATGCGATTAGATAAATTTTTAGCTGATATGGAGTTTGGCAGTCGAAAAGAAGTCAAACAAGTGATAAAAAAAGGACGAGTGAAAGTCAATGGAGTCGTGTGTAAATCAGATAAAACACAAGTCAACGAACATCTAGATCAAATTTCAGTGGATGATGAAGCGGTAATCTATCAAAGCCAATTTTATTATATATTGCATAAGCCACAAGGTGTGATTTCTGCAACTGTTGATAATTTTGACGAAACAGTGGTGGATCTATTGGATGATGAGGTTTTTCGTGAGGATCTATTTCCAGTAGGACGTTTAGATAAAGATACAGAAGGGCTATTGATTCTAACCAACGATGGCGCTCTAGCACATCGCCTATTGTCACCTAAAAAGCATGTTGAAAAAGCATACTATGCGAAAGTTGCTGGACAAATGGTACCAAAAGATATAGAAGCCTTTAAGACAGGGCTAATGATTGATCAAAACGAGTTGTGTTTGCCGGCTGAACTCACGATTTTATCCTATGATCCGATCCTTGATGAAAGTGAAATCGAATTGATTTTACACGAAGGAAAATTTCATCAAGTCAAACGTATGGTACAGGCTGTGGGAAAAGAAGTCACGTATTTGAAACGGATTCGTATGGGAAAACTAGTATTACCAAGTGATTTAGCTTTAGGTGAATATCGTGAATTAACGACAGAAGAATTGGAACTATTATCTTAAAAAGAAGGCTGCGACTCGCAGCTTTCTTTTTTTTCTAACAATTTTGTTTGATTAATCAATGAAAAATGTTGGAGACTTTATGGTAAATTAAATTGAAAATTACATAAAGGAGCTGTGATGAAATGAATCATATCGTACAATCGCTAACGATTGTTCTCCCTATTTTATTTGTTTTAGTGCTTGGATTTTTAGCTGGAAAAAAACAAGCATTTGGAAAAAGCGATCAAGCTATCCCAGTAATCAATGAGCTCGTATTAACCTTTGCTTTACCAGCATCGTTATTTGTTGGAACAATCAGTGTCACTCGTGTGCAATTAGCTGGAGAAATGGATTTATTTACTGGATTACTGATTAGTTTACTTTTAGCTTATTTTTTAGGATTGGTTGTCGCGAAGTACTGTTTTAAACGAAATATGGTAGAAGCATCGATTGCAGGATTAGCAGTTGCTTTTTCAGCGGGCCCTTTTTACGGTCCAGCATTATTAGGAAGTATTTATGGGACGAAAAGTGACGTAGCGGTTAGTATCATTTCACTTCTATTGAATGTTTGTATCGTACCGTTAGCTACAATCGTGATCAAATTAAATACTACAGGAAAAGAACATGATTCTGTTGGAAAAATGATTGGACAATCGTTGTATCAAGCAATTATTAAAACACCATTTGTATGGGCTCCACTGATTGGATTTATCTGTGTATTTATTGGAATTGATTTTCCAAAAGTTGTCACAAGTTCATTGACGTTAATTGGTGAGGCAACGGCTGGCGTTGCGATCTTCGTAGCAGGGATGACGATTGCTGCTCATCATTTTAAATTAACAAAAGAAGTTCTATGTATTACGATTTTAAAAAATATTGGCTTACCATTGATCTTTGTCGCAATTGCAGTTTTAACCCATCTCAAATCTGGAAGTGTCACTTTTAATGAAGGGTTATTATTAGCAGCATTACCTTCTGGACCGATGATTGTTTTATTATCAACGAAATATAAACAATACCAACAAGAAGCATCATCAATCTTAGCTTTATCTACGGTTGGAATGATCATCACTATCACAATTGTAATTAGTCTTTTAGGCGTATAAAGGAGAGAACAAACATGACAAAAACAAAAGTAGAACAACTTGCAGCATATGCATTACGTGCACAATATGAAGAGCTATCAGCAGAATCAAAAAAACAAATCCCTGTTCATATTTTAGATTCACTTGGCTGTCAAATTGCAGCTATGGGTGCGATCCCAGTGAATGCTTGTCGTGAACAAGTGCAAGAATTTTCTCCAAGCGGACAAGCAAATCTCATTGCAGGGGGCACTTCTAGTCCTGTTTATGCTGCTTTTTGGCATACAGCGCTAGTTCGCTATGTCGATGCAATGGATAATATTTTAGCACCGACAGAAACTGCACATACAGCGGATAACTTTGGTGGGATTTTAACAGCTGCAGATTTAGCCGATGCAAGTGGAAAAGAATTGATGGTAGGCGTAGCTCTCGGTTGGACGATCCAAACTCTTTTAGTACAAAAGGGTAATTTTATGACTAAAGGATTCGATCATACGGCGCAATTAGCTTTTTCAATTCCAGCAGCTGCAGGACGTCTACTTGGTATGGATGAAAAAACAATTGCTAATGCTTTAGCAATTGCGATTTCAAGTGATGCATCTTTTGCAGGAATTCGTTCAAAACCATTATCAGAATGGAAAGGACTCGCTTCAGCACAGTCCGCTCTTGGTGCGTTTAATGCGTTATATTTAGCTAAACGTGGAATCGAAGGGCCACTGGCTATTGTAGAAGGACCACAAGGAGTGGAAAATCTATTAGGCGAGCCTTTAGCTATCGATTGGGAACATGAAAAGTATGAAGGTGTGACGGAATCTACAATCAAAAAATTTGTTGCGATGATCCATACGCAATCGGCAATCGAATGTATTTTAGAATTGTTAGCAAAAGAAACTATTGATCCGCAACACATTACGCGTATCGATGCTGAAGTACCACAAATCACGTATGACTTTGCTGGCGGTGGTCTTTATGGGAATGCGGATTTAGCGATCACGACTAAAGAACAAGCCGATCACTCATTACCCTATCTATTAGCAGTAGCGATTTTAGATAAACAAGTAATGCAAGCCCAATTTACTCCTGAACGTATTAATCGCCAAGATGTTCAAACCTTAATGCAAAAAGTAACAGTCGAAGCTAATGAAGAGTTTACAAAACGCTATCCAACTGAATTCTGTGCAAAAATGACACTTACATTAGAAGATGGAACTTCAGTAACACACGAAGTAAAAGATTATCCTGGAATGCCATGTCGTCCATTTACTTGGGAAGATGCAGTAGATAAATTTGATCGAATGACAACTGGATATATTACTTCAGCCCAACAAACACAAATTAAAGATATTGTGCGAACGTTAGAAACTCGTCAAGTTCGTGAATTAATGGATGTATTAAACGCCTTACCGTATCAAAAAGCAAAATAAAAAAACGCCTGAACTCATTGTTCAGGCGTTTTTTTTATTCATGAAACAAACTATTCTTTGTTTCGATGTTTAAATGTTGTTTTGTAAACGGGTGGATCAATTCAATCTGTTTAGCATGAAGATACAAACGATCACTGGCTTTTCCGTAAAGGGGATCACCGATGATGGGATGACCGATTGCATGTAGATGCACACGAATTTGATGGGTACGTCCTGTTTCTAGGATACAAGTAATCATCGATTGTTGTGCAGTGGCTGCCACAACATGAAAATGGGTCACAGCCTGTTGACCATTACGAGGATCAACGACACGTTTTCTACGATCATGACGATCACGACCAATTGCTAAGCGAATTGTTTGGTCGTGTGTCAGCTTTCCTTTCACGATTGCTTGATACGTACGGTGGATTTCTTTTTGTTCCAATAAACGACCAAGTATCGGCAAAACGAGTGGATTTTTTGCAAATAATACGACGCCACTCGTTTCTTTATCTAGTCGATGTACGATATATCCTCGTTCTTGTTTTTGAGCTAAGTAAGCTTGAACATGATTAAAAAACGTCCCAGTCTCACCAGGTTGGTTTGGATGTGTCTTGATTCCAAAAGGTTTATTTGCGATCAGTAAATGTTCATCTTCAAATAAAACGTCGATGTCAGGATCTCCAAGTGGAATTTCTTGAAATGAATAATCACTTTCTTCTAAAGTTAAGCTGATTTGATCATGAGGATGAACTTCTTCATGAAATTTTACTGGTTCTCCGTTTCGCTCAACATGTTTTCTAACGCGTAAAAAGTGGCGTACTTTACGAGGGACAAGCCATTCTTGTTCAAGTAGGTCGCGAACAGTCATAATAGGTTGATTTGCAGGTAGTGTAATCTGATATTTCATAAACGATCCTTTCATAGATACCGATTTGAAGTCTGGACTTTAAGTATTTTTTAACAAAAAAACAATTTTTCCATAGCAAACTCATGATACACTATCTAGGATGTGATTTGAAGAAATTCCGACTCTAGATGGATAACAATTGAATAAACGTCATGTATAGTAAACATAATGGAGGAGATTATGGAATTTAAAGAATGGATGATCAAATTATGGCGCTGGCTGAAAGAAGCCGCAATTATCAGTTACCAGTGGATCAAAAAAGCGAGCAGTAAAAGTTGGAAATTTAGCAAACCTTATTTGATTCGTTTTCACCATTTTCGTAAGCGAATCTGGAAAAAATATCATATTAATAAAGTATTGATCCTACTGGGAATGATTGCGATTCTTTGTACGAGTGTCTATTTATTTTATGTCGCAAAAACGACGAATGTTTCGGAATTAGAATCGGGACTAAAAGAGTCAACGATGATTTATGACAATAAAGGAGAAAGTGCTGGGAAATTATACGAGCAAAAGGGCGCGTATATCCAGTTAACTGAAATGTCTCCTTATCTGGTCGATGGCGTGATCTCAACGGAAGATCGCAATTTTTATACACACCATGGATTTGACATTAAAGGGATCGGACGAGCTGCGATGCGATTTGTTATCAATCGTGGGGCCTCAGGTGGTGGAGGAAGTACGATCACACAACAATTAGCAAAAAATGCGTATCTGACGCTAGATCAAACCTTTACTCGAAAAGCTAAAGAAATTTTCTTAGCGATCGAAATTGAAAAACATTACAGTAAAGACGAAATTTTAACGATGTATTTAAATACATCCTATTTTGGAAATGGTGTGTGGGGCGTACAAGATGCTTCTGAAAAATATTTTGGTGTGAATGCAAGTGAATTGTCACCAGGAGAAGCGGCCACGCTGATCGGTATGTTGAAAGGACCTTCTTTATACAATCCAATCGACAATCTAGAAAATGCAACGAATCGTCGAGATACCGTATTGCAACTGATGGCAGAAAATCAAAAGATTTCTCCTGAAGTAGCCAAAGAACAAGCGGCTATTCCTTTAGACTCTTTGCTTTCTGATACGTATCAAGCAAGTAACGACAGTTATCGTTACCCGTCGTATTTTGATGCTGTCATCGATGAAGCAGTAGATCAATACGGATTAGATGCAGATGATATTTTAAATCGTGGATACAAAATTTATACAACATTAGATCAAAATCAACAGCAAGCGATGCAAGATACGTATACTGTTGATGGCTATTTCCCTGATAATGCTGAAGATGGCGAGATGGTACAATCAGCAAGCGTTGCAGTTTCTCCAAAAGATGGCGGTGTGACCGCTTTAGTTGGACGCCGTGGGGAATCTGTTTTTCGAGGCTATAATTTTGCTACTCAAATGAGACGCTCACCTGGATCAACGATTAAGCCACTAGCAGTTTATACACCGGCATTAGAGGCAGGTTACACACCGGCAAGCACATTAAAAGATGAGCCACTGAGTTATTATAAAGCAAGCAACTATAGTCAAACCTATTCTGGTGAAGTCCCAATGTACCAAGCTGTAGCACAAAGTTTGAACTTACCGGCTGTTTGGCTATTGCATGAGATTGGATTAGATAAAGGCTTTGATAAAGCCAAAGAATTTGGATTGTCTTTATCTGATGAAGATAAATATTGGGGATTGGCTTTAGGTGGTCTAAAGTATGGAGAATCTCCATTAACAATGGCCGCTGCTTATAGCGTCTTTGCCAATGGTGGAACGTATTACAAACCTCATTTGATCACGAAGATCGTCGATTCGACTGGAGCTGTGATCGTGGACAATAGTTCTGTTAAAGGAAAACGGATTATTTCTGAAAAAGTGGCTACAGCGATGACGAGTATTTTACTGGGAACATTCTCAAATGGAACTGGAGTTTTAGCTGATCCAGCAGGATATACGGTAGCTGGAAAAACCGGAACGACTGAAACGAACTTTGACGCGTCTAAAGTAAATGACCAATGGGTTATCGGCTATACGCCAGATTTAGTGATCGCAACGTGGCTAGGATTTGAACGTTCAAGTGAATCACATTATCTACAAGGAACGAGTGAAACCGTAGCTGGTTTGATTTTCCAAAAGGTAGCGGAAAATATTTTGCCTTATACAAGTGGGTCGACCTTTGATGTAGCCGATGCATATCAAACAGATGGTGTTGTCATGTCGATCAATGAAGCTGAGGCCAAAGCAAAAGAAGATGCGAAAAGCTCTTGGCAAAAAGGGGTCGATGAGATCACCGAAAAAACTAAAGAAGGCTTACAAACGGCCGGTGAAGCAATCAAAGACACTACTGAGAAAGTTTGGAATGGTGTTTTAGATAAATTATGGCGTTAAGTTTAGCTTAAGGTAGCAGTGGTAGTATCTAAACATACCCAAACAAACCAATTTTTTTCATTTCTTTCTCCCTAACTCACTAGTCCCCGCTAGTGAGTTTTTTTGTTATACTACTAGCTAAAGGAGTGGATAAGATGACTGTTACGATTCGTTTTGCGACAAAAGAAGATGTGCCGACCATTTTAGCTTTTATCAAAGAGCTTGCGGTATATGAAAAATTACTAGATGAAGTGGTGGCTACGGAAGCGTTATTAGAAAAATATTTATTTGAAGAACAAAAGGCAGAAGTGATTTTAGGTGACGTTGCAGGAAGACCGGTTACGTTTGCTTTATTTTTTACTAATTTTTCGACTTTTTTAGGAAAACCAGGACTTTATTTAGAAGATCTATATGTAAAACAAGAGTATCGGGGTTACGGACTAGGTAAACAGATGCTAGCATTTCTAGCTAATTTGGCACTAGAACGAGGATATGGCCGTTTAGAGTGGTGGGTATTGGACTGGAATGAGCCATCAATTGCATTTTATAAACAATTAGGCGCGATTCCTATGGATGAATGGACGACGTTTCGTGTGACAGAAGATAAGTTAGCGCTTGTGGCTAAAGGATAAAATAAAAACGTTCAGTTTGTGATGAGCAAACTGAACGTTT
This sequence comes from Enterococcus sulfureus ATCC 49903, assembly GCF_000407605.1. Lineage (GTDB taxonomy): Bacteria > Bacillota > Bacilli > Lactobacillales > Enterococcaceae > Enterococcus_G > Enterococcus_G sulfureus. Next base: position 768,621 of record NZ_ASWO01000001.1, on the reverse strand, counting down.
TATATTTAAAAGAAAATATCGATGATTTTTCCCCAGATCTCCGAAAAACCGCCGACGATAATGGCTGTGATGGGAATCAAGGCCCAGATCCAACCGTGGTAATTACTTTTTTGTTCCAATTTTAGCTGCAGATTTTCATTTTCCAACCGCAAATAAGCATTTTCTTGTTCCAATTGTGCAATTCGTTCTTCTTCTCCCATACCAAAAAACCCCTTTTCTTTTTAGTATAGCAAATTCTTAAGAACCAGTTGTCAGTCTTAAGAAGTAGCTAGGACTTATTTTGTCAGGATCCTAAATAAATGTTACAATAATATCAGTAAATTTATTGGAGGAAGATCATGGCAAACATTTATGATATCGCAAACGAATTAGAACGTGAGATCCGTGCAACGGAACAATACCAAGCATTACAAGAAGCTTTTGCAAAATTAAAAGCAGAAGAAGAAGCCTATGCATTATTTAAGGAATTCCAATTATTCCAACAAACGTTACAACAAAAAATGATGGCTGGCGAAGAAATGGCTGAAGAAGATGCAACAAGAGCACAAGAATTATCGCAAGCGATCCAAACACAAAATGCAATTGCTGACCTTATGGAAGCAGAGCAAGCATTTAGTGTATTGATCAACGATATGAACAATATCGTAATGACGCCAGTACGTGAATTATACGAAGAAGCCTAACCATTCAAAACACGATTCCAATTTTGGAATCGTGTTTTTTTAGCGAACAAACTTTCGCCTAGTAACTGACTTTTAAAGGTCCCTATGATAAAATAAAACGACTAGGAAAGTAGGAGTGAAGCGCATGATTCGATTTATTCATTGTGCCGATCTTCATTTTGATCGTCCATTTGAAGGAATCTCTGCGATCGATGAAGAGCAAGGACAATTTTATCAATACAATAAGCAAACCTTGATCAATATTGTGGACGTCGCGATCACAGAAACAGTTGATTTTGTACTATTTGCAGGGGACACATTTCATCAAAATCGACCAACGCTTAAAACGCAACGTCTATTTTTTGAGCAAATGAAACGATTAGAGCAAGCGGGAATCCAATGCTATCTTTCGTTTGGAAATCATGATTTTTATGATGCGACACGGTATTGGTTTGATTTTCCCAAAAATGTTCATTTATTTACGACAGAAGATGTAGAAACGGTCGTATTTAGTAAGGAAAATGAGCGCTGTGCAATTAGTGCCTTTAGTTACACGAACCAATGGATCGAGACCAAAAAAGTAAATGATTATCCAGTAAGAAGCACGACTGATTTTCATATTGCGATGTATCATGGGGAAATGGGAAGTACCCGTTATGCGCCATTCCAGTTAAGTGAGATGCAAAAAAAAGGCTATGATTATTGGGCATTAGGACATATACACGTTCCGATGGTCTTACAAGAAGCACCACCCATTATTTATGCCGGAACACCGATGGGCCATTCAAAAAAAGAAGATCAAGTCAAAGGGGTCGTGTTGGTTACGTTACAAAAGGGGCAAACAGCTGTTTATCATTTTTGCGATGTCGCTGCAGCCAAATGGCAAAAAATCACGTACTCGTTCTCAGATATCCAGGATAAAAAGTTAGCTTTAGCACGACTACAGCAACCTTTAACTGAACAAACACCAAGCTTCTATCAAATTCAATTAACAGATACAGAGCAACTGCCGCAAAACTGGTTAGAGGATCAAGAAAAAAAAGAAGTTATTGCATATATCAACCGTTATGCGAAAACGACGCAACAATGGATCTATGCCATCATAGATAAAGGTGAAAGTGACGCTATTCGATTTACCTTTTCAGTTGATGCGAAACAGATCCAAGCTGCGATTGAAGCTGTTTCTGATCCAGAAGTTTTTGAACAACTGATTGAAGATTTACGCAAACAAACACAAACGAGTCGGTTGGTCTCATCAGATAGTTTTCGAATGGAAGTTCTTGAAACCGTTTATACAAAAGTAAAGGCAGAATTTTCACTGAAAGAAGGTGAGTCTTCATGCGAATCTTAAAAGCGGAAATTACCGGATTTGGTCATTATCGCCAGCAAGTCTTTGATTTTGATGCACATAATCAATTATTTTATGGTGAAAATGAAGCAGGTAAATCCACTCTTTATCAATTTATATATGCGATGTTATTTGGATTTACGAAAAAATCTGCTAAAAAACGCGACTATACACCACAAGATGGTTCTGCTTTTGGTGGAAGATTATGGATCGAAACTACAACACAGCACGTCATAAAAATAGAACGATTTCGTCAAGTCGATCGCGGGAAGCCTAAAATTTGGGTTGAGGATCAAGAAGTCGATACATCGCTAGACGAACTGATCGCGCCGTTAACTTCACAGATGTTTCAAGATATTTATACCTTTCAACAAGAACAATTGTCGCAAATCGATCACTTACAAGATCGTGATTTTCATGAAGCGTTACTTTCTTTAGGAATCAGTGGTAGCCAACAATTGATTGAAATGGTGAAGCAAGAAGAACGCACAAGTCAACTGCTATTTCGACCGCGTGGACGTAATTTACCATTGAATCAAAAAATCGTAGCGCTAGAGCACTTACAAGAAAAAATTTTAGAAAAAGAACAGCAAGAGGCAACTGTTCAACACTTGTATCAGCAGTTAAGTGAAATGAAACAAGAAAGTCAGCAGTTGGATCAACAGGTTCAAAAAGCACGTTTGAAACAGCAACAGTTTGAACAGCAACGCTTAAACTGGCCGTTATATGAAGAATGGCAAGAACTGAAACAAAGCCAACCAACAACTCCATTATCGCTTGAAACACAGCAAGAAGTCGAACAAATTTATCAACAGTACCAAACGATTCGTCAGACGATTCAAGTAAAAACTGATCAAATCGCACAAATCGAGCAAGACCAAACTTCTGAGCGTTATTTCTTTTATTTAGATCATGAAACGGAGATCAAGCAATTAAAAACGCATTACTTAGCGATCATGAATGCATTTGAAGAAGAAAAACAACTCTTGCGTGCACAACAAGAAATCAAAAGCCACTTAGACTATTACGCGCAACATTGGCGTTTTACGAAAGAAGCACCTCCACAGAGTATCGATGAACAGCTTTATGAAGAATTAACGTACTTAGAACAAAATCAGATGAATCATCAGCAATTATCAGAAAAAATCAAGTGGTACCAAGAACAGCAACAGCAATTAGAAGTAGATGTCACACAATTAGAAGAACGTTTGCTCAATTTAGAACCAGAAACGACTACGATAAAATCTCCACTTGTTGTGGCAAGTTTAGGTGGAGCGATTGGTGTAGGCTTATTCTTTTTTAATATCTGGTTAGGTCTTGGGCTCATCGTAGTATCTATCGGATATGCCACGATGCGATTACGGCATAAACCAGATCATACAGCTATTGACCTATTAAAAGAGCAATGGCAAGCACAATTGGCTAAAAGTGCTCAGGGACAAAAAGAACTAGCATCGTTGCGACAAGAATATGAAGTGTTAAACAAACAAGAAAATGAGAGGATTCAACGCTTGCAGCCTTTTTTTGGCAATGCGCCACAAGAGCAATGGTACGAGATTTTACAGACGTATCAACAAGAATCTACCCGATTTTACGAATGCATCGAACAAGAAAAAGAAATTCAAGCAAAGCTTGCGACGATCGAACCGATATTAACGCAAACTCTTTCTTTGCTAAAGCCATTTTATGCGTGGTTTTCAATCGCTACATTGCCTTTGGATCAGCAAATCCAAATGATTTTTTCCTTTGATGAAGAGATGCAACAGATCAAACTAGAACGTAGTCAAAATCCAAGTATGCAATTGGCTCGAGAGATCCAAGCGTTGCGGCAACAAGAAAAAACACTTTTAGAGGATGCTAAAGAGCTGTTTGATAAAGGGGACATCACACAAATCGATGAAGTTCCCTTGTTATTGAAGCAGTGGACAACTAGACGTGAGAATGTGAAGCGACAAGTAGAATTAGAACAGATGTTAGGACAATTGTTTCCAAAGCCAATCAAAAAAGCAAGATGGGAACAAAACATTGCTGAAAATGAAAAGATGTTAGCCGATTATTTACTGTCTTATAAAGAGCAGACGTTAAAAATCCAACGTTTAGAGTTAGAATTAGAGCAACTTCAAGAAGATGGAACTTTGGATGAATGGTACCAAAGACGGGCACAATTAGAAGATGAAGTCCGTCAAATGAGCGTGACATGGGCGAGTCAAAAAGTACATGCAGCATTGTTGACACAACTGGCCACAACTCGTTCTGAAGACCAATTTCCACAATTGATGGCAAGAGTTAGTGAATATTTCAGCCTATTAACAGATCAACGTTACCAAGAAGTCTTATTTTACAATAAAGAATTGCGTATCGTCACCCAACAAGGACAATCTGACATCTATCAATTGTCGACAGGAACAAAGGATCAGTTGATTATGGCCTTTCGCTTTGCTTATTTAGCGTTACAACAAAATTATGGGCCTGTGATCATCGATGATGGCTGGTTGCATTACGATCATAAACGCAAGTACCATTTAGCTAAACTTTTTGCTAATTTTGGTCAAGACAGACAAGTCATTTGTTTGTCTTCTGACCGAGAAATGGTAAGCTATTATCAAGAGTTACAACAAGAAGTCAAGATGTTCAAAGAAGGGATGTGACGAGCTTCTAAGTGAAGCCGATCAATGAAAAAATTAAGAGAATTAGTTGTTGATGAAACGTTTCAATTATTCGTATTGATCAAACAAGCCGATGTTCGTACCGCAAAAAATGGTAAAAAATTTATTGCTTTCACCTTTCAAGATGAAAGTGGTGCGATCGATGGAAAATTTTGGGATGCTTCAGAAGAGGAGATTACAAAATTTGAAGCGGGAAAAGTCGTGTGCCTTGATGGAAAACGTGAAGTGTACCAAGGAAATCCACAAGTAAAAATCATTCATCTGCGCTTGAGTAAAGAGGGTGAACCGAACGATCCAAGTCTATTTATGGATCGACCACCGGTAACGAAAGAAGATATGGAAAATTATATCAGTCAGACTTTCTTTGAGATCACTACACCGGCTTGGAATCGAATCGTACGCTATTTATTTACACAGTATCATCAGGAATTTTTTACGTATCCTGCAGCTAAAGTCAATCATCATGCCTTTAATGGCGGTCTAGCCTATCATACGATGACGATGTTGCGTTTGGCGAAATCGATCGTTAAAGAATATCCTGATTTAGACGAATCTTTACTCTATGCTGGCGTATTGCTACATGATTTAGGAAAAGTGATTGAACTAAGTGGTGCGATCGCTACCGAGTATACACTTGCAGGAAATTTGATTGGTCATTTAGTCTTAGTGGATGAAGAAATCACAAAAGCGTGTCTTGCACTTTCGATCGATCCGGCTAGTGAAGATGTTTTACTACTACGTCATATGGTCTTATCTCATCATGGATTATTAGAATATGGTTCACCAGTAAGACCAAAATTAATCGAAGCAGAAGTTTTGCATCAAATCGACAATTTGGACGCTACGATGCAGATGCTGTTAACGGCTAAAGGACAAACCGATCCTGGAAGCTATACGTCGAGTATTTTTGGGTTAGATAAACGTCGCTTTTATATTCCAGCTACACAAAAAAACAAGGAACTCGAGTGAGTTCCTTGTTTTTTTTATTTACTTGAAGAAGTTGTTGATTCTTCAGTTGCACTTGAAGAAGTTGCTTCAGATGAATCAGTCGCTTTTTCAGAACTAGTTGTTTCTTTATCTGAGCTAGTTGTTGCTTTAGAATCAGAAGTTTTTGTATCGACAGCTTGTGTGAATGTTTCTAAAACAGAACTGAATGCAGAATCTTTGATTTTTACATTTTGATCTTTTAGCACTTCACCGATTACTTTTGTTGTAAAGTCAGAATCATTCAATTTCGTTTCTTCAGCGATTTCTTTTAATTTATCTTTGTATTTATCCATATCGTTTCCTTTAGATGAAGTTTTCACCATTTTTACGATATAGAATGTTTGTGTATAAGTTGAAGTATTCGTTACCGCGATTGGATCAGAGATTTCACCATCTTTAAGTTTCCAAGCAGCTTCTTGAACTTCTGCAGGAATCGTTGTAGAGGTAGAATCAAATTTCACTGTTCCGCCGTCATCTTTAGTTGTTGTATCGACTGATTTTTCTTTAGCGATTTTCGCAAAATCAGCACCATCTTTACTTACTTCTTCTTTGACAGCTTTTGCATCATCTTCAGAAGAAACCGCGATAATTTGTGCTTCTACTTCTGGATGGAATGATTCCCAAGCTGTTTTCAAATCAGCATCTGTTAATTTAATGTGAGCTTTCAAACCAGCTTCCATGGCTAATTGTTGTTTGATTGTTTTTTTGTAGCTTTCTTTTGTATAACCAGCAGCTTTTAATTGAGAATCAAATGTATCTCCATATTGTTTTGCTTGCTCATCGTATTTGGCATCAATTTCTTTTTGAGTCACTTTATCGCCATATTTATCTTCAAATGCTTGATAGATGATCATGTTGCGTGCTAATTGTTGGTTAGCAGAAGTGTTTTTTGCTTCATTGTAAAATTGTTCTACTGTAATTTTGTTGCCTTTCATTGTTGCGATATCTTGATCGCCAGTATTTGAACAAGCACCTAGAATCAACAGGCTTAGTGCTGTTGTGGCAGTTAATAATAATTTTTTCTTCATGTGGTTTAAAACGCTCCTTGTCATCATAATAGTAAATCGATTCAATTTCTCACAAATATTACTATACCATATATTTTTTTGAAAAAAAGAATATGTAAAAGGTTTCGGATAAAATTCATAAATTCATCAAGTTTTCTTTAGAAAAACTAGTTCAATTGCTCAAATTTTGCTTTCGCCTCGGCTAAATGTTGCTGTAGCGTGCTGACTTGTTCATTCACGCGCTCAATACGAGGGGTGAGTTGAAATTCGAAGGCATCTAAATCTTTCTGGAAGGCTTTCGTAGTTTGAGGTACTAAATGATCGATCGCGTGTTTTGTACGCTCGACTTGTTGTTTCACTTGATCTAAATCGGCTTTGGTTTCTTCAAAGTGATCTTTTGAGTAGACTACATATTCACGTAATTCTTTTTGCAAAACGGTTCCTTTTTTAGGAGCAAATAATAATCCTGTGACGCCACCGATACCCGCACCAAAAAATAAGCCTTTTACGAAATCTCTCATCCTTGACTCACCTGCGCTTTGATGGTCTCCGCTAGAGTCGCCAAGTCTTTTTCTGTATACTCATCCATATGACTACCAAAGTGCATCGAAAAATCATCGTCTTTTCCATAACGTGGAATCAAATGGATGTGAGAGTGAAAGACAGATTGATATGCGATTTCTTTATTATTGTTTACTAAATTTAATCCTTCCATTTCAGGAAATGCTTTTTCAAGTGCTTTAGCAATTTTAGGTACACGAGCAAAGACCGCTGCAGCTAATGTATCTTCGTAGTCGAAAATGTCTGTAACGTGCTTTTTAGGAATAATCAGTGTATGTCCTTTTGTCACCTGAGTGATATCTAAAAAAGCATACACTTCTTCATCTTCATAAACCTTATAGCTTGGGATATCTCCAGCAATAATTTTGCAAAAAATACAATCTTCCATAAAAATAGCCTCCTCTGGTCTTTATTTCCTTTAATTTTAGCACAGAACATCTAGAAAAGAATAGATAGAAGGTGATTTTGAACGGGTTTTAGCCTTTTACTTGCTAGTTTAGGTCTTTATCAGTAAAATAAAGCAAGAAACTTTGAGAGGGGACCTTAACGAAATGGTAAAATTTCAATTGGGCGCAAGTGCAACACTTGCTTCAATGGCAATTCGTGTAAAAGACCGTGATAAGATGATCCATTTTTATCGCGATGTTGTTGGTTTTGCGTTAAAAGGTGAAGAAAATGCGTTAGCGATCATGGGAATCAGTGATGAAAAAGCTGAATACCTGTTATTAGAGGAAAGTCCACGCGCAGATCAAGGGATTGGAAAAATCAAAAAAATGGCTCATTTTTCATTAGTGATCCCAACAAGAGCTGAATTTTTAGCAACGATCCAACGTTTGAAGAATTTTGGTACAGAATTAGTCGAAGTGGCGGTTGAGCCATTGACGATTGCATGTAAAGATCCTGAGGACAATGGGATTCAATTTATTTACCGTGACGATGCGTTAGATCCAATTTATTCTTTAGAACAAATTCATACCTTGACCATTGATGAAACACCACGTTTGAGTTCTACTGTTTTCTTTGGTCCATTTAATTTAAATGCTTTTGAAATTGCGAAAGAACAAGATTTCTTACAATCACAATTAGGCTTCGTTCCTTCAGAAGATAATATGATTTTTCAAAATGATACGTTAGAAACAATGGTGACCTTAACACCTGTAACAGATGATCCTAGCCAATATGAAGCACATGAAATCATTGGATTGGAATTTATTCGCTTTATCTTGACCCAAGAAGACTTGCTGTTATTAGAAGCTCATTTTGTAGAACAAGACGTGGAGTTTTATATCGATCAAAAAAAATCGATCTTAACGATTTATGATGCATTAGGTGTCGAATGGTGGTTTGAGCGTCAAAAATAAGAACAAAATATAACATGAAGCGATCATTCAAAAAAAGAATGATCGCTTTTTTTTTAGGAGAAATCAATGTTTGAACGGACAAAAAAAGAAATTGAACGTTTTTATCATGAAGGAATATATAAAGGTTATATCACCACATTTATCGATCATGAGCAACTTGAGTCTATAGTGCAAGGGGAGGCAGCCATTTATCCTGAGCATGAAAAACTAACAAAAGACCACTATTTTGATTTGGCTTCGTTGACTAAGGTGATCGGAACGGTCAGTGTCTACTTACGCCTACTCGAACAAAAACGAATTCAGTTAGATCAAAAATTGGCTGAGTACTTACCAGAATATCAAGATAAAACGGTGACGATCAGACAGTTGCTGACCCATACTTCTGGAATAAACACATGGATCGAAAATCGAGATCAATTATCGCCTGAAGCCCTGCGTGAAGCTTATCTTGTCCAAAAATCTGGTAAAATGCAATCAAAAGAGATGAAATATACGGATACAGGATTTATTTTATTGGGAATGGCATTAGAACGCTATTTTGAGTTACCCTTAGACAAGGTGTTTCAACAAGAACTATTTGCCCCTTTGAAAATAAATGAAATACGATATGGACCGATTTCTCAGCCACAGGCAGTCGCGACCGAAAAAATCGGAACTACCGTATTAAAAGGAGAGATTCATGATCCTAAAGCGCGTATTTTAGGCCAAGCCGGACATGCTGGACTATTTGCCACTAATGCGGCGTTGATCAAATTCGTGCGAGAATACTTAGCACCAGTCCCGACAGTGTATCAAGCACGAACACTAGATGCTTTAGCACAAGATCATACCGCTCATCAACTCAACCGAAGTTTAGGATGGGAGTTAAAAACGATAGGAACACGTTCTGTATTATTTCATACAGGATATACGGGAACCTTTATCTTGATAGACCGAGTAAAGCAAAGAGGTTGGATTTTTTTATCCAATCGCGTACATCCAGACGATCACCGTGAAGCGTATATCGCAAAACGTGATCGATTAATTCAGCTTTATTTAGAAGAATCTGAAAAAGAAGATCAAAAGCAAATGTAAGCGTGTTATAATCGGAACAGAATGCAAATAAAGGAGCGATTTAATGGAACCGTTATTTTTTAAACCCGTTTTTCAAGAGAAAATTTGGGGAGGCAATCGTTTAGCAGAAGTGTTTGGCTTTACTTTACCTAGTGAAAAAATTGGTGAAGATTGGGCAATTAGTGCGCATAAACACGGAGTAAGTTTAGTAGAAAATGGTCCTTATAAAGGCAAGAACTTAGCTCAGTTATGGTCAGAGGAGAAAGCTTTATTTGATTTTCCAACTGAAAAAGAATTTCCCTTACTTGTAAAAATTTTAGATGCAGAAGATGATCTATCTGTTCAAGTTCATCCAGATGATGCTTATGGACTAAAGCATGAAGGAGAGTTAGGCAAAACAGAGTGTTGGTATATTATCGATGCTGCTCCTGGAGCGGAAATCATCTATGGACATCACGCAAAAACCAAAGAAGAATTTGCTCAAATGATCGAAGAGCAAAAATGGGATGAGCTATTTCGCCGTGTCCCAGTGAAAAAAGGTGATTTTTTCTTTGTACCTAGTGGAACGATCCATGCCATTGGAGCAGGGATTTTAATCTTAGAAACACAGCAAAGTTCAGATACGACTTATCGTGTATATGATTACGATCGTACAGACGATCAAGGAAATACAAGAGAATTGCATATCCAACAATCGATCGATGTGTCGACGATTCCTGCGACGTATCCAACACCTGAAATCAAAGAAACACGCAAAAATACCTCTTCAATCACAACTTATGTACAGACGCCATTCTTCAATGTCTATGAATGGGATGTAAAAGGGATCTTAGAACTAACAAAGCAAGCTCCGTATACGCTGATGACCGTAATCGAAGGAGCAGGAGAGTTAGTTGTAGAAGGACAAAGTTACGAATTGAAACCAGGTAGTAGTTGTCTATTACCGGCACAAATCAATACTTGGACGATTCAAGGGGAAGTAAAAATCATTGCTTCAGAGCCAGGAAAATAATCCACAAAAAAACCGATAGTTTCGACTATCGGTTTATTTTTGTGGTGCGATAACAGTTTCACGTTGGATCAGTTTGTGTGGAACGACCATACGGATACCTGCAGCTTCTTTTTGAGCTAAATGCTGCATCAATTGTTGTGTGGCGATTTTTCCTAACGTGGCCACATCGATATCGATACTAGTGAGATACGGGTGTGTCAACGTAGCAAAAATCGAATTGTTGAAACTGATCACAGAAATATCTTCTGGCACGCGATATCCATACATCGTCAACAGTTGCATCAAACGAATCGCAAATAAGTCATCGATTACGACAAAAGCTGTCGGATGTTGCTCAGATAAAATCGCTTCAAAATCAACAAAATCTTTAGGTTCTTCGAAGGTCACAGCTTGATATGTCGGTAACCCGGCCATCATCATTGCTTTTTGATAACCAAAAAAGCGTTCAAAATATAGATTCTCGTGTGTCGTATTGGTCGCAAAAAAGATTTTTTTATGCTGCTTTTCGATTAAATATTCTGTTGCTTGCTTGCCTAATAGTTGATTGTCATTGTCGACATAACTGATTTCATTTTCATGGACGTAAGGTTGTCCAATCAACACAAAAGGAACTTCATGATCAACTAAATATGTAATGATTGGGTCTTTGTCATCTGAATAAGTCAGAATAAAGCCATCAACATGCTTTTGACGATGCATGCGCTCGACATTGGCTAAAAGTGTCTCAAAGTCGCGAGCAGAAGCGACTGCGACTGACATTTGATAATTTCGTGCTTCTTCATTGATCGTTTCGATGGTTTCAAGATAAAACGGATTGCCTAAACGTTCGCGTGAGTCTAGTGGGGGTAAGATAATGCCGATAGTACTCGATACTTGTTTACCTAGGTTGCGCGCGGCAACGTTAGGTACGTAACCGAGCTCATCCATGACTTTACGAACTTTGCGTTTGGTTTCTTCAGAAATACTAGAATGATCGTTGATTACACGAGAGACAGTGGATGTAGCAACACCTGCTTTTTTAGCTACATCTTTGACTGTAATACTCATGGAAAAACTCCCCCTTTAAAAGCTTTATCTATCTTAACATAGTGAGGTCAAAGTCGCTAGAAACAAAAGAACGGTGAAGCAACTTCACCGCTCTTTAGTCGTCATTTTGTTAAGGGAACGTTTAATGTATCCTCTAACAGATATGATTGACCATAGACAGTAAAGTCTAATGGTTCTCCTGATAATTTTTCAAACGTTACCTGATCGCTGGTTACGTTGATGGCGATCAAACGTCCACGATAGTTGATATGAAATGCATAAGACGTCCATTTTGTAGGTAAAAATGGTGCGAAGCTTAGCTGACCATTATCGGTTTTCATTTGAGCAAACCCTTGAACGATTGCTAACCAACTTCCTGTCATAGAAGTGATGTGTAAGCCATCTTCTGTATCGTTATTGTAATTGTCTAAATCGAGACGAGCTGTACGTTCATACATCTCGATCGCTTTTTCTTCCATCCCAAGTTCTGCAGCTAAAATCGCATGGATACTTGGTGAAAGTGAAGATTCATGTACAGTCATCGGTTCATAGAAATCAAAGTTACGTTGTTTTTCTTCTAAGGAATAATGGTCACCAAAGAAGTAAATTCCTTGTAACACATCGGCTTGTTTAATAAAACAAGAGCGTAAAATGTGATCCCAAGACCAGTTTTGATTTAATGGAAGTTGGCTGCTATCAAGCTCTGCAACTGGCATCAAATCTTTGTCTAAAAAGGTATCGTGTTGAACAAAGATTCCCAATTCTTCATCTTGTGGCAAGTACATGTGCTCAATAATGTCTAGCCATTTTTCTTGTTCTTCTTGTGAGATCGTGAAATCGACCTCTTCTTCAAATTTAAGATAATTTTCTAAAGCATAAGTCAGAACCCATTTAGCGAGTGTATTCGTATACCAGTTATTGTTGATATTGTTTTCATATTCATTAGGCCCAGTGACACCGTGGATCATGTAACATTGATTGCGTTTTGAATAGTGGACACGATCTGCCCAGAAACGCGCAATCGCAACCAAGACTTCCAAACCTTTTTCTTTTAGATACTGTTCATCACCAGTGTAATTTGTATAGTTGTAAATCGCATAAGCAATCGCACCGTTACGGTGGATTTCTTCAAACGTGATTTCCCACTCGTTATGACATTCTACACCAGTGAAGGTCACCATTGGATAAAGAGCACCTTTGAGACCTTGTTGACTTGCGTTAAAGAATGCTTGTGGCAATTGATTGTAACGGTATTTCAAGAGATTTTCAGTCACAGATGGATCCGCTAAAGCTAAATACAACGGAACAGCATAGGCTTCAGTATCCCAATAGGTTGCTCCGCCATATTTTTCACCAGTGAAACCTTTAGGTCCGATATTCAATCGTTCATCTTCGCCATAATAAGTAGAGAAAAGTTGGAATAAGTTAAAACGGATTCCTTGCTGTGCTTCGTCATCGCCTTCAATTACAACATCTGCTAATTCCCATCGTTTCGCCCAAGCTTTGATTTGTGCTTGTTTATGGGCTTCAAAATCACAACCAAATTCTGCAAACAAATCATGAACTGCTTTTTCTTGTTGTTCTTCTGGGATATCACGACTTGTCACGATTACAACAAATTTATCTAATGTCCAAGATTCAGATTCGTTTAAATGTTGACTAAAGGTTTGTTCGACCATTAATTCATGTTCTGCCAACTGATCGCTCTCTTGCGAATGGTTCATACCAGAAGTCACCACAAATTGTTCTACTCCAAAAGGATTTTCCACAGTTCGTGCAGTCAGCGTAGAAATCGTAGGAGAGACTTCATGTGCGACTTCTTGCCAAAAGCGTTCATCATAATTACTATCTTCATTTTGTACAAGGTTATCCAATTTAGAGGTGATCACGAGTTGTGCTTCACCAGATATGACAGTAGCATTAACACGAATCGCCGCTAATTGTTGGTGTACGATACTTAAAAAACGTTCAAATTCAAAAGCAACAGTCGCATCATCGATCGTTACGGTGAAACTTCGACGTAAAATACCTGTTTGCATATCAAGCTCTAAATAAAAATCTTCTGGAGGAATCGTAGCCAAATCTAATAGTTGACCATTGATTGAAATGTCCATCGCTAAAAAGTTTACTGCGTTGATGACTTTACCAAAATATTCTGGATAACCATTTTTCCACCAGCCAACTCGTGTTTTATCTGGATACCAAACACCAGCAAGATAAGTTCCAAGATGATGGTCGCCAGAATATTGCTCTTCAAAGTTTCCGCGCATACCCATATAGCCATTTCCAGTACTTGTAAGTGATTCTTGTAAACGACGGTCGTCGATTGCTAATGTAGATGTATGTAATTTCCAAGGATCAATGTCAAATAATCGTTTGATTTGGTTCATAAAGTTCCCTCCAGTTTTTCTCTTTCTACATCCATTATAAGCAATCGGTTGCGTAAGTCAAATGTTTTTATTTTAAAGAGTTGATATTATTTAAAGTCGATATAAAGAGTTTGTAATAAAATCGGTTGCATATTTTTATGCAAAAAAAGCGTGGCAGCCTAAGCTACCACACAGTTTTAAATGAAGGCCATTAGAATCGGCACAACAACGATAAATAAGACAGTACTTGTGACTACAAGGTTTGTTGCGTATTCCACATCACCATTTGATTCAGCGGCTAAAATTGGAGATACCGCAAGCATTGGTGTTGCAGATTGGACGATCAAGGTTTTACGTAATACAGGTTCCATTGTATTGTGTAAGAAACTGCTACCTAGAGAAATCAAGATGATCATGATCGCAGGGTAGATAATGAAACGACCAAATAGTGCTACGATTGTATCGCGATCGAATTTCATATTTTTTAGACCTGCATCATACAATACGATCCCAATATAAATTAATGAAAGTGGAGTTACTAATCCACCAACATAAGATAAAGTAGAGTTAATAAATGTTGGAACAGGAATATTTAACACTAAGAATACCAGGGCAATAATAAATCCTACAAGTGGAGGTGGCAATAGTTTTTGCCATCTAAACGTACTATTTCCTTTTTCACCTTTGACTTTAGTTGGGTCATCATTGGCCCAAATGAAGACACCGATCGCCCAAGTCGATACAGTATTCACGATATAATACACTAGGAAATAAGGTAAACTTTTTTCACCGAATAACGCGATATTTAACGGTAGACCGATAAATACAGTATTGGCATTGACGATCGCATTGATAAAGGTACCACGACGTCCTGGACGGATGTGTAGGGCATTGACTAAAATATAGGCGATCGCATAACCGATTACAGCGGCTAATACTGGGAACAATAGATTACCAGATAAACTGATCAAGGTATCACGCGTTAAATATTTTAATACTGATACGAAAATTGAAGCAGGTAAGGCGATCTTGGTGATCAACCCTGAAATATTTTTACTAAACGAAGGATCGACTGCTTTTTTTGCTTTCAAATAATACCCTAACGCCATTAATAAAATAATTGAAAATACACTTGATACGGAATTGTAAAACAACATTTTTTTCATCTCTTTCTGATTTAAACTTAGACCTCAGAAAAGAAGGAACCAATCAGTACCTTCTTTTGAGGTTGGATTGGTTCATTTAGTTTTGGTAAGTTGCTTTCCAGACAGCGTTATCGACTGCTTGTTCCACATCTTTGATTTCTTCTGTAGCGACACCATCTTTGATCGCCGCTACTACGACAGCCATTGCCACAGCTTTTGAAGCTGGTCTTACAGCATCAAGTGGTGGAAGTAACGCCATACCTGGTTTAGATAGATCTTGGAAGTTGGCAATGCCATGTGCTGCAGCTGAAAGCATGCTATCGGTTACGGTAGAAGCCTTGCTGATCACGATCCCTAGACCAAGTCCTGGGTATAATAATGCATTATTGGCTTGACCGATATGATACGTTACATCACCGATCGTTACCGGTTCAGAAGGGCTACCCGTTACGACAAGTCCGCGACCTTCAGTGAAGGTCAAGATATCTTCCGCTGTTGCTTCTTGTAAATCTGTTGGATTAGAGATCGGTAAGATCGCAGGACGTTCATTAAATGACGCCATATCTTCAATGATCTCTTTAGTAAATGAACCAGCTTGTCCACTTGTACCAATCAAAACAGATGGTTTTACGGCTTTGATCACTTCGGCTAATGTTTCGACTGAACCATCAAATTCCGCTTTATCACGAGCAAAACGTTTTTGTCCTTCTGTTAAATTTTCTTGATCGTTTGTCACTAGACCAAAACGATCCACTAAGAAGAAACGTTTATTGGCTTCTTCTTCACTCAAGCCATTTAATGTCATTTCAAGTTTGATTTGCTCGGTCACACCGATACCAGCTGTTCCTGCACCAAAGATCACAAAAGTATGTTCTTGAACCGGTTTTTGTGTCACTTCGGCAACAGAATTTAACGCTGCTGACATCATCACACCAGTACCTTGGATATCGTCATTAAAAGTGGTTACTTCATTACGGTATTTTTCTAAAATGACACTGGCGTTGCCACGACCGAAATCTTCCCAATGGAACAATACTTTAGGGAACAAGGTTTTAGCAACATTTACGAATTGATCGATGTAATCCCAGTATTCTTGACCTGTTTTACGTTCTTGACGGTTACCTAAATAGTTTGGATCTTCAAGTAATTCTTGACGATTTGTGCCGTTATCGATCACGATCGGTAAAACACGTCTTGGGTCCATGCCTGCTGCCACAGTATAAACCGCTAATTTCCCAACTGAGATCATCACACCTTGAACACCCCAGTCACCGATACCTAAAACGCCTTCGCCATCAGTAATGACTAATAAGTCGACTTGCTCTAACTCTTGACTTGCATTTTTTAAGACTGCTTCGATACTTTCTGGATGATTGACATCAAGATAGACTGCATCATTTGGACGAACGAAATCTGTTGAAAATTCACGAACACTATCGGCAATCGTTGGCGTGTAGATAACAGGTAATAATTCTTTTACGTGTTCACCAACTACTGCATAGTATAAAATGCGATTTGTGTTGTACAGATTCATCAAGAATTTGTTTTTCGCGTAACGGCCATCTAATTGGCTTAGTTGCGCATACGTTACCTCGATTTGTTGTTCAAGTGTCTGTACGGCACTTGGTAATAGTCCTTCGATTTCTAGTGCAGTTCGCTCTGCCAAGCTGAATGCTGTACCTTTATTTAAGAAGGGATTATTTAAGATTGCTTTTCCTTTTTGATTTGCCATGAAATTCTTCCTCTCTGTTTTTCTTCTCAGTCAAAACAAGAGCTAAATAGAATAACATCGCCTTTCGAACAAATAGTACTATATACCTTAAAACAAAAAAAAGAAACCAATCTGTTTCACAAATTTGCGAAAACTTGAAAATTGGTTTCTTTTTTTATGAAAATATGAGAATTATTTCGTTTTTGTGAGGGTATCAAAGGCTGTTTCACCATATTTTTTAATGAAAGCCGTTTTGATCAAACGCTCCGCTAGTTGTGGATTACGTGCAAGTAGTGGGCCATGGAAGTAAGAACCAAAGACGTTTTTATAGATGACGCCTTCTGTTTGGTCTTCACCATTGTTGCCTTTTCCTTCTAAAACTTTTCCTAAAGCTTGCTCACCTTCACCTAAGAATGTTCGTCCATTATGATTTTCAAATCCATAATAAGTTTCATCAAAGGTCTCGTTATAAATTTTGACGTCACCGATAAACCGATTGTTTTCTTGACTAATCGTGTAATGATCTAGTGCACTAATGCCGTTGATTTTTTCACCTTTGGCACCGATATAATAGTGGCCAAGCATTTGATAGCCACCACAGATGGCTAACACAACCTTTTCTTCTTCGATAAAACGGGTAAGAGCTTCTTTTTTACTCGGCAGATCTTTGGCTACGATCACTTGCTCGTAATCTTGTCCGCCGCCAAAAAAGATTAAATCAAATGCTTGATCATCAAAGGGCTCGTGGATACTCACGACGGTAGTTTCCACTGTGATGCCTAGTTGTCTTCCTACGTATTGCAACATTAAAATATTGCCGTTGTCACCATAAGTGTTCAACAAATTACCATACAGATGTGCGAGGTTCAACGTATAGTTATTCACCAGACATCCCTCCTTTGATATAGCCTTTTTCCGCGAATTTTTTACGCAATTGCAACACAGCAGTATACGTCGCCAAAATATATACTTTATTCGTTGGTAAAGAATGGATTTCTTCAACAATCCGATCGATCTCAGGAACTTCAGTCAAGCGTTCTTCTTCGATACCGGCTACCTTTAATCGTAGCGCCATATCTTCATGACGATCGCCACCTGCAATAACAGCAGGAATCTGCATAGTCGCAAATGCTTCATGATTGCCATCCCAGATCCAACTGACATCAATACCGTCTGCATAATTTGCATTCAACAAGCAAATCAATGAGAAGGGTTCAGGTGTTAATCCAATCATATCGATGACTTGATTGAGACCGACAGGATTTTTAACCAAGACTAAAGTGCATTCTTTACCGTCAACATGGATCACTTCTTGACGTCCAAAGACTTTTTCGTCATACGCAAGACCAGCTCTAATTTTCTCTGGTGCCACGTGGTAATGTGAAGCTACAGCTGTCGCAGCAAGTGCATTGTAGACATTGTAAAGACCACCGACTTCTAACTGGTAAGCCTCTTCGTCGATAATAAAATTCGCACTCGTATTGGTCATAGCAGTTAAGTCTGTTAGACGATAAGTCAATTCAGGTCGTTTGTAGTCACAATTTGGACAGTAGTATTTGCCTAAGTTCGCATAGGTGATCATTTTATAATGTAAAATATGTTCACAATGTGGACATAAAACATTATCTGTATTGTAATGTGCCATTTGTTCTTGATCAGGTAAATGATCAAATCCATAATAAATTTGTTTATTTACCGTTTCGATTGAATTGAAGATCGGGGCATCACCATTGGCTAAGATCAATGCTTCAGGAGCATTTGCCGCACCATCTACAATCATTTGGTAAGTCGTATAGATCTCACCGTAACGATCCATTTGATCGCGGAAAATATTTGTAAAGACAAATAATTCCGGTGTTAAATATTTCGTGACTTCACGTAAACTCGCTTCGTCGATTTCTAAAACAGCGAATTTTTTTTGTCCTTTTTTCGGTTTAGCGGATAAAAATGTCGAGACAATCCCTTGGACCATATTGGCACCTGTTGGGTTCGTTAAAACATTGTCAAATTCTTGTTTTAAAATATTGACTGTAAGTGCCGTCGTCAATGTTTTTCCGTTTGTTCCAGTAATGACGACGATCTGATAATCTTTTGCTAAATGTGATAACACATTTGGATCAATTGAAAGAGCTAATTTTCCAGGTAAACTAGAACCGCCCTTGAAAAAGGTTTTTAAACCCCACTGTGATGTGCGTCCCACTAGGGTAGCTACCATACTTTTAATTCCCATATACTCCTCCAACACATAATATATCTACTCATTTTTTTACGAATCTAATCATAACACACTCTGAATTTAAAGCGGAATAGGATTTAGATTTCTTAACGTTTCGCTAATGACTTTATTAATTATGTTTATTTATTAGCCAATAATAATTTTTTCAGTAGGATATTTATAATTTAAATCGCGTGTTTCTTTTGGTACAAATAATAATAATGTGTAAAGCATTCCGATACGACCGATAAACATCAAAAGGGCGATGATCAGTTTTCCAACATCGGTTAAATCAGGTGTGATTCCAAGTGACAATCCAGTCGTTCCAAAAGCCGAGGAGACCTCAACGATAATGGCAATCAGAGGTAGATCTTCTGTCGCACTTAAAAATAATACACAAAAGAAACACATCATCATCGATAGCATAAAGACAGTGATCGATTTTTGAACGTCATCGTTATCGATTCTACGACCAAAGACATTGACATTGCTTTCTCCTTTTAAAAAAGAAAATAAATATAAAGCAATGATCGCGATTGTCGTTGTACGAATCCCACCACCAACTGAACTAGGGCTACATCCGATAAACATCAAAAATGAAAATACGATCAGCGTCGTAATTTGGAATTGATTCAAATCGTGGATCTGTAATCCTGCATTCCGTGTTGTCATCGAATAAAAGGCACTATTTAGCCACTGGTTCCCCATATTCATATTTAAAAATAAATGATCTTTTTCTAGAAAATAAATGATCAGTGTTCCACCAACAAACAAGACTACAAAAGCCAACAGGGCGATCTTTGTAAATAAAGAGAAGCGATAAGGTAACGTGTGTGACGTTTTCTTTGAAAAACGATACGTCGTAAACTCTCGAATATCCATTAAAACTGGAAATCCGATCCCGCCAACAAAAATTAAAAACATGATGCTCAACAAAAAGATAGGATCGTTTGCAAAAGGCAGAATCGAATTGCCGGTGATATCAAATCCTGAGTTGGTAACTGCTGAGATCGCCTGATAGAATCCATAAAAAATCGAATGATACCAATCATCATAGTAATGTGCAAATTTAAAATAAAGCGCAAAACTAGTCCCAGCAATCAATTGAATGATTAAAATCATTGTAAAGGTGATCCGAATCATGCGGACGATACCGCTAAGTTTTGGTTGGTTCATATCGGTCATGATCAACTGACGCTGTTTTAAACTGATTTTCCGCTTTGAAATAATCGCAAAAAACGTTGTAATCATCATAATCCCTAACCCACCGACTTGAAAAAAGATTTCTAGTAGAACCACTCCGTTGTGGTTAAACACTTCTGTCAAAGGGATCGTGGTTAGTCCCGTTACACTGACTGTACTGATCGCTAGAAAAAAAAGATCGATAAAGCGAATATGTTGATCTGGAATACGAAAAAAGGGCAAATAAAACAAAATCAACGCAATCGCTGTCATCACAAGATAATAAAAGACAATCAACTGAATAGATGAAATATTCTTGGCAAAGAAATTTTGACTTTTTCGTAATGTAAGTTGAGATAAACGTGAAATATTCATAATAAGGTGTCTAAAGACCCACCATGTCACTTCCTTTCTACTAAATGGGTTTGTTTCATTATACCAAATAACCGTCAGACGACTAGAGTTAAAGTCGGCTTAGAGTTTCGAGTTTTACAGGGCTATGCTATACTTTAGAAAAAGAATAGAAGTCATGGAGGCAAAATAATGAAAAAATTCCTACAAGAGTGGGGGATCATGATTGTCATCATCCTAGTTTTTCTGTGCTTACGAATCTTTGTATTCACACCTGTTTCGGTCAAAGGACATTCAATGGATCCAACGCTAGCAGATGGGCAAAAATTGATCGTATACAAATTAGCAAAAGTAGAACGTTTTGATATCGTCACAACGAAGGAACCAGATGATGAAAGTACTGTAGCCGTCAAACGGGTGATCGGGTTACCTGGTGACCATGTGGTGATGAAAAATGATCAATTGACGATCAACGATAAAAAATATGATGAAGCGTATTTAGATGCCTTCAAACAAAAATTTAGTGAAGACAAGCTGCAAAGCGAATATTCCTATAATGAATTATTCCAACAACGCGCAGCAGCTTCAGAATATTTTACTTCTGATTTTGATGTAACAGTTCCAGAAAACAGTTATTTTGTTTTAGGCGATGATCGTATCGTTTCAAAAGATAGTCGCATTTTTGGTATGGTCAATAAAGAACTCATCCAAGGTGAAGTTGTGATGCGATACTGGCCATTAAAAGAATTCCATATTTTTTAATTACTTTAAAACGCTAGCTTAGGATGCGCTCTTAAGCTAGTTTTTTTGTGATAGAAAAAATCTATCTATCTAGACAAAAATCAAGGATTATACATAGAAAAAACTGTTTATATAGCCTTTAAGCGATAGAAAAAATCTATGGATAAAAAGAAGCAAAAAAAGTGGTGTGCGACTTTATTGACACTTGTAAACAACTAAACTAAAGTACGTGTATTGATATCTTTAAATACGTTTGAAGATCTACATAAGGAACCCAAGGGGGAAAGAATATGCGCTCGAAAAAGAAATGGCTTAGTTTAGGTTTAGTGACATTAGGTTTGGTATTAGCCGCTTGCGGAAATGGAGACAATGCATCCACTTCAGACAGCAATACAGCTGCTAAATCTTCCGATACATTTACGTATGCAATTGGTGGAGATCCTAGTTCGATCAATCCAATCAACACAAGTGATCGTTGGGGATTAACGGTTAGCAATATGATTTTTTCACCATTAGTTGCTATCGATGGTGATGGAAAAATGGATAATGTATTAGCAGAATCCGTTGAACCAGCAGCTGATGGGAAATCAGTTACTGTAAAATTGAAATCAGGAATCAAATGGTCTGATGGTCAACCATTAACAGCTGATGATGTCGTATTTACATACACAGAAAAAGCGAAAAAAGAAAATGGGAATTCAGATAGTTTATGGATCGATGACAAACCGATCACAGCAAATAAAGTGGATGATTTGACAGTACGTTTCGATTTTCCTGTTGTCAGTGCAGCAGCAGTAAACAATATCATTACGGAAACCTTTATCATTCCACAACACGTGTATAAAGATGTAACAGACTTCTCGGTAAGTGAATTACCAGAAAAACCAGTTGGAACAGGACCTTACCAACTAGTAGACTACAAACGTGGTGAATACTTGCAATTTAAAGCCAACGACAATTACTTTGATGGCAAACCTTCTATTGAAAATGTAACATTGCGTATCACGCAAAGTACGGAAACGGCAAAAGTTGCGTTACAAAAAGGTGAAGTCGATGCAACTGTTGTATTACCAGCAGACATCCAAGATTTAGATACAAAACAAATCAAAGTATACCCATACAGTGAAAACCGTATTGGGTATATGGGATTAAATTCAAAATCTGAAGCCTTACAAGATGTGAAAGTACGTCAAGCAGTTCTTTATGCATTGAATAAAGATGAAATGAACAAAGCAGCATACTTGGAAGAAAAATATTACGAAACACCATATTCTTTCTTACCACCAAACAATAAATATGCAACAGAAGATGTTGAAAAATACAAAACAAACGATGAAAAAGCAAAAGACTTATTAAAAGAAGCTGGCGTATCTGATTTGAAATTAAATCTAGGCTTTGATTCTTCAGATCCTGCTCAAACTTTACAAGCAACATTGATTCAACAACAATTACAAAAAGTTGGCATTAGCGTTGAATTACAAGGTGGCGATAGCACAGCGCTATTTACAGAATTGAAAAAACCAGATTCAACAAAATACAATTTATTCCTAGGTGGTTACATCATGGGAAATGATCCAGATCAATATGCACGATTATTTAAAACAGGCGGTGCCTCAAATTACTTTAAACTAAATAGTGAAGCCGTAGATACATTATTTAATCAAGGTGCGGTTGAGCTTGATCAAACAAAACGTGACGCGATCTATGATAAACTACAAGCAGAGATTGCCGACCAAGCGGTTATTTATCCAATCGTGGATAATAAAAAGATTTTAGCAGCAACAAACCGTCTAGGAGGTATAGAAGAAGCGAAATTAGTGCCGATCTATACATTCGAAGACATGGGTAAATTAACGCTAAAATAATGAAAGCTGGGCTGTGTGAAGACTCCTTTACACAGCTTTTTTTTGATTTGAAAAACAGAAAGGAACGTGAGCGTTATGTTACGATTTATCGGGAAAAGGCTTTTACAAGCGATTCCACTATTATTTGTGATTTCATTTATTGTATTCTCATTGATTCATTTAGCTCCATATGATGTAATCGATTCGATCACTACCCCAAATATGTCACAAGCACAAATTGATGTATTAAGAGAAAAATATGGATTGAACGATCCATTTTTGGTGCAATATTTCTCTTGGTTAAAACAAATTTTCCATGGAGATTTTGGCTATTCTCTAGCTTCTCGACACAGTATTGCACAAGATCTGGCGACGCGTATTCCCAATACGATGCGCCTAGTATTGCCAGCTTATGTGACCGCATTGATTTTAGCAATTATTTTTGGTCTAGTTGCAGCAGCAAATAAAGGCAAATGGATCGATCGTATCATCGATGGTCTAGCTTCTTTAGGATTAGCTGTTCCTGCTTTCTTCTTTGCTATGATTTTGATTTATTTCTTTGGCTATAAATTAAATTGGTTTCCAATTATTGGGATGTACACTGTTGGTCAAGAAGGAAACTTCTCGAACTACATCTCTCATTTTATTTTACCTTATACGACATTAACGGTCGTCTTTTTACCAGAGTTATTGCGGTATATCCGCTCTTCAGCCGTTGAACAAGTTTCAGAAGATTATGTGATGGTTCAAAAAGCGTTCCACGCTACTAAAGGAGAGATTTTCCGTCGTCATATCAGCCGCAATGTCATGATTCCAGTTGTGACTCAAATCGGGATGGCTTTGCCAATGTTAGTGACAGGCGCGATCATTACTGAAACGATTTTTGGATGGCCGGGTGTCGGACCGTATTTGATGAGCGCAACCAAAAGTTTAGATTATCCAGTCATTATGGCCGTGATGCTCTTTTCTGCAACGTTAGTCATTGTCGGAAATCTATTAGCTGATGTATTGTATTCTCTTGTGGATCCTCGAATTCGTAAAGGAGGACAAGCGAAATGAAGACGATCAAATTAATTATGAAACAGATTTTTCAACAACCATTATATGCATTTTCGTTTATCTTTTTAGTCGTATTGATTATCTTGTCGTTGATTGCGCCACTTCTCCCAATCGATCCTACGTTAACAGACGTCACTCAAATGTCGCAAGGACCAAGTCTAAAGCATTTGTTTGGAACGGATGAAGTGGGACGGGACTACTTTATCCGTGTGTTATACGGTGGCCGTGTCTCCTTATTAGTGGGTGTATCTGCAATGTTAGCCGCTACCTTTATCGGAACCGTTGTTGGTTTAGTTACAGGGTACTTCGGCGGTATTGTAGATAGTATTTTAATGCGTATCGTGGATGTATTATCTGCGATCCCTTGGTTAGTATTAGTTATTGTGTTGAGTGTCTTTTTAAAACCAGGTCTTTCAACGATTATTATCGTTATCGGTGGTTTTTCTTGGATGAGTATCGCGCGCTTGATTCGGGCGGAGACGATGTCAGCGAAAGAGCGTGAGTATGTTTCGTATGGACAGTTTATCGGTCAAAAACCATTACGCATCATGTTTCGACATGTATTACCATCCGTTTTACCTACGTTGATCATTGCCGCTACGACGAGTATTTCAGGAGCAATTATGACAGAATCCGCGTTGAGTTTCTTAGGACTTGGGATTCAACAACCGATGTCTTCGTGGGGAAGTCTATTACAAAATGCGCAAAGTAGTTTGCAACGCACGCCATATATGGCGATTTTACCAGGATTATTTATTGTATTTACGATTTATTCATTTAACAATCTAGGAGATTTAGTTAAAAATATTTTGCAAGGAGAGGTGGAATAGATGACGGATTTATTAAATGTGACAGGCTTGAGTGTGACGTATCAGCCGAAAAAAGGTGAGGCACAGCCGATCGTCTATCCTTTGTCTTTGTCCGTTCCGGCTGGAAAAGTTATTGGTGTCGTAGGAGAGTCAGGTAGCGGAAAGAGTATGACTATGAAAAGTTTACTTGATCTATTGCCAGATGGTGTGACTTCAACGATTGAGACGTTCTCATTTGATGGAAAAGCCGTTCAATCAAATGAAATTTTACCGATCTCTATGATTTTCCAAGATCCGATGACGTCGCTTAATCCACTGCGTACGATTGGCTATCACTTGATCGAGGTCGTACGACGAGCGCAAAAATGTTCAAAAAAAGAAGCGAAACAATTAGCGATTGCGGAATTGGAAAAAGTGGGGATTCCAATGGCAGAAAAACGAATGAAACAATATCCTCATGAACTATCTGGTGGGATGCGTCAACGGGTTATGATCGCGATGGCACTTTTAGTCAAACCCAAGTTATTGATTGCCGACGAACCCACAACGGCATTAGACGTAACGATTCAAGCACAGATTTTAGCGCTGATCAAAAAATTACAACAAGAAGAAGGCTTAGCGGTGCTACTAGTTACCCACGATTTTGGTGTTGTGGCAGGAATGTGTGATTTTATCAAAGTGATGTATCGTGGACATATCGTAGAAGAAGGTAGCGCAGAAGATATTTTTTACGACGCTAAACATCCGTATACAAAACAATTATTAGCTGCTGCACATCTAGGCGATAAACATGAAACGACGACAGTTGAGGTAGAAACGTTTGCTATTTCAGAGACTTATCAACAAGTTTCCCCAACACATCGTGTATGGTTAGGAGGAAATCTTGATGCGTGAGACATTAATCGAAGTCAAAGAAGCAAATAAGGTATTTAAAACAAAAAACTGGCGTGGGCAAGTCACGCAAGTCCAAGCGGTAGATGATATTAGCCTGACGATCTATAAAGGAGAAACTTTAGGATTAGTGGGTGAATCAGGAAGTGGAAAAACGACATTTGGCCGTGGCGTGTTGCAGTTGGAGCCATTTACTAGCGGTTCGGTCGTATTTGAAGGGATCGATTTGGCACATACCACAAAAGAAGAAAGAGCTACACTAGCACAAGAGATGCAGATTATTTTTCAAGATCCTTATTCGGCATTAAACCCTAAATTAACGGCTTTAGAACTCGTAATGGAACCTTTGTTTCGAGAAGATAAAGCTACAGCGAAACAAAAAGCAGTTCGAATTTTAGACATGGTCGGAATTCAGGGAGAAGCCCAACAAAAATTACCACGCGCGTTTAGTGGTGGCCAACGTCAACGAATTGGCATCGCACGGGCTGTCGTGAGCCAACCTAAGTTTATTTTATGTGATGAACCGACTTCGGCCTTGGATGTTTCGATTCAAGCTCAAATTATGGAATTACTGGTTCAATTGCAACAAGAATTTGGTTTGTCTTATTTATTTATTTCACACGATCTATCGGTGATTCGTCATATTTCGGACCGAATCGCGGTGATGTATCAAGGAAAACTAGTTGAATTAGCGCCAACAGAAGAATTGTTTATGCATCCGCAGCATGCCTATACAAAAAAATTATTACAAGCAGCACCGATTGCCGATCCCAAAATTGCACGTGAACAACTAAGTCACATCAAACAAGATGAAGTGATCCAATTGGAGCCGAATGCTTCACTTGTGGAAGTACGTCCCGGACATTTCGTAAGGAGAGATGAAAAATGAGTAAACATGAGTTAACGATCGTTAAAGGATCAGAAAAATTTGAGTTGGCAGCGCCGGATAAAAACTGGGTCTTAGCATATGAAGAAGGATATTCACCAGTTCAAATGTTAGCCAGTGCGGCGGGAGCTTGCGGCGGTTATGTCTATTCTAGTATTTTAGAAAATTCAAAAATTCCATTTGAATTCAAAAAAATCGAGGTATCGTATGTTCGTGACGAAACAAAAAAAGCCGAACCGCTATCTGAGATCACGATGGTTTTTCATGTCGTTGTGGCTTTAGAATATCAAGAACGAGCAACAAAATGCCTACGTTTAGTCAATTCAAATTGTCCCGTCATTCAATCGCTAGATCCTACTATTCAAGTAGTCGAAACAGTCGAATTTAGTTAAATCTATACAAGTATAACCACTGGAAAAAAAGGAATTCAAAAACCTTTTTTATCCGGTGGTTTTTAGCTGTTTCAAACCGCTCGGATACATCAGATTATGGTATACTAGAAGTGAAGAGATAACGAAAACTGGATAGGTAAAAGTGAGGCGATCGAGATGAAAAAAATGGTTTCATTATTGGTTGGAATGGGATTTTTGTGTTTAGGTGGAGCAGTAGTCGATGCAGAGGATCTATCAAAAAATCGCAATCAAAATCGAGCGGTACAATCAACGAGTCAAGTCACAAAGCCAAAAACGTATCAACTAGTTATTTTATCGAAAACGACCACAGGACAAGTCTTGGAAAAGCGAACTGAAACGCTGGCAGCTAATCAAAAGATTACGCGAAGTGCAAAAGCATTTGCAAATTACACGCTAAAGTCACCAAATACGCAATCGATCATGATGTCACAAAATCAGACAATGATCTTTGTCTATCAAAAAAAGGCGAGTCCAGTTGTACAGAAAAAAACACCCGTTCAAGTTCAAAATGAACTCGCTACTCAAGTATTGACACAGATTAGCCAATATCGAAAAAGTAGAGGGCTGAATACGTTACGCACACAGCCAGCTTTGCAACGAGCAGCCACGCAACGAGCCAATGAGCTCTTTACTAAATTTTCGCATACCAGACCAAACGGCCGTAGTGGACTTTCTGCGCCTACTGATTATGGATATAAAGGCATCACTTTTGTCGAAAATCTAGGCTATACTTATTATGGACAATCGTTAGAATGGTATCGAGTCAACGGCGCACAAAAAATTATGCAAGGGTGGAAAAATTCACCAGGGCATAATAAAAATCTACTAAATCGTCAACCAACCGAAGGCGCAGTCGGAATTTCTTTTAAACAAGTCGGCCCTGACCGATACGATATGACCTTTAGTTATCTTGGGGGATTACAAAAAAATGAATATAAAAAATAAGCTTGAGCCAATCAAAAAGGATTGGCTTTTTTGATGTGAACGATAAAAATTCTGAAGAACCTTTCAGATGACTGTAAAAAATCATGAATTTCAAGTATAATACCAAAGAAGTCAATGAAGGGATCGGGACAACGATGGCACAATTATTTTTTAAATATGGCGCAATGAACAGTGGGAAATCGATTGAGATTTTAAAAGTAGCACATAATTATGAAGAACAAGATAAACCTGTCGTATTGATGACAAGCGGATTGGATACGCGTTCGGGAGTGGGCAATGTGTCCAGTCGAATTGGGTTAGAACAAAAAGCAATCCCGATTTTTGAAGAGACAGATATTTTAAGTACGATTCAAGATCTAGCATTTGAACCGTATTGTATTTTGATCGATGAGGCACAATTTTTACAAAAACATCATGTATTGGCCTTAACGAAAGTTGTTGATCAACTAAATATTCCAGTGATGGCCTTTGGATTGAAAAATGATTTTCGTAATGAATTATTTGAAGGATCAAAATATTTACTGCTTTATGCGGATAAAATCGAAGAAATGAAAACCATTTGCTGGTTTTGTCATAAAAAAGCGATCATGAATTTACACTATATCGATGGACAACCTGTTTATGAAGGGGACCAAGTTCAAATTGGAGGTAATGAGGCATATTTTCCAGTTTGTCGTCATCATTATTTCCATCCAAAAATGAAAACAAATTAAAGGAGAATCCACATGTACGATCAGTTACAATCAATTGAAGACCGTTATGAAGAGTTGGGAGAACTACTAAGTGATCCTGAGGTAGTTTCAGATACAAAACGTTTTATGGAATTATCAAAAGAAGAAGCCAATACCCGTGAAACGGTCGCAACCTATCGCCGCTATAAAGAAGTCGTGACAGGAATTGCAGACGCAGAAGAAATGCTTGGTGAAAATTTAGATGCTGAGATGGCCGAACTGGCTAAAGAAGAATTATCTGATTTGAAAAAAGAAAAAGAAGCACTAGAAGAACAAATTAAGATCTTATTATTACCAAAGGATCCAAATGATGATAAAAATATCATTATGGAGATTCGCGGTGCAGCTGGTGGAGACGAAGCAGCACTATTTGCCGGTGATCTATTTACGATGTATCAACGTTACGCTGAAGCTCAAGGTTGGAAAACAGAAGTGATGGAAGCCAATGTAACAGGTATCGGTGGCTACAAAGAAGTCATTATGATGATCTCTGGAGAAAATGTATTCTCGAAATTAAAATATGAAAGTGGTGCACACCGTGTTCAACGTGTCCCTTCAACAGAATCACAAGGACGTATCCATACGTCTACGGCGACAGTTGTGATCATGCCGGAAGCTCCTGAAGTCGAATTAGATATCGAGGATAAAGATATTCGTACGGATATTTACCATGCTTCTGGAGCGGGTGGACAGCACGTCAATAAAACGGCTTCTGCGGTTCGTTTGACCCATTTACCAACAGGTGTCGTGGTGGCGATGCAAGATGAACGTTCACAGTTGAAAAACCGTGAGAAAGCGATGAAAGTTTTACGTGCGCGTGTTTACGACAAGTTACAACAAGAAGCACAAAGTGAATATGATGCGAATCGTAAATCTGCAGTCGGAACTGGAGATCGTTCTGAACGTATCCGAACATACAATTTCCCTCAAAACCGTGTGACGGATCATCGTATCGGATTAACGATTCAAAAATTAGATCAGATTTTAGCGGGTAAATTAGATGAAATCGTCGATGCCTTGATCGTCTATGATCAAACATCGAAATTAGAAGAGTTGCAAAATGGATAAGACGTATCGACAACTGATACAAGAAGCAACACACACGCTTGAAACGCATGGCAAAGAAGGTCATGCGATTCAAGCTGTTTTCTTAAGGCGAAAAAATTGGGACAAAATGCACTTTTTGCTGAATTTAGATCAACTGGCTACACGTGAAGATCAGCTGCAAGTAGCTCAAGATATTGAGCGATTACTGGCAGATTATCCTCCGCAATATTTGACGGGTGTCGAAGAATTTTATGGCCGCTTGTTTCAGGTGACGGAAGACACGCTGATTCCTAGACCTGAAACAGAAGAATTGGTCCAATTGTGTTTAAGTATGAATGATCAAACTAAACCTTTACATGTGATGGATATTGGTACTGGAACTGGTGCGATCGCCATCAGTTTAAAAGCAGAAGCACCAAATTGGAATGTGCATGCAAGTGATTTATCACCAAAAGCGTTACAAGTAGCACAACAAAATGCACAACGATTAGAACAAGAACTTTGTTTTCACACTGGGGATACGTTAACTCCTGTACTTGCGCACCAATTTGACATTATTATTTCCAATCCACCTTATATTGCACAAAATGAATGGGAAGTAATGGATGCCAGTGTTCGTTTATTTGAACCCAAAATGGCATTATTTGCTGAACATGAGGGATTAGCGATTTATGAAAAAATAGCCAAACAAGCACCACTTTGTTTAAAACCAGAAGGGCAGATTTTTTTAGAAATTGGTTATTTACAAAAAGACGCAGTCATCGCCTTATTTCAACAAGCCTTTCCTATGAAGAAAGTAGAAGCAAAAAAAGATTTATTTGGCAATGATCGGATGATCGTTGTTTATTAAAAAAGAAGGAAGTGTTTAAGCAGTGGAAACTACACGATTTACACGCGACACGCTATCGCAAGCTGCAGCACAATTGAAAACTGGTCAACTTGTGGCGTTTCCCACTGAAACGGTATATGGCTTAGGCGCCAATGCCTTAGATCAAGAAGCAGTCAAGCAAGTATTTCACGTGAAAGGGAGACCAAGTGATAATCCTTTGATCGTCCACGTTACAGGTCTAGAGCAAGTCATGATGTATGTTGACGAAATCCACCCATTAACGAAAACTTTAGTCGAGGCGTACTGGCCTGGTCCATTGACGATTATTTTGCCAATCAAAGAAGACGCTTTTCCAAGCGTCGTAACTGGTGGCTTATCCACAGTTGCTTTTCGAATGCCTGATCATGCGTTAACATTAGATTTGATCGAAACAGCCGGTGTTCCAATCGTTGGGCCAAGTGCTAATCTTTCTGGAACACCAAGTCCTACGACTGCAGATCATGTATTGCATGATTTTACTGGGAAAATCGCTGGTGTATTAGACGGTGGAGCAACCAAAATCGGAGTAGAATCTACTGTAATCGATTTAAGTGATCCAACGGGTGTCCCAGTTATTTTAAGACCAGGAGCGATTACAGGTGAGATGTTAAGTGAGACGACACAGCTGATGATTACGAATGAACCCGTTGTGCTAAAAGGAACAGAAGCGCCAAAAGCTCCGGGTATGAAGTATAAGCATTATTCACCAAAGACCAACGTGATCATGGTCGATTCGAATGATTTTGAACAAGTTCGTCGCTATTTGAATGAAAAAGCGCTTCGTGCGGGAATTTTAGCTGGTCCTACAGCAGCCGCGATAGTTCGAGCGGAAGCGGGTGCTATCTTTATGTATCAAAACGATACAGTAGAAGCAGCCGCCAAAGGACTATTTTCTGGTTTACGCGCTCTAGATGAATGCCAAGCAGATTTAGACGTCATTTTTGTCGAAACAAAAGAAGAGCATGGTTTGGGATACGCGTATATGAATCGTTTGAAGAAAGCTGCCAATCAACAGAAATTTACGAACAATGACTAAATAAACCGCATAAATTTGAAAAGAAAAGTAGCTTCATAAAAATAAGCTATGTTACAATTCACGTACTATGAAAAAGGAGTGTGCCATATCATGGATTATCAAGCATTTGACCCAGAATTATTTCAAGCGATCGAACAAGAAGGGATCCGCCAACAACACAATTTAGAACTAATCGCTTCAGAAAACATCGTCTCTGAAGGTGTTCTTGCAGCTCAAGGAAGCATTTTGACGAATAAATATGCTGAAGGGTACCCAGGACGTCGTTACTACGGTGGTTGTGAATTTGTTGATGTGATTGAAAACTTAGCCATCGATCGTGCGAAAGCTTTGTTTGGCGCTGAATTTGCCAATGTTCAACCGCATTCTGGCTCACAAGCAAATGCCGCAGCCTATCTTTCTTTGATTGAAGAAGGCGATACAGTTTTAGGTATGGATCTTGCCGCAGGTGGTCACCTAACACACGGTTCACCTGTGAATTTCAGTGGAAAAACGTACCATTTCATCAGCTATGGTGTAGATCCATCAACTGAAGACCTTGATTATGAAGTGATTCGTATCTTGGCACGTAAACATCAACCGAAATTGATTGTAGCGGGCGCTAGTGCCTATTCACGTACAATCGATTTTGCACGTTTTCGTGAAATCGCCGATGAAGTCGGTGCAAAATTAATGGTCGATATGGCACATATCGCAGGTCTGGTTGCTGCAGGATTACATCCAAATCCAGTTCCTTATGCCGACATTACCACAACAACGACACACAAAACATTACGTGGTCCGCGTGGTGGAATGATTTTAACAAATGATGAAGCATTAGCCAAAAAAATCAATAGCAATGTCTTCCCAGGAATCCAAGGTGGTCCGTTAGAACATGTGATCGCAGGAAAAGCAGTAGCCTTCAAAGAAGCGTTAGACGATTCC
Organism: Enterococcus sulfureus ATCC 49903; assembly: GCF_000407605.1. Classification (GTDB taxonomy): domain Bacteria; phylum Bacillota; class Bacilli; order Lactobacillales; family Enterococcaceae; genus Enterococcus_G; species Enterococcus_G sulfureus. The sequence goes on along the minus strand of NZ_ASWO01000001.1, from coordinate 735,774 downwards.
TTCAAAGAATATGCACAACAAGTGATCGACAATGCACAAGCAATGGCTAAAGTCTTTAATCAAGCACCGAAAGCACGCTTAGTTTCTGGCGCTACTGATAACCATTTGCTCTTGATCGATGTGCGTGGGTTTGATTTAAATGGAAAAGAAGCAGAACAATTATTAGATACAGTGAACATTACTGTGAATAAAAATTCGATTCCTTTTGAAACATTGAGCCCATTCAAGACAAGTGGAATCCGTATCGGAACGCCAGCTATCACAAGTCGTGGATTTAAAGAAGAAGATGCCACAAAAGTCGCGGAATTGATCGTTAAAGTCTTAGAAAATAAAGACGATGCAGATGTTTTACAAGCTGTAAAACAGGAAGTTCGTACGCTAACAGATCGCTATCCATTATACAACTAGACAAAATAGTAAAAAAAGAGCCAAGAATTTTCGGATTCTACCGCTCTTTTTTTATTTTTGTGGTATAGTAGAAAACGGTAAAATTCTTTGCGTGATGACAAGAGATGTTTTACAATAAAAGAAAACCAAAGGAGAATTCATATGGGTAAATTTCAAGTAATCGATCATCCGTTGATCCAACATAAGTTAACAATTATTCGTGATAAAGACTGTGGAACAAAAGTGTTTCGTGAGGTCGTAGACGAAATCGCGATGTTAATGGCATACGAGATTTCTCGTGATATGCCAGTTGAAGATATCGAGATCGATACACCGATCGTCCGTTCAACACAAAAGACATTGTCGGGTAAAAAAGTAGCGATCATTCCAATCTTGCGTGCAGGTATCGGAATGGTAGACGGGATCTTACAATTGATTCCTGCTGCTAAAGTCGGTCATATCGGAATGTACCGTGACGAAGAAACATTGATCCCACATGAGTATTTCGTAAAATTACCGGATGACATCGATAGCCGTCAATTGCTTGTAGTAGACCCAATGTTAGCTACTGGTGGTTCTGCGATCATGGCCATTGATTCATTGAAAAAACGCGGTGCATCAAATATTAAATTTGTTTGTCTTGTAGCAGCACCTGAAGGAGTTAAAGCATTACAAGATGCGCATCCAGATGTTGATATTTATGTCGCTGCACTAGATGAAAAATTAAATGAAGATGGTTATATCGTTCCTGGTTTAGGTGACGCTGGTGACCGTTTATTTGGAACAAAATAATAACAGTGAACTATCGCACACTTGCGGTAGTTTCTTTTTTTGAAGGGAAGCGTTACAGATGGTCAAAACAGTAATTTTGGCGGAAAAACCTAGTCAGGCTCAAGCTTATGCACAAGCCTTCAAACAGTCTAGTAAAAAAGATGGCTATTTTGAAATCAAAGATCCACTCTTTTCAGGGCCTACCGTCATTACATTTGGCTTTGGTCATTTGGTCGAATTAGCTCAACCAGGCGAGTATGCTGAAAAATGGCAAAAGTGGTCGTTACAGACCTTGCCCATTTTTCCACAAAATTATCGTTTTCAAGTTGCGGATTCAAAGAAAAAACAATTTCATATCGTTGAACGTTTATTGCAACGCGCCGATGTGATTATTGTGGCAACCGATAGTGATCGCGAAGGTGAAAATATCGCGTGGTCGATCATTCATCAAGCTCAAGCTTTTTCAGATGAAAAAACGTATCAACGCTTGTGGATCAATTCGATGGAAAAAGATGTCATTTATAAAGGTTTTCAAGAATTACGACCGGGAATGGATTATTATCCGTTTTATAAAGAAGCTCAAACTCGGCAGATTGCCGACTGGCTGATTGGAATGAATGGCAGTCAGTTGTATACGTTATCGTTACAAAAACGAGGGATTTCCGGTGTGTTTTCGATTGGTCGAGTCCAAACACCGACACTGGCAATCGTGCATAAACGCCAAAAAGAAATTGAACAATTTAAGCCAGAACCTTTTTTTGAGCTAGATGCCAAGATCCAAGCTGAAAATGGTGAATTTATCGCCCACTTAGATCCGCATCAACGATTTAAAACCAAAGAAGAAGTCACCACCTATTTAGAAAAATGTAAGATCGATCAAGAACACGTAATGGGACAAATTACGCAAGTAGAAAAAAAGAAGAAAAAGACACCAAGTCCACTGCTTTTTTCATTAAGTAGTCTACAGTCCAAAATCAATCAAATCTATAAAGCAAGTGCAAGTCAGACGCTAGAAGCTGTTCAAAAATTATATGAAGCTAAACTATTAACGTATCCAAGAACAGATACACCGTTTATTACGACAAATGAGTTTACTTATTTAGTCACACAGCTTCAAAAGTATACGCATTTTTTGGGGTATCAAGGGGAATTGCCACAGCAAAAAGCACGTAAACGATATGTCGATGATAAAAAAGTTCAAGAGCATCACGCGATCATTCCGACAAAACAAGTCCCAACGGCAGAACGTTTTGCACGTCTACCTCAGTTGCAACAACAAATCTATCAGTTAGTCATGCAAACAACGATCGCGATGTTTGCTCCAGATTATACTTACGAAGAAACTGTGATTCATACCACGTTTGAACAAGCCACATTTAAAGCAATCGGAAAAGTTCCATTGCTTGAAGGATGGAAAGGATTATTTCCTAAAAGTAAGAAACAAAATGCTAAAGAAGATGATTTATTGCCTAAAGTCGTGGTCGATGAAGCAGTCTCGGGTGAGATGTTAGTGGTTGAAAAGAAAACACAAGCGCCTAAACCCTTCACAGAAGGTACGTTACTGACCGCGATGAAGACCGCAAATAAACAAGTCGAAGATGAAGAAGCTAGCCAGATTTTAAAAGAGATCGAAGGAATTGGGACTGAAGCGACCAGAGCAAGCATTATTGAAACATTGAAGCATAAAGAATACATTCGTTTAGAAAAAAATCAATTGATCGTAACGAAAAAAGGTGCGCTTTTAAGTGAAGCTCTAGGAAATCACTCGTTACTGGCAAGTGCAGAAATGACAGCAAAGTGGGAGCGTTACTTAAAGAAAATCGGTCAACAAACAGGAACACAAGAAAATTTTTTAGCGAATATCCAAAAGTTTATTTTGCATCTATTGCAGACTGTTCCCAATGAAATTGCGCAACTTCAGGTCAATACAGATGATTTTATCCCAAAACCAACTGGTAAGGTTATCGGGAAGTGTCCGCGTTGTCAACATGAATTGGTTGAAAAAAAAGGCTTTTATGGGTGTATCGCGTATCCAAATTGTCGTTTTACGCTATCGACACATTTTCGACAAAAGAAATTGACCAAAAAAAATATCGAAGAATTATTGGCTGGAAATGAAACACTTGTCACAGGAATCAAAACAGAAGAAAAAACAACGTATCAAATCAAGATACGTTGTAATGAGAAAGGTTATCTAAATCCAGTTAGTCAAGCCGAAGCAACCTAGATATCTGGGTTGCTTTTTTTATTCTGTAAATTCAAATTCAAGGTTTATATCTGGATTAAGAGGAGTCAAAAGCGTTTGGTAATAATTTTTAGCAGATTCATTGAGTTGTTTGGTATATTGTGCAAGATATTTTTCTTGAACACTATTTGAGAGTGTCTTTGCTACGATTTCACCTGTATCAATATCTTTAGTGGAATAACTCAAGAGTTCACCTTGAGAGTCATAAAGTTCGTAAGGTTTATCAGGATCTAGTTCGATTCCAATGACTTCATATTTTGGCAAAGTGATTTTATACGTGTGCTCAGAAACTTCTTTGATTTTAGCTGGAGATTTGATTCCTAATTTTGCTTGATAGTTCAAGATGATTAATGCTTTTTTCTCAGAAAAAGGAATACCGATTTTTGTCCAAGGAATTGTAGTATTGTTTGTCTTCGTCTCGACATGTTCGATGCCAACATTTAAAAACACCTGTTCGTTGACTTCTTCGATATAGTTTACGACGGATTGTGAGGTAGAAATTGAAGTACCAGAAGATTGGCGTAAAAAGAATGACCCAACTAAAGTGACCAAAGCAAGGAGTAAGACGAACCATAAATAAAGTTTAACACCTAATATTTTTTTGAATAGCGTCATGTTGACCCTCCTTTTTTAAAGAAGAAAGCTGCTAGTGCACCAATTAAAATCGCTAAGAAGGGATTTAAAAAGAACAAGACGAAAACGACTGCTAGCGTAGCGAGAATACTAATTTTTTTCATTAAAATTTCCTTTCAATAGTTATTGTAGATAGTTTACAAAAAGACAATACTTTTTGTAAAGAAAAAGACTATTGTATTTAAATACTCAAAAGTTTACACTAGATTTAAATGAAAAAATGATTAGAAAATAACGTTATATTTTTAAAAAGGGGTGTAAAATGAAAATTTATCAATATGGAAATAAAAAATTATTTTATTTAGGGTTTGTATTGCTTTTGATCGTGAGTACGAATAGTGCATTTATGGCCTACATCGTAGGTCGATTTATCGATATCGCTACAGGAGGAACAGTTGCACAATTGATTCAGATGATTGTAATTTCAGCAGTGGGTATTATCCTCTATTATATTTTTCAAATGATCTATATTGAGATCAAAAATCGTTTAGTCTATAGCTGCAACGTGAAGATCAAAGAAGAATTATTTGATCATATTTTAAAACGACCAAATCAGTTTTCGACAAAACAAGCGATTTCTTATATGACCAATGACATGAAACAACTAGAAATCAAAGGGATTTTAAACGAACTTTTGATTTTACAAAATGGATTACTTTTTATTTTCGCCTTATCATACGGTCTTTTTTTAAATATTGAAACTACGCTGTTTTTCTTTTTTACCTCTTTAGTTCCCATTTTTGTAAACCAATTTTTTTCAGCTAAAATCAAAACTAGTTCAACTATTTGGTCGGATGAAAATAGTGAATATGTCGGGAAATTGACGGATTCGGTCAATGGCTTAGATACGATTTTAAATTATCATGCACAAGAAAGTGCTAAAAAAAGTCTGTTCACGAATATTTTTGCAGTAGAACGTGCATTAAAAAAAATGAATAATCTCTCTGATTTTAGTAGTCAAACTGTCGTCAGCTTAGCCTATCTATTGATTTTTTGTGTATCTTTTAGCTTTGGAATTTTTCGTGTCTTACAAGGAGCGCTAACGATTGGAGGTTTTATGGCGATCGTTCAGTTATCCAATTCTTTAGTCAATCCTTTATTTGCTATCGTTACTGCGCGTAATGAGCAAAAAACGACAACGAAATTATCCGCGCTATTAGCAACGATTCCTTCCACTAAACAAAAAACTGTTGAACTGGTTTCAAAAGAATTTGAAGAATTGACATTAAAAGATGCAGGTATTTATTTTAATGATCGAGCCTTGTTTGAAAAGCTAAATATCACGATCAAAAAAGGAGATAAAATTCTAATTCTTGCACCTTCTGGTTATGGTAAGTCGACTTTATTACGCGCGCTTGGTGGATTTATTCCATTTACAACGGGTACGTATCAAATCAATCAAAAAATGGTACCTGAAAATAGTTTACTCTCCCAATTTGCCATGATGAAACAAGCTCCTTTTATTTTTGATGATACGATTTTATTTAATTTAACGATGGGACACGAATATCCAAACGAAAAAATTGAACAAGCGATTGCAAATAGTCAATTGAGTGAAGTTATCGCCGAAAAAGGACTAAACTTTCAAGTTGGAGAAAAAGGAAAATATTTATCTGGCGGACAATTGCAACGTATCGAAATTGCTCGTGCGTTATTAGCAGATAGACCAGTTATCTTAGCGGATGAAGTCACTTCAGCTTTAGATCCGAAGACAAGTGAACGTGTTACTGAATTTTTACTAACTGGATCTTTCACACTGATTGAAATCGCACATAAGACAAGTGAAGCAAATAAAAAACGCTATACAAAAATTATCCAGCTCGATCAGATTTGAAAAAATAACAATTTTATATACTAGATACAATTATTTTTAATGTTATTGAATTTAAATAAATCATTTGTATAGTAATTATAAACAAAAAAGTGAAACTATAGTTTCACTTTTTTTGTGTTATTTTATATAATTTGAATAGATAGGTATAATTGTTACACTTTTTATAAAAACAGAAAAATAAAGGCTACACTAGAATATACGTATCGTATTAATAGCCAAGGTGAATTAGAAGAAGTATACGGCGATGAGTCTAAAGTAGTGAGTCGTGAATATATCCAATAAAAAAATCGTAAACCAAATTTGGTTTACGATTTTTTTGTATCTTACAAGATTGCATGTTTATCGTACAAAACTGTTTGTTTAATCCTACCTAACGATAAACTTCCATGTGATAGAGTAAACAATGTAGAAAGCATGAAGAGAAATTTAGGAGGAAGAACAACATGAGAAAACCAAGAATTGCCATTATTGCAGATGTCATTTTAAGAGATGCTAGTGCTTTGAGTTTGTTCCAATCAGATTATGCAACGAGTGCGGTATGTGATTCAATCACACAAGCAGGTGGCCTACCTGCTATTTTACCGATCCCAGATGCTGCAGTACGTGAAGAAAATATACGCGAGTATCTGACTTGCTTTGATGGATTTTATTTTGTCGGTGGTGCTGACATTGATCCACAGTTTTATGGAGAAGATCCAGAATGGGGTTGTGGCAATTTTGATACGGAAAAAGATCGGTTTGAAATCGAATTGTGTCGTGCAGCATACCACAATGACAAAGCGATTTTAGGTAATTGCCGTGGATTTCAATTGATCAATGTAGCGTTAGGTGGAAGTTTATACCAAGATATCCAAACAAAACATCCAGAATTTTATATCAAACATGAAAACTATAATGCTACAAGTCCAGCACATAAACCTTCACACTATGTTGAAGTAGAAGCCGATAGTCGTTTAGCTCAGTTGATCGGCACTAAGGCATTTGTAAATTCACGTCATCATCAAGCCATTCATGAAGTTGCTGAATCCTTACGCGTAGTTGCTAAGAGTCCAGATGGTTTAGTAGAAGCAGTTGAAAGTAAAGGCGATAATCAAATCTTGGCTGTCCAATGGCATCCAGAAAATCTATGGCCAGAAAACCCTCAAATGTTAGATATCTATCGTGATTTTATCCAACGTGTGGCTAGTCGGATTCATTAAGAAAGGAGAAGCTCATGGCACAATCAAACTCTACTGCAAAACAAGCAGCAAGTTCAATGAAAAAATTATCGTTTTTCTCGATTTTTCTTTTAGGAATCAATGGCATTATTGGGTCAGGTACTTTTTTACTCCCGCAACAAATCTATCAAGATGCCGGAGTCATGTGGGGATTACTCTGTATTATTGCAGCCGGAATCTCGACTTTATTGATTGCTTTATGTTACGCAGATTTATCTGGTCGTTTTTCTGAATCAGGTGGCGCGTGGCTCTATTCGTATCATGCTTATGGGAAATTTGTTGGCTTTGAAGTTGGCTTTTTCATGTGGTTTGCCGGAGTCGTGTCGATTTCAGCAGAAATTGCGGCATTGATTCGAATTTTTAAAAATATGATTCCAAGCTTATCCAATCAATGGATCTCTTTAGGTTTTGGAATTGGATTTATCGTATTGTTAGGTATTATTAATTTATTTGGTGTCAATTCAGTAAAATTTGTAAGTAATCTTTCCTCTGGCTTGAAGTTGTTGACAGTAGCTATTTTTATTATTGTAGGTGCATTTTTCTTAAAAGCAGCTAATTTTTCCCCATTAGTTCCCGAAACGATGCACTCTTCTGGTGGATTATTTAAAAGTGTAAGTAGTACGTATAGTGTGGTGTTTTACATGTTTACCGGGTTTTCTTTCTTACCGATTGCAGCTCGTAAAATGAATAATCCACAAAAAAATCTGCCAAAAGCTTTGGTGACGATCATGTTATCTGTTATGACGATCTATGTAGTCGTTCAAGCATTGGCCATCGGTGTTCTAGGTGCAGGGCTTGCGAAAACTACGATTCCTGTAGCAGAAGCGATGCGTCATATGCTAGGAAGCTGGGGCTATTATGTGATCATTGCCGGAAGTACGATTTCAACATTTGGTGTGGCTTTCGCATCTTCTTTTGATGTGCCGATCATTGCTTCTTCTCTTTCAGATGAGCATCATTTATTGCCTAAATTCTTTGGAAAAACCAATCGTTATGATGCACCCTATATCTCGATTTTATTAACTGTAGTCATTAGTTCATTGTTACTGTTAACAGGTAGTTATGTCTTCTTAGCTACTTGTATGGTCTGTGCGAATTTTGTTCAATACATTCCAACGATTTTGGCTACAATGAAATTCCATAATAATAAAGAATTTCCAACGCAAGGATTTCATTTACCTGGAGGCTACACGATTCCAATTTTAGCTTTGATTGGGTCAATGTATTTATTAGTTGGATTTAATTTTAAAGTCATTTTAGTTGCAGTCAGTGTCTTTATTGTTGGAGTGATCATTTACTTAGCTGAAGCGAAGTTTGATCGTACACCGGTCAGTCCAGTTAGTCCCAAAAAAGAATAGGAGGAATGCATCATGGCAGCAGGAGAAATTCAAACGTCACTGGTCTCGAAAAAACAACCACAAAAAAAATTGAGTTTCTTTTCCATTTATTTTTTAGGAATCAACGCTATTGTAGGATCTGGGGCATTTTTACTGCCACAACAAATCTATAAAGATAGTGGCGTTATGAGTATTTTTGTTTTGCTGATGGCTGCAATTACGGTCAGTATGGTCGCCCTTTGTTACGCTGATCTATCTAGTCGTTTCTCAGGTTCTGGAGCAGCTTGGCTTTATTCGTATAACGCGTTTGGAAAATTTACCGGCTTTCAAATTGGACTATTTTCTTGGTTTTTAGGCTGTCTGACGCTCTCGGCGGAAGTCGTGGCGCTATTACGTACTTTAAAACCAATCGTACCGGCGATGAATAATCGTGTGATCGAAGTTTTATTTCCAATTGGTTTGATTATCCTCTTGGCGATTATCAATTATTTTGGGACTGGGATGGTAAAATGGGTCGATAATATCTCGTCAGCATTTAAAATCATTACATTAGTTTTCTTTTTAGTAATCGGTGTTTTTTTCGTACACACGCATTATTTTTCACCTTTTATCCCAGCTAGTGCCAAAAGTGCGGGCGATGTTATGAAAGATTTCGGTGCAGGATTTAGTGTGGTATTCTACATGTTTACCGGATTTTCATTTATTCCAGTAGCAGCGGCACAGATGGACAATCCAGAAAAAAATATTCCAAAAGCATTGATCTTAGTGATGTCTAGTGTCACGATCATTTATGTATTGGTTCAAGCGATCGCAATTGGGATCTTGGGACCAAAAATTACAGAATACACATTGCCAATTGCTCAAGCGATGCAATCGACAGTAGGTTCATGGGCATATTCGATTGTTATTGTGGGCATGATCGTCTCGATCTTCGGTGTAGCCTTTGCCGTTTCATTTAGTACACCGACACTTGCGGCTTCTTTAGCAGATGAACACCATCTATTGCCAAGTGCTTTAGCCAAAACAAATAAATATGGTGCACCGATCGTTGCAGTAGTGGTATCTTCATTGATCAGTATGGCAATGACTTCATTTAGTTATATTTTCTTAGTAGCGTGTATCGTTATCGTATCCTTTATCCAATATGTACCGTCGATTTTAGCGGTGATGAAATTCAAACATACAAAACAATATCCAAACAATGGATTCTCATTAAAAGGTGGGTATACGATTCCGATCATTGCATTGATCATTTCCTTATACTTGTTGACGAATATTCAAATGATGGCCTTATTGATCATGATCGTCGTATTCGTTTTAGGAACGATCGTCTATTTTGTGACCATCAAAGACAAGGAAGAGTCAGCAAGTGTTCGTAAACAAAATCCATTAAACTAAAGAAAAAAAGCAGGACGAAATAATTTGAATCGTTCTGCTTTTTTCGCTATTTTTCAAGCAGTTAGTCTTTACAAATATCGCAAACTTTTCTATAATTTAGACTATAGTTTGCCAGCTTAGCTCAGTAGGTAGAGCAACGCACTCGTAACGCGTAGGTCGCAGGTTCGATTCCTGCAGCTGGCATAAGAGAAATGTTGATCATCGCTACGATGATCAACATTTTTCTGTTTAGTGCACAAGTAAAGGAGGACAACTCAATGTGGTTTATTTTAGGAACACTACTTGTGTTTGTGGTCAGTATTAAATTAGCAAGTGTGTTAGCTGTAGGTTTGATGATGCTACATTTTCGTATTAAACGAGATGTACAAAAAATGACATTAGATAAATGGAATGCCTATTTTGAAAAAATAGGTCCTAAAGGGATTTTTCGTCGTATCCTAGCGTATTATTGGTTGGTATTGACACTTTTGGCTTTGATCAATATGGAAAGTTTTTGGAATGGTAGTCTCGCGTATGCAATTGCACTCTTGATTGGTGGAGCGATCTATTTATTCTTTAAATATTTTTCTCGTAAATCGGACTTTCAGAAAATCATGAACAAAAATTTCCGTTCTTAAGGAAAGAAACTGTAAATTTTTATTCATCTTTTAAACTTCTCTTTTCATTCTAGATTTACTAGGTCTATAATAGAAAGGAGTATTGGAAAAAAAAGAAAGAGAGAATTCATGGAAAATAATCGTAGAACGACAAAAAGGATAGATAGTCGCATCGACTATGGTGTGATCTTACCAGTCTTTCTTCTTTGTTTGATTGGTCTAGGTGCATTATATGTCGCCTATGCACAAAATCCTTTGTATAAAGGCAGTTTGTTTGCTGGCGTTGCCAAGCAAGCATTATGGTATGTTTTAGGAATCATTGCTGTTATTATTATTATGCAAATCAAATCCAAATGGCTCTGGAAACTCACGCCATACATTTACGGTGGCGGATTAGTCATCATGTTAGCGCTGTTGGAATTTTATGATCGCGGTTTAGCAGAATCAACAGGATCACGAAATTGGTTCCACTTGGGTGCGTTCACACTTCAGCCAGCAGAATTGATGAAAATCGCCTATATTTTGATGATGGCTCGTATCGTAACCTCGCATAATAGTAAATATCGTCAGCGAAATTTGGCGTCAGATGGAATATTGATCGGGAAAATGTTTGCTATCACACTACCCGTATTGCTCTTAGTGTTGTTGCAAAAAGACTTTGGAACGATGCTCGTGTTCTTAGCGATTTTTGGTGGTATCTTCTTGATGTCAGGAATTACATGGAAGATCGTTGTGCCATTGATTGCGACGTTTTTAGTGTTGAGCAGTTTGATTTTATTCTTAGTCATTAGTGATACTGGACGAGAATTTTTAGCGAATTTCGGCTTTAAAGCCTATCAATTCAAACGGATCGATTCTTGGCTTGATCCATTTCATGATATTCAAGGTAGCTCAAGGCAAGTTGCGACTTCGATCATGGCCATTGGCTCAGGTGGACTATTAGGTAAAGGCTTTAATGTGAGTGATATCTATGTGTCCGTTCGTGAATCAGATATGATTTTTTCTGTTATCGGTGAGAATTTTGGATTTATCGGAAGTGCGTTAGTGGTCTTTTTATACTTTGTATTGATCTACCGCATGATCCGTGTTTGCTACGATACAAATAATGAATTTTATGCCTATATCTCAGCGGGGATCATTATGATGATTTTGTTCCACGTGTTTGAGAATATTGGGGCGAATATTGGCTTACTACCGCTAACGGGGATTCCGTTACCGTTTATTAGTCAAGGGGGATCAGCTTTACTTAGTAACATGATCGGAATTGGATTGATTTTATCCATGCGATTCCAAGCAAGTAAATAACATTAGAGATGTGGGGAAAGGGAGATAAAATTTGATGGTTACCGTATATGGTTATCCAAAATGTTCAACTTGTAAAAAAGCGATGGTGTATTTGAGCAATCGCTTAGAACAAGTAGAATTAGTTGATATCGTCAAAGATACACCTACAGCAACTGAAATTAAAGATTGGATGGTATCAAGTGAACTGCCAATGCGCCGCTTTTTTAACACAAGTGGTAAACGATATCGTGAACTTGGTTTAAAAAACCAAATGAACGAGTTGTCTATGGATGAAGCGAGTGAAATTTTAGCTTCAGATGGCATGTTGTTGAAACGTCCGATTATTATTCGAAACAATCAATTTATTTTAAATGGCTTCAAAGAAGAAGTTTACGAAGGGATCGTAGAAGAATGGAAAAAAAATGCTTAAAGAAAAAAGATAATGTTTGGATTTTGTTCAATGGAACTGAATATTGTCTTGGTTTAACAAATGAAGCGCAAGAAGAGCTAGGCGATGTAACGTTTGCGACTTTACCAAAAGTAGGTAAAGCAGTAGAAGTAGGCGATACGATTTTAGAAGTTGAAGCTGAAAAAGCGGTGAATGAATTTGTTAGCCCATTAGCAGGTATTGTCTCTTCTATCAATGAAAAAATCGATGCCAATATCGATGTACTAAATGATAAAGATGAACTAAATGCTTGGTTCTTAAGCTTGAAAGATGTCGATCACGCCGCGTTTGAAGCATTGTAAAAAAATGAAAGAAACATTTGACAGGTGTATGAGAGCTTGATATAATCTGCTTAATATTAAAAAGCAATGAAAAGATAAGTATATTTCACTGAAAGTTTAGAGAGCTCCGGTTGCTGAAAAGGGGTCTGGAAGTGGTTTAGAAAATGGTCTTTAGAGCAGAGCTGGTGAGTTTTCGGACAAGCCACTACGGGATACGCCCGTTAACGCGTGACAGTATGCAGAGAGTTTCTCTAAGTACTTGTGAGGCTGGAATTCCAGCGAATAAAGGTGGTAACACGGAAATGATACTTTCGTCCTTTGTGCAATTTAGTTGTACGAGGGACGGAAGTTTTTTTATTTAAACGAATAGTAGTGGAGGAGAAAGCATTATGGCATTTATTGAACTACAGAACGTAACAAAAGCATATCCTCGTAAAGACAACACGATCCATGCCTTAAATGGTGTCTCATTGAACATCGATAAAGGAGACGTTTTTGGAATCGTAGGATACTCAGGAGCAGGGAAAAGTACTTTGGTACGTTTATTAAATGGATTAGAACTACCAAGTACAGGCGAAGTGATCGTCAATGGACAAAGCGTTACAGCTTTAAAAAATAAAGAATTGCGTACATTTCGAAAAAAAATCGGCATGATCTTCCAGCATTTCAATTTACTTTGGTCACGAACATTACAAGAAAACGTAGAGCTGCCTTTAGAATTAGCTGGTGTACCTAAAGCCAAACGAACAGAGAAAGCTTTAGAATTGCTTTCACTCGTTGGATTAGAAGGTCGTGAAAAAGCTTATCCTTCCGAATTATCAGGAGGACAAAAACAACGGGTCGGTATTGCACGTGCATTAGCCAATGATCCAGAAATTTTACTTTGTGATGAAGCAACAAGTGCATTAGATCCTCAAACGACAGAAGAAGTATTGGATCTTTTACAAGAAATCAATGAGAAGTTGCATTTAACGATCGTCTTGATTACACATGAGATGGATGTTGTTCGTCAGATTTGTAATAAAGTAGCCGTAATGGAAACTGGGAAAGTGGTAGAAGAAGGAACGGTCGTCGAAGTATTCCGTCGTCCTAAAGAAGCGATCACGAAGCGTTTTGTTCGTCAAAACATCGAGATGCAAGCAGATGAAGAATTACTTCAAACCTTCTTAACTGAAAATCCAACTGGACGTATCGTCACATTGACCTTTAAAGAAAACAATGCCAATGAACCTGTGATCTCACAAGCGATTCGTCAGTTTCCAGTAGATATCAATGTGGTATTTGGAAAAATTCAACAAGCAAAAGAAGGCGCATTTGGCTCGTTAACGATTTTGATTACGGGTGCAGAACCAGCGATTGAAGACACGCTAGCTTTCTTTGCGACAAAGCAAGTAGAAACAGAGGTGATCACGCATGAATAAAGGATTTGTTGAAACATATTTCAACTTTGAAAAAGTCGATTGGTCAACGATGTGGACTTCGGTCTACAATACATTATTTATGACGATTGTATCGACAGTGTTAGTCGTTATCCTTGGCTTGCTATTAGGATTGGCGTTGTACTCATTAGGACGTAAAACGACTTATTCTTCACGTTTTGTGTATACGATCGTATCAATTATCAGCAACATTTTCCGTTCGACACCATTCATGATTTTAATGGTCTTATTGATTCCATTTACGACATTGTTAGTAGGAACCTTTTTAGGTGCTACTGCTGCCATTCCAGCTTTAGTATTATCTGCGACACCGTTCTATGCACGTCTGGTCGAAATTTCATTTCGTGAAGTCGATTCAGGTGTTTTAGAAGCAGCCGAAGCAATGGGCGCAAGTTATGGGCAAATTATTTATAAGATTTTGATTCCAGAAAGTCTGCCTTCGTTAATTTCAGGGGTGACAGTTACGACCATCACGATGATTGGCTATACAGCTATTGCTGGAGCGATCGGTGCGGGTGGATTAGGCGCAATCGCGTGGCAAGAAGGTTATCAACGTAGTAATTATACAATCACTTTAGTCGCAACAGTCTTGATTTTAGTCATTGTATTTATTATCCAAGCAATTGGAGATTATTTAACAAAACGCACAGACAAACGATAATAGGGGGAAACGAATATGAAGAAAAAATTATTAGGTTTTATTACAATTGCAGCAGCAGTTGTTGGGTTAGCAGCTTGTGGTAATTCAAGTTCAGATGATTCATCATCAAAAAGTAAAAGTGACGACAAAACATTAGTCGTGGGTGCTTCAGCAACACCACATGCCGAAATTTTAGAACAAGTGAAACCTATCTTGAAAAAAGAAGGCATTGACTTAGAAATCAAGATTTTTGATGACTATATTTTACCGAACAAAGCCTTAGCTTCTGGTGATCTTGATGCAAACTATTTCCAACATATCCCATATTTAAATAAAGCCAATAAAGACAATGGATTTGATTTAGTCAATGCAGGTGCGGTCCATTTAGAACCAATGGGCTTATATTCTCAAAAAATCAAAGACATTAAAGATCTAAAAGATGGCGCAACTGTGATCACATCAAACTCAGAATCTGACTGGGGTCGTATTTTAACAATCTTAGAAGACAATGATTTGATCAAATTAAAAGATGGTGTGGATAAAGAAACGGCAACATTTGATGATATTGCCGAAAATCCTAAGAAATTAGAATTTAAACACGATATCGATCCTGCATTACTTGCGACAGCCTATAAAAACAATGAAGGTGATCTAGTTGCTATCAATGCAAACTATGCGTTAGGAATTGATTTAGTTCCTGCTAAAGACGCGTTGCTATTAGAAAAAGACAACACACCTTACGTAAACATCATTGCTGTTCGTAAAGGCGATGAAAAAGAAGAAAAAATCAAAAAATTGGTTGAAGCCCTGCATTCTGAAGACGTTGAAAAATACGTTCAAGACAAATGGAATGGTTCGATCAAAATCGTCCCAGCTGACTCAAAATAAGGCAACACACTCTCTCATCTCGTTTGGATAGGAAACGAGATGGGAGAGTTTTTTTGAGTATGAATATTATAGATACACACAATGATAGAATAAAATTAGCTAAACATGAAAGGGATGAAAAAGATGAAAAAAAGTTTGGTTTTAGGTTTAGGGATGAGTTTATTATTATTTGGATTTGGTTCAAAAGCAGATGCAGCCGAAATGCAACGTTTGTACAATCCAAACAGTGGGGAACATTTCTATACTAAAAATATGGTCGAAAAAAATGTTTTAGTCAAAGCAGGTTGGACGTATGAAGGTGTAGGTTGGTATGCTCCAGATAGCGGACAACCTGTATACCGTGTATACAATCAAAATTCAGGAGATCATCATTACACGATGAATGGGAATGAAAAAAATCTTTTGGTATCTAAAGGCTGGAGCTATGAAGGGATTGGTTGGTACTCAGATACGAATAAAACAGTTCCACTGTATCGAGCGTATAATCCTAATGCTAAAGCAGGAAGTCATAACTACACGACCAATCAAGCAGAACAAACAAGTTTAGTCCGTGCTGGTTGGAAAAATGAAGGTGTAGGTTGGTATGCAACGAAAGCGGGTTATTCAGTGAATGGTTTTGTCGGACTATGGGGAATTCCGAATTCCGATGGGATTTTTTCAATAGATAAGCATATGATTATTTCTGAAGCCGATGTTAGAGCAGTATATAGAACTAAACTACAGAATGTCAGAGTTTTTGAAGAAAATAACATTTTAAACTTTACAACTCAAAGAAGTAATGGCAGTATATTCCACTTAAAACTAGCCAAAGATGGTAATTCTTTGCAAGTTATAGATGGTAGGTATAACTACACTTATAAATTAATGGCTAGAGATACATTAGAACATTATTTTAATATTCCTGCAGAAAATATTTTAGAGAATTGATATTAATCAAAAGAATAAGTTTCTTTAGTTGTGTAATTTTAGATTTTATACTATTCTTTTTTGTAAAATAAACTTCAATAATACGAAGGAGAATTTATTCATGACAAAATTAAATGATTCGATTACATTCAAACGAGGGTTAACGTTAAAAAATAGAGTGGTAATGGCACCAATGACAACGAAAATGTCATTCTACGATGGAGTCGTAACAACAGATGAACTGAATTACTATGGGTTACGTTCAGGTGAAGTTGGCGCAGTGATCACTGCTGCGGCGAATGTCCAAGCAGACGGTAAAGGTTGGGAAGGCGAACTTGCAGTAAGTGAGGACAAACATATTCCTGGTCTAACAAAATTAGCGAACACAATTCAACAAAATGGGACGAAAGCGATTTTACAATTGTTTCATGCTGGTCGTATGACCGATTCTAGCGTATTACGTGGTACTCAACCTATTTCAGCAAGTGCTGTGGCAGCAGAACGTCCAAATGCTGAAACACCATGCGAGATTACCGAATCAGAAATTTTAGCGTTGATCGAAAACTTTAAAGCAGCTACAAAACGTGCAATTAAAGCTGGTTTTGATGGTGTAGAATTACATGGAGCAAACACCTATATCATCCAACAATTCTTCTCACCACATTCAAATCGTCGTAATGACGCATGGGGTGGCACACTTGAAAAACGTTATCACTTTATTGAGGTATTAGTCGATGAAGTCATTTCTGTAGTAGAAGAATCAGGTGTGAAAGACTTTATTATTGGCTACCGTTTTTCTCCGGAAGAATTTGAAAAACCAGGAATCAGTATTGAAGATACACTATTTTTAGTCGATCAATTAGCACAAAAAGAATTAGATTACTTGCATATCTCATTGTCTGATTATAAACGTAAATCGATCGATGAAAATCATCAAGAACACACGATGTTAGAAATGGTCTATCAAGCAATCGATCATCGTGTCCCATTGATCGGTGTCGGAGAAGTCCACAGCAAAGCCGATGCTGAAACTGTTTTAGCTTCGGCAGATCTAGTGGCAATCGGGCGCGCGATCTTGATCGATCCACATTGGACAGACAAAATCTTAAATGACCAAGAAGATTTGATCAAACAAACTATCTCAAGCTATGACCAAAAAGATCTATACTTACAAAATGGTGTAATGGAATTTCTAAATATCATGATGCCCGATCGATTGATTTAATGAAAATAACTAAAGCCCAACCTGATCATAAATGATCAGGTTGGGCTTTGGTTTTTCTTACGATATATATGTAGAGGGAGATGGTCATAAACCATCTCCCTCTAGATATTAATGTGGATTTGACCAATCGATTCCGTCTAAAATTGTTCCCATTGCATCTTGCGCTGTTATACCTGTTTTATTTTCCAAATCTTCTGCAGATTGGTCTTTTGGTCTTGTTGGTAACGGTGTGATATTCCCACTTTGTAATCCGGCAGCATACCAGGCAACACCCTCATACCTCCAGCCCGCTTTTGTTAAGACATTTTTTTCATTTGCATTAGCCGTGTATAAGTGACTACCAGGGCCTTTTGCATTTGGATTGTACACTCGATAAATTGGGATACCGTTTGCGTCAGCACTTTTCCAAGCTGTACCTTCATAACGCCAACCAACTTTTACTAAGTTGTCTTTTTCACCTAATGACATCGTGTAATGATGGTCACCATTGTTTGGATTGTATACGCGATAAATTGTTCCACCTGATGATGGTGCAGCCCATGAAATCCCTTCATAGTTCCAACCGATTAGATATAATGAATTTCGTTCGTTCGTATCCATTGTATAGAAATGTTCACCAGAATTTGGATTGTACATACGTACTACATTTATCCAATCATCCGCATAAGCTGTGACGGTTGAAACGATCATTACAATTCCCATTGTCATAAAGGATACCAACCCAAATAGCCCTTTTTTTAACTTATTCATTTTTCTCATCATCCTTTACAGTTATTAGTATGCTCTTATTCGAAATACTAGTTCAATTAAAAAATCAAGTGAATATCTAGATCTAGTATTCAAAATAATTTTAGAAGATAATAAATAGTATAGCATTGAGAGTAGTCATAATATGACTATCTAATGTATTGGAAATAATTTATCAAGCAATCGATCATCGTGGGCCGTTAATTGGTGTAATGGAATTCCTAAATATGATGATGCCAGATCGGTTGGTCTAAAGAATAGATAATCCACAGAAAAATTTTCTGTGGATTATTTTTATATACGTTCTATAAATCGTTCGATAGCAAGCATTGAAGGATAGACAGGTTCAAAAAAGCAAGTAATCGCAAATAAGCTTAACGGATGGTTGAACTGAAAGGGTAAGGTGTAAGAAGCATATTCATAGCGTTGAATCATTAACTGATAAAATTGTTGTGTATAAGTCTGTGTACAATAGCAGTTTGTTAAAATCTTTAATCGATGAAAAAATACTAGAAGTTTATTTTGGGTTTTTAAAGCATAATTGCCTTTAAAATTAGAGGAGAGAGTAGAAGTAGAAAGAGTAGTGATTTCGCGTAAACCTAGGAGTTGTTCCCACATATAACTAAAACCTTGCTCGCTGACAAATAGATAACTATCTATTGATCTTGTTGGTTGTTTGTAGTCGAGTAGGGAATAGTTCGAACGCAGTCGAATCAATTGAAAGAGTTTGATTTGATTGAATACGACAGTAGGTTCTAGAGGAGTATTCGATTTTTCGATGGTATCAAGGATGAAATAAGGGAGAAGTAACGTGCGTATCAATAATTCATCACCAGTCAGATAGACGATATGCTTGGTACTCAATTGAATATGATAGGTAGATAATATTTTATTTAAAGCATAAAGATATCTTCTTGCTGTAGAAGAGCTGATAGACAATGATTGACAAATCGTTGGTAAATCAGTAATGGGATGATAAGCAAGATGTTTCAGTAATTGAAAGATTCCTTTTGGCTTTAATATATGTTGCAGTTTGATGAGGTACAAAGAAAGAGTTTCTTCAGCTTCAATCTCTTCAAATGATAACTGACTAATCCAAAGATTTAGGTTAGTCTTCTCGGTTTGTGTTAATAAGTGTCTAATCATAAAAAAACGCTTCCTTTTCTTTTTTTATTAAATATAACATTATATATTTAATTTGATCTTTCAAAAAGAGCAAAAAAAATACGATTTTTGAAAGATCGAAAAATAAGAGAACCCCCTCACGAATTTCGTGAGGGGGTTATTTCTAGCTATTATTCTTTATCTTCACCGATTACTTCTGGTTCAGCAGCTTCTGTTGCTTCTTCAGTTTCTTCTTCTTGTTGAGGTTCAGTTACAGATACAACTTGTTCTTCTTTATCAGAAGTGATTTCGTAGTCGCCGTCTGCTTTAAGGTCAGCTACTGTGTATGCATCGCCGATCTTAAGATCAGTTACGTCGATTTCAACACGTTCTGGTAAGTTGTCTGGAGTTGCAGCAACAGTTACATTGTATAATGTTTGTGTTAAGACTCCGCCTTCTTTGACACCGATTGCTTCGCCGACAACTACAACTTCGGCTTCAACTTCAGTGACTTCTTTCATGTTTACAGATAAGAACTCAACGTGAGTTAAGTTACCTTTAAAAGTATCTGAAGTATAGTTATGGATTAATGTGTTTACTTTTTTACCGTCTAAATCTAAAGTAATTACTGTATTCACACCATTTTCGCGTAATACTTTTTCTAATTGACTTGCGTCAACTGCGATTGGTGTACTTTCGATTTTGTATCCATTTACGATTGCAGGTACTTTACCTTCGTGACGTAATTGGTTACGTAATGAACGGGGGCGAACTTCTCTTTTACTTGCTTTTAGTGAAACTGACATAATTAAATTCCTCCTAGAATGTTGGGTCCGAAGACACTTTATTTTTCAGCAAATTTTATTACTCTTCACATGAAGTGGGTACGTGAGAACACGCAAAAGGGTAACTTTGAATACAAAGCTACCCTGGAAAGTTTAATTGAACTTTTCTCCACCAGGTTGTAACGCTGTGTATGAGAAACATATTTACTTTACTCATTAAGCATAGGACGGATAGTTTAAAAAGTCAAACAAAGTGATTTTGGATCGCTTGAATGTACGGTATAATAAGAAAAAAGATAGAGGAATCAGATGAGAATTGATAAATTAATCGAAAAAAACCTAAATACTTCCAGAAAGCAAATGAAACGACTTTTCCTCACCGGACAAGTTGTACTCGATGGAGAAAAGATATATGAAGAAAAACGCAATGTCGATAGTCAGATTCATGACATTCGTGTCGCCGGTCAACGATTAGAAACGAGCGAAAATTATTGGCTGCTACACAAGCCACAAGGATACGTTACTGCAAATCATGACCAAGAACACGAAACAGTATTTGAGCTACTTGATAAAAAAGATCAACATCCTGATTTGTATGCTGTTGGGCGTTTAGATCGAGACACCACGGGATTACTTCTTCTGACGACTAATGGACCGTTAGGCTTTGCTTTATTGCATCCTGATCGTCATGTCGAAAAAACCTACCACGTCACAGTAAACGAAGCATTGACCATCCAAGATCAACAAGCCTTTTTAGCTGGGATTGAATTTATTGGTGGTAGAGTATGTAAGCCAGCTAACCTACAGATTTTGGAGACTTCCCCAACGAAAAGTACCGCATTGCTTACGATTTCAGAAGGGAAATTTCATCAAGTCAAAAAAATGTTTCTTGCTCAAGGGAAAAAAGTGATTGCATTAAAGCGTGTATCTATGGGACCATTACGTTTAGAACAAGAAGAAGTTGGTTCCTATCGTGCATTAACACTGGCGGAATTACACGCCTTGAAACCATATTTTCATTAGGAGGAATGTTATGCGAAAGTATCAAGTGATTTTATTTGATGTAGATGATACCTTATTAGATTTTCAAGCCGCTGAAACGCAAGCGTTGACCCATGCGTTTACGATGCAAGACATTCCAGTGACAGAAGAATTGATACACTACTATCACCAGATGAACCGTGATGTGTGGAAGATTATCGAAAAAGAAAATGATCGCCGAGAAGAGATGCTTGTGGAACGGTTTAAACGAACACTGACGTATTTTGCGATCAAAGCAGATCCTAAAACATTAAATCAGGCCTTTCGTACACAATTAGCTTTAGAACATCAAGTACTAGGCAATAGTTTGGCTGTCGTAAAGCAACTATATGACGAAGGGTATCTCTTGCAAGTTGCCTCAAATAGTCGTGGGGTAACACAACGAAAACGGTTAAAAGCAGCAGGTTTATTTGACTACTTTGATCAAATTTTTGTTTCCGATGAAGTCGGTGCACAAAAACCAGCGAAAAAGTTTTTTGATACGATCTTTTATGCCAATCGCACGATTCCAAAAGATAAACTCGTGATTGTAGGGGATTCTTACACTTCAGATATCACAGGTGGTCTACAAAATGGGATCGATACGATTTGGTTGTCTACAGAAAAGTTGGACGAAAATCAGCCGCAACCGACGTATCAAATCGAAACATTAGACGAATTGCCAGGATTATTGGAGCATCTCTCATCTAGTACACAGATTTAGAAAAATGCAAGCCTTTTTTTCAATGAATTCTTAAAAATGCTTGGTTTTGCATGGCAATTTATTCAAAATTCGCTATAATAGATAGAAGTGTGAAAAAGCAGACGAAAGAGGTAGACAGATGAGTAAGAACAAGCCGATTATTATTGGAGTGACTGGTGGATCCGGTAGTGGGAAGACAAGTGTCAGTCGAGCAATTTTAGATCATTTTCCAAATCACTCCATTATGATGCTTGAACATGATTCCTATTATAAAGACCAAAGTCATTTAAAATTTGAGGATCGTTTAGCCACTAACTATGACCATCCTTTTGCATTTGATACGGATCTATTGATCGAACACTTGCATCAATTGGTTGAATATAAAACAATCGAAATTCCAGTATATGATTACGTACAACATACTCGTAGTGAACAAGTGGTACTTCAAGAACCAAAAGAAGTCATTATCTTAGAAGGGATCATGATTTTAGAAGACGAACGTTTACGTGATATGATGGATATCAAAATTTATGTCGATACAGACGATGATACCCGGATCATCCGCCGTATCAAACGTGATATCGAAGAACGTGGTCGTACACTCGATTCAGTTATCGAGCAATATTTGGGTGTAGTGAAACCGATGTATCATCAGTTTATCGAACCTACAAAACGTTACGCAGATGTGATCGTGCCAGAAGGTGGCGAAAACCATGTCGCGATCGACTTGATTACGACGAAGGTCAGTGCGATTTTAGACGAAAAAAACTAGGCTTTCTACTTATTTTGTGATACTATATCGTTATGCGATGAGCCGAGGCGGTTGACTTAGGTCAACTACTCAACAGAGGCACAAGAGGAAACTCACCTGCCGGATTTGCAGGGTGTCGGATGGGAACTATGTGGAAATGGGCCCATCTACTAGCAATAGTACTGGTGAACCAACAGAATTTTTTCTGTTGGTTTTTTTTATATCCTAAGTCTACAAATAAAGGCTCGACTATATCATAAAAGGAGAATAGTATGCGTTTAGTCATTGATGGAGATGGATCACCTGTCAAAGAAGAAGTGATTCAACTTGCGAAAGAATATCATCTACCAGTTATGATCGTGACAAGTATCGCTCATTTTACGACAAAAGAATATCCAGAATTTGTGACATTGATCTACGTGGAAAAAGGACACGATCGCGCTGATTATGAAATCGTCAAATTAGTCGAATCAGACGATTGGGTGATTACTCAAGATTACGGACTCGCTTCACTGTTATTGCCAAAAGGGGTACGAGTATTTCATCAATCTGGGATGGAATATACAATAGAAACAATCGATTTGTTGCTTTTACAGCGATTTGAACATGCAGAATTACGAAAACAAAAAAAGCGAGTAAAAGGTCCTAAGCCGTTTACCCAAAACGATCGTAAGCATTTTTTGAGTGTATTAGGCAAAGAATTATCCCAACATTTGAATGAAAAGAGATAGAAAAACGTTAAAAGATTACGTGTCTTTACAAGTATTTTATGCTAAAATAGGGGAGAAAAATTTCTGATAAGAGACCTTATAGGAGGAACTACTCTTGAAAATTACATTGTTATATGGGGGAAAAAGTGCAGAGCATGATGTCTCGATTTTGTCTGCTTTTTCTGTGTTACAAGCAATTTATTATGATTATTATCAAGTACAGCTTGTCTTTATTTCAAAAACAGGTCAATGGCTAAAAGGGCCGTTATTGACTGAACAACCTAGCGTGATCGAGCAACTACATTTGACTGTAGAAGGCGAAGCAGCGAATGCTACAGCGATTGCACCTGGAGATATCAAAGAAGAAGATACGATCGTCTTTCCTTTGTTACACGGTCCAAATGGAGAAGATGGTACGATTCAAGGATTTTTAGAAGTATTAGATATGCCGTATATCGGCGCAGGCGTAGTTACAAGCGCGTGTGGTATGGATAAGATCATGACGAAATACATTTTACAAGCAGCAGGGATTCCGCAAGTACCTTATATGCCCGTTCTAGAACATCAATGGAAAGAAAATCCAAAACAAGTGTTTGAACAATGTGAAGGTTCATTACTGTATCCAATGTTTGTTAAACCCGCAAATATGGGATCAAGTGTTGGGATCTCAAAAGCTGAGAATCGTTTAGAGTTGCAAGCAGCATTAGCTGAAGCTTATAAATACGATTCACGAGTGGTGATCGAACAAGGGATCGAAGCGCGTGAAATCGAAGTGGCCGTCTTAGGAAATGAAGATGTGCGCACGACAGCTGCTGGAGAGATTGTAAAAGATGTGGCCTTTTACGATTACAATTCAAAATATATCGACAACAATATCGAAATGCAAATTCCAGCTCAAGTTTCAGATGAGGTTCAACAAAAAGCACAAGAGTACGCGAAAAAAGCGTATATCATGCTTGGTGGTAGTGGACTTAGTCGCTGTGATTTCTTTTTGACAAGTAAAAATGAACTATTTTTAAATGAATTAAATACGATGCCTGGGTTTACTCAATTTAGTATGTATCCTTCTTTATGGGAAAAAACAGGACTTAAATATGGTGATTTGATCGAAGAATTGATTCAATTAGGGTTAAATCGCTACCAACAGCGTCAACATCACGCTACAGATCTTTCAAATTAAGCAAGAAGAGTCGGGTCGAATTTACGTTCGGCTCTTTTTTTAAGGAGAATTTACAATGAAATTATCAATAACTGAAGTTGCCGCTTTATTTTCAGCGAATTATAGCGACCCAAGAATGATTACTGGTGTGGAGTTTGACAGTCGTAAAATCAAACCAGGAAATTTGTTTGTACCACTAGCAGGTGCGCGCGATGGGCATGAATTTATCGATCAAGCCATTGAAAATGGAGCAATCGCGACATTTTGGAGTCAAGACGAAGCCGCACCTTCTACGATCACAAGTATCAAAGTTACTGACGTATTAGCAGCATTTCAAACTTTGGCGACGTATTATCGTGAAAAAACTGCGCCAAAAGTCGTGGCAATTACTGGAAGTAATGGGAAAACCACAACAAAAGATATGACAGAGTCTGTTCTTTCTCAACGATTTAAAACATATAAAACGCAAGGAAATTATAATAATGAGATTGGCTTACCTTATACCTTATTACATATGCCATCGACTACAGAAGTGATTGTTTTAGAAATGGGAATGGATCAAGCGGGTGATTTAACCTTGCTGTCCACGATTGCAAAACCAGATATTGCCGCCATCACAATGATTGGCGAAGCACATATTGAAAATCTAGGTTCACGAGCAAATATCGCGGCAGGAAAAATGGAGATTACAGCTGCATTGGCCCTAGATGGTGCATTGATTGTCCCTTATAACGAACCTTTACTTCGTCCGTTGACAGAAAAACTATCACAAAAAGTCTATACGTTTGGTATTGGAGAAGGAGAGATCTCCGCGCAGATTTCAGAAGAGACTCGGGACTATACGCGCTTTTTAGTCGAAGAACAACTCTATGAAATCCCAGTGTTGGGGAGTTATAATGTGACGAATGCCTTGATTGCGATTGAAATCGGCCGTTTACTAGGAGTAGCTCCAGAGCAGATCCAACATGGGTTGGCGACGTTTGAACTCACCAAACAACGCACGGAATGGTTAAAAGCTTACAATGGAGCGGATTTGTTAAGTGATGTGTACAACGCGAATCCAACTGCGATGAGTTTAGTGTTAGACAGCTTTGGGAAATTACCTGTCCCTGGGAAAAAAATCGC
Organism: Enterococcus sulfureus ATCC 49903; assembly: GCF_000407605.1. Classification (GTDB taxonomy): domain Bacteria; phylum Bacillota; class Bacilli; order Lactobacillales; family Enterococcaceae; genus Enterococcus_G; species Enterococcus_G sulfureus. The sequence continues at coordinate 710,141 of NZ_ASWO01000001.1, read as the reverse complement.
TGTTTTAGCTGACATGCTAGAATTGGGTCCAGACGAATTGGCGATGCATGCCGCGATGTCTTCTCATTTAGCAGGATATGATGAACTTTATTTATATGGACGAAGAATGGAAGCACTGGCTGCGTTGATTCCGGAAACATATCCAGAGTTAACGTATCATGTTTTTAAAGAATCAGAAAAAGAAGCTTTGATGACTGCGTTGAAGCAAAGGATTACTCCAACAGATAGTATTCTATTTAAAGGAAGTAATGGAATGGGATTAGCTGAAATCGTGACTTTCTTACAAAACAATTAGTAAAAACAGACATTTCCTGAAATTTTCAAGAAATGTCTGTTTTTTTATATACATTTTGAAAAAGACTCGCTATAATGCTAAAAATACCCTAAAGGAGTGACTACATGTTTACTTATGAATCAATTCAAGCTTTTCCAAAATCTGAATTACATTGTCATTTAGACGGTTCAATTCGTCCAAAAACATTACAAGACATTGCCAAGATGCAGCAGATGTCAATCGAAGAAGATCTACACGAGATCGAAGCGAAGATGCGTGCTTCTAAAACGTGTCGGAATTTGGAAGAATATTTAGTTTGTTTTGATTATGTCTTGCCGTATCTTCAAACAGCAGAAGCTTTAACACGCGCAGCTTTTGACGTAATGGAACAAGCAGCGCAAGACGGTGTGGTTTATTTAGAGATTCGATTTGCACCCAGTTTATCGATGGAAAAAGGTCTAACTGTCTCTCAAATCATCAAAGCTGTAGCAACAGGAATCGCCCAAGCTGAAACCCAGTACGAGATTATTGGCAATATGTTGATCTGTGGCATGAGAAACACCTCTTCTGTGCAAGTAAAAGAAATCTTTACCAAGGCTTTAGCCAGTGGAGAAACAAAGATCGTCGGCTTTGATTTAGCTGGACCAGAAGCAGATGGATTTTCTTTAGAGTTTACGGAACCTTTAGATTTAGTAGCAAAAAGTACAAAGGTTCACTTGACCCTACATGCCGGTGAATGTGGTTGTACGCAAAATATCCATCAAGCGATCGCACGTGGAGCTAAACGAATCGGTCATGGAATTAGTTTAGCGCAAGATCTTGATTCATTGGACCACACGATTTGTATTGAAGGCTGTCCAACGAGTAATATTCAAACGCAAGCCATTGCGTCTTATGAAGCCTATCCAGTTCGTCAATGGTTGGATCGTGGGATTTCATTTTGTTTAAATACCGATAATCGTACCGTATCCGGCACGACATTGACCAACGAGTTTTATCAAATTGCTAAAGCACATGCTCTAACAGAAACACAATTACGTTTGATTGCACGCCAAGGGATCGAACATGCCTTTACGAGTCAAAAAATAAAGACTGAGATTTTAGAAAAAATGGCTCAAAGTTCACTTGAAAGAATATGAAATCTTGAAACTGTAAACTTGATGTAAATTTCATCCTGTGTTAGAATGGGTGACGTGCCGAAAGACGAAGTTATCATTTAGAAACTTAAATTCCCGCTGAGGGATCTTAATAGACAGGCAAATTTTGCCAGATATTCAATGCTAGGCGGAGACAATGGAATGTACACAATTGTCTCGCCTTTTCTAATGCCTTCAAGAAGTGGTTTTTCGGTGAGAGTCTACCATTGTAAGGGACGATGGTGGATATAGCTATGAACACTTCAACGAAAAGACAAGACCCTTTAAGAAGAGGGCGCCATAAGTCATTATGGTACAATAGGAGGATTCATTTGAAATTTAAAGAATTAGATTTATCACCAGAGCTATTAGCATCTATTGAACGTGCAGGCTTTGAAGAAGCAACACCAATCCAATCAGAAACGATTCCATTAGCATTAGCTGGAAAAGACGTTATTGGACAAGCACAAACAGGTACTGGTAAAACAGCTGCTTTTGGTTTGCCAATGTTAGAAAAAATCGATACAACGAAACAACAATTGCAAGGATTAGTGATTGCACCAACTCGTGAATTAGCGATCCAAACGCAAGAAGAATTATACCGCTTAGGTAAAGATAAAAAAGTACGTGTACAAGCCGTTTACGGTGGAGCTGATATTAGTCGCCAAATCCGTCAATTAAAAGACCGTCCACACATCGTAGTCGGTACTCCAGGACGTATGTTGGATCATATCAACCGTCACACATTAAAATTGTCTACTGTAGAAACATTAGTATTAGATGAAGCAGATGAAATGCTAAACATGGGCTTCTTAGAAGACATCGAAGCAATCATCTCTAAAGTCCCTGAATCACGTCAAACATTATTATTCTCAGCAACAATGCCACCGGCGATCAAAAATATCGGTGTGAAATTTATGCATGAGCCAGATCACGTGAAAATCAAAGCCAAAGAAATGACTGCTGATTTGATCGATCAATTCTACGTACGTTCAAAAGATTTCGAAAAATTCGATATCATGACACGTTTACTAGATGTTCAATCACCAGAACTTACAATCGTATTTGGTCGTACAAAACGTCGTGTTGATGAATTAGCACGCGGATTAGAATCTCGTGGGTACAAAGCAGAAGGAATCCATGGTGATCTTTCTCAACAAAAACGTATGAGCGTATTACGTAACTTTAAGGGTGGAAACCTTGATATCTTAGTTGCGACAGACGTTGCCGCTCGTGGATTAGATATTTCAGGTGTAACACACGTATACAACTATGATATCCCTCAAGACCCAGAAAGCTATGTTCACCGTATTGGTCGTACTGGCCGTGCTGGTAAAGGCGGAATGTCTGTAACATTTGTAACTCCTAATGAAATGAGCTACTTACATGTTATTGAAAACTTAACGAAAAAACGTATGACTCCTCTACGTCCACCAAGTGAAATCGAAGCGTTCAAAGGTCAATTAGGCGCTGCAATTGAACAAGTGGAAGAAAAATTAGCAGAAAATGGTTTAGACCGTTACTTAGCTTCAGCTGAAGAATTACTACAAGATCATTCAGCACAAGATATTGCTGCTTTACTATTGAAAGTATTAGCAAAAGATCCTGCTGATCAAGAACCTGTAAAAATTACACCAGAACGCCCGTTGCCTCAAGGTAAGAAAAACTTTGGTGGTGGCAATCGCAATCGTGGTGGCGGTGGAAACCGTAACCGTAATGGCGGAGGCGGAAATCGTCGTCGTGATAACCGCGGCGGTGGCCGTGACGAACGTGGTGGCCGCGATAACCGCGACCGTAATCGTGATGGCGGTGGAAACCGTGATCGCAATCGTGGACCACGTGAAGATGGCGCGAAAAGAAGCCGTCGTTCTTCAGACAGCAAACGTAGCTTTGTGATCCGTTCAAACCAAGATTAATTTATCAAACAAGTAAGGCATGAAGCCTTGCTTGTTTTTTTTATCAAAAAAAGGAAAAAATATATCTGTTTTTCTTGGGATTTTTTGGTAGAATAAGACTAACTTTAGAAAAAGGACTTACATAAATGATTAAAGGAATCGGCATTGATGCAGTTGAGCTTCCTCGAATTGCGCGAATTATTGAAGAAAAACCTTCATTTGCAAAAAGAGTGCTCACTAAACATGAACATACGTATTTTGACTCCCTTCCTAAGCATCGAAAAATCGAATTTTTAGGAGGGCGTTTTGCATGTAAAGAAGCGTTCTCCAAAGCTTTTGGCACTGGGATCGGCAAAGTCACATTTCAAGATTTAGAAATTTTAACGACTGACAAAGGTGCACCAACTTTTACAAAAGCACCTTGGCCACTAGAAGCTGTCCATGTCAGCATTACGCATACAGATACTACAGCTTTTGCACAAGTATTATTAGAACAAAATAGGTGAAAAAGAAAGAAGGAATGTCTGTGGTCACATCTTACCATCGCCCGACCCAGTTGATTATTGATTCTGATGCCATTCGCCAAAATATGCATCAGGTAAAAGCCCATTGTCAAGCTGCTGAAGATATTTTTGCGGTCGTAAAAGCTAATGGATATGGTCATGGTGCCGTTCCTATTGCAAAAATCGCGCTAGAAGAAGGCGCCAAAGGCTGTTGCGTTGCTACGATCGATGAAGCAATCGAATTGCGTGAAGCGGGGATTACTGCACCAATCTTGATACTGGGTGTCGTAGATGTTCAGTATTTACCTATCATTAGCACTTATGAATTTGCGATCCCGCTTGCTACGACACAATGGCTTACAGAAGCGATCGAATGGTATACTCATACGCCGTGGGAAAATAACATCGCACTTCATATGGCAGTCGATACAGGAATGGGAAGAATTGGGTTTACTACTATAGAATCGATTTGTGACACGGTTTCTAGGGTAACTGCTAGTGAGGGGTTTTTTATTGAGGGAATCTTTACTCATTTTTCGACTGCAGACGAAGCCGATCAAACGTATACGAAACAGCAAAATCAACGTTTTGAAGAAGTGCTCGCCAGTTTACCAAGCCGTCCCCGTTATATCCACTCTGCAAATAGTGCAAGCGAGTTATGGCAAGAAAGTGAAGGAAATTTGATTCGCTATGGCATTGCATTATATGGATTAAATCCATCTGGAAATACACTCGCATTACCGTATCCATTGATGCCAGCATTAGAATTAGTTTCTAAAGTCGTTCAGGTCAAGAAAGTACCTAAGGGAAGTAAAATCGGGTATGGAGCTACGTACGAAGCACTTGAAGACGAGTGGATCGCTACGATTCCGATTGGCTATGCCGATGGATATATTCGGAAAATGCAAGGATTTCATGTGTTGATTGAAGGGCAGTATTGTGAAATTGTAGGACGAGTATGTATGGATCAAATTATGGTGCGACTGCCACATGAAGTCCCACTTGATGCACCTGTTGTTTTAGTAGGTGAAATGAATAAAAAAACCATTACGTTACAAGATGTAGCAACTCATATAGGAACGATTCATTATGAAGTGGCTTGTCTCTTTTCAGAACGTTTACCAAGAATTTATAAATAATAGGGGGAAGTATATGATTAGGCGAGGAGATATCTACTTTGCAGATCTATCTCCGGTCGTTGGTTCAGAACAAGGCGGTGTACGACCGGTATTGATTGTTCAAAATAATTTAGGAAATCATTTTAGTCCGACAGTAATTGTTGTCGCGATTACTGCAAAAATTGCAAAACCCAAATTACCCACTCATATTCCAATTGCCGCTTCAAAAATGGGGTTAGAGCGTAATTCAGTTATTTTAGCTGAACAAATTCGGACATTAGATAAGTCACGATTGAAAGATCGGATTTGTCGAGTGAATGAAGAAAAAATGATGGAAGTCGAACGAGCGATTAAGGTCAGCGTGGGGATTGATCTTAAAGTTTCTGAAAGTGGTCTGTTATCAAAATGAGTATGATCGCTTTTCTACTGATAATCTTGACACTTTTAGGACTAGGCTATCAAATCGTAAAAAAGTTGCGCCAAATGAGACGTCGACAGCAAATCGAATTTGAAGGCTATTGTTTGTTGGTGAAAATCAAAAAAGCAGATGAACAACAGGAATATCCGACAGGGATTTTTCAACAAGGGGAACAAGAATGGGAGTGGCAAATTCCATTTTCAATGCAGACGTTATCGACACCGGTTAGAGGATATGTTGTAGTCAACCAACAAAAGGTGTCCTCATTTTATCAATAAAGGAGTTTTTTTGACATGTTGAAAATTGGATTTATCGGAGCAGGAAATATGGCACAAGCTATGATCAAAGGAATGATCGATAGTCGATTGTATCAAGCTCAAGACATATTGGTGTATAATCATCGCTACGCACCGACATTAGAAAAAGTAGTCGATACATATCATGTAACACCGATTTTGGACATGGCAGAAATGATCAAGCAAGCAGATTTGGTTATTTTAGCAGTAAAACCCAATATATTACGTCACTTATTGCCTACGCTAAACCCATTGGTGGATACAAAGTTAGTTTGTTCGATTGCATCAGGTGTGACGATTTCAGAATTAACAAAAGGATTAGGTGATCAAAAAATCATTCGTGTGATGCCCAACACGCCAGCTATGGTTGGTGAAGGGATGAGCAGCGTATCCGTTACAGAAAATGTTTCTGTTAAAGAACAAGAGGCTGTCCTAGAAGTGATGTCTAGTTTTGGTCGTGCTGAATTGGTACCCGAAAGTTTGATTGATGCAGTAGTTGGGGTCAGTGGTTCAGCACCTGCTTATGTGTATGTCTTCATTGAAGCCCTAGCAGATGGTGCGGTCGCTGAAGGAATGACGAGACAACAAGCATATGCATTTGCGGCTCAAACCGTTTTGGGCGCAGCAAAAATGGTCATCGAGACAAACGAACATCCTGGAGTGTTAAAAGATCAAGTTTGTTCTCCTGGAGGTACCACGATTGCAGCGGTACAGTCACTAGAAGAAAATGGCTTTCGAGCAGCGACGATACAAGCCGTACGTATGGCAGCGAAAAAAAATCGCGAAGGCTAGGATAAGGAGACGAGACAGTGTTTCATTGCCTCGTCTTTTTTTATAAAATAGACAAATAAGTTGTTTTGTCTAAAAAACACTTTCTGCAAATTTTCAATCGTGGAAAACTATTGTGAAACATGATAATTTAAACATCGAGACTAAAAAAGCAGGTGAATGAAGTGCAAAAAATAAAAAATGTATTTTACCTTTATCGATTAGACTGGCAGCGAGTTTTTAAAATCCCGATTGCTGCATTTTTAATAGTTGCGTTAATGTTTTTACCCTCACTTTATGCATGGTTCAACATTGAAGCGCTATGGGATCCTTATGGCAATACTGGGGAACTTCCAATTGCGATCTACAGTGATGATAAAGGAGCTACGATCAAAGATAAGGATATTGATATCGGAAAAGAAGTATTGGAAGAATTACATAAAAATGATCAGTTGGGTTGGCAATTTGTCGATTCAAAAGAAGAAGTTACAGAAGGCGTAAAATCAGGGAAATATTATGCTGGAATCTATTTACCAAAGAATTTTTCAGAGGATTTGATCAGCTTTACAAAAGGCGAAATCAAAAAGCCGACGATCAATTATTATTTTAATGAAAAAATCAATGCTATCGCACCTAAGATCACAGATAAAGGTGCACAAAGTTTGAAAGAAGAAATCAGTAGTAATTTTATCAATACAGCATCTTCTACATTATTTAAAGCGTTAAAAGATGTTGGATATGATATTGAAACAAACTTAGTATCGATCAATAAAATCAAAGATTTAATTTTAACTACGAATAGTAATATGGGTGAAATCGATGGATATTTGGCAGAAGTAGTCACCTTACATCAAAAATTACCTGAATTAAAATCGAAATTAGATAAAGCCAATGAACTAAAAGGCTATTTACCACAAGTCGATGAATTGGGATCTAAAATTATCGAATTGAATGGAAAAATGCCAAGTATCAAAGAACAAGCATCAGTTATTTTAACGTTGCAACAAAAAATTCCTGAATTACAAGCAGCGGGAAATCAATTGTCAGAAATCAATAAAGATTTTGATTCTGTTGAACAAACGATGACACAAGGTGTTAATGAAGCCAAAGAAGGATTGCAAGTCATCGAAAAAGTCCAAACACTTTGGCCTCAAATCGAACAACTTGGTCAACAGGCGAGTGGTACGGCAACTTCAGTCGAAGCATTTGCAAAACAATTGCAAACCGCATTGCCTTCAATTCAAGCTTCAGTCGACACGACACTAAGTTCGGTCAATCAACTCGCGAGCGATACACAAAAAGTTACAGCCAAGATTCAAACGCTGCTAGATAAGAATGAATTGACTCCAGAAGAGCGACAAGCCTTGCAAGCCTTAGTGAACGATTTGCAAAAACGATTCGAAACGCAAGCGACGTTACTAGGTACGATTGCTGACTTTTTAGAGTCGTTGCAACAAACAACGAATACTACTGCATTTACTCAAACGATTGAACAATTACGCAATGCGCAAACATTAGCGAATGGTATGGCCCAACGTTTGAGCCAGATCGATGTGACTTCAGACGCTGGGATCACGCAGATCAAAGAGATTTTAAGTACCGTAAATGCTACAGCACAATCGATTCAACAAACGATTGCTCAAGTACAACAATTAAACATCGGAGATAAAGTTGGCACGATTTTAACAGAGCTGATCGCGACATTAAACAATGCACAATCTTTGATGGGAGAAATCAATTATACGCAACTAAAACAATTGCTTGATGCCACACAAGGTACCGTTACACAAGCTATTGGGATTTTAGAAAAATATCAGGCACAGCTTCCAGCGATTCGCCAAGAGTTAAAAGATGCCAATGAAATGTTAAATGGTCATATGGATCAAATCATTTCTGCAATCAACAAAGGTGCGGATCTGTATCAAAATGAATTGCCAGTAGTAGCTGATAAATTGCAACTAGCTAGTAATTTTATGCAAAATGATTGGCCTGGTGTAAAAACAGATATTACCAATACATTAGATACGGTCAATGCGAAGTTCCCGGATGTTGAGAACGCATTAAATCTAGCCAATACCTTGATTCAGGAAGATTGGCCATCGATTAAAAAAGGGATTGCGAAAGCTGCCGATGCGATCAACAAAGGAGAAGAGACACTTGATTTAGGTCAAATTATCAAATTGATGAAACAAGATGTTCAAAAAGAAAGTGAATTCTTTACAAATCCAGTCGATCTTAAAACCACAACGATGTATCCTATCGCAAATAATGGATCGGCAAGTACCCCATTTTACACGGCCTTATGTTTATGGGTAGGAGCATTATTATTTTCAAGTATTGCAACGACAGATTTCCATTTAAGCAAAAAAGAACACAAACGCTTTACTAGACGTGAAACCTTTTTAGCCCGTATGTTGACCTTCTTAACGATGTCGATCTTCCAAACACTGATCGTCACACTTGGAAATATCTTCTTATTAGGAGTCGATGTCAAAGCACCAGTACTAAGTGTGATTTTCGCACTATTGATCGGATTGACCTTTATGATGATCATTTATGTACTTGTTGCGTTATTTGGGAATTTTGGTAAAGGAATCGGGATCATTATCTTAGTACTCTCGATCTCAGGTGGTGGAGGGAATTATCCGATCCAAGTATCTGGAAAATTCTTCCAAATGATCAATCCATTGCTACCGTTTACGTATGCGGTGAATTTATTACGTGAATCAGCTGGTGGTGTTTACTGGCCAAATGCGCGTATCGACATCATCGTATTAGTATTGATCGCGTTAGGATTTTTTGCTATCGGACTTTATGCAGCACCTAAGATGGTAAATATCCAAAAGAAAACAAGTGCTATGATCAAGAAAAGCCATATTTTCCATTAAGCACAAGAGGCTGATCACTTTTGAACTACCGTTTACTCATTTTTTAAAGGATGTGACAGATTTCTGTCGCATCCTTTTTTTGCTAAACAGGCTAGTGTAAAGTTTGTTCAAAAAATGATAGAATAAATAGGCAAACTAAGTAGAGAGAGTGAAGTAGAATGTTAACAACTGAAGATTTTGATTTTGATTTACCAGAAGAATTGATTGCCCAAACCCCATTAGAAGATCGTGCGAGTTCACGTTTATTGGTTTTAAATACGAAAACCAAAGAAATGGAAGATCGACACTTCCATGACATCATCGATGAATTAAATCCTGGTGATGCATTGGTGATGAACAATACCCGTGTTCTCCCTGCACGTTTATACGGTGAGAAGACGGAAACAGGCGGTCACCTAGAAATTCTATTATTGAAAAATACACAAGGCGATAGTTGGGAGACATTGATCAAGCCAGCTAAACGCGCTAAAGTAGGGACGAAAATTACCTTTGGGGATGGTCGTTTAACAGCTGTTGTGGAAGAAGAATTAGAACACGGAGGTCGGATCATTCGATTTAGTTATGAAGGGATTTTCTTAGAGATTCTAGAATCATTAGGTGAAATGCCATTGCCTCCTTATATAAAAGAGCGTTTAGAAGATCCAGATCGTTATCAAACCGTGTATGCCAAGGAAAATGGTTCCGCCGCTGCACCCACAGCTGGACTTCACTTTACAGAAGAATTATTAGAAAAAATTCAAGCTAAAGGTGTGAAATTAGTGTATTTGACACTGCACGTCGGATTAGGAACCTTTAGACCGGTTAGTGTCGATAATATTGAAGAACACGACATGCACAGTGAATTTTATCGATTAACGAAAGAAGCTGCAGATCAATTAAATGATGTCCGTGACAATGGTGGCAAAATTGTGGCTGTTGGGACGACATCGATTCGTACGCTAGAAACGATTGGATCAAAATTTGATGGTCGTTTACAAGAAGATAGTGGTTGGACGAGTATCTTCATTAAACCAGGGTATCAATGGAAAGTGGTTGATGCATTTTCAACGAATTTCCACTTACCAAAATCAACGCTAGTGATGCTCGTGAGTGCTTTTGCTGGTCGAGAATTTACACTAGAAGCGTATCAACATGCAATCGATGAACGTTATCGTTTCTTTAGCTTCGGCGATGCAATGTTCGTAAAATAATCCTGAAAAAGTACAATCTGATATCAGATTGTACTTTTTTTACATTTTTTTAAGTTTGTATAAAAAAACACAGAGTCCTTACTTTTCGTTACCCTATTTCTTGAAACAGTTTGACGAAACATGCTATAGTAAAAATAGAACGACTATAAGGAGGAATGGAATGGAAGAATATAAAAAAACAATTGATGTAGTCGAGAAAGAAACCCAAGTGGATCTTTCGCAAGGATTAAGTAGCACAGAGGCTCAAAAGCGGTTAAAGGAACAGGGGCGAAACGAATTCGAACAACCACCTGGACAAACGATGCTCTCAAAAATTTTGCATAGTTTATCTGATTTTACAACGATTATTTTATTAGTCGCAGCGGCAATATCTTTTTATACTGCGTTCTCAACAGAACATGGTGACTTATTTGAAGGATTATTGATTATCGCGATCGTGATCATCAACTCCGTTTTGGCGATCGTTCAAGAAGGAAATGCTGAAAAAGCACTGGCTGCTTTAGAAGATATGAATAAACAAGTCACCTCCGTCTTGCGCGATGGTCAAGTAGTAGAAATCGACGCAGAAGAAATCGTAGTTGGTGATATTTTAATTTTAGAAAATGGTTCAATGATTGCAGCTGATGCTCGGCTAACGCAAACTTCCCAATTACGTGTTGAAGAGTCTGCGTTAACCGGGGAGAGCGAACCCGTAATGAAAGATGCTGACTTCCAGACAACTGAGGAAGAAAGTTTGGGTGACCAGCTGAACATGGTATTTAAAGGCTGTACAGTCGTGAATGGTCGCGGTCGCGCGATCGTGACGGCAACTGGAATGCAGTCTGAAATGGGGAAAGTGGCAACGTTACTAAATGGAACGAGTCAAACGGTTACGCCACTGCAACGTCGTTTGAATCAATTAGGAAAACGGATCAGCTTGATTGCACTAGGTGCAGCGGCTATCGTGTTCTTAGTGGGGTACTTACAAGGTGAGCCACTCTTAGAATTATTTATGACCGCAGTCTCTCTAGCTGTGGCAGCTGTTCCAGAAACATTGATGGTTATTGTTACGTTAGCATTAGCTTTTGGTGTTCAAAAAATGGCTAAAAAACATGCGATTATTAGACGATTACCTGCTGTAGAGACGCTAGGGTCAGCAAGTGTCATCTGTTCAGATAAAACAGGAACACTAACGCAAAATAAAATGACCGTTCGTCGTATCTGGCGTCACGGAGACGAAGTCGTCGATGCAGAAGATGCGATGACAGAAGAAGCGATCGAAGTGTTAAAAATCGCGTCATTATGTACAGATGTCATTATTGAAAAAGGCGAAGAAAAAACATATAAAGGCAATCCAACCGAGATTGCAATCGTCCGTTCTTTAGAAGAAAGTTACCATACTAAAGATGAATTAGACGAAACTTATGTCCGAATTGGTGAACTGCCTTTTGATTCTGAACGTAAGATGATGACGACAGTTCATAAACATGGTAAAAAATATATTTCCGTGACGAAAGGAGCTTTTGACGTTTTGATGCCACGTTTTCGTTATGGTGACGTAGAACAGGCAACCGTTGTAAATGATCGTTTCGGGAAAAAAGCACTTCGCGTTATTGCAGTAGGGTTTAGAACATTCGATGAAGAACCCACAGAAATGACGTCTGACTATTTAGAAAAAGATTTACAGCTCCTAGGTTTGATCGGAATGATCGATCCACCGCGACCAGAAAGTAAAGGCGCGATTGCTAGAGCGAAACGTGCAGGAATCAAAACCGTTATGATCACGGGGGACCATGTAGTAACCGCAAGTGCGATCGCTAAGGAACTCGGAATCTTAACAAAACCACAAGAAGCGATTTCAGGTGCCCAGTTACGTGAAATGACAGATCAACAATTGGATAATCGAGTAAAAAACTTATCCGTTTATGCACGTGTAACGCCGGAAGATAAGATTCGAATCGTCCAAGCGTGGCAACGTACTGGTGCAACAGTTGCAATGACGGGTGATGGAGTCAACGATGCTCCAGCCTTAAAAGCAAGTGATGTAGGTTGTGCGATGGGAATTACAGGTACCGATGTGGCAAAAGGTGCTGCAGATATGGTATTAACAGATGATAATTTTGCTACGATCGTTGATGCAATCGCACAAGGTCGAACAGTCTATCAAAATATTCGCAAAGCCGTGAATTTCTTGTTAAGTTGTAATATCTCTGAGATTTTCATCGTATTATTGGCGATGTTATTTGGTTGGGGCGCGCCGTTTACGGCCGTTCAATTATTGTTTGTAAACGTAGTTGCAGATGGATTACCAGGATTTGCTCTAGGAAAAGAACCTGCAGAAAAAGGCATCATGAATGAAGATCCAATTCCACCAAACGAAAGTATCTTTGCGCGTGGGTTACTCCAAAAAATTGGAATCAATGCCGCAATCTTTACTGTTGTGACGCTATTTGGTTATTACTTAGGGACATTTGTTGATTTTATTAGTCCTTGGGTCGATGCTAGTCATGAAGTTGGACAAACTGTTGCCTTCTTGATTTTAGCGTATTCTTCAATTTTACATGTTTTCAATGTACGTAGTGAACGCTCGATTTTCAATGTTCGCTTATCTTCAAATAAATCATTATTTGAAATGGCAATTTTAGCAATCGTGATCACGACAGTCATTGCGTTAGTTCCATTTACACAATCGCTGTTTAGTTTAGTTCGTATTAGTTTCAATCATTGGTTGCTTGCGATTTTCTTATCATTTGTTCCAATTTTCGTGAACGAATTGATCAAATTCCATCGCTTACCTGATGAGGAAGAAGCAGAAGAAGCTTAAATGAAAAAGCCAAGTGTCTGACGACACTTGGCTTTTTTTTAGGCTAATTCTTTTGGTAAAGCATCATAAAAAGCTGCTTTTGTTGCGGCGATATATGGATTTAACCATAAATATCCGATACCTAGCGTCATAATCGCTAAGATATGCCAACCGATAAAGCTGACTTCTAGGATAAATAGTTGTCCTTTATGACCATTCATTAATTTACGACTAGCGGTGATACAATCAAGATAGCCTAAACGTTCACCAGTATGTTCATACGTATCGTAAAAAATATTGTAAGCTTGGTAATAAGAATAACGTTTGATGATACCTGGAATGATCAATAATAAGCTCCATAATGCAATGAAAATCGTTTGTAGTAAGTATACAACGAAGATGACCAGTGCATAAGGAGAAGTAAACGTGCGAAAAGCATCTTTAAATGGGACGATTTTTTCACGTTTGTGACGTAACATGTCAAGCAATGTCCACGTTACGGCAAGAGAAAAGAATGTTCCGATTAATCCACTAATAAACTGACCACCTGAACTTGTCCCACTGTTGCTTTGTGCAGTAATTGAGGCACCGTCTCCTGTAAAATGATAGATCAACATAAACGAAGGGAGTAAAATAAGATAGAATACTGCTAATAATAATAAAGTTGGTACTAAGTTTAGCAATACGGCATCCATCCAGTTGCCTTTTAGCATGGCTTTGGCTTCTGTTTTTAATTCACGATTTTTTTTCACAATAAATCCTCCTTATAAATTAATTGAGTTTATACACTCTTGTGAATGATTCATTATATCACAAATAAGAAAGAGTAAACACGCTTGCAAATTAACTAAACTGCACTTATGATGGAAAGTGCAGTTTAATTTAAATCAGAAAGTAGGGAAATGAATGTCGCAACCAGCCATTCGTTATCGTTTAATTAAAAAAGAAAAACATACTGGAGCTCGTTTAGGTGAAATCATTACACCGCATGGTACGTTTCCAACCCCAATGTTCATGCCAGTTGGAACACTAGCTACTGTAAAAACAATCGCTCCAGAAGAATTGAAGCAAATGGGTGCAGGAATCATTTTGAGCAATACATATCATTTATGGTTACGCCCAGGAGAAGATTTAGTCGAAGAAGCAGGTGGCTTACATAAGTTTATGAATTGGGACCAACCGATTTTAACAGATTCTGGTGGTTTTCAAGTATTCTCATTGGCCGATATGCGTAATATCGAAGAAGAAGGCGTTCACTTTAAAAATCATTTAAATGGATCTCCATTATTCTTATCTCCTGAAAAGGCCATCAATATTCAAAATAAATTAGGCTCAGATATTATGATGAGTTTTGATGAATGTCCGCCATTTGATGAAAGCTATGACTATGTAAAAAAATCAGTAGAACGTACCTCTCGTTGGGCTGAGCGGGGCTTAAAAGCGCATGCCAATCCAGATCGTCAGGGATTATTTGGTATTATCCAAGGAGCTGGTTTTGAAGATCTTCGTCGTCAAAGCGCGAAAGATTTGATCAGTATGGATTTTCCAGGCTATTCGATCGGTGGTTTATCTGTTGGAGAGCCAAAATCGGAAATGAATCGCGTTTTAGACTTTACGACACCACTGATTCCAGATAATAAACCACGTTACTTGATGGGCGTGGGCACACCAGATTCATTGATCGATGGTGTGATGCGTGGAATCGATATGTTCGATTGCGTGCTGCCTACACGGATTGCGCGTAACGGAACGTGTATGACATCGCAAGGGCGTTTAGTTGTAAAAAATGCTCAGTACGCACGTGATTTTAGACCATTAGATGAAAAATGCGATTGCTATACGTGTAAAAATTATAGCCGTGCGTACATTCGTCACTTGATCAAATGTGATGAAACATTTGGGATTCGTTTGACTTCTTATCATAACTTACACTTCTTGTTAAATGTGATGAAACAAGTTCGTCAAGCTATTATGGATGATAATCTACTTGAATTTCGTCAAGCCTTCTTCGAAGAGTATGGATTTAATAAAGAAAACGCTAAAAACTTCTAAAAGGTCTAGAGAACTTGTGTTGTTTTATGCTACAGTAGAGAAAAGAATATGGAGAGGTGTTTAAATGTTACAATTAATCATTATGCTAGTGTTCTTTGGAGGAATGATGTTGTTCTTCCAACGCTCACAAAAGAAACAACAACAAAAGCGTCAGGAAACATTGGATTCAATGCAACCAGGAAGTACAATCGTAACGATTGGTGGCTTACATGGAGTGATTTCTGAGGTCAACAAAGAAAAAAATACCGTATTGATCGACTGCGAAGGAATTATTTTAGAATTTGATCGCACGGCAATTCGTACAGTAACCCCACCAACAACACCTACAAGTGTTATTGTAGAAGAAACACCTGAAACATTGGCTGAAACTGAAGTTGATGACGTAATCGAAGAAGATAAAATCGAAAAATAAAGAGAAAAAGAGCTGATTTTAAGCTCTTTTTTCTTTTTTTTATTTTTTAGTGAAAAAAATCACAAAAAACTATTTACAAACAAAAAAAACTGCGGTATAGTATTCTTGTGAATAAGTTAACAAGTTGAACTCAAATAGGAGGAACCTATCAATGGCAAAAAAAGAAGAAGTTAAAACACTTGATGTTTCAGCAATGATCGATGAATTAGCAGCTCGCGGAAATGAAGCGATGCGTAAAATGTCTGACTTTACTCAAGAACAAGTGGATCATATCGTACATGAGATGGCAATGGCTGCTTTAGATAATCATATGATGTTAGCAAAAATGGCAGTTGAAGAAACTGGTCGTGGGATCTATGAAGACAAAGCAATTAAAAATATGTATGCTTCTGAATATATTTGGCATTCAATCAAAGATGATAAAACGGTAGGAATCATCAGTGAAGACAAACAAAAAGGCTTGATCGAAATCGCAGAACCAGTCGGTGTCGTTTGTGGGGTAACCCCAACAACTAACCCAACCTCTACTACGATTTTTAAAGCGATGATCGCCTTAAAAACACGTAATCCAATCGTCTTCGCATTCCATCCAAGTGCACAAAAATGTTCGGCTGAAGCAGCACGTATCGTTCGTGATGCAGCGATTGCTGCAGGAGCACCTGAACACTGTGTTCAATGGATCGAACAGCCATCGATCGAAGCAACACAAGGATTAATGAACCATCCAGGGATTGCGATCGTCTTAGCTACTGGTGGTGCAGCAATGGTAAAATCAGCTTATTCAACTGGAAAACCTGCTTTAGGTGTAGGACCAGGTAATGTTCCATCATATATCGAAAAAACAGCAAAAATTAAACGTGCAGTCAACGACTTGATCGTATCGAAAACATTTGATAACGGAATGATTTGTGCATCTGAACAAGCTGTGATCGTCGATAAAGAAATTTACGATGAAGTAAAAGCAGAATTCCAAGCGCATCAAGTTTACTTTGTAAAACCAGATGAATTGGAAAAATTAGAAAACACAGTGATGAACGAAGGCAAATACGCAGTAAATCCAGCAATCGTTGGTCATTCAGCCATTTCAATCGCGAAAGATGCAGGGATCGATGTACCAGCGGGAACAAAAATGTTGATTGCTGAAATCGATGGCGTTGGACCACAGCATCCTTTATCTCGTGAAAAATTATCTCCAGTCTTGGCGATGATCAAATCAAATAGCACAGAACACGGAATCGAATTAAGTGAAGCGATGCTAAATTTAGGTGGTCTAGGACATACAGCAGTTATCCATTCTGAAGATGAAGATGTACAAATCAAATTTGCTTTACGCATGAAAGCATGCCGTATCTTAGTCAACACACCATCAGCAGAAGGTGGTATTGGGGATATCTATAATGAAATGTTACCATCATTGACATTAGGTTGTGGCTCTTACGGACGTAACTCAGTATCACGTAACGTATCTGCAGTAAACTTGATCAACGTGAAAACTTTGGCGAAACGGAGAAATAATATGCAATGGTTCAAATTACCTTCAAAAATCTATTTTGAAAAGAACTCATTAATGTATTTAGCAAACATGGAAAATGTAGAACGTGTCATGATCGTTTGTGATCCAGGTATGGTGCAATTTGGTTATGTCGATACCGTTCGCGACGTGTTGATGCGCCGTAAGAACAATGTTCAAATCGAAGTCTTCTCAAATGTTGAACCAAACCCTTCAACAAATACAGTATATGCTGGAACAGAAATGATGTTAGACTTTAAACCAGATACAGTCATCGCTCTTGGTGGTGGATCAGCAATGGATGCGGCTAAAGGAATGTGGATGTTCTATGAGCACCCAGAAACATCATTCTTTGGCGCAAAACAAAAATTCTTAGATATTCGCAAACGTGCGTATAAAATTAAAAAACCAGAACAAACACAATTTGTATGTATCCCAACTACATCAGGTACTGGTTCTGAAGTAACACCATTTGCGGTAATCACAGATAGCGAAACACATGTGAAATACCCATTAGCAGATTACGCATTGACACCAGACGTTGCGATCGTCGATTCTCAATTTGTCTTATCAGTACCAGCTTCAGTAACTGCAGATACAGGTATGGACGTATTGACTCATGCGATCGAATCTTATGTCTCTGTTATGGCTTCTGATTATACACGTGGATTAAGCTTACAAGCGATCCAATTAGTCTTTGAAAACTTAGAAAAATCTGTAAAAACAGCAGATCCAGATGCACGTGAAAAAATGCATAATGCCTCAACAATGGCTGGTATGGCCTTTGCTAATGCCTTCCTAGGTATTTGTCACTCAGTAGCACATAAAATTGGTGGAGAATATGGTATCCCTCATGGACGTACCAATGCAATTTTACTTCCACACATTATTCGCTACAATGCGAAAGATCCACAAAAACATGCGATGTTCCCTAAATATGATTACTTCCGTGCGGATACAGATTATGCACAAATTGCACGTTTCTTAGGTCTAAAAGGCAATACCACTGAAGAATTAGTTGCTGCATTAGCTCAAGCAGTACATGATCTAGGCGCGAAAGTTGGAATCGATATGAGCTTGAAAGCACAGGGTGTGACACAAGAAGTACTTGATTCAACAGTCGATCGCATGGCAGAACTTGCTTATGAAGATCAATGTACAACAGCTAATCCAAAAGAACCATTGATCTCTGAATTGAAACAAATTATCCTAGATGCTTATAAAGGATAATTCCTCCTTATGAAGTATGAAGTGTGCTGAGTAAATTCAGCACACTTTTTTTGTGTTAAACTAGAGTTGAAAGGTGTGATAAGATGGAAAAAATGGAGACACTTACAGATGAATTGATTCAATCAAGTCAAGCGCTCGAAGAATGGAGCCAAGCGATTGAGATTTCAACACAGAAAATGGAAGCGCAAACTTTTTTATTTGATCTACGTGATTATTTAGCCATGTTTACGATTTTCGAAGATCAACAAACCACACAAGTCAGTAAACTGGATGGAAAAGAAGTATTAACGGTTTTAAACGCACAGCAAAGCCAACTGGTTGAATGGCTGCAAGAAGCTAAAACAATGGAAGATAGTGGTGATCTGAGACGTCAATGTGCAAGTGTAGAAGGAATCCTAGAGTTTAATCACTTGCTACAAAACGAGTACCCCAATATTGGAGAAGTCACTCAAGAGACTATAAAAAAAGACACTACCAAGGGATTTTGGCAGCGTCTCTTTCATCATTGAGTTATTTTTTAGGAAGCTTGAATTCAAATGTCACACCCACTTTATGGTGGTAATTAAAATCTTTTACCATGATTTCGCCATGATGTTCTTCCACTAATTGTTTAGCAATGGCTAAGCCTAAACCATAACCTCCCGTTTCTTTAGCACGAGAATGATCTTCTCGGTAAAAACGATCGAATAGGTGTTGTTTATCCTGATCTGAAATGCTTGGGCCAGTATTGCTGACCGCAACACGCCATTCTTTATTTGTAGTAGTAGTTACCACAAAGATCTCATCTTGAGGTCGAGTATATTTCAATGCATTATCAAGCAAGATCACGAGTACTTGATGAATTTTTTTACGATCGACTACCCAAGTTTGATTCGGATTATCTAGGGGCTGGAGCAGTAATGCTTTATCGTCTAATTGCGCCATTTCTTGGAAGGGTTTGATCAATTCATCTAAAAACGATTGAATCGTTACTTCTTGATACTCTAGGACTTGTTGATTCGAATCATTGCGTGCAATCGTCAATAGATCATTGGTTAGCCCAGTCAAGCGCCTCGTTTCAGTCAGTGCTTGCGCAATGCTTTCTGACTCATCCAAAATCGTATGATTCGGCTTAGTAAAAAGATGTTGTAGACTATTTTGAATGATCGTCAACGGTGTTCGAAGCTCATGGGAAGCATTCTCAACAAATTCTTGCTGACGTTTCCAAGAGGCTACAATTGGCCGCATGGAGAGATTAGCTAATAAAAAACTGATCCCGATTGATAGAAACCAAAAGATGATCATACACGCAATCAAGATCGCACGGAAATTTGTTAATGCCGATTTGATTTGATTCGTATTGGCTAATACTTGTACATAAGCAATATTGGCATCATTTTCCGGAGCTTTTCGAATGATGGATCGAAAATCTGCAGTATTACTCGATTGATCTTCTAACTGAACCGTTTGGATCGAGTCCAAATTTTTAGTAGAAAGAGTCAAAGATTCAAATTGTGCGTATCGACTACCCAATGCTTCTTTGTTTAAAATTGTTCCATCTTTTGACCATAGGATAACTTGGTTGTTAAACATGGGTTTTGGACCTTCTTTAAAGGGTTTGTTCTCGTCTAAATGAAGGGTTGGATCATTTTCTTGATAACGGGTAATCTCTAACTGTACAGTAGGAGAATCGCTCGTTGTTTGTGTTAATTGTTGATCCGTTTCGCGATAAGCAGATAAGGAGAGTACTTGCAAGACGATGACACCTAAAGCAAAAAAGACTAAGGCGAAAGCCAATACATTGGCTAAAAATAATCGTATTCGTTGTTTATTTGGTAATTTAGCCTTCATGAGCATCGGCCTCTTGTAAAAGATATCCAACATTTCGCAGAGTTTGGAATTTTTTATCTAGTCCCGTATCTCGTAAATGTTTACGCAAATGACTCATATAAACTTCGACTACGGTTAAGGTCGTAGCTGAATCAAATCCCCAAATACGATCAAAAATTTGTTCTTTTGTTAAAATAACTTTTTGGTTTTGAATAAAATAGACAAGTAATTCAAATTCTTTTCCTTGAATCGGTAAAATTTGATCGCCAAAGCGGACTTCTTTATTCGTCAACTGGCAATTTAATTTTCCGTAACTTAAGGTTTGTTCATCAAATAATCCTAATGAACGTTTTAATAAAGCTTTCACACGCATCAATAGTTCTTCCCGATAAAAAGGTTTTGTCAGATAGTCGTCTGCTCCTTTTTGAAACCCTTCAACTTTATCTTCTAAACCATCTTTAGCTGTTAAAATAAGCACCGGTGTCTGTACTTGTTGTTTACGCAAGTTGGCTAACACTTCATATCCATTCATTTCAGGGAGCATTAGATCCAAGATAATCAAGTCATAAATTCCAGCTTCTGCTTCAAATAATCCTTCGCTACCAGTATACATTTGTGTAACTTCCCCAATCGATGAGACGATTTCTTTAATATTTTCAGAGAGCGTCACATCATCTTCAACCAATAATAATTTAATCATAGTCATTCTCCTCAAACTTTTTCTTTAGTATAGCGTATAAACCTAAAGTAAACCTTAAAAAAACAAGAAAGGAACTATCCTTTCTCGTTTAACGTGTGGCATATGTTTGATAATCGATACCGCGAGCTAGACACCAGTCTTTTAGTGGCCTCCCTATTAATAGAGGAACCGTTGTGGTATGTGCTGTTTTTGTAATACCACTCATCGTATAAAGCATGCGCAATTCATCTTTCATACGTTCAATAAATGCAATCGTATCTTCTACGCCATGAGTGAGTAGTTCATTTAAAATCGTTGCGGAAATTCCCACACTATCTGCACCTAAACAAAGTGCTTTAAAAATATCATAAGCATTTCGGATACCTCCAGAAGCAAGTAATGAAAAATCGTTAGGAACTAAACTGGCTTCTAATAAAGATTCCGCTGTTGTTTGACCGTAATCATCCAGATAGTGAAATTCACGTTTTTTACGACGAGCGTTTTCGATTTGGGTAAAGCTCGTACCGCCGCGGCCAGAGACGTCGATTGCATGTACTCCGCGTTGACGTAGAGCATTTATCGTATCTCTCGTCATGCCAAATCCAACTTCTTTGACAATGATCGGGACAGAAAGTGTCGTAACGATTTCTTCAATTAAGTCTAACCAATGAGAAAAATCGCGATCACCTTCTGGCATAACGAGTTCTTGAGGCGCATTGACATGGATTTGTAAAGCATCTGCCTCAAAAAGATCGACGGCTTGTTTTGCCCGCTCAACGGAAGTTCCTGCTCCAACATTTGCGAACAATAAGCCATTTGGATTGGTTTTTCGCGCAATGGTAAAGGAGTCTTTAACACTTGGATCTTTCAATGCAGCAGAAACAGAACCCGTTGCCATGGCTAGATTCGTCTCTCGCGCAATGAGTGCAAGATCATGATTGATTTGTTTGGTTTTTTCACTTCCGCCCGTCATCGCATTGATGAAGAAAGGAAAAGGGGTAGTAAAAGAAGCCAATGTAGTACTAAGATCGACTTCCTGAACTGCGATTTCAGGAAAAGACTGATGAATCAAGCGAATCGCATCAAAATCTGTTACATGTTTCCCGTGAAATGCTTTAGCTAGTGATACATGTTCGTCTTTTCGATTCATTGCGCGCCTCCTTGGTAGTGGTAAACGTGTAAGGGGAGAGGCGTGATTTCCGCTTTTTCCCATGCGCTCATCAAAGGCAAGATGCCAGTGCGTTGGTCTGCAATCACGATTCCGCAATCTCCTCCACCAGCACCAGAAGATTTAGCAGCTCCCCCACAAGCGATGGCTAGCTCACATAATTCTTTTAATGCAGGTGTTTCGATCATCACTCCAGTAATTTGAGAAAGTTCACCAAGTAGTGCACGATTTTTTAAAATCATTTTTTTGATCATCAAGACATCTTCAGCGACAAACGCATCGATCAATGCTTGAACACATTGTTTACTATCTGCTAAAAACTGTTGATATGCGCGATTTTTTTCTTCTTTGGATTGATTCACCTGATCAACTAAATCAGAAGTAGAAGCAGGGCTTCCAGTCCACCCAATCAATAAACGAAGATTTTTAGGTGTTTTTAACTTAGTGATTGTAAGCTCAGGCCAGTCTTCAAATAAAAGGTGAGACAAAGGCCATTCTTTTTGTTTTTTGATTACCCACTCGTGGTCAAACGTGGAAAAAGCGATCCATCCGCCAAAAGCACTAGCTGCGATGTCTCCGCAAGAACCGTTACCTTGAACAGCTAGATGAGCTAAGGCAGAAATTTTGAAAATCGTCATTTCATCCATTTCTAAATCATAAAAGAAATTCAGTGCTTTCACTGTGGCAACTGTTACAGCACCACTTGAACCTAAACCATACTTACGACCATTTGAATTGTCGAGTTCACTGGTTACTTTCAAATCATAAAAGGCAAGGATCCGACCTTTTTCTGATGCATATTTTTCAGTCAAACGAATGGCTTCTAAAATATAATGGAATGGATTTTCACGATGGTCCAATACAAGCTCGCCGTTGCGTCTAGTCCAACGAATCGGCAAATCACTATATTGTTGAGAATGTATCGTTCCATTTTTACGAGCTGTTTCGATTTTTACGGTAATAAATTGATCCACAGCTACGATTACGGCAGGGTGTCCCGGTTCAACGACCGCGTATTCTCCTGCGATATATAATTTTCCAGGTACTGAGACCTCGATCATAATGTCACTTCCGTTTCTATAGAATGCGCATCTGGACCTGTTAAAGCACAGATGATTTGTTCAGCTGAAAATTCTTGCGTCAATCGTGCGATGATTTGTTGTCGGTCTTGTTTTTTACAAAGGACTTTGACGTTTGGACCAGCATCCATTGTAAAGTAGCACTCTAGACCGTCTTTTCTTAAGCTTTTGACCACTTCCATAGCACGCAAGCTTTCAGGTGACCAATACGTAAAAGGTGGTGTTGCGGCAAGCGTAGTAGCATGCATTTTCAGTGCATTTGCTTCAGTGACTTCCCCTAATTTTGTAAATGATTTTTCAGCAATGGCTTGTTTGATCAGTGTTAGATCTTCTCCAGCTGTATTAACCCAAGCAGGATAAAACGCAGAAGTATCGACAGTTCGTTTCATACCATCACGACTGGACACATCTTTTTGTTTATCATTTAATAAGATAAAGACCATCGCAAGTTCGTCTTCAAAGCGATCGGCTTCTATAGGACGAGCAAAGGAAGAGAGGTCATCTGTTCCTTGTTCCCATTCTACAAAGCCGCCAAAAATACTTCTACAAGCCGAACCTGAGCCACGTCTAGCTAAACGGGAAACTTCTGTTTTGGAAAGATTCAATCTCAATGCTTCATTACAGGCTAGTGCTAAAGCGGCAAGTCCACTAGCAGAAGAAGCTAGTCCAGCAGCTGTTGGCACATGATTGATGCTCTCTACAGTGGCAAATAAAGGTCGATCCATTTTTTCGCGCACTAAATCTAAAAAGCGTGATACCTTAGCGGTCGCTTTTTCATCTTGTAACACGGTATCTAAATAAAAGACATCTTTTGTGTACTGTTCATCAAATGTGACAGTAGTATCCGTAAAAAATGCGTCTAGTGTCAATGATAAACTGTTATTCATTGGTAAAATCAATGCATCATCTTTTTTGCCCCAGTATTTGATCAAGGCAATATTTGTGTATGCACGCGCAGTTCCTTTATGCATGTTGGTAAGCTCCTAATCCTTGTAGCCAAGTTCCTTTTACTCCAGCTTGTTCTAAGATGTGGCAAATAGTCTCAGCTTGTTCTTTAGTTTTTGTTAAGACGATAAAACAACCCCCACGGCCACCACCGGTTAATTTGGCACCTAATGCTCCGTGTTCTTTGGCTAAACGGGTATATCGATTTAGTTCATCATTACTAACACCCAATTTTTCTAGGTCTGATTGGGCTTGATCCATCAAATCTCCTAATGTCTCTGCTTCATTGTGCATAATGGCTTGTTTTGCCTGATTAGTTAATAAGCCAAGATGAGCTGTTATACTTTCTACAAGCTCAGGTTGTAGAGTCGCCAGTTCTGCTACGGAACGCACAGCCGCACGGGTTTGTCCTTTGATTCCGGTATCTGCGACTAATAAAAACGCATCTAGATGCAAAGGAAACGGCATGATAGCTTGATTTTTTTGATAATAAATCGGTTGTGAGCCACTGGTTGCCGCTGCATCGATACCGCTAGGATTTCCATGAGCGATTTGTTCTGAAAAATTGACATAGCGTAACAATGTTTCTTCAGAAAGTGGCAACACTTGCCAATCAAAAAAAGCACGTGTAATCGCGACCGCCACCGCAGCGCTAGAACCCATTCCACGTTCAGAAGGGATCGTGCTTTGGATCGTCAAATGAAATGGTGGTGTATTCAAATCTTGTTGTAATTTTTGAGTTAATTGAGTAATATTGGCTAAATTTTCAGATGTTTGTTTGAGTGCTCCTGTATGATAACTTGAAGTTAAGGTGTTTTCATTTGCTTGTGTGATCATTGCTGTAATCGTGGTTCCTTTAAAGGGAAATGCGATTGCTGGTTTTTGATAAACAACAGCATGTTCACCCATCAAAATAATTTTCCCAGTTGCTTCCCCAGTCCCTACTTCTTTCATGGCTCTCCTCTTTCGTTTCTGTAATATCTGACAGTTCAGGCTTTATTTTACTAGATTATTGTAGATCCGTTAAGTTATCTGGTTACTTTTCTTAAAAAAAATCGATTTCTTAACCTTTTTTTCACGTTTTTTTCATTCTGATCTTCCATGACAAAAAAATGAACTTATTGTATAGTAGTAAAATTGAAAGAATCAAGGAGGAAAAAAATGATTGTTTTAGCAGGTACCATCGGAGCAGGAAAGTCTAGTTTGACTGCTTTACTAGCAGAACATTTTCAAAGTACAGCATTTTATGAACCAGTAGAAGAAAACGAAGTACTGCCTTTATTTTATGAAAATCCAGAAAAATATGCATTTTTATTGCAAATCTATTTTTTAAATAAACGCTTTGCAAGTATCAAAGAAGCACGAAAAGGGGAGAACAATGTATTAGATCGTTCGATTTATGAAGATTCCTTATTGTTTCATTTGAATGCTGACCTAGGACGCACGACCAAAACAGAAGTGGCCGTGTATGATGAATTGCTTGCCAATATGCTAGAAGAATTGCCACTAGCAACTTATCAAAAACGTCCGGATCTTTTGGTTCATATCAAAGTTTCTCTAGATACGATGCTTTCACGCATTAAACAAAGAGGTCGTTCTTATGAACAAATCGAACAAGATCCAAGTTTATACGCTTATTACGAAGAATTAAATCGACGTTACGATCAATGGTTCAATACATATGACGCCAGTCCAAAACTACAAATCGATGGTGATAAATTAGATTTTATCACGGATCAAACAGCACGAGAGCTCGTGATAAAAATGATTGAAGAAAAGCTAAATTGTATTTCTTAATAAAAGGTAAAGGAGCTAAATCTTGATTTAACAAGGTTTTAGCTCTTTTTTTTACTTGTGAATAAAAATGAATAAATTCACAATGAAATATTTTGAAAAAAAGTGAGCAAGTAGTATTTTGCTTTAGCATAAGCTTTCATAAGCATTGCTCTCAGTTTTTTCACTTGTGCAAAAATCTGTGATAGTTCTAGCGTTCACAATCTTTATATACTATGTATGTAAACAACACAAGGGGGAAAAATATTATGACAAAAACAGTGATTGTTGGAGCAAACCATGCAGGTGTTGCGGCTGCGAATACTTTATTAGATAACTTTGAAAACCAAGAAGTGGTCATGATCGACCGTAACACAAACCTAAGCTACCTAAGCTGTGGAACAGCATTATGGGTAGGGCGTCAAATCGATAGCGTAGATGGATTATTCTATACAAATAAAGAAGAATTCTTGCAAAAAGGCGCAACAGTTCACATGGAAACAAGTGTGGAAACAATTGATTTTGATAAAAAAATCGTGTACTGCACGACTTTAAATGGGGAAACGTTTGAAGAATCTTACGATAAATTAATTTTAGCAACTGGTTCAGTACCAATTTCACCAAATGTTCCTGGACGTGACTTGAAAAATATTCGTTTCATGAAAAAATTCCAAGATGGTCAAATGATCGACCAAATTTTAAGTGATGATTCTATCCAAAATATCGCAGTTATTGGAGCTGGATATATCGGAGTTGAAATGGCAGAAGCTGCAAAACGTCGTGGTAAACATGTTTTATTATTTGATGCAGCGACTCGTTCATTGCCAAACTACTATGACAAATGGTTTACAGATAACATGGATGAAAACTTAAAAGAGCACGGAATCGAAATGCATTTAGGTGAATTGGTTCAAGAATATCAAGGAACAGACAAAGTTGAAAAAGTTGTAACAGCAAACGGTAGTTACGATGTCGATATGGTCATCAATGCGATCGGCTTCTTACCTAATAGTGCTATCGGTGGCGACAAATTAGAACGTTTTGCCAATAATGCCTATTTAGTTGATCGTCATCAACGTACGAGCCTACCTGATGTGTATGCTGTAGGGGATTGCGCGACAGTGTATTCAAATGCGATGGAACAAACAGCTTATATCGCACTTGCAACAAATGCAGTACGTTCAGGTATCGTAGCTGGAGAAAATATTGGGGGAGCTGATGTTGAGTCTCCAGGAGTACAAGGATCAAACGGAATCTCAATTTTTGGTTACAACATGGTATCAACAGGGATCTCAGTTGAATCAGCTGCACGCTTTGGTGTAGAAGTCGATTATGTGGATTATGAAGATACTCAAAAACCAGGATTTATGAAAGAAAACGCGACTGTAAAAATCCGTATCGTCTTTGATAAACACACTCGTCGTATCGTTGGAGCACAAATGGGTTCTTACACATCGGATATTTCGATGGCGATCCATATGTTCTCACTAGCAATCGAACAAAAAATGACGATCGACCAATTAAAATTATTAGATCTATTCTTCTTACCACACTTTAACCAACCTTATAACTACATCAATAAAGCGGCTCAAGCTGCAAACTAATATGAGTGTAAGTCCGACGAACTTGTCGGACTTTTTTTATGAAAAAACAAATGAAAATCATTGACTTTGACATAAAATGTTTGTATAATAGTGAGAGTTGAGAAATGAAAGCAGAAGCACCCGCTTCTCGCCTCGTGACGTTGTCGCTGGGCAGATAGTTATCCAATCAATTTGGGTCACGTTGCGGGTTCGTTAAGAACTCGTTTTTTTGTGCCTATTTGTAAGAAAACTCTTTCTTTCTCTCAAAAAACTTGGAGGTGAATGACCATAGCAAAGGATATGATGGTAAACGACGGCATTCGTGCACGTGAGTTACGTTTGATTAGTCAAGACGGAGATCAACTCGGAGTAAAAACGAAAGCAGAAGCGTTGCAAATCGCAGAACAAGCTAACTTAGATGTTGTGTTGGTTGCACCTAATGCAAAACCACCGGTTGCTCGTATTATGGATTATGGGAAATATCGTTTTGAACTACAGAAAAAAGAACGTGAAGCCCGTAAGAAACAAAAAGTCATCAGTGTGAAAGAAGTTCGCTTAAGTCCAACGATCGATGTCAATGATTTTAATACTAAATTACGTAATGCACGCAAGTTCCTTGAAAAAGGGGATAAAGTGAAAGCTTCTATCCGTTTCAAAGGTCGCGCCATTACCCATAAAGAAATTGGTCAGAGAGTCCTAGATCGTCTTGCAGAAGAAACAGCTGATGTTTCAACTGTGGAACAAAAAGCGAAAATGGACGGACGCAGTATGTTCTTAGTACTTGCGCCAAAAAACGACAAGTAAATTCGGCTCTATTAGAGTAAGGTCAGTTAGATAACGAAAGATTTTGAGGAGGAAATTAGTTATGCCAAAACAAAAAACACACCGCGGATTAGCAAAACGCGTAAAACGTACTGGTAACGGTGGATTAAAAAGATTCCGCGCGTTTACAAGTCACCGTTTCCACGGTAAAACAAAGAAACAACGTCGCCAA
The DNA here is from genome assembly GCF_000407605.1 of Enterococcus sulfureus ATCC 49903. GTDB lineage: Bacteria > Bacillota > Bacilli > Lactobacillales > Enterococcaceae > Enterococcus_G > Enterococcus_G sulfureus. The sequence continues at coordinate 681,639 of NZ_ASWO01000001.1, read as the reverse complement.
TTGCGTAAAGCTTCAATGGTATCTAAGGGCGATTACAAACGTATCCGTCAACAATTAGCGAGAATGAAATAATTCAACGCAAAATTTTCCAACAGACAAAAATTAAGTATAGAAGATTCAATTAGGAGGAATTAAATAATGGCACGTGTTAAAGGTGGAACAGTATCTCGTAAACGTCGTAAAAAAGTGCTTAAATTAGCAAAAGGATATTACGGTTCAAAACATACCTTGTTCAAGACAGCAAAAGAACAAGTAATGAAATCATATAGCTACGCATACCGCGATCGTCGTCAAAAGAAACGTGACTTCCGTAAATTATGGATTGCACGTATCAACGCAGCTGCTCGTATGAATGGCTTAAGCTACTCTAAATTAATGCACGGTTTGAAATTAGCAGAAATCGATATCAACCGTAAAATGCTAGCTGACCTAGCTGTAAATGATGCAACTGCATTTACTGCTTTAGCTGACCAAGCAAAAAGCGCATTAGCTAAATAATTTAGCAAAAGACCTTATTTCAAAATGAAATAAGGTCTTTTTTTTGAGCAAAAAACTTGCATTTTAATTAAATAACTATATAAAAAAAGGTTAAATGATAGCGTATTCAATAATGAGAAACTTACAATTTTGTATGTGAAATTTTTTTTACTAAATCGTATAGACAAGGATTTAAAACGATATAAAATAAAAAATGACTGTTATATAAGCTTTTGTATCAACGGTTTAAAAATAATTTTCGTTATCTTTTGTGAAAGGCATAGCATATTACTTTTAAAAAAAAACAAATGATGTTACAGTTTTGTTAGGGCATAAATAAACAGAAAGGTGGAGTGGTGAATGGCAAAATGGAAAAAGTTTGTAATTGCAATTATTGGCCTGTTATTGATCACCGTTTTAGCGGATAGCTTTATTCGTTATCAAGCACAAGGACAATTTCAATTTCACTTGCTCGCGCCAAAAGATTATCCAGTAATTGGTGGAATCTTACCAGTCTACTTCTTTTGGATGGCAGCAGTTTTTATGGTTTTAATCTTAGTCGGCATTATCGTTGTGGCATTAATCCCCAAAACTACAACTACGATTCCTTTAAAACAGGACAAAGGAACCTTAACATTATCAAAAAGTGCTATCGACGGTTTGGTTAAAGCAAGTGCAAACGATACCGAATGGCTAAAAAATGCACGTGTAAAAACGAAAATGAAAAAGAAAAAAGTACGTGTTGAAGTAACAGGAACTGTTCGACCAACAGTTGACACTTACGAAAAAGTACAACGATTTAACAAAAAAACAGAAGATGAGATTCATCGTTTTCTAGGAGTAGAGGCGCCAATAGAGATTCATGTAACTTTTAAAGACCTCCAAAAAGATGCACCAAAACGCTCGTCACAACCACGCGTACAATAAGAGGAGGGATATGATGTCTGAGTTGTTCAAACAACATACATTCCCAATAATTGGAGGACTATGTGGCTTAATCTTAGCTATCTTATTTCTTTCGTTGGGATTTTTCAAAACGATTCTCGTCTTATTATTGATTGCGGCGGGAAGTTTCATTGGAATGTATTTACAAAAGAGTGAACTGCTGGAAAAAATCTTTCCAGATAAAAAATACTAAAAATAAAAAAAAGGAAGTGCTTGAAGCATGGAAAACGTAAAAAACAAAGAAATTAAACCAACAACTACACCAACAACAGCTGTTAAAGGCGAATTGACATTTGACGATAAAGTAATCCAAAAAATCGTAGGCATCGCTTTAGAAAACATCGATGGATTATTAGCAGTAGATGGCGGATTTTTCTCAAATATTGCTGAAAAATTAGTCAATACAGATAACGTTACTTCAGGAATCGACGTTGAAGTTGGTAAAAAACAAGTTGCTGTTGATCTAGATATCGTAGCTGAATACGGCAAAGATGTTCAAGATATCTTCAACAAAATCAAAGAAGTTATTGTAAAAGAAGTAAAACATATGACTGGTTTAGAAGTCATTGAAGTAAACGTAGAAGTCGTTGATATCAAATCACAAGAACAATACGAAGAAGATTCAGTAACAGTTCAAGATCGTTTAAGTGACGCTACTGAAAACGTAGGTGACTTTGCTTCAAAACAAACAAAAAAAGTAAAATCATCTTTTAACAATGGAAAAGAAAACGTAAAAGACAGCATTGATGAAGCACGTGAACCACGCGTACAATAATTAAACGTATGAAGAAGCATAGGCATCCTTTGATGCTTATGCTTCTTTTTTGTAGAAAGGAAAAAGGATGACATTTTATACATATGACTATTTAGTCAATCAATCAAACGATACCGTTTGGTTACGTTACGGACTTTTATTTGGGTTATTGTTTATTTTGATGGTTGTCTTTAGTTTATATCTAAGACACCGTTTGACTTCTAAATATCGTGATCTAAGTTTGATCATTTTATTAGTCATTTTGTTAATATCAGGGATCCAGTTTTCAGAATATCAAAAAACACAAACCGAGCATTCTGATTCCACACAAACGGAGAGGGTATTACAAGCTATAGCAAAAGAAAACAAAGTTTCATTGACTGAATTGGCCTTAAATGAGACGCAACTTAATAATGGAAGTTATATTAAAATCAAAGATGAGATCTATCTAGTTGAATATACGAATAACCAAGATGCCTATCAGCTTACAAGAATTTATTTATTCGATCAAAAGATTACGATCAAAGGAGCAAAATAGAATGGAGTTTTATAGTCCGATCATGATCAAACTGGCGTTGGGGATTCTTTGTTTGATCTTACAAATCAATATTATGGGGAAAGGGAATCTAGCTCCAACTTCAGCTTTAGATCAAGTTCAAAATTATGTCTTAGGTGGAATCATTGGAGGGATTATTTACAATGATGACATTACTGTGTTGCAATTTATTTTGGTATTGATCATATGGACATTACTTGTGCTGATCGTAAAATTTTCAAAAGAACACAATCGCTATATCAAGCGTTGGATTGATGGACGCCCGATCACCTTGATTCAAAATGGAAAAGTAAACGTCAAAGAATGTTTAAAAAATGGAATTTCTGCCAATGAATTAATGTTTAAACTACGTTCGAACGGCATCTACGAGATCAACGAAGTAAAAAGTGCCGTATTGGAGCAAAATGGACAATTAACATTGATTCAGTTTGGTGATGAGAATATTCGTTATCCAATCATTGTCGATGGTCAAGCGAATCTAGATGTTTTAGAGTTGATCGATCAAGATGAAGAATGGCTAGAACACCAGTTAAAAGAAAAAGGATTTGAGAAAATCAGTGAAATCTATTTAGGTGAATATTTGGCTGGTGAATTAAAGTTACACCGTTATCAAGAATAGACCGGTTTCAAAAAATTAGGGTTCCCTTAAAGACAAATAAGGTAACAAGATTCGATAAAATGGGAGTCCCAAAATGTTAAGAAATCTCTTATTCTTTAGCTATTGATTTAGAATTTTTGGTATGCTGATTTCCTTGATGAAAATAGAAAGTGAGTGGGTATATTGGGGAATGAAAAACGATATCAAGAACTCAAACAAGCTGAAAAAGGGGCGATCGTAAGTATCTTTGCATACATTATCGTTTCAGCTTTAAAATTGATTATTGGCAATCTAGCACATTCGGAAGCCTTACAAGCAGATGGTTTAAATAATGCGACCGATATCATTGCGTCGATTTCTGTATTGATTGGATTAAGGCTATCACGAAAACCTGCGGATGATGATCATCGGTATGGGCATTGGAAAGCAGAAAATGTGGCAAGCTTAGTCACTTCATTGATCATGATCGCGGTTAGTTTACAAGTATTGTATAGTTCGATGGAGACCATTATTACTGGAAGAGAAGAAACGCCAGATATGGTCGCTGCGATCGTAGGGATCTTTTCTGCTATTTTTATGTATGGTGTCTACCTATACAATAAAAAATTAGCACAACAAGTACGTAGTTCTGGATTAATGGCTGCGGCAAAAGATAATTTAAGTGATGCTTGGACAAGTATTGGAACAGCAATTGCAGTTTTTGCAGCGTCGTTTCACTTTGGTTGGATCGATAGCGTGACTGCAGTAGTTGTTGGATTATTGATTTTAAAAACGGGGATCGATATTTTTCGCGAGAGTGTTTTTTCACTTTCGGATGGATTTGATACAGAATTACTTGTTGAATATAAACAAGAAATTATGCAGATCGAAGGTGTGACTGCAGTTAAAAGTTTAAAAGGTCGCAACTATGGAGCGAATATTTATGTGGATGTCGTGGTATTGATGCCAGCGACGATGAATGTTGTCGAAAGCCATGCCATTGCAGATTTAATTGAAGAACGACTATATGAAAAACATGGTGTATCCGAAATCGATGTCCATGTCGAACCAGATAATCAAGAGTGAGTGGAGTGGAGATGATACTCGAAAATTGGATACACGATCCAATTTTTGAGCACATTACATTCGGCTCACTTTTTTTAAGCAAGTCAGTAGGTGTTAGTTTCATTTTTTGATACACTTATAGATGTAAATAAAAAGTCGAGGAGGATATTTCATGAGTTTAACAACAGCATACACATTAGCAAATGGAGTCAACATTCCTAAAGTTGGTTTTGGTACATGGCAAACACCAGACGGTCAAGTAGCAGTGGATTCGGTTAAGGAAGCCTTAAAAATCGGTTACCGTCATATTGATACTGCACAAGGTTACAAAAATGAAGGCAGTGTTGGTCAAGGAATCAAAGAAAGTGGCGTTGCGCGTTCAGATATCTTTTTAACGACTAAAGTATGGAACAGTAACCATTCATACGATTTAGCTAAAGCATCGATTGAAAATAGCCTAAAAGAATTAGATACGGATTATATCGATCTATTGTTGATTCACTGGCCAAATCCAGTTGAATTTCGTGATCACTGGGAAGAAGCCAATGCTGAAACTTGGAGAGCGATGGAAGAATTTTATGAAGCTGGAAAAATTAAAGCGTTAGGTGTTAGTAATTTCAGACCCCATCATTTAGATGCATTATTAAAAAATGCTAAAGTAAAACCTGTTGTGAACCAAATCTTTTTAGCACCGGGTGAATTGATGGAAGAAACAGTTGCTTATTGTAAAGAGCACGATATTTTACTTGAAGCATATAGCCCATTAGGAACTGGTAAAATTTTTGAAGTAAAAGAAATGCAAGAATTAGCTGAAAAATACGGTAAAACGATTGCGCAGATTGCACTACGTTGGTCATTACAACATGACTTTTTACCATTACCAAAATCCGTAACACCAAGTCGTATTTTAGAAAATAGCGAAATCTTTGATTTTGAGTTATCCAATGAAGATATGGCGATCATTGATGGCTTAGACGGAGTAGTTGGAAAAGCGAAAAATCCTGACGAAGCTGAATTTTAATTAAAAAGGGGTGTGACAGAAATCTGTCATACCCCTTTTTAAATATGTGTAGCCATCTCTTTGATCCAAGTAACGGATCGTTGATAGGCTTGTTTTTCTTTTTCGTTTAAGGGAATTTCGAACGTTTCGATAATTCCGGTACAATTCAAAGCTGCATATTGTCCAATATAAATCTCATCATAAAGACTATAAGCTGAGATAGGGAAAAATACTGTTTTGGATGTTGTTAAATGGCTAATCAATTGATCTGCTTGGTTGGCAATTCCAAATGAAGTATAGCCTTTACCAGTAAAAGTGGTTTCACCAATCATTAAAGCCGTATGGGCGAGTCTTTCTAAATCTATCTTACCAAAATCTAACTGAGGATTAATGGATTTGACATAGTCCCAAGGAACAAATTGAGTGGCGCCATGTTCACCTAAGACAAGTGCACGAATCGTGTTAGGAGCAACCTCAAATGCTAGACTTAAGGCATGTTGTAAACGGGCTGTATCTAATGAAGTTCCTGTTCCGATCACACGTTTTGGATCAAAGCTTGTGAGTTTTTGCATATAATGTGTAATCACATCACAAGGATTTGTGATCACCAATAGAATTCCTTTAAAGTGATATTCGACTAAATGAGCTGCCCATTCTTTGGCGGCTTTTTTTGTGAATTCTAACTCGTCAAAGCGGCTACCGGAACCATTCAATAAGGCAATATTTCCAATGGAAAAAACGACGATATCTAATTGAGCCAATTCATATTTTTCTCCAATATGAATAGTAGCTGTAGTATTTTGTCCAATTTGAGCACAAATTAAATCCTGTTGTTCAGCAAGACAACGTTCTGGTTTTTGATCAAATAAATATAAGTCCGTGACATGATGACGCTCAATTAATGTATGGGCAAGTGTACTGCCGACGTTTCCCACACCAATAATCCCAATTTTGCTCATCCAATCCCTCCAATGCTTTTTCTTATTGTCACGTGAAATCAGCTAAAAGTCAACTTTACTCAAACTTTGCTAGATTTTTCACAATTATTTCGTTACAATAACGAGGAAGTCTTTATCGTGTTACAACTAAAATGAAAAGAGGAATGAGACAAATGATACCGTTTACGCATGAACCTTTGAATTTATTTACGAACTATTCTCAAGCAGCACAACATTTTCCTGAAAGTGCGATTGTACTCGATGAACCACTACGCGCTTTTCCTGAACTACACACCACAACTACTTATCAGGCAAGTTTAGAAAGTATTGAACAACGAGCGTATCAATTGGCCGCTTTAGGTGTGAAAAAAGGGGATGCGATTTTAATTTATAAAAGCCCTCGTTTTGATACGTACCTTCTTGCCGTAGCCGCTTCTTATCTTGGAGCAGTTCCTGCAATGATTTCGTATCATTTACCGCAAAGTACGATTGAAGTATTTTTAGAACGTTTAGAAAATCCATTTATTTTATATGATGAAGAAACGGCTATTCGAATCGATCCAATTCAGTACGATACAGCCAAAAAAATCTCAGTCGAACGTTTATTAGCTACATCAAGTAAACCAGTTCCACAAGAGCAGTTAGCAGTAGATGAGATCTCCTATATGACTCATACATCTGGGACAACAGGGATCCCTAAACTGATTTGTCACTCCGCAAACTCAATGGGATGGCGAACAGTTTGGCAAAAAACAGTTATGCAGAAAATGGAGGGGCGAAGAATCGTGGCGTTCCATATTTCGCCTGTACATTCGCGTTTTAATATTGGGATTTCTTCACTGATGGCACTAGGATTTCCTATGTTACCAATCGCCAATCCAAAGTTAGAAAATGTAGCACGTATGTTAAATGCATATCATCCAATGGCGTTAGAGACGCATCCAAATCATTTTGTACAATGGACTCGCTTAGCAAAAGAACAGCCGGAATTATTTACAAAAACACGGTATTATCACTCAACTTTTGATGCGATCAACAATCAAACAATGGTCGCTTTTTTAGAAGCTAGCCAAACACAAAATCCGATTTTTTTACAAGTTTATGGTCAAAGTGAATGTGGACCGATGATCTTAAAAGCACATCAGTTAGATACATTGTCTTCGTCAAATGCTCGTGACATGGGAGTTGGATTAGAACAATTGACGCAAGCGCGTATTTGTGACGAAAAAGGCAATGAATTACCGCGGAACACAGATGGGCATATCCAGTTTTTATCTAAAGGACGTGCATTGACGTATTATAAAGAAGATGAACGCTTCCAGAAGACAGTCTTTGATAAATGGTGGGATAGTGGAGATTATGGCTGTATGGATGAAGATGGCCATCTTTATTTAAAAGATCGTCAAGTGGATTTGATCGAAGATGTGAATAGTACACTAGCAATCGAAGATTATTTACTAGATCATTTACCATTTTTGGCTGAAGTCGTATTAGTTCGAGGAAAAGAAGGAAAAGCACAGCCTGTTTTAGCTTTAATTGAAGGTGAAAAGATGAATGAAGAACAATGGTTTGCAGCAGTTAGCGATCTTCCACAACTTCATCATCCAGTTGTAATGACGTGGGATGAAATTCCGCGCACTGCGACGATGAAAGTCCAACGTTTACAGTTAGAAAAAGAGTTTAACTAAGCAAAAAAGGTCACTTTATGACGTTAAAGTGATCTTTTTTTATGTCTCTTTTTTGATAAAAAACGGAGAATTTAGTTATTAAATAAGAAAGATATAAGGACAGAACAAAAGGAGAACATATGTTACGAAATATTATCTATTTTATGTATTTAATGTTATGATATTAAAGAACGGATGTTAGTTTATAAATTCATTAGCCTGTCGTGTGGTGCATCTATAAAGGACACATGCGCATAGGAAAAGTAACCTTTTCCTTCCAGTTAGGAGGGGTGCGATGATCAAAAATGAAATAGGATAGAAGGGGCGGCTTAGATTTTATTTTTGATGGTGTACAGTGTTGCACTGAGTTAGGAGGAACCATTATGGATCCTTATCATAAGTTTACAATTAATACTAATGAACAAAAACTACATTTGTTCGACGAACGCGCTCAGTTTTTATCAGATGCTTATGCAAATGAGTGGATAGAAACGAAGCGCGTCATCAACCATTATGTGGATGCATCTTCACACAAAAAAGTTCTGATTTTGGAAGAAATTTTGCACTTATTTGAGCGTAGTGATGCGAAACATTTGGATTTGGTCGCGGTTGTAGAGAATGATCTACGTGAATTAGTCGAACGAATCGCAACAAAATATGTTGAAAAATTGTACGATTAATCGCGGTTCTTGCAATCGAATAAAGGCCATGAGCCTTAAGAAAGCCACCTGTTTCGTATGAAACAGATGGCTTTTTTAAGTTATATGATTCCTATTTAGGCCGATAGTTAGCCACAAATTCATGAAAGCTCAACACATTTAACGTCGTGTGCTCATCTAATGGAGCGACGACTTCTTTTTCATCAAAAAAATCACCTTTGACATCTTTGACTTGTGGATATATTTTAATGGCTTTTTTCGGTCGGGCTATAATGACTAAACCACGCATGCGTTTTTTTGCAAATTCATCAGAAGTAATGACATCAAATGAATCCGTAAACGAGACCCAGTGATTATCAAATTGGATCTCTGAACGAGTATCTGGACGATGTGTTTGATAATTTTGATAGTCTAGTTTAAATTGTTCAAGATCATCATAATCTTCTTTTTGTGGCTCTTTTTCATTCGTTGTATGGACTCGAAATAATACTTGTTGATCAGCCAAGAGATGATTTGGATCCTTTTGTTTTAATTGGTGATGAAATTGTTCCCATTTTTTATCTGAATCTGCAAGATCAGTACGTGCTTCGCCACCGATCTTATGCATGATCCATTCTTCAACGAATTCTTTCATAGTGTCCTCTTTCTAACAACAGATTATGTTCCTCTTATGAGTGTAGCATATTGTGTAGAAAAATAATTTTGTAACAAATGTTTTAAAAAAATGGGGGTGTGACAGAATTCTGTCACACCCCCTAAAAAATGAACGGTGTTCCAAAAGTAGCTCCTAAGGAAACAAGCCGAATAATTACCGAAATAGATGATCCTATTACCGGAATTATTCGGCTTGTTTCTTGGAGCTGATCACTTCTGTTACAGCCTCGTTTTTTAGTCGCCTTCTTTTTCAAGTGTTTGATGAAGATGGAACTCTTTATTATAAAATTCGATACCGACTGTAAAAATCCAACCAGCTAAAACACCTACGACACTGCCGATTACGATCCCGATCATTCGATCTGTTAGTAGCGTATTGCTATATTGCTGACGAGAAAGAGTAGTCAGCATCAAGGCCATGGGTGTAGTAAAAAAAGTTGCGACAGCATAATTTTTCATGATCAAATATTCTACGACCATAAAAAACAATGGAATCATCATCAACATCGCGACACTGTTTAAATGGATATTAAAGATAAATGCTGTAATCAATAAGCCGACAATAGTCCCTAAGATCCGCTGTACGTGGCGATGCGCCATTGCCCGCAGATTATCACCCATTAGAATCGCTGCACACGACACTACAAGCCAATACGCATTGTTAAAGTGTAGTCCTTGAGAAAGGTAAGTCGCAAAAAACAATGTCCCGCTGTAAAAAATCGCATCTAGAATCGATCCTGGATCTTGATGCAAACGTTCTTTAAAGGTTAATTTTTCAAGCGCAGTTGGTTTTTCCTTTTCTGTCAGACTCACGAGTAAGCTCGCAACAATTGAAACAACTGCTCCAACTAAGAAATAACTACTCAACGGTACGACCGAAGCGATAGGGACTTGCATACTAGCTCCCATCGTAATGATCATAATTGCAAAAAATGGACCAGGTTTACTGATTCCATGTAGGCGGAATAAAAAGCGGCCTAAAAATGCAAAAATCGCGACGATAATTGGTGATACCCATTGAAGCTGATGACTAAGCATCCCTGTTAATAAACAAAGATAGAGATAAATACTGACAATGACGAGACGTTGGACAAGCTGACTTTTAGGAATATTTTGATAATAGGCAAAAATAAAAATCCCTAATGAGCCAAAACTTGCAATATACATGTTTCCAGAAAAATAACCCGCAAGTAGAATCATCAAAACACAAAAACCAGCGATGAGGACTCTAATCGGGTTAGTTTTAATCGGCTGGAACCGAAAGATTTCTTTAATATAAGATACCATAGATTATATTTCACTCCTTATTTAATAAGCTTAGCATAAAATAAAGAGTGAGAGAAATTTAAAATCTATGATTTAGCGTTTTATCATTTTTCACCAAATTGTTCAATAAAACGAGCGTGGAACTCAGGATACGAACGTTTGAGTGAAAGTGGGCGCTGACGCACTTGGTCTAGAAAACAATGACTACTAGTTCCTGTGGTCACTAATTTTTTTGTCTGTTCATTTATGATTTCATAACGAAATTGGAATCGCGTTCCGGTATATTGTTCGACGTATACTTGGATCGTCAGTTGATCACCATAATGGACCATGCCTTTATATTGACAGGAAACATCGAGTACCGGAATAATGATGCCTGCTTCTTCAATCGTATGGTACGGTAAATCCATAAAGTCTAGTAGGTCTGCTCGAGCTTCTTCAAACCAACGAATATAGTTTGAATGATGGACGATACCCATTTGATCGGTTTCATAATAATGTGGCTTACGTTGATAGCCTAAATAATTTGTCATCTGTGACACTCCTTTACTTTGCTCTCTTAGTGTACGGATTTGCTTTGAAAATAGCAACTATCGTTCATGAAAATCTGCTTGACTTTTTTTCAGAAGTACAGTAGGGTATACGTAATATCAATCAAAAATCGCTGAAGGAACAAGTACCTATATTTTTCTTTACAAAGAGAGAACTACCGTGGCTGCAAGTAGTTCAAGAAGATGTAGCGAATAGACATTCTGGAGATGAGTGGAAGAAAAGCCATATCCGTGTACGAGCGTTAATCGTTTGAAGGAAAAGAGCAAGCTCTTTTCAAATTTAGGTGGTACCGCGTGTCGAAAATTGACTCGCCCTTGTGTAAAAACAAGGGCGTTTTTTTTATTTTTAGGAGGAAAATACATGAATTATCAACGTCCGAAAGGAACCAATGATATTTTACCTACAGATTCGCCAAAATGGCAATTTGTAGAAGAAACAGCTCGTTTGCTATTTGGGGACTATCAGTTTTCAGAGATCCGTACGCCAATGTTTGAACACATCGAAGTGATCTCAAGAAGTGTAGGGGATACTTCTGATATCGTGACCAAAGAAATGTATGATTTTCATGATAAAGGAGATCGTCATATCACATTGCGCCCAGAAGGAACAGCACCGATCGTTCGTTCATTTATCGAAAATAAATTATATGGACCAGAATTTCCTAAGCCGTATAAAGTCTATTACATGGGACCAATGTTTCGTTATGAGCGTCCTCAAAAAGGCCGCTTACGTCAATTCCATCAAATCGGTGTTGAAGTCTTTGGCTCTAAAAATCCAGCCACAGATGTTGAAACCATGGCGATGGCATTAGACTTTTTTGATCAACTAGGGATCAAAGGACTGCGTTTAGTGATCAATTCACTAGGCGATCAAGAAACACGTCAAGCTTATCGTCAGGCATTGATCGATTACTTAGTTCCGTTTGAAGAAGAATTAAGTGCCGATTCAAAACGTCGTTTACATGAAAATCCATTACGTGTATTAGATAGTAAAGACAAGAAAGATAAAGTGATCGTGGCAGATGCGCCACAGATCTTAGATTATTTATCAGAAGAAGCGCGGCATCATTTTGAGCAAGTGACGGCAATGCTAGATGCACTAGAGATTAAGTATGAGATCGATAGCAATATGGTTCGTGGATTAGATTACTATACCCATACGATTTTTGAGATTATGTGTGATTCAAAAACGTTAGGCACACAATCAACCGTTTGTGCGGGTGGTCGTTATGATAACTTGATCGAAGAGTTTGGTGGAGAACCTACGCCTGGTTTTGGTTTTGGGATGGGTGTTGAACGTGTCCTTATGATCTTAGATGCAGAAGGCGCAGCGATTCCAACTGTGGATACCATTGATGCATACGTCGTGCATTTAGGCGAAGAGACGAATATCGAAGCGTTGAAGGTTGTCCAAGCGATTCGTCAGGCAGGATATTCAGCTGATCGTGATTATATGGGGCGAAAAGCCAAAGCGCAGTTCAAGAGTGCCGATAAAGCGAAAGCAAAACTGGTGTTGACGCTAGGTGAGTCTGAACTTGAAGCAGGCGTTATTAAAGTAAAAAATATGGCAACACGTACCGAAGTCGAGTATGCATTAGAAACCGTGTATACCGATTTCAATCAAATTTTTGACGAAATGAGTCAATCAGCAGAATAGACAAGGAAAAGAGGAGTACTTATGGCAAAACGAACGGTTTATTGTGGGTTAGTAGATGAAAGTTATTTAGAACAACGTGTCACGTTAAAAGGTTGGGTACAAAAACGTCGTGACTTAGGTGGAGTAGTCTTTTTAGATTTACGCGATCGTGAAGGAATCGTGCAAGTTGTCTTCAATCCTGAAACATCAAAAGAAGCATTGGCGATTGCCGATAGTTGTCGTAGTGAATATGTGATCGAAGTCTCAGGTATGGTTATCAAACGTAGTGATGCAGCAATCAATCCTAAGATGAAGACGGGTGAATTTGAAGTTTTAGCAGATAAAATCGAGATTTTGAGCAAAGCGAAAACACCACCATTTACAATTGAAGATGATCAACAAGTTAGTGATGAAGTACGTATGAAGTATCGTTATTTAGATTTACGTCGTCCGAAAATGGCACAAAATATGTTGTTACGTACGAAAACGACTCGTGCGATTCGTCGCTATTTAGATGACAATGATTTTCTAGATATCGAAACGCCTTATCTAGCGAAATCAACGCCAGAAGGAGCACGTGATTACTTGGTACCAAGTCGTGTGCATCCAGGTCATTTTTATGCCTTACCACAATCACCACAGATTTTTAAACAGTTATTAATGGCTGCTGGGATGGATCGTTATTACCAAATCGTTCGTTGTTTCCGTGACGAAGATCTACGTGGCGATCGTCAACCAGAATTTACTCAAGTCGATATCGAGACAACATTCTTAACAGCTGAAGAGATCCAAACCTATACTGAGGGATTGATCCAAGCAGTTATGAAAGAAGTCAAAGGGATCGAAATCACAGAAGCTTTCCCTCGTATGACCTGGCAAGAAGCGATGGACCGTTTTGGTAGCGATAAACCAGATACACGTTTTGCGATGGAATTGATTGATCTATCGGAAACTGTAAAAGACGTGGAATTTAAAGTGTTCCAAATGGCATTAGAACAAGGTGGTGTCGTAAAAGCCTTGAATGCAAAAGGGGCAGCAAGCCGTTATTCACGTAAAGATATGGATCAATTAGGTCAATATGTAGGACAATTTGGAGCAAAAGGATTAGCGTGGGTCAAAGTAGAAGAAGATGGTCTAAAAGGGCCAATCGCTAAATTCTTAGTCGATGCTACAGACGATATCGTAGCTGCAACAAATGCTGAAGTTGGTGACTTGTTATTATTTGGTGCGGATTCATTTGAAGTAGTATCAGCGGCTTTAGGAGCCTTACGTAATCGTTTAGGTGCAGAGCTTGAGTTGATCGATCAAACAGCCTTTAACTTCTTATGGGTTGTGGATTGGCCTCAATTTGAATACGATGCAGAAGCGGGACGCTTTGTATCGGCGCATCATCCATTCACAATGCCAAAAGCTTCAGATGTTGAAAAATTAGCTACTGATCCGCAAAGTGTGCATGCTGAAGCATATGATATCGTGTTAAATGGTTACGAATTAGGTGGAGGATCATTGCGTATCCATACACGTGAAGTACAAGAGCAAATGTTTAAAACATTAGGCTTTGCACCACGTGAAATGCAAGAACAATTTGGATTCTTATTGGACGCTTTAGATTATGGATTCCCACCACATGGCGGAATCGCCTTAGGATTAGACCGTTTTGCGATGTTACTTGCAGGTGAAGATAACATTCGTGAAGTCATCGCGTTCCCTAAAAATGGTCGTGCGATCGATCCAATGTCACAAGCTCCAAGTTCGGTCTCACCATTACAATTGTATGAATTAAACTTAGATATTACAGCAGAATTAGACGAAACAGACGAATAAATAAATAACGAGTGATTACTTAAAAAGAAAGCCAAGGTTTTTCTTAAAAAAGTGATCACTCGCTTTTTTTTTATAAAAATTCACGTATAATAAGAGGCGTAAAGAATATAGAAGAGAGGCGACCTCATGAGTCGAGTGTTCAAAGTTTTTCCTCATCCTGATTATGCGACAAAGTTTTCATTTGCAATGGTATATGCCATCTTAGCTTCAGTCGCAGTGCAATTATTTTATAGTCCGGGCAATATTTATTCAAGTGGGATCACCGGGATCGCCCAAATTTTTTCAACCTTATCTGAGCGATTGTTCGGATTGTATATTCCGGTGTCGATGATGTTATTATTTTTAAACTTACCCTTATTTATTCTAGGGTGGCGTAAGATCGGTCATAAGTTTACGATTTTTACTGGAATCACTGTCGTATTGACTTCGGTGACGATGCAGTTGATCCCAATCGAAAAAATCTCAGATGATCCGATCATTTGTGCAATCTTCGGAGGCGCCACAATGGGAGCTGGAATTGGATACGCCTTAAAAAATGGATTATCTTCTGGTGGATTGGATTTTGTTAGTATTGCGATTCGTAAAAAAACGGGTAAGAGTATCGGTTCGATCTCTATTTTGTTCAATTTTGTCATTTTGATTGCTGCAGGGATTTTATTTGGTTGGCAAGCAGCGTTATATAGCGCCTTGGCGATTTTTGTGTGTGGAAAAGTAACCGATGCGGTCTTTACACAGCAAAAGAAAATGCAGGTGATTATTATTACGCGTCATCCAGATGATGTGATCAATCAAATCCAAGATGAAATCAGACGAGGAATCACGATCATCAATGAAGCAGAAGGAGCGTATCGTCATGATCGCCAAACAGTCTTGATTACGGTCGTGACACGTTTTGAACTTCCTTCATTACGTCAAGCAATGAAAAAGGCAGACCCGAAAGCATTTGTCAGTATCGCCGATAACGTCCAGATTTTAGGTCGTTTTTATGAAGATGATTTTTAAAAAGAGATAATCTATCTCTTTTTTTTGATGAAGAAAAAGTAAAATCCTATGTTCAATCATGCTTTTTTTTAGACTTTATGGCATGATGGAAACAAAGTGAATAGAATAGAAAATAGAAAAGGATTTGGATTATGGCGGAGAAAAAAAGGAAAAAAAGTCGCTATATCTCTGGAATCGATGGTATCCGTAGTATTGCGGTTTTAGGTGTGATTTTTTATCATTTGATGCCTAAAGCGATGAAAGGCGGCTACCTGGGTGTGCCGATCTTTTTTGTGATCTCAGGGTATTTGATTACAGATTTAATGCGACAAGAATGGCAACAAAATAATAAAATCGATATCAAAGGATTTTATGTCAGACGAATGAAGCGCCTTTACCCGGCACTTGTGGCGCTACTGATCAGTGCTTCTTTTTATATCACCGTCTTTCAGCGTAATTTACTAAATAACTTACGTGGTGTAGTTTGGAGCAGTTTGCTGTATGTCAATAACTGGTGGCAAATCGACCATGGAGCTTCTTATTTTGATCGTTTTTCAAATGAGTCCCCATTTACACATCTTTGGTCATTAGCAGTAGAAGGACAAAATTATTTGATTTGGCCCTTTGTCTTTGTATTATTGGTCCGTTTTGTGAAAAAGAAAAGTACGATATTTTATGTACTGACAGCTCTTACAGTCATTTCAGCGATTTTGATGGCTGTCTTATATCATCCAGGACAAGATCCAACACGTGTATATTATGGAACTGATACGCGGATCTTCTCGTTGTGGATGGGGAGCGCTTTTGCCTTCATTTGGCCTTCTTTCCATTTGAAAGAGCAAATTCCAAAACAAGCTAAAAAAGTATTGAATGGTATTGGGGCCATCGCACTCGTAGGCTTGCTACTCTTTTTGATCTTTTTATCCGATCAAAACAATTTTGTTTATTACGGTGGCATGTACATCGTAAGTATTTTGGCGACATTATTGATTGCAGTTACGGTACATCCAGGTGCAAGTTGGAATCGTTGGTTGACCAATCCAATATTTAATTATATCGGGAAGCGAAGCTATGGGATTTACCTCTATCAATTTCCGGTGATGATCTTTTACGAAGCGAAAGTTCGTAACTTAGCGAATCATGTATGGCTCCATACCTTGATCGAGTTTATCTTGATCATTGGATTAAGTGAATTGTCTTATCGGTTTATTGAAAATCCATTGCGTAAATACAACTACCGTCATGTACTAAAAACGATCAAGTCTTGGTTTACGCGTCCATTGGTCAGCAAACAAAAACCATGGCAGCTACCAGCGATGTTGATTACACTCGTTGCGTTGTTTGGAATCATTACGGCACCAAGCAATCAGATCGATGCGGAACAACAAGCCTTCCAAGATCAAATCAAAGAAAATCAAAAAATCGTCGAAAAAACAAAAAATGAAGCAACGACGGATTCGACAGCTACAACGGATACAACTACAACCGTGGATGAGTCAGCGGAAGTCTTTAGTAACAATGTCGAAGATATTATGAAAAAATACGATCTATCGAAAAAACAAGTCGAAGCGGCGCAAGAAAAAGAATTTACGCTATTTGGTGATTCAGTGGCATTAGGTACAGCGGCCAATATCAATGAAGTATTTCCTAAAGCGGTAGTCGATGCTGTAGTAGGACGTCAATTTTATGAAAGTGTCCCGCTACTAAAACAACTTGATGCACAAGGCAACTTAAAAGATACTGTCGTGATCGCGCTTGGTACGAATGGTTCATTTACTTCTGCGCAATTTGATGAAGTGATGGATTACTTAAAAGGACGTACAGTTTACTTTATTAACGTCCGCGTTCCAACACAACGTTGGCAAAATGATGTCAATGCGATGTTAGCTGATAAAGCTAAAGACAACAAAAAAATCAAGGTGCTCGATTGGTATGATCTAAGTAATGATCATGAAGATTGGTTTAGACCTGATCGTGTCCATCCAACTCTGACCGGTCGAATCGAATATACACACCTTTTAGCAGAAGCACTGACAAAATAAATAAAAGTATTTTATTTAAAAAAACAAAAGTGATATGATAAGCAAGAAGACTGAAATGGAGGTTTTTTCATGACAATTGATTGGAAAAAAGAAGTGGAACAACGCCAAGATGCGTTATTAGAAGACTTAAAAGAATTATTATGTGTCAAAAGTGAACGTGAAGACGATAAAGTAACGCCCGATGCACCATTTGGACCTGGTCCACGTGACGGATTATTAAAAATGTTGAGTTTTGGTGAACGTGATGGCTTTACAGTCAAAAACGTCGACAATTATGCTGGGCATATCGAATTTGGTGAAGGCGATGAAACATTAGGGATCTTTGGCCACATGGACGTCGTACCGGCTGGCGATGGCTGGGATACAGATCCATATGAACCTGTTATTAAAGATGGTAAGATTTACGCACGTGGTTCGTCAGATGATAAAGGCCCAAGTATGGCGGCTTATTATGCGATGAAGATCATCAAAGAATTAAACTTACCACTATCAAAAAAAATCCGCTTTGTAGTGGGTTCTGATGAAGAAAGTGGTTGGGGAGATATGGATTATTACTTCGAACATGAAGCACGTCCAGATTTTGGTTTTTCTCCAGATGCCGAATTTCCGATCATCAATGGTGAAAAAGGAAATATCTCATTACTTGTTCATACACCAGTAAGCAATGAAGGGGAGTATCAATTGATCGACTTCAAGAGTGGTTTGCGTCCAAATATGGTTCCAGGAACTGCCACAGCGGTCATCGAAGTACCTCAAGATCAAGTAGACACAATCAAAACAGCTCTAGAAGCATTTGTGGAAGCAAATCCAGTTACCGCAAGTATTACAGAAGCGGCGAACCAGTTAACGATTGAATTAGTTGGAAAAGGGGCTCACGGTGCCCATCCTTCTGCTGGAATCAATGCAGGAACATACTTAGCCTTATTCTTAAACGAATATGACTTTAAAGCGGGTGCAAAAAACTTCTTGCAAGTCGCTGCGGAATACTTACATCTAGATCTTGAAGGTGAAAAACTACAAATCGCCTACAATGATGAAAAAATGGGTGAGCTTACGATGAATGCGAGCTTATTCTCATTTGAAAAAGATCAAAAAGAGGCAACCGTAAACTTAAATATCCGTTATCCTCAAGGAACGACTGAAGTTGAGCTAAAACAAGGTTTAGCTGATTCAATCGGTCAATTCGATGTGACAGTTACAGAAGAACCACATCATATGACACCACACTATGTACCAGTGGAAGATCCATTAGTGGCAACATTACTTGCTGTATATGAAGATCACACAGGTGAAAAAGGATATGAACAAATCATCGGTGGTGGAACGTATGGCCGTCTATTAGAACGTGGTGTCGCTTATGGCGCAATGTTCCCAGGATATACAGATACGATGCACCAAGCCAATGAATTTATGGAATTAGATGATCTATTCCGCTCAGCAGTTATTTTTGCAGACGCGATCTATCGTTTAGCGAAATAAAAAATTATCAGAAACGTTGTTAAATAACGTTTCTGATTTTTTTTTACCCAAATAGTAGATATATAACAGATAAAATAAGAGTGAAAAATTACTTGCGGTGAAAAATTCCTTGCATAATAATGACTAAGACGAGTTCATTCTCCAATAAGAGGATGGCTCTTTTAATTTTTTCGCTAATTAATGGAGTCGAATCAACTTAAACCTAGCTATGATGCAAACAGTTATTCTAAATATGATAAAATAAAGAGAGATGTGCATTAATAGAAAAATTTGTTACCTATTTTTGGGAGTGATTTCACTAGGAATTAACAAATATAAATATTAAGGGATAGTAAATTTTTTTCGGTCTAATCTTTTTACTTGTGAATACTTCATCTAAAGATAGTATTTTGAATTACAATTTACAGTAAGAATATTACTGAATAAGTTTTCCTAGTTGATAAAAAATCTAACTCTAGTATTTATATTGAAATTAGAATGATAAGTTTAAAAAAGGAGAATAATTGTGAGTAAAGAGTTAGTGACACTAGAACCATATGCTTCTAGTTTAATTGAAAGTATGCGTTCTATTGGTTATTCTTTTGAAACTGCTATTGCAGATATTATAGATAACTCAATTAGCGCTAAGGCAACTGAAATTAACATATATCAACGTGTAAAAAATGGTTTACCATCTATTCAAATAATTGATGATGGGTCGGGAATGAGTCGTTCAGAGTTATTGGATGCACTACGTTTAGGTAGTAAAAATCCTACTGAATATAGAGAAAAAGATGATTTAGGAAGATTTGGATTAGGTCTAAAATCTGCAAGTTTTTCTCAATGCCGTATTCTAACTGTTGTATCAAAAATGAATAATGAAATTCACGGTTTTCAATGGGATTTGGACATTGTAGCTAAAACCAATGGATTTGTAGTTAGAGAATTAGATGAAATTGAAATTTCTTCTTTTTCAAATCTATCTTATTTGAATGAACGTGAGTGTGGAACCATTGTACAATGGGAAAATTTTGACCGTATTAATGATTCGACTCATGATTTACAAGATGAACTTGCAGATTTAATGATCATCGCAATTGAACATATTTCGTTAATTTTCCACCGTTTTTTGAATAATAAGTTAACTATTCAAGTTAATAATGAAAAAGTTATACCAAAAGATCCGTTTTTAAAAAATAATGGAGGGACCCAAGAACGTCCAATTGAGAAAATCAAAATTGAAGGTGAAACGATTACATTGCGTCCTTATGTGTTACCGCATTTGAGCAAGTTAAGCGCCGCAGATAAACGTTTAGCTAGTAAAGCAAATGAGTATTACAAGTCTCAAGGATTTTATTTGTATAGAAATGAACGCCTCATCGTTTGGGGAAGTTATTTAGGAGTTTCTAGAAAAACTGAGCTAGGAAAAAATCTTCGAATTCAAGTAGATATTCCTAATAGTTTAGATTATCTCTGGGAAATCGATGTTAAAAAAAGTAGGGCTAACGTGCCGAGTATCATCAAAAAAAATTTATCAAAGGCTATTGTGGATGGTGAAAATGTTTCTAGACGTGTATATACTTTTAGAGGAAACAAGGAAGTAACGGACATAGAATCAATGTGGAGTTTTTTTAGTGATCGAGATAATAAATTCCATTTTGAGGTAAATACTGAAAATCCATTATATAAACAGCTAGCATATACTATGAATGATGACGAATATCGTTTATTCCAAATGTACCTAAAAACATTATCGGAAAATTTACCTGTACAAAAAATTTATGCAGAAGTTGCTGATGGTAAAGGAAATATAGGTACTCAAGACGAAAATCTCATAGACGATTTGAAAGCAATAGTTGAACAGACCAATGTAATATCATCTGTGGATATAAAAGAAATTTTGAAATCGTTACTATCGACAGAACCTTATAAATCAAGTAATGAAGCAGTGGATTATATTAATAGAAAGTTAGGAGAATTGTAGTATGACTAACGGAGAAAGATTTTCAAGTATGTTAATGAGTACCATCAGCACTGTTCAAACTGAACCAGAATTGATTGATTTGGCAGAAGACTTAAGGGTTAGTCCGATATTTAAAGATTTGACCGACGATGAATTTGATGAAGCAGTTAATTTAGCTTTAGAAACTATTAAAGTATCATTTGGAGAAAGTTTTTCTATCGAAGCCAATGAAAAGCATAAATCATGGTTCGATAATTACTATAAAGATTTGGGTGTAACTCGTTGGGATCGTTATGATGATTACTTAAAGAACCAAAAGAATTTTGAACCAAAAGTTAGGCAGGCAATGAAAGAAAACTTATTCAAAATTACGGATTTGCTTGGAAATCCAAATGGAGATAATTTTAAACGTAAAGGTTTAGTAGTTGGAGATGTACAATCCGGTAAAACAGCAAATTATGTTGGGTTAATGAACCTAGCAACTGATGCAAAATATAAACTAATTATTGTTTTAACAGGGACTACGAATACTTTGCGTGAACAAACTCAAATTCGTATTGATGAAGGTTTAGGTAGGGGGACTAATGGTAAGGGGGTCAAAGCAATTCGAAATGCGCAATATAAAGATTTTAGAGATCCAGTATATTTAACTAGTCCGGACGATGATTTTAAAGCATCTTCGAGAAAGAATTTTGGTTTATCATTGGAATCAACTAATACACCGATAATTATTGTAACAAAGAAAAATGTATCCTCTTTAAAAAATATTTACAATTGGTTAGAGGAATATAGTAAAAAGCAAAATAATACCCAAATCGATTCCTCTGTATTATTAATTGATGATGAAGCCGACTTTGCTAGTGTGAATACCAAAAAAGAGGACGATAACCCAACAGCAATCAATTCAAGCATTAGAGAAATTCTCGAGTTATTTACAAAAAGTAGTTATATTGGTTTTACAGCCACGCCTTATGCAAATATCTTTATTGATCCAAAATCAGAAGACGACATGTTTGGCCAAGACTTGTTCCCTAAAGATTATATCTATATTCTTGGAGAATCGAGTGAGTATGTAGGTGTTCAAAGTATTTTTTCAGACGATGAAGAGGTTGCGATTAACAAAAAAATGTTAATACCGCTCAGCAAGGAAGAAGTTAGTACATATCTGCCATTGAAGCATAAAAAACACGATATGTTTACAACTTTAGCTCCAAGTATGATTGATGCTATAAACTTATTTTTGATATCGAATGTTATTAGAGACTTTAAGGAACAAACAACATCACATCGGTCCATGCTATTTAACGTAAGTCGCTTTACCGATATGCACCAACATATAAAAGTTGTTGTAAATGAGTATCTAGAAAAAGTAAAGCGTGATGTTCGATTATACGGCAAGTTGGATTCGGACGAAGCACTCACACATAATTCAATAATTTCATTAAAATCAAGCTATGAAAAGTATTATAATGATTTGGATACCCAGTATACCTTTGATGAAATACTTTGTAATATGAATGATTCTATATATCGTATCCATACAGCTATTGTTAATAAAGATAGTAAAGAAGTCGATTATTTATTGAATGAGGATGAAGGAGAACGGGTCATCGTTATTGGAGGTTTTGCGCTCTCTCGTGGTCTAACTCTAGAAGGACTAACAATTAGCTATTATTGGCGTAACTCAGTGATGTATGATTCACTTCTACAAATGGGACGTTGGTTTGGTTACAGAAATGGGTATAAAGATTTATGCAAAATTTTTATGGAGAGAGATGTCATTAGCGATTTTAAATTTATTGCTATGGCAACGCAAGAACTTAAAGAAGATTTAGAAATTAATTCTAAAAGAGGATTAACACCATTGCAATTTGGGATTAAAGTTAGAAGCGGACAAGTAGGATTAATTATTACAGCTAGAAATAAAATGAGAAACGGCGAAAAAATTACAGCACGTGTCAATTATAGTAAAGCTATCATAGAAACACTGACATTTTCGGTTTTAGATAGTGAGCATAATCAGAAGAATAAAAAAATAATTCAAAACTTTGTTGAAGAACATAAATCCAAAATAACAACTTCATTAGATTCGAGTAAACGCCGTGCCAATAAAGTTAAAGGAATACCTGATGTGCCAAAATATGAAATCATAAAGTTGATAGAAAATTATATTGTTGAACCAGGTTCCAAGTTTGATCCTAACTTAATCCGAAATTGGCTTTTAGAAAATAATGATGCACAATTGGATAAATGGGATGTAGTTTTCCCTACAGGAGAACTTGAAGAAACTGGAACTAATTTCGACTATGGTAATGGTATTATTGGAAATTCTTCGTTACGTAAGGTATATGTCTTTAAAGAAGATGGGGTTGTGAAAAGAGATAGGTCACGTTTAGGTTCCCCGAATGATGGGCGTTTTGGTCTATCGAGTTCAGAAATTGAATTAGTGAAGAGTTGGCATACTTCTAAAAAAACAATTCCTCAAATAGAATATTTTGATGAAAGATTAGAAAGAAAGCCATTATTAGCTGTGTATAGTGTTAAACCATATACGGAAGAAGATTCCTCATTAAAAGAGCAAATTAATAGAATAACTGAACCAATTTCCTTGTTATCTATCGGAATTCCAGATTTAGGTGGTAAAAGTAAGTATGTTAATTATACTGTTAATAAAATTTACCAAGATAAAGAAACTGAAAAGGAGGAAGAATAATTATGACTGTGGATAGAATCACACGAATAAGAGGCGCTTTTGAACGTCAATTCAAAAATAGTTCAGACTTATCAAATTCCTTTGTTAAACAAATTATTGGAGACAATGTAATTGTGGAAATCGGTACTTTTGAAGGGAAATACGCAATCGCAGTTGAAGGGGATTTTAAACAATTAGATTTGACAAGTACAAGTTTAATAGATGTTCAACCAATATCTGATAGTTTACATCAAGGAATCGTATTTACTCTATTGGATGAAGAATTATTAGATATTTATATTCAATTTGCTTATGATTTAGAACTTCTTGTAAAAAAAGATAAGAGTGTTCAAGTCGGTGAAGTCTACAATCGTTATATTTTTTGGCAAAAAATGTTTAAAAAGGTAAATCAAAACATTTCAGAATCAATCGTCAAAGGTCTAGCAAATGAACTGAATCTCTTACTGAAATATTTTATTCCAACATATGGTGTTACTCCATCAATAAAAGCGTGGATTGGTGCTGAAAATGCTCATAAGGATTTTGCGTTTACAGATGGAAAGTGGTTTGAAGCAAAAGCGATTAATGTTGGAAAAAATACAGTTGATATCTCGTCACTTGAACAACTTGAATCTGAATCGATAGGTTATCTTACAGTAAGCGAACTAGAAAAAACATCTCCAGAAAATGAGGAAGGTATGAATTTGATTAATCTTATTAATTTGGTGAAGGATCAAATCGAAAACGAAATGATTTTAGGAGAATTTTACAATAAGATTGTACAACTTGGATTTGATATGACTATTACTATAAAGCCTGAACATAAAGCAAATACATATCGATATATTTTAAACGATGCTAATTTTTATAAAGTGGATGATTTATTTCCTAGACTCAAGAAAACAGATTTTTCAAATGCTATTGCTTCAATAAAATATAGTTTGTTATTAGCAGAATTGGAAGAATTTAAAATCGATTATAAAGATATAGAGGAAGGTAAATATAGTGGAACTTAATGAGTATATTGCTACGTTTACTAGCGGAGTTTTGACTGACGCTGAAACTTATCAGATAACGGTTAAAGAAGCATTTTTAACAAATTTGGGGGAAAAATTAGTTGAATCAGAAGTTATTTCGAGTTATGAAGTTGGCTATTTTAGAAAGTTAGCAGGACGTCGTGGCCGAAAAATCGAATTTGATGGTTATTCATACGAAGATGCAGATGGAACGTTCAATCTATTCGTAGTAGATGATATCGATGAACCAGAACTTGCGTTGACTGATTCACTCTTAGATTCATTAATCAAATCAGTAGAAGAATTGGTTTATAGTGGTATTGAAATGAGATTTATTGACTGGGAAGAAAGTAGTCCCGGTTATATGGCAGCGAGCGAAATTTATCGATTATATCAAAATCGTAGTAATAAAGAAATTGATATTGATTTAAAAAAAATTCGTATTTATATTTTCACCAATAAACAAATTAGTTCGCGATTCAAAAATAAAAAACGTGATACAATCTATGAAATTCCAGTGGAGTTTTCTGTTTATGATGCGACTCGTCTATTCGAAATGGCTAAATCGGGTTTTGAAAAAGAGCCAGTTGATATTTATCTCGATGATTATAATATTGAAGGCATCTATGCAATTAAGAGCACTGAAAAGAATGGTGAATTTGAAAGTTACTTAGCAACTATTCCTGGGCAAGTTTTGGCAGATATTTATCTTGAACATGGTACACAAGTTCTTGAAGGAAATGTTCGTGCTTTCCTAAGCGTTCGTGGGAAGATAAATAAAGGAATTCGTAGAACTATTTTAGAAGAACCAGAAAAATTCTTTATCTTAAACAATGGTATTACAGTGACAAGTGAAAGTATTGGATATCAGCAAACGGAAAAAGGATTGTTAATCACACATATTGGTGATATGCAGATTGTTAATGGCGGGCAAACAACCGCTTCATTAGCAAATGCTTTAATCAAAGATAAAGCTGACTTATCAAAAGTTCAAGTTATGATGAAATTATCTGTTTTAGAAACACATGATGTTTCTGTGAAGCTAGTACCAGAGATTTCTCGTGCATCAAACTCTCAAAATAAAGTTGATGAAGCTGATTTCTTCTCAAATCACCCGTATCATGTTAAATTCCAAGAGCTCTCACAAAAAAATTTAGCACCAGCAGTTGATGGTAATCAATATCAGACAGAGTGGTTCTATGAACGTGCACGTGGTCAATATACTGTTGAGCAAATGAAATTGACACAAGCGCAAACCAAAGCTTGGCAGTTGAAGCATCCGAAAAATCAAGTACTGCGTAAAACAGATTTAGCGAAATATATTATGACCTATGATGGTTATCCTCAAGAGACAAGCAGAGGAGCCCAAGCAGTTATGAAAAAATTCTCAAATATCATTCAGGGATCAAATGGGGATGATGGTGTTTGGGCAAAAAATTCATCGTCAATCAATAGTGGATATTTCAAAGATACTATTGCCAAAGCAATTATCTTTAAAGAAACTGAAAAATTAGTTTCAGGACTTGATTGGTATAAAGAAATTAAGGCATATCGGGCTAATATCGTAGCATACAGCATTGCTATATTGGCACATTACGCGACCAAACAGAAAAAATCAATCGACCTAACGAAAATATGGAATACACAACATATGTATGAAGCTTTACGTTACCAGTGCGAAATCACTTCAAAAGAGATTTATGAATTTTTAACAAGTGATGATCGTTTGACTTTAAATGTTACGGAATGGGCAAAAAAAAATGAGTGTTGGGAAAGGGCAAAGAAATTAGATTTGACAATTGCTCCCGGATTTGAGAGTACCTTAGTCACCATTAAGAAAGAAAAACGTTCGGAAGTCAAGGAAGAAACAGTCGATTCTATGACTTTTGTTGTAAACAAGCCTGCGTATGTATGGGAAGAGATGAAAGTGTGGGGGAAAAAATATTTATATTTGAATCCAACAGATGAGAGATTTCTTGACTTAGCTATCAAAGTCCACATGGAAGGAAAGATTCCATCGGACAAACAGTTTGCTAGAATTATAAAAATATATAATTCTATGGTATCAAAAGGTTTTATAGATAAGACTGATTTAAAATCAGAATAGAAAAGCGTCTGCCATCTGAATTTATTTTCAGTGGTAGACGCTTTTTAATTTTTAGGAAAATTTTGTAGAGAATATAACATTTTCTGCTGGATTAATTACAGTATTATTTAATTCAATAAGTTCATTGAAAATTTCTTGTAGTATATTCACAACAATACTATTACCAGATAGCTTAAGTAATTTTGAGTGACTTAAAAATTTTTTATTTTCACTGACTACTAAGTTATTATCAACTAACATTTGAAAATCTTCTTCATCAAATCCCATTAACAAAAAAGTTTCACGTGGAGTTAGATTGCGATAGGGTGACTTTTGTTTATCTAAATTTAAATCGTGGATTATAATTCCAGCATTCGGATTTCGATCTTGTTTAGTAGTTATGGTTTTTGCTAATTTATCCATACATTTTTGGCCATTTGCTAATACTCGAGAATTGGCAAATATTTTTTTTCTAGATTCAGTAAAATTAGGAGTACTTTCTATTGCCTCTTTGCGATATTGTTCATTTAAATAATTTAAACGTAAAAAATGATCAATCCGAGGCTTTTTGAGTTCAACATGTAAGAGATGAGTTTTTGATGAAGGGACTTGAGAAAAATAATTATTGATATGAGCTACTTTTTCAGGCTTTAAATCTTCAACAAGAATGCTAATCATAAAAGTTCGAACTCTTGATTGAGGAATCCCAAAATTACTTGCATCTATATCATAATAAAAACTAACATATCCCATTTTTTTGAGTTCTTCAATCCAGAGATTGAAATTTTCAGAATGTAGAGGACCATGAATTGCAGAAACGTTTTCCATTAGTAAGAAGCGAGGTTTGTTTTTCTGTATCTGTTTATATTCCTTAAGTATACGTTCGATTTCCCAAAGTAACCCAGAACGATTTCCTGCGCCTTTTTCAATACCACTGAAATTTCCATGCCAATAACTACTAATTGATAAATCTTGACAAGGAAAACTGTATGTAAGCAAATCAGCATCGGGTAGATCTTTGGCATGAACACTCGTTATGTCAACGAGATTTTTATTCGCTTCTATGCTATGTAGGATTGCTTTCAACTGTTGGATAGACATTTGTTTTAATCCCGTTTGAGTCATAGGCTTTTTACCGTCAGAACTTAAATTAAAATTAGATAATATATCGACTAAATCATTTTTTTTAAAATTTTTATATTTGTCTAAGTCTTGTTTTCCGTGGTGAATCAAATCATAAGCATAGCTAGCACCGATTTCCCACTCTACAGTTTTTACTATATCGTAGTCAAAATTAGGATTGTTTTTCTTGATTCGTTCTAGCGCTTTAGCTTGTGCGCCGATTCCACTGAAAGTTTCTATAACCTTAAAAGTCAAGTGAATCCCTCCAATATGAATATAATAGCAGGTTGCAATAACTTCCGCAAGTAAGTAATAATAACTGTAATCTTTTCCCAATGAATTAATAATAGTTATGATATAGAAAATTATGAGTAAGAGGTAAGAAAAGAAAAAATCTTATTTTACAATTTCGGCATGTTTGCTTATTGAGAGTAATTGATGAAATTTTTCCCAAGTTATTAGGGAAGAGATAAAATTTCTGATAGAATTACGGAGTTTAATAGAGATATAGGAACAGTATTAAAGAGAAATTTTAATTAAAAAA
Organism: Enterococcus sulfureus ATCC 49903; assembly: GCF_000407605.1. Lineage (GTDB taxonomy): Bacteria > Bacillota > Bacilli > Lactobacillales > Enterococcaceae > Enterococcus_G > Enterococcus_G sulfureus. The sequence continues at coordinate 653,166 of NZ_ASWO01000001.1, read as the reverse complement.
AGCACATATTAGTTAGATCGTTTAGCGAAATAAAAAAAGTGGACAATGATGTTCTGACCCTTATTTTTGGGCCAAGACATTCATTGTCCGCTTTTTTTTAAAATCCAACTAAAATATCTGGACTGACTTCGGTTACTTCACGTTTGATTTCAAGTACCGTACCTGTTTTAGCATCTGCTAAAAATTCATAAGAGACTAATTGATCGTCTTCAAAACGAGTGATTCCACCAGCGTAACTATCGACCTTGATTGCAAATTTTTGATACGGTTTGCTTTCATATTCGATAAACGATCCTTCGATTGATCCTTCTTTTAAGAATGCCTTTTTGATTTTTGCTAAGACATCATCAGCTGCTAAATGTTTCTTTTTTTGATACCAGATGCTTGCAACGATCCCAGTTGCAAGTCCAATTCCAGCTCCGATAGCTAATCCTTTAAGTAAAGGTGTTTGTTCTTGATTCATACAAGTCCTCCTTGAGTAAAGTAGTGACGTTTCTTGTATTTTACCATATCTAAAAAAAAGTAACAGGTTTCAAACCATGAGCCCTTTCAAGAAAAGTAATTTGCGTTATAATAAGACAAAAGCCAATTTAAAAGGAGGCGATGATTGGCTCGACCAATCAAATTATGGAAGAACAAACATTTCAACGCATTAAAACCTTAACGGAATTACAGGGAACGAGCGGATTCGAACACGATATCCGGGCCTATATGAAACAAGAAATGACACCACTTGTCGATGAGATCCAGCAAGATGGATTAGGTGGGATCTTTGGGATTCGTCACAATCAAGATGCCAATGCACCACGTATCATGGTGGCTTCACATATGGACGAGGTCGGTTTTTTATTAACACAAATCACCGATCGAGGATTATTTAAAGTCACTCCTTTAGGCGGCTGGAATCCTTATGTCGTTTCAGCACAACGATTTACATTAAAAACAATCAAAGGGGATTATCCTTGTATTTCATCATCGGTTCCACCACATTTATTACGTGGAGCAACTGGTCAAAAAGCAATTGAAGTAACGGATATTTTATTTGATGCGGGATTTGATTCACGCGATGAAGCACTTGAATATGGTGTACGTCCGGGTGATACGATCGTGCCTGTAGCGGAAACGATTAAAACCGCGAATGGCAAAAATATTATTTCAAAAGCTTGGGACAATCGCTACGGTTGTACAGTCGTATTGGAAGCGTTGGAAGCTTTAAAAAATGACACGTTACCGAATACGCTGATTGCTGGAGCGAATGTACAAGAAGAAGTTGGATTACGTGGATCGAAAGCCTCGGTCACAAAATTCAAACCAGAACTCTTTTTTGCGGTCGATTGTTCGCCAGCAGATGACACGATCACTCGAAATGGGACTTTTGGTCATTTAGGCGAAGGAACATTACTGCGAATCTTTGATCCGGGCTTGATCATGCTGCCAAAAATGAAAGAATTTTTACTGGATATGGCTTCAACTTACGATATTCCGTATCAATACTTCGTCTCAAAAGGTGGTACCGATGCAGGTGCAGCTCATACAGCAAACGAAGGGATCCCAAGTAGTGTTATTGGCGTTCCTGGACGTTATATCCATACACACCAAACGTTGTTTAGCATCAAAGATTACGAAGCAGCCCGTGAAATGGTTATCCAAGTTATCAAAAATTTAGACCGTGCGACTGTGGATACGATCGTAGCTGGACAATAGAAAGAAGGAAGAAACATGATTAAACCAAAAAGTTTAGAAGAATTAGCAGGATATGTAGAACAAGGCCAAAATATCTTTTTCTTTACGGCTGACTGGTGTGGCGATTGTCGCTTTATTAAACCCGCGATGCCAGAAATCGATGCAGAATTTCCAGAGTGGAATATTATCGAAGTCGATCGCGATGAGTTTATCGATGTCGCTAGCCAGTGGTCGATTTTAGGAATCCCAAGTTTTGTGATCATTAAAGATGGCAAAGAACTAGGTCGTTTAGTGAATAAAGATCGTAAAACAAAAGAAGAAATCACAACGTTTATCAACAATACAATCAACTAAGAAAAGGTGAGGAAGATGGAACAAAAGTATCATACGATTTTAGTCGGAATCGATGGATCAAAACATGCAGAAGAAGCGTTCAAAAAAGCAATTGAGATCGCACGTCGTAATCATGGAAAAGTCATAGCCGTAAACGTAGTCGATCAACCTGTTGCCTCTTATATGGGCTATTCTAGTATTGGAGAATCAGAACTTTATCAAGAAGAAGAGATGAGTAGTGTGTTATTGAATGAATTAAAAGAACACGCAAAACGCGTCGACTTTCATGATTTAGATGCGATTATCGCTTATGGCTCTCCAAAAGAAGAATTAGCGAAAAACTTACCGCATGAATACAAAATCGATTTGATCATGGTAGGTCAATCGGGTAAACATGCAACAGAACGGTTTATGATGGGAAGCGTGGCAAGCTATGTGACCCGAACGGCCCCTTGTGACGTTTTAGTCGTAAGTCGTGATGAATAACGATAGGTGCTCTCTGTAATAGAGAGCATTTTTTTATTAAAAAATTAGCATCAAACGAGAACTCCACTCAAAAGTTTGGTAAGATATGAAACGAAGAGAAGAATTAAGGAGGAAGTACAATGATTTTTGCATATAATAAAGAGCATGTCAGTGACACATTACTAACGATTTTAGAAGACGATAAAGGCATGGAACAACAAACAGAACGTAAAGGCAATATCGCAAAACTAACAACAGAAGATGGTCGTATTATCGGTTGGAACTTCTTTGAGGTATCTGAAAAATTAACGATCGATGAACGTGGACAAGTTTACTTGACGGATGATCAAATCGCGGTATTAAATACGTGGTTACAAGAAGAAGGATTCACAGAACAATTAACTCCAGATCACGAACCAAAATTTGTCGTAGGTTTTGTGAAGGAATGTGTGCCTCATGAAGATAGTGATCATTTATCGATTACAAAAATCGAAATCGATAACGGTAAAGAACTACAAATCGTTTGTGGTGCACCAAATATCCGTCAAGGGCTAAAAGTAGTTGTCGCTAAACCAGGCGCGATGATGCCCGATGGATTATTGATTTGGCCAGGCGAGTTACGTGGTGTAGAAAGTTTTGGTATGGTGTGTTCGGCAAAAGAATTACACTTAGCCGATGCACCGAAAAAACGTGGAATCTTAGAATTACCACAAGATGCTGTTGTGGGTGAAGCATTTCCAGTTGGAAAATAGACACCTTGTACTTTTGTTTGAAATATAGTATGTTATACATTAGTAAAATCATTGCGGGGGGACTTTTATAGTTGAGAAGGTTAAAACCTGACCCTTAGAACCTGACAGTTAACACTGACGTAGGGAGCAGAAGTTTGAATCACTCAGTTACTTAGAGAAAACTTTGCGCTCTCCATTTGTTGATGGAGAGCTTTTTTTTCGCAATTTTTTTATTACGGGGGGACTTTTATAGTTGAGAAGGTTAAAACCTGACCCTTAGAACCTGGCAGTTAAGACTGGCGTAGGGAGTAATCGCTTGCGTCTTCCAAATCAAGGAGGAAAATTATGTTTTATTCATTGGCCATATCCCATGTCCACACACCGTATCAAATGTGCATCACGCATCCGTTTGTCACACAATTAAAAGCGTCCACTTTACCGAAAATAACGTTTGCGTATTACATTCAACAAGATCAAGAATACTTAAAGCATTATGTGATTTGCTTGCGTAAATGGCAATTGATGGTACCAAAAGAATACCAGTCATTTATCGAGGAGATGATCCAAGAAGTCGAAACCAAAGAAGTGCCGTTTCAACGACGTGCCCTAAGTGAACTTCCCCAAGTAGAATACGTTCCTGATCAAATTACGATACGCTATATTGAGCATTTATACGCTAGCTTAGCTACAAAAAATCATGCCTATATCTATGCTTCTTTGTTAGCTTGTCCATTTATTTATCAAAAAATCGCTCAAGATATCGAGTTAGAGTCGATTCAAGAACCATTATATAAAGAGTGGTTCAGCTTATATCAAACTACAGATACTAAACAAATCCAAGAGATGCAAGAAGTGCGATTGGCAGAATTTTGTCAGCTTGAAGAGTGTACGTTAGACAGTTGTGTCCCGTATTTTATGCAAAGTATGATCGATGAAGCATTATTTTTTGCGATGCCTTTGTATCAGGAGGTCGTCGCATGAGCTTAAAGTTAATTTCTACTAAACATCCGTTGATTCATTGTTTGACGAATCAAGTCGTCATGACGCAAACTGCCAATGCTTTACTCGCAGTGGGCGCCTCACCGATCATGACAGATGAACCATTAGAGAGCAAAGAGATTACAAGTTTAGCCCAAGGTATTTTAGTCAATATTGGCACGATGACGACGCTTACCCAACAAGCGATGACGATAGCTATTGAGACGGCCAATCAAAAACAAATTCCTATCGTACTCGATCCAGTAGGGGTGGGGGCGAGTGCCTTTCGTTTTTCTTTTGTAGATGCGTGCTTGACCCAAAATAATATTACAGTATTGCGCTGTAACCAAGGAGAACTGGCAACGATCGCTCGTGAGCCTTGGATAACAAAAGGTGTCGATAGTGGCAAAGGCGATGTTGATTGTGAAACGATCGCAAAACGCGTCGCCACAGACTATCACTGTATCGTAGTCGTAACTGGAAAAGAAGATATCGTGACTGATGGAAAGCGGGTTGAAATCGTTCGAGGTGGTCATGATCAGATCACACGAGTTACTGGTACAGGTTGTATGTTAGGTGCCTTATTATCAGCGGGTATCGCCAGTGTATCAAAAGAGCATTATGTCGATAGTTGTGTGGCCATCTGTCAAGAATACAAACAACTGGCGACAAAATTAACGGATGGCTTAGGACATTTTCCAGCTCAAATCATCACAAATTTAGCTCAACTTACGGAGGTAGGACAATGATTGCTTGTGCATGTACGATTGCAGGATCAGATAGTGGTGGAGGTGCAGGAATCCAAGCCGATCTTAAAACGTTCCAAGGAGCAGGAGTCTATGGAACTTCTGTCATTACAGCTGTGACGGCACAAAATACAGTAGGTGTATACCAAATCGAAGCGTTGACACCTACGATAATCTCGGCTCAACTAAACGCGATCCAAGCTGATTTTCCCATCCAAGCCTATAAGACGGGGATGTTATTTGATGCAACGATTATCAAACAAGTTGCTAAACAGTTAGATACACAAAATATGCCGATCGTGGTAGATCCCGTAATGATTGCGAAAGGTGGCGCGAGTTTGTTACAACTAGAAGCAATCGAAGCACTGAAAACAAACTTATTGCCGATTGCGACCATCTGTACTCCAAATCTTCCAGAAGCAGAAATCATTAGCGGAATCGAGATTACCGATGACCAGAGTTTGCAACAAGCAGCCAAAAAAATACTCGAGTTAGGTGTCCAAACAGTCATTATGAAAGGTGGTCATGCTACTGGAACACAAGCGAGTGATACGGTATTTTCAGTCAATGAATCACCGTATCGTTTGAGTACGCCACGTTATGAAACAAAGCATACGCATGGGACTGGCTGTACGTTTTCAGCTGCAATCACCGCACATTTAGCTCAAGGAATGTCTGTAAAACCTGCGATTATCGAAGCTAAAAAATTTATTGATCGTGCAATTTTCGATTCTTTGAATTTGGGTCATGGACATGGACCGACCAATCACTTTGCGTATAAAAAGAGTGGAGGTGTCGTCGATGTCCAGTTACTTAGCTAATTATTTAGTCTTTGGAACACAAGATTGCATACATCATGAACCTCTCACGCTTTTAGAGCAAGCGTTACAAGCTGGAATCACGTGTGTACAATTACGTGAAAAAGGTCCGAAATCGTTACAAGAAAATAAACGAATAGAATTTGCGAAAGAATGCCAAGCACTTTGCCAACAGTATCAAGTCCCTTTTTTTGTAAATGACGACCTAGCATTAGCAATAGCAGTAAATGCAGACGGCATTCATGTCGGTCAAGAGGATATCTCGGTGGAACAGATTCGCAAGCACGCTCCTAAATTATTGATCGGACTTTCCGTTCATACCAAAGCACAAGTTGAACGTGCAATTAAACAAAAAGTTGACTATGTAGGGATTGGCCCAATCTATGAAACGACGACAAAAAAAGATGGGATCCAAAGTTCGCCAGATTTTTTAAAAGAAATCTGCCAACAGTATTCTCAGTTACCCGTAGTTGCGATCGGTGGAATCGATGGTGAAAACCAACATGCATTACGCCAAATGGGAGCAAGCGGAATCGCTGTTGTTTCTGCGATCACCAAGCAATATGATATAGTTAGTGCAGTCAATCAAATCAAGGAGTGAAGCAAATGGATATTCAAACTGTTACTTACATGGCAAACGATTATGATGAGGCAATCGCTTATTTTACACAAAAATGGGATTTTGTGCTGTTACAAGACGAAGTGCAAGTCGAGTATGATCGAAGATTTATTTTACTAGCCCCAACGAAACAGGCCACGATGAAATTATTGATCAAACAAGCCAAAACACCAGATGAAAAAGCATTGGTTGGTCGTCAAGCAGGCGAGGATGTTTTTTTATTTTTACAAACGAATGATTTTGATGCAGAGTATGCTCGTTTAAAAGAAAAAGGTGTAATCTTTTTAAAAGAGCCAGAAGTCAAACCCTATGGCACAGTAACGATCATTGAAGATCTCTACGGCAATAAGTGGGATTTTATCGGGAATTAAGCAAAGGCAGTGATCCTATGTCGATCACTGCCTTTTTGTGGATGCTTTTTAAGCATAATCATAATGAAAAAGAAGTATTGGCGTCCCATTCTTTTTTTACAGATAATAAATGTAAAGAAGAACGGAGGCAAGAATATGGAATGTGTAAAACTTTTACAACGGTATCAATCATTATTTACATTGCAACACTACTGTACACCGCAAGAATATCATAAACTAATCAAACAGTATCAAGAACATATAAGTGTAGATCTACTCAAACAACAACTAATTAAGAAACAACTAGCTAAGGGAAATTGGGATGATTAGGAGAAAAAATATGGAGAATAAGAAACTATCCTTATTTGCTTTATTAACTGCAGCACTAGTCATCGCTTCAGCTCCTGCTATTTCTGCAAATATTCCAGCAATTGAAACTACTTTTCCAACTATTCATCGCGAATGGATCAATTTATTTACGACTATTCCGGCTTTATTTATTATTATCGGAATCTTTTGTTCGATTACTATAGAACGTTGGTTTGGTGTGAAACGAACTATTTTAGTTGGTCTTTTTTTAGTTGCTTTTTTTGGAACTATTCCTGTTTGGTATAGTGGATCATTTTATGTATTATTTCTGTCACGTTGTGTGTTAGGTCTAGGTATTGGCTTGTTCAACCGTTTAATCATTCAAACGATTAGCTCTCTAACACGTGGAGATACTAAACTAAAAGCACGTTATTTAGGACTAGAAAGTGCATTTGAAGGTCTAGGTGGTATTTTGATGACATTATCTGTAGGTAGGTTGGTTAAGATTTCTTGGCAATTATCCTTTTTAGTTTACGCGCTAGCTATAGTTGGCTTTTTCGGGATTTTGATTTACTTTAAGGAACCAACGACTCTCGATGAGCTACAAGTGGTCACTAGACTAACAAAAGTTCCAAAGGATTTGAAGAGAAAAATGATAGGTTTAACGATCCTTTTATTTATGATCGTTAGTTTATTTATTGTATTTAATTTGCAAGTCACTGCATTACTAATCGAAAAAAGAATCGGCCAAGCCACACAAGGAAGTGACTTGATTGCTTGTATTTCAGTTGGAGCTTTTCTAGCAGGAAATTTATTTGGAAAAACCTATCATATGATTCACGCAAAAGTATTACCACTTGCGACGCTTGTATCTGGTCTAACACTTATTTGGATTAGCCAAACTTCTTCGCTACTACTTGTGATGATATTGTCAGGTGTGTTAGGCTTTTCTTTTCGTCATATCATTCCGTTTTTTAATCATTTATTTACATCAAAAGGAGATGCAGAAACTAGGTATGGGACGATCTTGATTATTATGGCTTATAATCTTGGTACAACTGCATCACCATTTATTGTTAAATTATTGAGTATGCTACATATCGAGAAAGCTTCTATGATACTCATGATTTCCGGAGGATGCTTTTTAGCTATTGGACTGTTGATTAGTCTACTTTACTCTCGTATAAAACAACTATAAAAAATAACCACCACTTCTAAATGAGTGGTGGTTATTTTTTATTGACCGGGCATCATATTGTTTGAATTTGAATTGCTATTGGATTGGTTTAAGATCGATTGATCGACACTTAATTCCACGGTAACTGTTTTTTCTTGATCGCCACGATAGAAGGTGATTTCCATTGTATCGCCGACTGTTTTTTTATAGAGAGCTGCACGTAATTCTGTTGTATTTGAGATCTCTTGGCCATCGATTTTTGTGATCACATCATATTTTTCAAGACCAGCTTTTTCAGCAGGTGTTCCGTTGGCTACACTTAAAATAACTACACCACTTTTTACTGAGCTTGGCACTTTTAGGACTTGTTCTTGTTGCTCAGAAGAAATCGAGCTTAGGTCATACATCGATACCCCTAAAGCAGGACGGCTGATCTTACCATTTTTCTCTAATTGGTTGATGACCGTTACCACGTCGTTACTTGGAATCGCAAAGCCCATTCCTTCTACGCTAACACCACTAGTCGTACCAGAACTTGCAATTTTACTTGAGTTGATCCCGATAACTTGGCCTTTGATGTTGATCAATGGACCACCAGAGTTTCCTGGATTGATCGCCGCATCGGTTTGAATCGCATTGATATTGACTTCTTGACCTTCATCATTTGTACTGGTTACTTGACGGTTTAATGAAGAGATGATCCCTTCTGTTACAGAGTTTGCGTATTCAGAACCTAATGGAGAACCAATCGCGATTGCAGGTTCACCGACTTTAAGGCTTGCAGAATCACCGAAATCTGCGACCGTAGTCACTTTATCTGAATCGATTTTTAATACGGCTAAATCTGTGTAAGCATCTGTTCCAACAAGTTCAGCTTTGACTTTTGTTCCATCAGCTAATAATACTTCTAGTTCACTTTGCCCTTCGACTACGTGATTATTGGTCACGATATAGGCAGTTTTTCCATCTTTTTTGTAGATGACACCACTACCTTCACTGGCAGTCTCAAGATTGCTTTCATCAGTAGAACCAGAGTTATTCCCATTTTGATTATTATTACCAAATAGACCATTGTATTGATCGTTTAAATTATTTGATTGTAAATTGATGATCGACACTACAGCACCTTGGACTTTTTCCACAGCTTGTGTCACATCACTGGTTACATTGTATTTTACGTTACTTACGTTTGTACTACCCGAATTATTTGTCGCAGTATTCGTCACCGTAGTCGAGTTAGAAGAATTTGAACCTGTTGCAAGATATAATCCGCCAAAGCTTAATGCACCACCGATTACACCACTTAGTAAACCGATACCAACTTTTTGGATCATGGATGATTTTTTTGGTTGTTGTTCCATCTATAAAGTCCTCCCATCTATTGATCTTATCAATAGTATAATCTTATTCATTACGTTTAGTCTACTTTAAGAGTTTGAACAAAATATGAAGAACTTGGGATCAAAGACTGTGAAACAATTGAATAATTTACGAAAAATTCCACAAAGTATGTAAAAAATTAGAAGAGTTATCCACAAATTGTGGATAACTCTTTTTAGGCTGTGGATACAAACATTCGTTCTATTTTTTATACAAAATCAGACGAAAAAAAATCGTGTATAATAAAGTTGAAACTATCAAAGGAGAGCTTAATATGAATATCAAAATTATTACTGTCGGAAAATTAAAAGAAAAATATTTAGTCGCAGGAATCCAAGAATATACGAAACGTCTAAAAAGTTATTGTAAAATCGATTTGATCGAAGTACCAGACGAAAAAGCACCAGAAAATTTAAGCGAAGCCGAAATGCTCCAAGTCAAAGAAAAAGAAGGTGAACGCATCTTAGCTAAAGTCAAAGAACAAGAGTATGTCTACGCGTTAGCGATCAATGGACAAAATCCTTCGAGTGAAGCTTTTGCCAAACAACTCGATCAACTTGCGATTCAAGGCAAAAGTAACCTCGTCTTTATCATTGGAGGATCATTGGGACTAAGCGATACCGTGTTAAAACGCAGCCAAGCACAGATCTCATTTGGAAAAATGACGTATCCACATCAATTGATGCGCTTGATTCTAGTCGAACAGATCTACCGCGCGTTTCGCATCAATAAAAACGAACCGTATCATAAATGATGCGGTTTTTTGGTATAATTAACATTGATATTATAAATTGAAATAGATATCACTATTTTTGTGGAAGGTATCTATTAAGGAGAAAATTATATGGTAATTATGCTTGTGCCTATGCTAGTTATAATAATAGGAATTTTATTGATTTTATTATTACGTAAAGATAATAAAAGAGAAAATTTAACTGGACAGATTGAAAAAGCAACTGAACATAAACTGTCGAAAAGAGATGAAACAAAAAAAGAAGAGTTTACTATCAATATTGAGAAATTATCTCAAACTTATAAATTAGAAGAGGACAAATTGATAGAGGTAAAGGATAGTCAATTATTAACTCGTATTAATATGCTGATTCCTGGACTAATTAACGCAGGAACAGCTACATCTAATATAGTGGGAGCACTGCAAACTAGTGGTGACACTTTATATAGAGCAATTATTCCTGATGGAGCTACATTGGCAAATTCTAGTTCTTTATCTGGTGCAAAACGAGGAATATTTCATGGTGCAAATGGGATTAAAGGACATGCTAATTTAGAAGCAGTTGATTCATCAAACGGTATGATGCTATCGGCTAATTCGATAGCAGGAGTTATGGCTATCGCTTCAGTGATAGTTGGACAATATTATATGACACAGATAAATAATCAATTAGATGGAATCCAATCTAGTTTAGATAAAATTTTAACTATAGAAAATAATAAATATCGTAGCTCGATTATTAGTTTAGTGACTCAAATAAAAGTATTGACTGATTTTAAAATGGAAAACATAGAAAATGAAGAGCTACGTAAATCATCAATAGCTAAACTTATTCTTTTGGAAAGTGACTGTACAAAAAATCTAGCTCGAGCCAATCTAGAAATCGATGGAATCATTAATGCGGAAGTTTCGAATTATGAAGAGTACGAAAAGCAAGTATTAGACATTCAAAAATGGTACGACTATCAAAAAATACTATTAAAAATGTTATCGACTATATCAGAATTGCAATACACTTTAAACTTAGGAGTTAAAACTAGGGAACAATCTGAGGCCTTGTACAAAATATATGCTGATCAATCTAAGGAATTAAATAATAAGCTACAAAGTTGGCATGACAATGCAATAGAAAGATTATATATCGATATTTCTAAAAGTAGAAGAGAACGCGAGGGAATAGATAAGGTATTTCATTATATTCCGGGCATGATAAACAAAGAGTTAAATTATGTAGAAGTTTCAAGTGAATTAGTTCAATCCATTCAAAATCAGAAATCTAACGAAGATAGTCAATATATGGATCATTCAGATTACTATAATCAAGATGTCCAATTAATATCTAAAGAAGGAAAAGTTTATTATTTGCCATCGAATAAAATTTAAAATGAAGATAATTTTCCAATAGTTAACGAACTATTATTAAGTGTCAAAAACGCAATGAGTATTATTATCCTTATAAAAGATGGTCACAAATTATCAGAAATTAGGAGAATATCAAAAAATGGATATCTTCAATAAATTTTTTTACGCTAGAGAAGATAAACAGTTATAGTTTTAGAATAGGAGAAAATAAAATGGATAATGATGATGTTAGTTTTTGGGAGTTATTGATCGGAGGAACCTTAGCTACTGCAGCTATTTATGGATGGATTAAATACGACAGTAAAAAAACTAAAGAAAGAAAAAATAAGCCTATTAAATATTCAAAAGGCTTTGATTAAGAAGTTTTCAAAAAGATATGCATAGAATCTACCAAAGGAATTAAAAGATTACAAATTACTGAAATTAATGGTTTGGAAATCAAGTGCAATGTAAAATCAAATAGTGGTCTATCAGATTGGAATTTCTCAGGAGACTTTTATGACCATGGTAATTTAACCGGGAAATATTGGATATATTCTGATAATAATGATTCGACTATTCCAAAAGTATTTATGGATAATATCGCAACTAGAATGCAAAAAATTCTTTCAAAAAATTGGGTATCTCTATCAAAAGCCTCTTCAGAAATGATAGATAACCAGTTATTGGATGTTAAAAGTTCATTTGAACAATCTGGCTTTATTAATATCAGAGAGGAAGCTACTAAAAAACCTTTTTATGCACTTTTTGCTAAAAAAGGTATTGTTTATAGAGTGAGTATAAATGGTGTTGAGAATTTTGATAAAGGTAGCATATTTCACCCAGAGTCAGAAGTATGTATTTACTTTTATGAGATATAAAAGGGTGTGACAGAAGCCTGTAATATCCAAAAAAACTGAATAAACGGTTTGAGGAAAGATAAGAGGAAACACTAATCTAAATTTGAAATGTCTATTAGATGGTCTATTTCTTTTTATTCTTAATTTTGTTGTATTCTATAAAAATAAAATAAATGTATAGAATCAAACATACAAGTGAAAACCGAAATAATACTGTCTCTTTTTGAGAAGAAAAAATACTGTATACAAATAGTCCTAAGAAAATCCAAAACGTCTTAAATATAAAAATAAGCAGTCTTAATGATTAAGATTGCTTATCAACTAAAAATTTTCACAAAAAGGTTAAAATATATGTGATTTTAAGCAAGAAACAACTCCAAATTAATGTTTGAATTTTTTCGTAAATTCACTCCAAGAAACAGAAATTTGCGATCTGTATGTCAGGCCAGTTTCACGTTTAACTCGTATCATATTTCCTAATTGCATAGCGAAAATTCCATAGAAAAAATACGCACCAATCACAACTATAACAAGAGATAAAGTTAACCATAGAGTACTCATTACAATCACTCCTTTATAATCCAATATACAGTAATGTCAAATAGAGTGTCTGGATAACGCTTTTCTTTATTTAAATAATACAGCAAATTTGCTGTATTGAGTAGTAATATCTAAATTTCTTTCAAAAATATAAAGAGAAAATTATTAATGTGGCAAAAGATATTTCATCTATATATTATATCCATGAAGACCAATCATTCTCATGAGTGATTGGTCTATTTTTATAGTTAATAATTAATTGTTTTTCTCATATTTATGAGACAAAGTTCCTTTGTTTAACAGCTCGTTTTTTTCTGTTAAATCTATTAAATGTTTCGTATAATTCCGTGAATAAATCAGTGAAAAAAGTGTGTCCAGTAAATACTCAAAAGAAATTTGAGAAGCAAAGGTACCAATTTTAAAGAAAGAAAGTTCTTCTTGAACGCTGACTAAGCTTACAGTTGCCATTTGTTTCAATCTTGAATTTGTATTTCCAGTTAATACAATAGTTGAAATACCTTGATCGAAAAAATGTTGTATAAATTGATCATAAAATGGAGTCTCACCACTATAAGATAAAAAAATTGCACAATCTTCATCTGTGACATTTGCCGCTATCCAAGACTCATCAGCGTATTCTTCTGCGATAAACGAGAAAATACTGATTTTCATTAACTTATTTTGAAAACTTCTTGCTCGAATTTGTGAGTCTCCTCGAGCAAAGAGAAAAATTTTTTTTGCTTTTAAAATAAGATCTACAGCATCATTGAGTTTTTTTTTTGATAATTGGGCTTGAGTGCGCTTAATCGTATTGATATAAAGATTTGAAATATTTTCTGCAACTTCTAATGAGTCATCGGATTCTTGAAATGGAAAATTAGCATCTATTGTATCCAATGTATGTTGCTTACTGTGAAAGGCTTCTAAAAGCGCTAATTTAAAAGTTTTAAATCCATTATATCCCAGTTTTTTAGCAAATCGTACAATAGAAGAATGGGACATGTGGGTTCGTTCAGCTAATTGTTCAATATTCAGTGTGATGACCGTTTCTAGATGATCGTTGATATAATGAGCTAAATATTTCTCTGTATTGGTAAATCCTTCAAGATTTTTTAATTTATCTAAAATTAACATCAATTATTCCACCTCTTATCCTTTATTACTTTCTATTCTATACGAAAAAGACGATAAAAATCCATTCTAGAAAAGCTAGTTTAGCTAGTACTGATCTTTTTTAGACAAGTGATTCAGGTTCTTTAAGTTTTATAGTCTAATGTGATTGTTGAACAAAATGTTCATAAATTTTCGCTTATGATTTTGTTTAGTGAACAATTTTACCTTAAAGATGAATAAGTATATCTAATCAAATAGTCTAGCAGTATAGTAAATTTACCCCAAAGAATATTAGATATCAGGAATGGAGCAATAAACGATGAAATTAGCTATTTTAGGTGCTGGAATGATTGTAAAAGATTTTTTAATAATGGTAGAGAGTATTCCAGAAATTGAATTAAAAGCAATTATTGGTGTAGAGCAAGATTTAGAGACAATGAAAGAGTTACAAACTAGGTACTCGATTCATGCAATCTATACGGATTTTGATGAGTGTCTAAATAACGAAACAATTGATACTGTGTATATTGCGTTACCGAATCATTTACACTACATATTCGCTAAAAAAGCATTAGAAAAAGATAAAAATGTTATCTGTGAAAAACCGTTCACATTATCGTTAGAAGAATTATCGAAGTTAGAAGAATTGGCTGAAGAAAAAAATGTTATTTTGATTGAAGCTATTACAAATCAATATTTGTCCAATTATAAAATGATTCAAAAAGACTTATCCAATATTGGAGATTTAAAGATTATTGAATGCAATTATTCTCAATATTCTTCTAGATATGATCAATTTAAAAAAGGGATTATATTGCCTGCTTTTGATCCTAAAAAGGGTGGTGGCGCATTGATGGATATCAATATTTATAATATTCATTTTGTTATAGGATTAATGGGTAGACCTTTATCTGTTCAGTATTTAGCTAATATCGAGCATGGTGTAGATACATCAGGAGTTCTAATATTAGATTATGGTACGACTAAAGTTACTTGTATTGGTGCAAAAGATAGTTCGGCTGATATTCGTTCCACGATTCAAGGAACAAACGGTGCTATTGTAGTGAATGGTCCAACAAATATGGTGCGGAGTTATACCAAGCAAGCTCAAACACAAGCTGCAGAGGAATTTAATTATAATGTACATGAGCATCGTATGTATGAAGAATTTAAACAATTTGCAAAAATTATCTTAGAAAATAATCGCGATTTAGCGAGACAACGCATGCAACATTCTAAATTAGTGATGGAAGTCATAGATTTAGCATTGAAAAGTGCCGATCTTCGTTGAAAATGAAAAAATTTATAATATGAAATCTGGAGGAATGAATATGTCAGTACTAACGATTGCTTATATTGGAAATGGGAAAAGTACTAATCGATACCATTTGCCGTTTTCTACAAAACTTAAAGATAAAATTAATGTTAAAACTATTTATGCACCAACAATAAAAAATACATGGAAAAAAGTAGGAGGCATCACGTATACAACAAATATTGAAGATATCTATAGTGATCCAGAAATTCAATTGGTAGTTGTGGCTACTCCAAGTGCAACACATTACAAAATAGGAAAAGAAGTTTTTGAACATGGAAAAAATGTATTGATTGAAAAACCATTTACCGAAACTTCAAGTGAAGCAAAAGAATTATTCGAATTGGCTGAAGCAAAAGGATTATTTGTTCAGTGTTACCAAAATAGACGCTATGATTCAGATTTTTTGACTGTTCAAAAGGTGATTGAGAGTGGTAATTTGGGAGATATTTTAGAGGTTGAAATGCATTATGATTATTTTCGGCCAGAGATACCAGAAAGTGTCGACAAATATTCAATCGATACGAGTTATCTTTATGGTCATGCTTGTCATACGATTGATCAAGTACTTTCTTATTTTGGTCAACCAGATCAGATTCATTATGAAGTACGACAACTTTTAGGAAAAAATCGAATGAATGATTATTTTGATTTAGATTTATTTTATGATCAGATGAAAGTATCAATTAAATCTAGTTATTTTAGAATTAAAGAACGTCCTAGTTTTGTAGTGTATGGTAAAAAAGGTATGTTTATTAAACAGACTAAAGATCGCCAAGAAGAACATCTTAAATTATTTTATATGCCAGATAATGAACATTTTGGTATCGATTTACCTGAACATTATGGAATACTAACTTATCTAGACGAGTACAACGATTACAGAGAAGAAAAAGTAGTTTCTGAAGTTGGAGATTATAGTCGAGTTTATGAGGATGTATACGAAGCGATTATAAATGGAAAAGCAAAAGTAACCACAAATGCAGAAACATTATTACAGATTCAAATTTTAGAAACAGGTATTCAACAAATGAATCAATAACTATTGTAGAGAATTGAAAGTTTAATAGAATTAAAAACACCAAATTTGTATTCATTTAGTTGAATATAAATTTGGTGTTTTTTCTTCGTTCATTCTTTCAATAAAGTATTATTAGAAAAATGATCTTTTTCAATATATTTAGAGGCATCAATTTTTAGGTTTAAATTTTCTTCAAAATTTAGATTAAAAAAACAAGAATAAAGCACATCTAATAAATATTCTATTGAGACATCTGTTGAGTAATTGGAGATTTTTGAAAACATTTTTTCTTTGGTTGCGATTCTTAATACACTGTTGCTGTAATTTATTAAAGTATTACTTCCAATACTAGTAATCAAAATTATTGGAACCTTATTTCTTTGCAGCTGTTTACTAACGTCTATCAACTGAGCTGTTTCACCTGTATAAGAAATAATAATCGCACAAGAATTAGGAGTGGCAAGATAGGCATCGAAAAGGATCTCATTTTGTAATTTATGTATAATCACATCTTTTCGGATTCGTTTCATTTGATGTTGAAACCTATTTGCCAATAATAAATTACTACTAACAGCAAAAATATGAATTTTACTACTTTTTTCAATTATGGTTAATGTTTCTCGCAATTGATCATGAGATAGTAAGGATAATGTTTCAGAAATAGAATCTTTTTCTAAAGTAGCGATATTATTTGCAATCGTCATTAAAGAGTCTTTAGTTGTAAAAGGGGTATTGGCATCAATCAATATATTTGAAGCATTTAAATAATCAATTTCTTTTAAAAATTCTCGTTTCAATTCAGCCCAACCGCTGTAATGTAATTTTTTCGAAATTCTTACAAGTGTAGATTTAGAAGAGAACGATTCTGTTGCAATTTCTTCAATCGTCATATGGGTAATTGCTTCTTTTTTTTCTAAGATATACTCTATAACAGTTCGTTCGCTAGCAGTAAAAGACCCATGTTTCATTCGTTCTTGGATTAACAAAAGTATCAATCCTTTCTGTTTACTTTGAAACGTAGTTTTAAAATATATTATTTTATCTAGTAATATTTTAAAACCCGATTTCTTTTTGATACAAATCGATAAAAAGAAGTATAAATCTTGATAAATTGTTAGTGTAAAGAAGTAATTACGGAGGTGATCATTATAAAAAATCAAACTTCGATTCATTTTTTAACTGAAGAGCATGATAAGGAAATAATTATCGAACTAGTTACGCGTATGACTAAATTACAAACTTGTGATCTGATCATACCTCAGATTGAGAATAAGAAAACAGTGATTCAAAATACTGGTGATATCCTTTTAGTTAGCTTGAGTTTTATTACGAAAATTGAATTTTTAAATAGTTTATCTTCGCAGTATACATATATTAATTTTATCCATCCGAGGGCTTTAAGTCAATTTGATGAGAGTAAATTATTGATGCAGGTTATCGCGTTATCTAAGTCTGTTTCACTAAATGAAATAAGTAAAACATCAAGAAATGGATGGAGATTTTTTGACTATTATCAGGAATTAAAATAGATACTTATTAGATACAATTACGTTAGGAGTATTAAAAATGACAGAACTTGAGAAATTACAAAATAATTTGCCATATAATTTTAAAGATTCAGAGCTTGAAATGATTAAATTCAACGCAACAAAAAAATGTCATTTTTTGAATTCATTGGATATATTCGAAACGACATTGCGGCAACGAGCTATTTCTGATCTATTTGGAACAACAGGAGAGAATGTAACTGTACTTCCTGATTTTAATTGTGATAATGGAAAAAATATTCATGTAGGCAAAGAATTTTTAATGAATTATAACGGAACTATCTTAGATG
Source organism: Enterococcus sulfureus ATCC 49903 (assembly GCF_000407605.1). Lineage (GTDB taxonomy): Bacteria > Bacillota > Bacilli > Lactobacillales > Enterococcaceae > Enterococcus_G > Enterococcus_G sulfureus. The sequence goes on along the minus strand of NZ_ASWO01000001.1, from coordinate 634,817 downwards.
TTGCAAAGGTCGAGATAGGCGATTATGTGATGATTGGTCCAAATACGTTAATTTCAACGGTTAATCATCCACTATCGCCAAAGATGCGTCGGCAAAATTTAGCCACTGCTACACCTGTAAAAATAGGAAACGATGTTTGGATAGGTGCCAATGTTACAATTTTACCAGGTGTCACAATTGGTAGTAATGTCGTCATTGCAGCTGGCGCAGTTGTAACTAAAGATGTAGCTGATAATTGTGTCATTGGTGGGGTTCCAGCTAAATTAATCAAAGCGATTGAGAATGATTTATAGATTAAAAGGAGAAAATGTAGAAATTATGGTAGATGTCATTAAAAAAGATTATGTAGCAGTGATAACTGGAGCGGGAGCTGGTATTGGCGCGACAGCTGCAAAACATTTTTCAGATGCTGGTATGCGTTTAGTTTTAGTAGATACTAACTTAAAATATTTAAAACAAGTAGCTCACACACTTTCAACGGAATATAGATTGATTGAAGGAAGTGTAGCGGATGCAATAACCATCCAAAAAATGTATGATGTTGCATTTGAAGCGTTTGGACAAGTAAATCTTCTGTTTAATAATGCAGGTATAAGTATACCTACTAGCCCTTGGGATCAATTAGATAATTGGTCGGATATGATGGAAGTGAATTTTTTTTTATATTAAAGATACAACATAAATTCGTTCCAACATTGCTTAAGCAAAATTCACCTTCTGCTATTGTGAACTTGGGTTCTAAAGAAGGGATTACAACACCACCTGGCAATGTTGGTTACTCTGTATCAAAAGCAGCAATTAAAGTATTAACTGAGCAGCTCGCACATGAATTAAGAGAAATTTCAAATCATCAAGTGACAGCGCATTTATTAGTTCCGGGGTACACTTGGACACCTATGAATTTTCCGAATGCAGATTTTAGTCAACCAAATCAAAAACCAGATGCTCCGTGGTCTACAAAAGAGTTAATGCATTTTTTTGAGAAGTCACTACTAAATGATGATTTTTATATTGTAGGACTTGATAACGAAGTAACAGCTGAAATAGATGAGCGAAGAATGGAATGGAGCATAGGTGATATTATCAATAATAGACCAGCACTTTCTAGATGGCATAGAAAATATAAGGATGAATTTAATGAATTTTTATCTCAGTAAGTCATGAGAGAAACTCTTGAAATTAATTTTAGTAAAGTAATTTGGAATAGACATAAATAATATATTTATTCCATAATACACTCAACAAAATATAAGAAATCAGTATAAAGACCAATCATTCTAAATGAGTGATTGGTCTGTTTTTGTGTCCATATTACGAATGGTTATAATTAAATTAAATCAAAAAAGCCATTTAATAAAACAAGTTCTACCAGTTATCCTTTCGTATTCGACCACCTATCTATAATCTATAGATTTTTAATCGCTATTTCGTTATGCTTTTTCTAAGGAGGGGAAGTCATGAAGGTAAATTTTATCCAAAATAAAGAGTTAGAACCTGATGTCATGATTTTACAAGCGAGTAAAAAAGATGAAACGATTGAATCGATTATTTATGATATCGAATCAAGAATTGCTGCGATTGAATGTCTACTAGATGGAAAAAAACAGTTACAATCGATCGAATCATTCAGCCGATTTGTTTCAGCTGAGAAAAAAGTCTTTGGCTATAAGAAAGACAATGAATTTATAATCAAACATCGACTATATACACTAGAAGAAATACTACCAAATCAATTTATCCGTATATCGAATACAGAAATTATTAATCGTTATGCAATTTCAAATTTAGAACTAACACCAACTGGAATTATTTTGATCCACTTAAAAAATGGCATCCAAACGAGTTCCTCTAGACGCTATATCAAAAAAATTAAGGAGAAATTACTATGAGTAAAAAAATTATTCGACACGCTATCGCAGGGTTTCCAATTGGAATTATAATTGGCTTGATTTTATCAATTATCTTTAGCTATGCTTACGGGTTAACAGAATATTTTCCAGCACCCCCAAGATTCATGGATCAATTTGATTCTTCTTTGAATGCGTTTGTGAGTTCAATTTTTATCTGGGCATTAATTGGAGCGGTATTTTCTAGTACGAGTTTGATTTTTACCGAGACAGATTGGAGTATTACCAAAATGTCTATCGTACATTTTCTAGTAACCTATAGTTTATTTTTTCCATTATCTTTAGTAGCAAGATGGTATCCTTTATCGATTGTAGGTGTTTTGATTTTTACACTTTACTATATCTTAGTCTATATCATCATGTGGACCATATTTATGATTAAAGCAAAAAGCGATATTAAAAAAATTAATCGTCAACTAAATTCTAGTATTTAACAAAGAAAGGTTGAGTTTATTTTATGGGTATAGTAAACGGTTCTAGCAAAAATTTATTTGAATTTTGCTAAAACCGTTTTAAATTATAAGTTATTTTTTTATTGAGATATTACTTTTTAGTAAATGCATCAAAACTTACTTATTGTTCCGTTTTTCAAAAACGATTAGTATACTTTCTTGTAATAAGACGAATAGAGATAGGACGACTATGAGTTTAAAAAAAGTAATCATAAAGGGCAGATCAAACATCATTTTAAACCAACAAATACCTAAAATTAGCAAAATGACTAGCTTTTCTATAAATAGTATTCTTCGCTTTAATTTCCATTTCTTATTTGCATCTATCATAATCACCTTCTCTAGAAATTGGCTACGGATTAACTAAGCACTATGAGTCGCTTTAACGTAAAAGATAATCAAGGTGATAAGTAAAGAAAATAGAACAACGAAAAAAAGAATCAGATCTTCTAGTTTTTCTTGATTCAGATGTAATTTCTTTTTTTCAGATTGAAAAGTGGGATTTGCCACTTTTGTATGGTAATCGACAACGTTCCCAAAAAAAGAATCTGAAGGTAGTAAGAAAATTAAAAGGACACCATATACGACGATCAAAGAAATAAAGATGGAAGAAGCAAAGAAAAGATTGGATAGGACACTGATGACGATTGGGATAAGGATAAGTAGTAGGGATGTGATAAATACTTTTTTTCGTTTCATATCATAGAACCTCCTTTTATAAGATGACGATCACTTATTTTCTTATATAAAAAAACGAACTTTTTAATTCAAAAAAGCTCGTTTTTTTTGATTAAATTTGCGATTGATTACGAGGCCATCTCGTATCTGATTTGCTTGGTAAAATCAATGTAATCAAGATGATCAAGTTTCCAAACAAAGGAATAAGGTAAAATAATACCCACCAGTTACTATGGTTACGGTCATGGAATCGTCTTGCTCTAACTGTAAAATTAGCCAGCCAAATCAAAAAACTCAAAACTAAAAACAGAATACTCACAAGATTTAGTTCTTTGATCACTTTAGTTCCATCTGGCATAAAATCAATATATTTATACGTCTGTGTAAGGGTTGTATATAAAAACAAGACAAAATAGTTGATCAACTGTGGCCACCAATACTGTGCTCGTGTTGCGGATGCATTCATTACGGTAATATTATTCCAATATTCTTTATACGCTTTAATCATAAACAAATTACCCCTCTCTAAATTGTTTTATAAATTAAAATTACTGAAAAGCGGAGCATTTGTCAATTATTCCTAGTGAATGAAATTGAAAGTTAAAGACCAATCATTCATATGAATGATTGGTCTGTTTTTGATTATTTAGTTTAAAACGTACTCGTAAAACACGCAATTGTCGAATCCTTTTTGATTATGTGTCAAAAGGGATGATGGGTGAATCTGAATTTATGGCAAAATCTGCGCAAGCTGCTGCGACCGTCGTAGCACTCAGCGATTTTCGTTGTTTGGAACTTCCATATGCTAGAAATGAAGACAAGCTGAAACAAAATCCAACCTTTATGACCAAAGTTGCCGAAAGTTAGGCCTTTAAGTTGATCAATACGAGTCATGACAAACTGGGTTGAGTTATTGTGCCACGTCGCACGTTTGATCAAACGGATGCTCGATCAAGGTGGGTTATTCAAAAAGGAAGAAGGGGATAAGATAATTTCAGAATAGCGCAAAATTTTTAAACTATAAAAAGAAATAGTCTATTTTTTAGACCATATTTTTTATAATTTAGTCTATATGAATTTTTGTTTAGTCATAGTTTTACTTAGTAAAATCATAGCGTTTGGATCAGAATGAAATGGTAAAAATTTAGTTTGCAAATACAATACTATTTATCTCAATTGCGTAATAAATAAAAATATATATTTACCGAATATGGTTTTTTATTGTGTTAGTTAAATATTCGGTATATAATATAAATAAATAAGTTAACATATTATCTTTTGGTTTATTGAGCCACACATAAATATAAATAAAAAAGAAAAGGGGTGTGAGAGTACATGATACAAGCGTATCTTGATCCGAAAGCTTTCCAAGATGTATTAGAACGATTGATGGAACCTTTGAGATATCAAATAGAAAATGAAGATTATCTCGGAATCCATTTGGGTGAGAGTGGTGCTGTATATGATACGAGACGTGCCGATATGGAAGCGTTGATCCGTCCATTGTGGGGACTAGCTCCGTACTGGACCACAAAACCAGATCCAGTTTTACAACAAACCTACATCAAAAAGATCGTACAAGGAACGACACCGGATTCTGCTGATTATTGGGGAGAGATAAAAGACTATGATCAATATATTGTCGAAATGCCTGCGATCTGCTTGTTTTTAGTCTTGCACCAGACACTTTGGCAACAAGAAACGAGTGCGATAGAGCGAGAGCAAGTATTTTGTTGGTTAGAGCAAGCCTTATCTAAACGCATACCACGGAACAATTGGACGTTTTTTAAAGTCTTGATCCGCATGACGCAATACCGATATGGACGTGAGTTGGATCGGGCTGCTTTACAACACGACCTCGAGTTGATCGATACGATGTATTGTGGCAATGGCTGGTATTTCGATGGTAAAGAGTCCCAAAAAGATTATTATATCGCGTTTGCGTTTCATTTTTATGGCTTGTTATATGCTAAGTTTATGGCACATGAAGATCCAACTCATGCAGCGTGTTTTATCGAACGGGCAACGAAATTCGCGCAGTCGTATCGCTATTATTTTGATGCAGAGGGTGTAGCGATCCCATTTGGAAGAAGTTTGACGTATCGCTTTGCTCAAGGATGTTTTTTTTCCGCTTTGATCTTTCTGAAATTGGAAGCGATACCATGGGGCGAGATGAAATGGATTCTCTCCAAACATCTAAACTCTTGGATGGAAGCACCGATATTTACTTTAGATAAGCGTTTATCGATTGGGTATTGTTATGAAAACCTAGTGATGGCAGAAGGCTATAACGCTCCAGGATCACCTTATTGGAGTTTTAAATTTTTTCTATTATTAGCTACATCACCAGAACATCCTTTTTGGGAAGCAACACCAATCAAACCAATAAAAGAGATGTATCATTTGATCAAAGAAGGGAATATGTTGGTCACCACGACAGCTGATCAGTCGCATGTCTTAGGGTATCCTGCTGGACTATCTTTAGTAGGGCAAGCACATGCGGCTGATAAATACAGCAAATTTGTCTATTCGACGAAATTTGGTTTTAGTGTCGCAAAAGCGGCAGAGACCTATAGCCAAGGAGCTTTTGACAACACACTAGCGATTGCATACGAAGACACTTATTTTAGAAGTAAGCACGAGGTAAGTTATTACGAGATGACCGCTTCTTCTGTTCAATATACTTGGCAACCGTATCCTGAAGTCGAGGTGAACACTACGATCTATCCGTTAGACCAGTGGCACGTTCGAGTCCATGAGATCGTAACGACAAGAACGATCACGGTAAAAGATGGCGGATTTAGTGTACCGTTAGAGAACGCAGAAGATCATCCGATCGATTGTAAAGGACGTAAAGTCGTGTCAGGAGATCTGCACTCGAGTATTTTGGGGATTGAAGGTTATCACGCAGCAGACAGTGTACGGCCTGAGCCTAATACGTCGTTATATGCTAATCGGACCATCTTTCCTTACGTAACAGCTACCTTAGCACCAGGAACCCATCGCTTGATCTCATTAGTAGGTGGAGAATATATCAAGGAGGAATCATCATGATAACAATCGAATTAAAAAATCATGAACACCAAGTGATCACCGGTCCGATCGATCATGAGAAAGAGGTAGGAGCATATCGGGTAACCGCAAAAGAACAAGCGGTATTAGGGATCAAGGATTATACCTATCAACTAGGAGATTATATTGATGTTCGTTTTGATACTAAAGAAAACTATGTCGTCGTCCAACTGGATGAAACGTTAGCACCTGCTTTGTTATATATCCCTGAAGACACGTGGCGTTATCAAGTGCTTACGAAAGATACGGACAAAAAAGCGCTGGTCGAGACTGCTTTTTCAGCGAAACGCCATCATATCATGGTGCGGTATGCCTATCCTTTTGAGATCACCAATTATCAAAATCTTACCCAAAATACTCATGATCAAAAAGCAGGATCTGGAGCTTTTCCTCATGCCTATGCCAATGTGGAGACGCGCGATGATGTAGTCTTTTTTGCTAAAAATGCGATCGATGGGAAATATGCCAATCAGTCACATGGATCCTATCCATTCACCTCATGGGGGATCAATCAAATGCCTGATGCTGCTTTAACGATCGACTTTGGAAGTGAAGTGGAACTCGATCGGATTCAATTGCTGTTTCGTGGTGATTATCCCCACGATAGTTATTGGGAGCAAGTGACGATCACGTTTTCTGATGGGACTAGTCAGAGAATGGACACGACGAATCGACTTGATTTTCAGACATTTATTATCGAAAAAAAGCGAACACGTACGATCACGTTTTCGCAGTTGCTCAAACATCAGGATGCTTCATCGTTCCCAGCATTGACCCAGATCGAAGCTTTTGGACGTCGGATTTTATAGCAAAATTTTTTTAGCGTTTAAATTTAATATATTAACATTTTAATTTTTAGAACGGAGGTTTTGTATGTCTGTACAACAAAATAAACAACGATTGCTCGAGTGCTCCAAACATCTATCACAAAAGTGGCTTCAAGAACAACTTCAGTTTTGTATTGCTAAGATCCGTCACAATATGATCCGCTTCCAAGATGATTTTCCTTCAGCATGTGCAACAGATGGGAAATATCGTATCAAAGGCAATGATGATTGGACGAATGGCTTTTGGACGGGGATGCTATGGATGTGTTATGAACAAACAGGAGACAGGGTATTTTTTGAACAAGCGACACGTAACTGTGAAAGTTTCAAACAGCGATTAGCAGATCATTATATCCTTGACCACCACGATATTGGTTTTTTATATAGTCTATCGATTGGTGCAGGATGGCAGCAGACGAACAAAGAAACATATAAAGAAACACTGATTTTAGCTGCGGATCGTTTAATCACTCGCTATCAGGAAAAAGGCGAATTTATTCAAGCTTGGGGAACGTTGGGCGATCCTAAAGAATACCGATTGATCATCGATTCCTTGATCAATCTGCCACTATTGTTCCAAGCATCGCAACTTTCAGGTGATCTAAAGTATCAAGCGATCGCACAAAAACATTTTGATACAGTACTTTCTACGGTGATCAAACCAGATGGGACGACGTACCATACTTATTATTTTGATCCTGAAACCGGGATGAAGACATATGGCGCAACACATCAGGGAAACAGTGATGAATCGATTTGGGCTCGTGGTCAAAGTTGGGCCGTATTAGGGATACCACTAGATTATAAATATCTAACAAATCGATTATTTCCAAGTATCTATCCGGCGATCGTCGATGTGTTTTTAAATCATTTACCAAATGATCTGATTCCGTATTGGGATTTTGATTTTAATGATGCTCAACCTGATGCAAAGGATAGTTCAGCTGCAGCGATCGTGGCTTGTGGTCTACTAGAAGCATCATCACTTAAGGTCTATCCCGATGCTGAGGCATGTGCGAAAGGTTTGATCGTTCAACTAGGAGAATACTATACCAGTCGAGACAAAATAAATGAAGAAGGGCTATTACTTCATGGAGTGTATGCGTATCACGAAGGCAAAGGTGTCGATGAGGCAAATCTTTGGGGCGATTATTTTTATTTTGAAGCGCTCATGCGTATAGCACATCCAGAATGGAATAGATATTGGTGAAAAAATGACAACATTTGAAATCAAAGAAGAATTCCTGATCGACAATCAGCCAATGAAACTGATCAGTGGTGCGATCCATTATTTTCGTATGACGCCAGCACAGTGGGAAGATAGTTTATACAATTTAAAAGCTTTGGGCGCAAATACGGTCGAGACATATATCCCTTGGAATATTCATGAGCCACAAAAAGGGACATTTGATTTTTCCGGTAGGCATGATGTAGTATCGTTCGTTCGCCTAGCACAAAAAATGGGACTTTACGTGATCTTACGTCCGAGCGTCTACATTTGTGCAGAATGGGAATTTGGCGGATTGCCAGCATGGTTATTGCAAAATAAACAACTGCGCTTGCGTTCGACTGATCCTATTTTTATGCAATACGTCTACGATTATTTTTCCGTCTTGTTACCTAAATTATTACCGTTGCAGATCACACAAGGCGGTCCGGTCTTGATGATGCAAGTCGAAAATGAATATGGATCTTACGGTATGGAAAAAGAGTATCTACGTCAAACAAAAGCGATCATGGAACAACTAGGAGTGGAGGTGCCTTTATTTACTTCTGATGGTTCATGGGATGAAGTCTTAGATGCCGGAACGCTGATCGAAGAAGACGTATTTGTGACTGGAAATTTTGGAAGTCATTCAAAAGAAAATAGTGCTGTGCTGGCTGATTTTATGGCCCGTCATGGTAAAAAATGGCCAATCATGTGTATGGAGTACTGGGATGGATGGTTCAATCGTTGGGGCGAGCCGATCATTACGCGTGATCCAGCTGAACTTGCACAAGATGTCAAAGAGATGCTGAAGATCGGTTCACTGAATCTGTATATGTTTCATGGAGGGACGAATTTCGGGTTTTACAATGGTTGTTCTGCTCGTGGCACGACCGATCTACCTCAGATCACTTCGTATGATTACGATGCATTATTGACTGAAAGTGGCGAGCCGACAGCAAAATACTATGCGGTACAACAAGCGATCAAAGAAGTTTGTCCTGAAGTACAACAAGCTGCACCACGTACGAAAAAACTCCAACATTTAGGGGTATTTCCTGTGACTAATAGCGTATCCTTGTTTGCGACACTAGATGCGATCGCACCAAAGATCCAATCGACCTATCCGCAAACGATGGAAGAAGCTGGGACAGGGTATGGCTATATGTTGTATTCATTAACGTTGAAAAATTATCGTCATGAAACGAAGATCAAGTTAGTGGAAGTTAGTGACCGCGCACAACTTTATGTCGATCGACAATACCAGACGACTCAATATCGAGAAGCGATCGGTGAAGAAGTCTTGATCAGTGGAAAAGAAGAGCAAGAAACGATCGCATTGGATATTTTGGTGGAAAATATGGGCAGAGTAAATTATGGATTTAAGCTGAACAATCCGACGCAATCAAAAGGGATCCGCGGAGGTGTGATCCATGATATCCATTTCCATCAAGGCTATACGCAATCATCATTGAACTTGGATGCTGAACAGATCGCTGCAATCGATTTTACTAAAGAAGCTGATCCTACACAGCCTTCGTTTTATGAGGTAGACTTCACGTTGGCTGAGGTTTGCGATACTTATATCGACTGTCGTCAGTATGGTAAAGGAATCATCAGTGTCAACGGACATCTACTTGGTCGTTATTGGAACCAAGGACCTACGTACACTTTATATTGTCCGAAAGAATTTTTGATAACCGGAAAAAATAAAGTCGTAATCTTTGAAACAGAAGGAAGCGAGATCAACGAACTCGTATTTAGTGATCATGCTCTGACTGCAAAACAAATAGAAGTAGAAGCTTAATCCGCTTCTACTTCTATTTTTGTTTTAAAGTAACGCCAATGTTTATAACTGATGATATATTCGGCGACACTTTTATCGTCTAGGTAAGTATGCTTGACTTGTTTGACTGCAGGCTCACGAAAACTGAGTTGTAAAAGAGCCATTAATGGTGCATGTTCTGGAAAGACGATCTCATTAGTCTCTACTGAAGACAAAGAGAATAGATCGATATTGGAATCTTTTCGTACACGCTCATAAATGCTACTAAAAGCTGAAAGATCATCAATCAACGCTTCATTGATCAAAGATTTTGGCATATGTGTGATATGGACTAAAAAAGGTGTTTCTTCTACTGATCGAACACGTACGATCTTATAGTAGCTTTCGTCTTTTTTTAAACCGAGTTCTGCTAAGATCTCTGGATCAGACTCTTCAGTGATACTAAGCACTTTGATCGTTTCTTTATCTGGAGAATGGTTCTCGATATCTGAAAACTTGACTGTCTGAGCGACTTTTGATTTTGAAACAAAGGTTCCTTTTCCTTGTATCCGATAAAGATAGCCAGCGGTCGTCAATTCATTTAAGGCTTTCACTGCTGTGATCGAACTGACTTCGTATTTCGCTTTGATATCGGCTTCTGAATAGAACTTATCGCCAGGAATGAATTTATGTTGTTTGATCTCTGTAATGAGATCCCGTTTTATTTTTTGATATTTTGGGATCATAAATTTCTCCTCCTTAAACGTTTTCACTTTGAGTATAACATGTTAATTTAGAAAATTATAGCAAGAAACCGCTAAAAACAGCTAGGAATAAAAAAATTCAATATCTTAACATATTGAATTTACAAACCTAACATATTATGATATATTAGGTTTGTAAATAGCAAAAGCACTTCATTCGGTCCACTATTATTTTATTTAGGAGTGATTCACGTGAGAACTATTTTATTAATCAGTCATGGCGACATGGCACACGGTGTAAAGTCCACACTGGAGATGATCATTGGGAAGCAAGATACGATTCATGCTCTATCGCTTAATGAGGGCGAAGACAATTTGATTTTTGAAGAACGCCTACTAAAAAAAATGAAAACCTTTACAGGAGAAGTGCTGATTATTGCTGATCTTCTAGGTGGTACGCCTTGTAACACGGCAATCAAACATTACGTAGACGATCCAAACGTTACTGTTATCGCAGGACTTTCTTTACCTCTTGTAATTGAAGGCGCTACCAATTTTTCGTTATCCAATCAAGAACTAATCAAAAGTGCTCGTCAAGGAATCTTAGATGTCAAAATGGCCTTGACGCAAGTTGAACCTGAGCCGGAAAATCCGATAGCAAAAAAAGATTACAGTCATTATGCTGGAAAAGCAGTGATTGTCAATGCTCGTATCGATGAACGATTGATCCATGGACAAGTAGCTGGAATCTGGACGACAAGCTTGGATACCCAGCGAATCATCGTTGCAAATGCAGATGCCGCAAATGATCCGTTACAAAAATCATCTCTTCGTCTTGCTGCACCGTCTACGATGAGACTATCTGTGTTAGCACCTGGAAAAGCTGCTGAAAATATCAATAAAGGAAAATATGGGAAACAACGTATTTTCTTATTGTTCAAAACACCAAATGATGTTTTAGATTTTGTGAACGCGGGAGGGAAGATCGAAACCTTAACAGTAGGAAATATCAGTTATAAAGACGGCGCGAAAGAAATCACGAAGAGTATCAAATTGATGCCACAAGAAGAAACGATTTTTACAACCTTAGCCGATAGTGGTATGACGATTAAAGCACAGCTTGTACCAAATGATCCAGCAATCGACTTTATCAAAAAGATGAACGACAAATAAAGGAGGACTAACTCATGCATATCTCCACATTACAAATCATACTAATTACAGTCTATGCGTTTATTGCCATTAATGATTCTTTGATTTCCAATACGTTGACTCAGCCGGTCATTGCCGGGATGATCTCGGGTCTGATCATGGGTGATTTGACGACCGGTTTGATGGTCGGCGGAACGTTACAGTTGATGCGTCTAGGGATTGCAGCTTTTGGTGGTGCATCGGTACCCGATTATTTCACCGGTGCTGTATTAGGTACGGCCTTTGCGGTAATTTCAGGTAAAGGTGCCGAATATGGGATTGGTTTAGCAGTTCCGGTGTCACTCCTCATGCTTCAGTTAGATGTCGCAGCTCGTTTTTGTAACGTATTTTTATTACATCGTATCGACAAAGCAATCGATCATTTGCATATCAAACGAATTCCTAAATTGGTTTTATCAGGTTCTATTTTCTGGGGTCTTTCTCGTGCAATCCCGATTTTTATCATGTTGATTCTAGGAGATGCAGCAGTAATTGCGTTAACAGACAATATGCCTGAATGGTTGATGACTGGATTAAAAACTGCTGGTGGTGTATTACCTGTTGTCGGTATCGCAATTTTATTACGCTACTTACCAGTTAAACAATTCGTACCGTACTTGCTTTTAGGGTTCTTCTTAGCCGCTTACTTGAATATCCCGATGATGGGGGTATCGATAATTGGTGTCATCGCTGCGATGTTCGTTTTTAAACGTGATACAACAAAAGAAGTAGCCACTACTACTGTTTCTGGAAATCAAGATTTTGAAGGAGGATTTGATGGTGATGAGTAAAGACAAAACTTTGACTAAACAAGACTTAAATAGAATTAGCTGGCGTTACATTTTAGGAAGTCAATTGAACTGGAACTACGAACGAATGATGAGTTCAGGTTATCTTTACGCGATGATGCCAGCATTGAAAAAATTCTATGCTGAAGATGAAACACAATTCAAAGATATGATGCATACACACAATCAATTCTTCAATACAAATGCGATTTTTGGAAACTTGATCATGGGGATCGATTTGGCGATTGAAGAAAAAGATGGCTATAAAGCAAAAGATACGATTGTAGCGTTAAAAACAGCGTTGATGGGTTCATTAGCTGGGGTCGGTGATTCATTATTCCACGTGATCTGGGGAACGATCTTTGGTTCGATCGCAGGAACATTAGCTCAAAAAGGATCGATCGTTGGATGTGTACTTTGGATCGTTGCCAATGTCGCCTTGTTATTCGGACGTGCGGCCTTATTACCATTAGGGTATAAGCAAGGAACGAAACTAGTAACTACCTTAAAAGATAAGTTGTCAGCGTTTACAAATGCAGCGACTGTGTTAGGGATCACTGTGATCGGTGCGTTGATCCCATCTGTAGTCAAAGCAGCCGTGCCATTTGTCTATAAACACAATGGAGTAGAGTTAGTCTTCCAAGATACATTAGATGCGATCTTACCTGCTTTGGTTCCTGTATTGTTAGTAGCGGTAACGTATTGGATGTTAGGACGTAAAAAATTGAATTCTACTCGCGTGATCTGGATCGTGTTAATTGCTTCTATTGTCTTAAGCGCTTGTGGATTATTAGGACAACCTATTCCTAAATAGAAAAGAGTGAGTCTATGCAACGAGTTGAGATCTTAAAAAAAATCAAACAAGCAGGGATCATCGCTGTAGTCAGAGGTGATTCAAAAGAAGAGGCGATCGCGTTTAGTGAAGCGCTGATCGCAGGTGGTATCTTAGGGATCGAGATCACCTATACGCTAGATCAAGCTTCAGAGATCATTGAAACTTTACGTCACACTTATCGTGATCGTCCTGAAGTTTTGATCGGAGCAGGAACTGTTTTGGATGCAACGACAGCGCGTTTAGCGATTTTAGCAGGCGCAACCTATATCGTAAGTCCAAGTTTCGATAGTGAAACAGCACGTTTATGTAATCTATATCAAATTCCCTATTTACCTGGTTGTATGACGATCACGGAGATGAATGAAGCTTTGAGTAGTGGTGTCGATATCATCAAGCTGTTTCCAGGAAACCTCTATGCGCCTAAAATGATCCATACGTTCAAACAGCCACTTCCACAATTGAACATTATGCCGACTGGTGGCGTCGATCTAGACAATATGAGTGAGTGGTTCAAACAAGGTGCAGTTGCTGTCGGTGTCGGCAGTCATTTTATGAAAGTATTCCAAACAAAAGGGGTAACAGAAGTGACAGCTTTAGCTAAAGAATATAGTACTTTGTATCAGCAGATTGTGAGGGAGTGAGATGGCAAAGATCTTAACGTTAGGTGAAATCATGTTGCGACTATCGACTACGACCGGTCAACGATTGAATATGAGTCCTACATTAGCAGTTCATTACGGTGGTGGTGAAGCCAACGTAGCGATCTCTTTAGCCAATTATGGTCATGAAGTCGCTTTTGCCTCAAAAGTACCCAAAAATGCTTTAGGAAAAAGCGTACGCCAACATCTCCAACGATATGCTGTCGACACAAGCAAGCTACTTGTAGGTGGGCCACGCCTAGGGACGTATTACGTGGAAAGTGGTAGCGGAAGTAGAGGTGCTGCGGTCATATATGATCGCGCACACTCTAGTTTTGCTGATTGTCACATTGAAGAGTGGCAAGATCTATTTCAAGATGTCGAGCTATTTCATATCTCAGGAGTCACGCCTGCTTTATCGAAAGAATGGGCCCAACAGACAATCTCATTGGTCAAACAAGCCAAAGCAAGCGGCTGTAAAGTCAGTTTCGATTGTAATTTTAGAAGTAGTCTTTGGAATAGGGAAGAAGCTAGCCTTATTTTTAAACAGATTTTACCATTTGTCGATTATTGTTCCGCCGGGATATTAGATGCATGTTACTTGTTCGATATTCCTGAAAAAGAACAAGCTACGATCGAGTATTATTATGAGCAGATGCATCAGTTATTTCCCAATGTCCAGTATTTTTATAGTACCAAACGTACGGTTCATTCTTGTGCGTATCATGAGTTGCAAGGAAGTGTTTGGTCTACAGCTGGATATTTCGAAACAGTACGTTACGATATCCCCGATATAAACGATCGAATCGGTGGAGGCGATGCTTTTAGTGCCGGTTTTTTATATGGGATCTTAAGTGGCCAGACCGCTCAAGAAGCCATTGGATTTGCCACGGCTGCAGGTGTGCTCAAACATACCGTAGCAGGCGATTGTAATCAATTTTCAGTTGCCGAAGTAGAACGATTTCAAACTCTAGGATGCACTGGGAAAATCACACGCTAGATAAAAAGGAGTAGACATATGCAAAATATGGATCAACGTTATACCCATAGTCCAAAAGATATCCGCCATTATAGTACACAAGAATTACGAGAAGAATTTTTAGTCGAACACGTATTTACACCCGGAACGATCCAATTGACCTATACGTATAATGATCGAATGATTTTTGGTGGTGTGACACCAACGGATAGCCATTTAGAAATTTCACTATCCACAGAATTAGGTGTCGAATACTTTTTAGAACGTCGTGAACTAGGCGTCATCAATATCGGTGGCCCTGGTCAGATCACGATCGACGGTGTGACCGAAGCGATGAAAAAACAAGATGGCTATTATATCGGAAAAGGTACTAAAGAAGTTCGGTTTACTTCAGATGATCCTACCGATCCAGCAAAATTTTATATCAGTTCAGCACCAGCTCATCATCGTTATCCAAATGTCAAAATTTCGATCGATACGATCACGCCTTTAGTGACGGGAGAAAAAAATACATTAAATGAACGCAAAATCTATCAATATATCCATCCCAACGTTTGTGAGAGTTGTCAATTGCAAATGGGCTATACGATCTTAGCTACCGGAAGTGCGTGGAATACGATGCCATGTCATACTCACGAACGACGAATGGAAGCCTATTTGTATTTTGATTATGCAACACCAGATACACGAGTATTTCATATGATGGGCACACCGGATGAAACCAAACATCTAGTCGTCGCAAATGAACAAGCCGTGATCTCACCAAGCTGGTCGATTCATTCTGGCGTTGGAACGAGCAACTATTCCTTTATTTGGGCGATGTGTGGTGAAAATATCACCTATACGGATATGGACGTTGTCGCAATGGATGAACTAAAATAAGAAAAGAGTGAGTGTATGGAATTTGAGATGAATCAGTTTCGTCTAGATGGAAAAGTCGCTTTAGTCACCGGCGCGGTTCATGGTATCGGTTTTGAGATCGCGCTCGCTTTACATGAAGCAGGCGCTAAGATCGTCTTTAATAATCTTTCGCAAGAATCAGTCGAAAAAGCGATCCGTAATTTTGAAGAATTAGGTGTCGAAGTATCGGGATATGTCTGTGATGTAACCGATGAAGAAGCGGTCAAAAAGATGATCGCCCAGATCCGACTTGACGTTGGACCGATCGATATTTTAGTCAATAATGCAGGTATCATCAAACGCGTTCCGATGATCGAGATGGACGTGGAAGAGTTTCGTCAAGTCGTCGATGTCGACTTGACAGCACCATTTATTTTAGCCAAAGCAGTCATCCCAGATATGATCGAAAATGGTGGTGGAAAAATCATCAATATTTGTTCGATGATGAGTGAACTAGGTCGCGAAACGGTCAGTGCCTATGCCGCAGCTAAAGGTGGCTTGAAAATGTTGACACGTAATATCGCCTCCGAATATGGCCAATTCAATATCCAATGTAACGGGATCGGTCCTGGATATATCGCAACACCTCAAACTGCTCCATTACGTGAAGTTCAAGAAAATGGCGAAGCACATCCATTTGATCAATTTATTATTGGTCGTACACCTGCTGCACGCTGGGGGACACCGCAAGATCTAGCTGGACCTGCTGTTTTTCTAGCATCGGGTGCTTCAGATTTTGTAAATGGACACGTATTATATGTTGATGGTGGGATCTTAGCGTATATCGGCAAACAACCTTAAATAAAAAATAGAGAAAAATACTTTTGATAATACTATTTACGAGTATTATTCAAAAGTATTTTTTATTTATAGTATTATTTATAAAAATTTGAAATATTTTATGTATCCTATCTAGAGTTATTCCTTTTTTATTTTAGAACAATAAATAGAGTCTATATTCTAAAATAAACTTTATAAGCAATTGCTTTTTTTAATATTGCCTTGTAAAGTCAATATAGCTGAGTAAATCGATTATGTATCTCCGATCGATTAGAAAGGATACCAAGCTATGAAAAAAGAAATCAACATTATTCGCGAACAAAATCTAAATGCTGTGAAACACTATTTTTTCACCCATCAGTCAGCGTTAAAAAGTGAAGTAGCGGAACAGACAAATATTAGTATCGTTACCATTAATTCGTTGATCAAACAATTAGTAGCAGAAAATATCATCATTGAAGGCGATAAAATCAAACCAAATCTGGGGCGACCTTCTAATATCTATCATTTTAATTACCATCATGCGTATTTTTTATTGATCAGTGTGGAAGAAGTTACGCAAGAAAATGAAAAGAAATTAGCATTACGAGCCAATGTTGTAAATCTTGCTGGCGAGATATTTTTTGAGGAAACCTGTTTATTTACGACGTTTACAATAGACTACTTTTTAGAACTTATCGAACAATTTTTAGCTCAAATTGAAGAATATCCAATCAAAAAAATCGGGATCTCGTTTCCTGGAAAAGTGTATCAGAAGAAAATCGTGTCGAGTTGGTACAATAAATTCAATGATTGGGAACTCGAAACGCAAGTGGAGGATCGTTTTCACTTACCGACGTTTATCCAAAACGATGCGCATCTGGTTACGATAGGTTCGTCTTTGCTTCATCACGTAGAGCGTGAGCAAACGGTCGTTGGGATTTTCTATCCGGATCGTAGTATGCCAGGGATCACGCTTTTTGCTCAGGGACATTTGATTGAAGGACGGCACCATCTAGCTGGTGAAGCCAAATATTTACCTAATTTGATCAGTCAAAACGTAACGGAATCAACATCAGCTTTAAAACAGCATTTAGTCGAGATCTTGGAAATGTACAATGCCATAATCGCTCCTGATCGCTTTATTATTTCTGCGGATGCTATCAAAAAATCAGAGCTTGAAGCAGCTATTTACAATTCTGCTATCTTGGATAAACAGATCAATACAGCAGAGATCTTTATCGAAGAGCAATTTGCCTTGTCTTTAAAGATCGGTTTGTTGTGGCTCGTCACACCAGAAGAAGGGTATTACCGAAACGAACCTACTTGACACTATAACTAAGTGTCAAGTAGGTTCGTTTTTTAGTGAGTTGATTTTTTCGCTTCGTACTGTGCTTTTAATTCGGTCCATTTTGTTGTATCTTGTTCAGAGAGTTTGCGGATAACGCGAGCGGGATTTCCTCCAACGATCGTACGACTTGAGACATCCTTTGTCACCACAGCACCAGCGGCCACGATCGCTCCTTCACCGATCGTCACTCCAGGCAGAATCGTGGCATTCGCACCGACCCATACATTGTCTTCGACGGTGATCGGTAAGCCAAATTCCAATTGTGTATTTCGAATTTCAGGATCGGTAGGATGCCCAGCTGTATAAAAGCCAACTCGTGGTCCGACCATCACATTATTGCCAAAAGTAATGCGATTGACATCTAAAAAGATACAATCCATATTTGCATAAAAATGGTTGCCTAGTGTGATATGACGACCATAATCGACATAAAAAGGTGGAGTAACATGGAAATGGTCTCCAACCTGTCCGAAAAGTTCTCGTTCTAACTCATGGATTTTGTCGATATTTTCAAGTGGTTCTTGATTGATTTGTTGCATGATTTTTTGTCCGTGGATCGATTTGTTTTCAGGTTGGATACCAGAAGCGAGATATAATTCGCCATGTAGCATTTGTTCGTAATCAAAGTCTTTTGTCATTATGTTTTCTCCTTTATTTATCTGCCATCAGTTCGAGTAGATTGCCTTCAGGATCTTGAATGACCGCTTCGTAATAGCCGTCCCCCGTAACCCGTGGCCCATTTAATAACGGGTAACCGTCTTCATTTAGTCGTTTGACCAATTTATCGACTTGTTGGCGAGTGCCGACAGCTAGTGCCATATGAGTATAGCCAAAGCTTTCCGCAGCACGTGGGGTCAAAAATTTCTTCGTCGTCAATTCGATGCGACTGCCCGTCTTGAAGGTTAAAAAATAAGATTCAAATAACGTTTTAGGATTTTGGTATTTTTCGTTACTTACAACATCAAAATAAGTTTCGTAGAAGTGTTTCATGTTTTCTAAATCGTTAACATATAGCGCAATATGATCGATGTGCATAAAATTCTCCCTTCTTAGTTCTTTCCAGTATACCGCTTTCAATTTATTTTATAAAGGGTATTTAAGAAATCGTAAAATAATAGTATTTTGTGTATAAATGAAGTATATTATAAATGTACTTTAAGAAGTCTTTTTTCTTAGTTAATTCGATACAAAATAAACCTATTGGAGTGGATAAGATGATCAAATTAATTATTACAGATCTAGATGGTACATTTTTAAATAGCCAGCATACATTTGATAAAACTTATTTTGAGAGCGTTTTTAAAGAAATGAAGCGAAAAAATATTGCTTTTGCAGCGTGTACAGGGAAACAATGCGAACGGGTAGAGGAGTTACTTGGTCCAGAATTTTTAAAAGATATCTGGATTCTAGGTGACAGTGCAACTCGTATCAAACGTAATGGGCAATACATTTACGAGTCTTTATTACCAAATAAAACCGGCCTTCAAATCATTGAAAAATTAGAAGAGATCGCTTCAGACCATACGATTATTGCTTGTACACCGACAGCAGCTTTTATTCATGCGGACACTCCAGCTGAGATCAAACAAGTCGTTCGGGGATCCTATGCCGTAGTCAAAGAGTTGGATTCATTGGCGACGATCTCAGAGGATTTTGTTAAGATCACAGTCTTTGATTCATTTAAACGTTGTTTTGAAAACGTCAAGCAACTGCAAGCATTTGAGGACCGAGCGTTTATCGTCGCTTCAGAAGCCGCTTGGATCGATATTACAAATCTAAATATCCATAAGGGAACAACAGTCAATGAGTTGCAACAACTACTAGGTGTGAACAAAAATGAAACAATGGCATTTGGCGATGGGTATAATGATATGGAATTATTTGAACAAGCAACGTATAGTTTCGCAGTTCAAAATGCTTTTGAAGAAGTTAAAGAAAAGGCAGCTTTTGTGACGAAGTCAAATGACGATAACGGAGTGTTACGAACAATTGAAATGATGATCGCTTTATAAGGATAGATAAAAAAACAAGACCAATCTTTCTCGATTGGTCTGATTTTTTTATAGGTTTATTTCTCCATTTTTTTTAACAGTGTACTGATACTATCTGATAATTCGCTTTCGGTAACCTCTAATTTACCGGTCAACCAATCGACTAAAATTCCCATCACACCATGAATCGTATATAAGACTTCAATTTGTTCTTGGATATTATCTGGGGCAATTTTTTCTTCGTGAAGAATTTTTTCTTTAAAGACTTCTTTGACTTTATTGAGAACTTGGTTGTCCATTCCATGTTGAATATAGATCAGAAAAATATATCGTTCTTTGGCGATATAAGCGAGTAAATCTTTAAATAAGTAGTCGAAACTTTCATGTTGTGCGTAAGGATACTCAACGTCGAAAAATGAAATCAAGTCAGCGATCGTATCGTTGATCGTTTGTTCATAAAGATCGTATACATCGGTGTAATGAAAATAAAATGTCCCTCGACCAATATTTGCACGTTTCGTAATTTCGGAAACGGTAATCTTAGCAATCGGTTTATCGGCGAGTAAGTCTAAAAAAGCTGTTCTAATTGCTTGTTTTGTTTTAATGACACGTCGGTCCATTTAGATCTCCTTTTTTGTACAATTATTTGTGGGATGTTCGATTTTGTACAATTGTCTTTTGATTGCACATTGGAAGTTTCGTTTCTTTTTATTATAGTGAACATACAAATTTTATTCAACAAGTGTTCGATAAATAAAAGGGGGATTTAGTATGTTAAAAAAAATAGGAGGAAATTATCGGTGGTCGCTGATTCTTTGGCTCGTTTTATTTGGTGTTGCGCTTTTTACGATGCCAAATACTTCTAAACTCGTACAAGAGCAAGGTCAAGTGACCTTACCTAGTTCAATGCAAAGCGAAGTAGCAAAAACGCTAGGTGAAAAATTTGGGAATAGTACGACCGATGAAACGATTATTTTAGTCATGCATCATCAAAACTTATTGTCAGATACTACTCAAAAAATCGTTAAGCAAAAACTGCAACAACTAGAAAATAAAAAAGAAGATTATCATATTCAAGCGATTCGAAGTGTGGAAACAAATCCAGATAGTTCAACTCAACTGATTTCAAAAAATAAGCAAACCGAGCTTGTATTGATTACGTTAAATAATAAAGAAACACTTGATGAAGATGCCAAAGCGATTCGTCAAGCGATGAATGATAAGGCATTTGACACCTATGTGACCGGTAGCCAGTTATTAACTAATGAATTTTCGCATACGACCGAAACAGGGATCAAAAAAACGGAATGGATCGCCACGATCTTTATTTTAGTCGTCTTGATTTTGTTGTTCCGCTCACCGATTGTACCACTACTTTCGTTAAGTACAGTGGCGTTATCATTTATCATTGCATTAAACATCGTCATGAATCTTGCAAAATACATAAATTTTCCAATCTCTGATTTTACACAAGTTTTTTTAGTCGTTGTGCTATTTGGGATCGGAACAGATTACAATATTTTATTATATGACAAATTTAAAGAGGAATTGGCTAAGCCGCAAACACACCAAGCTGCAGCTAAAAAAGCTCAACGTTTTGCTGGAAAAACCATTGTGTATAGTGGCGTGTCGGTATTGATTGGTTTTGCAGTGTTGAGTTTTGCAAAATTTTCTTTTTATCAATCGGCAGTAGGAGTCGCAATCGGTATCGCCGTTTTGATACCTGTACTTTTGACGTTAAATATGTTTTTTATGCTGACTTTAGGTCAAAAAATGTTTTGGCCTATCCGTACTTTATCGGCTGAAAAAGAAAATAAGATTTGGCAAAAACTCTCTTACTTTGCAACTTTACGACCGATTTTAATTTTAGCCATACTCGGTATTTTCGGGGGTGTCTTATATGCTAATACACAGCAAACTTTAAACTACGATACTTCAGATGAAATTGCAGATTCTAATCCAATCAAAAAAGGATATGTTTTGATTCAAGAAGAGTTTTCAAAGGGAATGTCAGCTCCAACAACATTATACCTTCAGATAGATAATTCTTTAGTAACCCAAGAAAATCTCGCTACTTTAGACGGAGTAACTGAACTTATCAAAAAAAATACTGGTGTTAAACAAGTATTGTCTGTTACACAACCATTAGGAGAAAAAATCAATGCACTGTATCTATCGCAACAATTATCGGATACGACAACTGGCTTGGAACAGTCAATTGAAGGAATGAATAAGATAAAATCTGGTTTGAATCAGATTATAGAGCAACTCGATAGTTCAACCACTGATTTATCAGGGGTCAATCAACTTGCGACAGGGAGTCAAACACTTGCACAATCTTCATCTACTTTCTCTGAAAACTTAGCGCAATATGCGGCTAGTGTTAATCAAGTTGATGAAAATCAAGCCCAATTAGCGCAAAAAATGAGTCAATTAAATGCTACGATTGACCAAATGGCTATTCAAAATCCTGATACAGCGGTATTCCAGGAGAGTCTATCGCAACTGACACAACAGATGACATTGCTCTCTAATTCTTTGTCTTCACTAAATCAAGCTGGTGCTCAATTGACAGCTGCATCTAATGAATTGACACAGGCAACTAATCAGACTGCAGCGGGTGTAGAACAAGTTGATGCACAGTTGCAGCAGACGGCTACGCAAACAGCAACGTTAAAAGAAAGTTTACAATCAATGGTTTCTGGAAGTGATGAGATTATTAGTGGATTGACTAAGATTCAATCATACACAAAAGAAGTCGGTGAATCTTATGTAGGGAATACATTCTTTATTCCCAAAGATCAACTAGATTCTAAAGAATTAACTCAATCTTACGACAACTTCTTATCAAAAAATCGTGAAGTGGCACAATGGACGATTATTTTAAAAGATGATCCTAATAGTAGTAAGGCAGTTCAAACTCTAGATGAAATTCAAAACGATGTGAGTGTTTATTTAAAACAGGCTTCACTAGACAATACAACTATTGCTTTGGGTGGACAGACGTCGCAAACAGCTGATCTTAAAGAACTATCTCAAACTGACTTCACAAGAGTAGCAGTAATCATGTTAACTGGTATTTTGATTATGCTCATACTAGTCACAAAATCTATCATGCAGCCTGTTATGATCATACTGACCCTGATTCTAGCTTATATGGGTTCACTAGAAGTAACGGTTTGGATTTCTAAACTATTCTTTGGCGCATCGACTCTAACTTGGAATACTCCATTTTTCAGTTTTATCATGCTAGTATCATTAGGAGTCGACTATAGTATCTTCTTTATCATGCGTTACCAAGAAGAACGTTTAGAGCGAAATCCTATTCCAGTAAATGCAATCAAAAAAGCGGCCGCAGCAATCGGTACGGTAGTCTTATCGGCGATTATTATTCTAAGCGGAACTTTTGCTGCATTGATTCCTTCTGGTATTATGACCTTAATCCAAGTCTCGATTACTGTTATCGTAGGTTTACTGATTTTATTTATTAGTTTACCACTGATATTATCTGCTTACATCAAGCTGACTTACAAAGAGGAATAAGATGAAAGTTGCTTGTGACATAAGTTACTAAAGAAATCGCATCGAAAAGGAGAATTTTTCTTTTCGATGCGATTTTTACTAAACTACATAAAAAAGAAACATCGACAGCCATCGATGTTTCCCAAAAGAGTGATCTAGATGAATTATTTCGGGATTATTTAGAACGAGCGATTGATTCACTCCTACAAGCAGAACTGACTGCTTTTTTAGACTATGAAACATATGATCGAAACAAATTCAACTCAGGACATTCTCTTATAGTAAAAAAAGGTTCTACAAAAATTCAAAATGAATTTTTGTAGAACCTTTTTAAGTAGTAGTTAGAAACTTATGTAACCGCCCTTTTTTTAGATTTTAGTTTTAAAAGATATGAAAAATAATTTAAACAAGCGTAAT
This sequence comes from Enterococcus sulfureus ATCC 49903, assembly GCF_000407605.1. GTDB lineage: Bacteria > Bacillota > Bacilli > Lactobacillales > Enterococcaceae > Enterococcus_G > Enterococcus_G sulfureus. The sequence continues at coordinate 610,834 of NZ_ASWO01000001.1, read as the reverse complement.
AGTTTATTGACTAAAAATACCCTTTAAGGTATATTGAGAGAAACTTTTATCTTAAAGGAGAAGAAATATGCCCAAAAAAATCTTGATCGTAGGTGGTGTCGCAGGTGGTGCAACTGCAGCTACACGTTTACGTCGTTTGAATGAACAAGATGAAATTATTTTATTTGAAAAAGGCGAGTATATCTCGTTTGCTAACTGTGGATTGCCGTATCATGTAGGAAATGTGATCAAAGAACGTGATGATCTATTGTTACAAACAGTTGAAGGAATGCAAAGTCAATATGGTTTAGATATCCGGATTTCTTCAGAAGTTATTTCGATCGATCCTGAAAAAAAAGCAATCACTGTGTTGAATCATCAGACACAAGAAACGTATCAAGAATCCTATGATAAATTGATTTTATCTCCTGGAGCAAAAGCCATCAAACCTCCGATCACTGGGTTGAATGAAGCCAAAAATGTCTTTACCTTACGGAATATTCCTGATATGGATCAAATCAAAGCGTATATAAAACAGCATCATGTGCAAGTCGCTACGGTAATTGGTGGTGGATTTATCGGCTTAGAGATGGTCGAAAACTTGCATGAACTGGGACTAGATGTGCAATTGGTCGAGATGTCTCCGCAGGTAATGCCGACTTTAGATCAAGAAATGGCCCAACAACTACATGCTCAATTAAACCTCCATGGGGTATCCTTATATTTAAATGATGGTGTCACTTCTTTTCAAGATGCAGGAAATGAAATCATATTAGCTAGTAGAACTACTCTCCAGTCCGATTTAACGATTCTCTCGATTGGTGTCCTCCCTGAAACGACATTAGCCCAAACCTGTGATTTAGAATTAGGAGTAAAAGGCGCTATCAAAGTCAACGAGAATTTTGAAACCAGTCAACAAGATATTTATGCGATTGGGGATGCGATCGAAGTCAAAGATGCCATCGATCAAAGTCCAACGCATATTCCACTTGCTTGGCCTGCGAATCGACAAGGTCGTTTAGTTGCTGATGTGATCAATGGTCTTGCAATCGAATATCGTGGAACACAAGGAACTTCGGCAGCCAAAGTCTTTGAATTGACTGCCGCTTCGACCGGAAATAGTGAACGGATCTTAAAGAATAAAAAAATAGCGTACCAAGCGATCCATATCCATCCGAATTCACATGCTGGATATTATCCAGGAGCTAGTCCGATGCATATGAAATTATTAGTCGCAACCGATGGGACGATTTTAGGTGCTCAAGCTGTTGGGACAGATGGTGTGGATAAACGGATCGATGTGATTGCAACGGCGATGCGTTTTGGCGCGAAAGCCGACGAGTTAGCAAGCATTGAAGTCGCCTATGCATCACCTTATTCAAGTGCTAAAGACCCGGTGAATATGTTTGGCTATATCGCAGATAATTTGATGCACGAAACAGTCGAGACGTTCCAATGGCATGAAGTCGATGCATTAAAAGCACGTGGCGCTTACTTTTTAGATGTACGAGAAGAATTTGAATTGGCAACTGGAAAAATCGATGGAAGTGTAATGATTCCGTTAAATCAATTACGCGATCGCCTATCCGAGATTCCAAAAGATCAAACGATCTATGTTCTTTGCCAAGTCGGATTACGTGGGTATAACGCCGCACGAGTTTTATCACAAGCAGGCTATCACGTGAAGAATCTAGATGGAGGCTACAAAACATATAAATTAGCCAGCTATACTATCAAAAATAAACCTTTTAAAACAAAGCAGAATAAGCTAAATACTACGAGTGTAAGTTTGTCAGAACCATCAGTTGCAACGATCGAAGTCGATGCGTGTGGCTTGCAATGTCCAGGACCGATCTTAAAAGTAAAAGAACAGATGGATCACATGTCTCCAGGGCAAAAAATGATCGTTTCGGCTAGTGATTTTGGCTTTAGTGCAGATATCGAAGCTTGGGCGAAAACGACAGGAAATACTGTTGTGACTAATGAGATAAAAGGTAAAAAAGTCGTTGCCTCACTTGTAAAAGGACAACACTTACCTGAAGGTGTTCAAGCCAAAGAAGCTGTTTTACAAGAAACCGCAAATGGCGCGACGATGGTCGTTTTTAGTGGTGATATGGATAAAGCTTTAGCGTCGATGATCATCGCTACAGGTGCTGCGGCAATGGGAAAACCAGTGACGATCTTCTTTACTTTTTGGGGCTTGAGTATCTTGAAAAAACAAAGCGTGAAAAAACAGGGGATGGCCAAATTATTTGACTTGATGTTACCCAATGGCGCAAAACAGCTGCCGATTTCAAAAATGAATATGGGTGGTTTAGGTTCAAAAATGATCCAATCCGTCATGAAACAAAAAAATGTCGATCCATTACCTGAGATGTTAGAAAAAGCCCAACAATTAGGCGTAAAATTTATTGCCTGTACGATGAGCATGGATATTATGGGAATCGAACGTGAAGAGTTATTTGACTTTGTCGAATATGGTGGTGTTGCAACATATCTAGGAGATAGCGAGCAAGCAAATCTCAATTTATTTATTTAAAGCAAAAAGTGTTTTTCTATTAAAATAGAAAAGCACTTTTTTGTTATATCGAATAGAAAAATAATAGTTCTATATAAAACTATATTGACAACGGACTTTCTTTGAATATAATTAGTTCTATATAAAACTAATTTAAAAGGAGAATAGAGATGTCGATTATTGAGATCAAAAATTTAAGTAAAAGCTATACTTTAGATAAGCAACAGAAACAGACGATTTTTGAGCACTTGAACTTGACGATCACCACTTCAGGTATGATCGCGATCGTTGGAGAAAGTGGCAGTGGGAAAAGTACTTTGATGAATATGTTAGGAGGGATGGATACTAACTATGATGGCGAGATCTTGATCGAAAACCAAAATATTCGTGACCTTGATCTAGATGAATACCGTAAAAATCGTTTAGGATTTGTATTCCAGTCATTTAATTTGATCCCGAACTTAACGGTATTGGAAAATGTCGAGTTGGCTTTAGATCTGAGTGGAACCAATAAAGAAGAAAAACGTCAGCGTGCACTATCGTTACTAGAAAAAGTAAAATTAGGTGATCATGTCTCAAAAAAAATCAGTCAATTATCCGGTGGGCAAAAGCAACGAGTAGCGATTGCCCGCAGTTTAGCGAATGATCCAGATATTATTTTAGCTGACGAACCTACAGGCGCATTAGATAAACAGACTTCAGCTGAAATTATGGAACTGTTAAAAACGATTGCTGCCGAAGGGAAATTGGTCATATTGATTACCCATTCTGATCGGGTAGCCAAGGCGTGTGATCGAATTATCCGGATCGATGATGGGCGGATCATAGAGGATCGTTCTACACACGAGATACAGACTAAATTTATCAAAAAAGAGAAGCGATCTAGTCAGTTTTCGTTGATTGCAGCATGGCGTTTTGCGTTTAAAAATCTGTTACGCAATAAGAAACGAAATCTATTGGTCGCTTTAGGCGGATCGATCGGGATATTTAGTGTCATTATCGTGCTTGGATTAAGTAGTGGGATCAAAGGATACTTGTATAACGAGTTGGTGGGGAACACAGATACACTGAATATTTCAGCGACAAAAGGTGTGTCATTTGGTCCTGGTGCCGAGAATGTCAATCAAGCTCAATTTCAATTTACCTCATCTGAAATCAAACAGTTAAGTTCGATAGCAGGAGTTGAAACATATACTACGAATTCGACGCTGCAAGGAAATTCTCTACTTAAATTAGGAGATAAACAGGTTCCGTTGATGATGGTGACTTCTGATTTGAGTCAGGCAAAAACGCTTGTTGCTGGGAAAATGCCTCAAGATGGAGAATTGTTGATTACAGAAAAAACAGCTTCTTCACTTGTTGGAGAGAATCAAAAAAGCGAAAATTTGATTGGTAAGAAAGTTTCGTTGTCGCTAGCTGTAGGAGATCAAGTCTTTAAACAGGATTTGCGGATCAGTGGGATCGCCAAGCCAAATTCAACGATTCTAAATAGTATCGCCATTGGATTAGTTAGCGACGCGGAGTTAAGTAAGATTTTTAGTAAAAATGGGGTCGACTACCATCCAACTGCTGTAGTATTACGAGCTAAAGATGAACAAGTAGCACCTCAAATTGCTGATGAAATCAAAAAAATGGGGTATAAGGGTTCAGCAATGGAAGGTGCAATCGATCAAATCAATCAATACTTGTCTTTAGCGACTGCGATTTTGGTAGGTTTAGCTAGTATTTCACTTTTAGTTTCTTCGATCATGATTTTAGTCGTGATGTATATCAGTGTCGTGGAACGAACGAAAGAAATCGGTGTTTTACGTGCGATCGGTGCACGTAAAAAAGATATTCGCCGAATGTTTATTAGTGAAGCTGCCGGTGTGGGTTTATTTAGTGGCTTGATCGGTAGTATTGTGGCGAGTGTGTTAGGATTGTTCGTCAACATGGCTTCTCAACAAATGGTACAAGTAAATTTGATCGATATTTCGATACTTTATATTCTTGTTGGCCTAGGTGTATCGATTGTCGTGAGCATACTTGCCGGATATTTTCCAGCAGCAAAAGCGGCGAAACTTGATCCGATCGAAGCACTTCATTTTGACTAGAGATATGATATAGTTAGGGTGTAAAAGGAGTGAGGAGATGTACGAAAAAGCTGCTGAGTTAAGTCGTTTGATTATGATGATCACAAGTAAACAAAAAAAAGTGATCAATCATTTGATCCGTGATATGGGATACGATTTCGAATTTGCTCATTTTAAATTATTATTGACGATTTCACATTATCCAGGTGAAGTATATGCTAAAAATCTAGCCGAATTTGAAGATAAATCGAAATCAACGATCAACGTACTACTTAAGAAAATGGAAAAATTAGAATTGATCGAAATGGTCCCCAAACTAGAAGATAAAAGACATAAAATTATCAAAATCACTGCTCAAGGTAGCGAAATCTATCAGTTGTTAGCAACGAAGATCGAACAAGAAATTTTTCCGATCATCGTGCAAGATATCTCGTTAGCTGAACAAGAAGAGACACAACAAACTTTACTTAAAATGATGGCCAACCTAGATCAATTATTGAAATGAACCACTTAAAAAATAGCTAAAGCTTCTTTTTCTTTTGAACATTTAGTTTGAAAATACCGGTCCTTTTGAATAAGGAGTGGTATTTTTTTTTATGTTAGAATAAAGGTATTAAGTACGATCAACTACTAAAAAACGGAGTGGATGAATATGAAACGCAATCGAGCACTTATATTTTCTTGTCTATTAACTACTTCTCTACTGGCTGGATGTCAAAAAAATGAAGAGTCAACAATTGGTTCTACTAATACGAAAGAAACAAGTCAAACGACTGTTTCAACAACCTCGACTTCAACAAGTCGAACAATATCTTCGACAACCAAAGCTACAAGTTCGTCAACACAATCATCTACAGTTAATCAAGCGACAGAAGAAACGGTCAGTCCATCAAGTGAAGCGAGCGCAAAACGTCAATATACCAACGACGAAAAGCAAGCGATCGCTACAGCTTTTAGCGATTGGGCAGAAAATCGCGCAGCCATTGGAGGCATGGCATTAAATGATGCCTATTTTGATCACGGAGCAAGTGGTTTAGGCGATTGGTACGCCGTTGTAGACAATGGTCAACGTCTATTAGTCCAACGTCAGGATCCTAATATCAATGTGAGCCCAGATGCGTATATTGGAGAAGCGTTGGGTGGTGTTGTGTTTTATACTTCTAAAAATGGAGCAGTAGGGTATTCCAATGAGCTCAATGATCCTAAAAATCAACCAAGTTTTGCTGCAGGATTTTCTCAAGTTGCGAATCTTGATAAACCAATTGTAAAGTATTTATTAGGTAGCAACGGTGTCGTGTACGAATTTCAAAGTAGCGGCTCGTTTTCAGATGGGTTTTACGAAACGAGCGATCAAGGTGACTTTAATTACTGGCCAACAACACAAGTTCCATTCAAAATTTCAGAAGATGCTGCAGCGCAAGAAACACTGCAAACGATTCTAGCTCAGTATAATCAGTAAATCTGAGTACACACTCACAGTAGTCTAAGAATGGATTTTTTCAGAAAATGCGTATGTATGTTACACTAGTTTCAAAGCGAAAGGAGGAAGAAACATGAAAAAGATTGAGCAAAAGGGCAAAGTTTCATTCGGTCAAGCAGTAAAAGATTTTTGTAAAGGGTATTTTGATTTTTCAGGAACAACCACACGTGCGGGGTACTGGTGGGTAATTTTAGCAATTGCAATTGTTTATTTGATTTTAGGGATTTTGACTTCATTTACAATGAGTCCAGGATACTACGGTGAACCAACACCAAATCTATTTATGGTTTTACTAGTGATTTTATTTTCGCTTGCATTAATCGTACCTGCTTTGGCGTTAAGTGTACGAAGATTTCGTGATACAGGACTAAAAAGTAAGACGATTTTAGTCGTGTATATTTTATATTACGCTTTATACGGCACGCTTATGGTCACAGTGTATGCTAGTGTATTGAATTCAATTTCTTCAATGTTTTCAGCCTATTACAGCATGATGGGGGATTCAGCATCACCGATGAACACTACGCTAAACTTGTCTCCAACATTTACTTTTTTATATGGAGTCGTTGCACTGTTTATGGCGTTATGTTTAGTGCTTCCAACTGGAATGTTTGCAACAAAAAGCAATCATCCTGTATTAACATCAATTTTTGCTAAAAAAATGTAAAGTAAATTGATGCGATAAAAAAGAGTGCTTTTCACGAAGCGCTCCTTTTTTTGTAAAAAAATAAGTAAATTAATTCATTTTGCTTCAAAAAAACATTGATTATTGTTACACTTGACTTCTGTGCATAAATTTTAAGTTGAAAGAAGGTCTCACGTGTTTAAAAATTTTATAAAAAACAATAATCTTGAAGGCAATATTACGATGGCTTTGATGGTCTTTATCTTGATGAATTACAATATGATCTGGAATTACGGCCTAGCCAATTATCCGGCAAAAAAAGTATTGATCATCTATCCATTTAGTTTTATTTTAGTCTTTTTGGTAAAAAATATTGTTTCGTTTCCAATGACAAGGTACATACATAGAAGTAAATTGATCAAAAATAAAGATCGTGTTCATATCACATTTCCGTTATGGATCATTATTATCAATTCACTGATTTGTTTAGGGTTATCTACTTATTTAACACATAATTATCCAGTAGGACATTTTTATTCGTCTTACGCATTCTACTGGATTCGTACGATCATTGTGGCTTTACCATTATTTTTTTATCTAGTTCGTCCACAAGTTCGGTTTCATTTATCCAATGTGAAAAAGTTTTTTAGCGTTTCGCAATCACCATCATAATCAGTATTCACTACTCGATCACGTTAGTACGTGGTCGAGTGTTTTATTTTTAAGGTTTAGTTAAACCGCTTACTAAAAAAATTGCCTTTTAGGGAACTCTTTGCTAAGATTGATGGTACAACATATTTTATCAGGGGGTGGTTTTATCATGACAAGTGACTCGGAAGACAGTGAGCAGAAGACAAATAGGCTCTACTTTTTAATTGAATAGCGATGATGAGAAAAGCGCATATTGGAAAGGAAAGGATACCTTTTTGATAGGGCTTATTTTTGCATATCTAAAAGTCAAGCTATGAAATAAAAAGGAGTAAAGATCAATAGTGGAGAAAATGAAACCAGATTATCAATTGCCAATAGAAGAAGTACAGGCAAAGTATCAAATCAAAGAATTAGAAGAAGGACTAAATGAAAAACAAGTTTTAAACAATCGGGAAGAATATGGACGTAATAGGTTACAATCGCAGACAACACCAAAGTGGAAATTATTGGCGCGACAATTTAATAATATGATCATCTATATTTTATTGTTCGCTGCCTTTTTAACCTTATTGATGGGGCATAGATCCGATGCGATCATTATTTTTTTAGTCGTGATCATCAATGCGTTGATCGGCTATTATCAAGAGGCGAGTGCATCGAATGCTCTAGAAAAAATCAAACAATTACTATCGTCTGAAGCGACGGTTTATCGTGAGGGAATGCGGATCGATATTCCGACAGAGGAACTTGTTGTAGGTGATGTCGTCTTTTTAGAAGCAGGTGATAATGTTCCTGCTGACTTGCGTATTATAGAAGCTGATAATTTAAGAATCCAAGAGTCGTCTCTGACAGGAGAAGCCGACTCAGTAGAAAAAGAAATCGAGACGATCAAAGCCAGTCAAACACCCTTAGCAGAACGCAACAATATGGCGTATGCTTCGACATCTGTTACTTCAGGTAGTGGGATCGGAATCGTCAGTGCAGTTGGTACGCAAACCGAGATTGGGAAAATTTCAACAGAAGTTAGTCAAACGCAGACGCGAAAAACACCGTTAATGAAAGAAATTGATGGCTTAGGTAAAGGCATTACGTATGTCATTATGGCGGTAGCAGTCTTGTTGTTTATTTTGAGTATATTTTTAAAAACATATTCATTGTCTGTCCTATCATTAGCTGTCGTCACGATGATCGTAGGATCGATTCCAGAAGGGTTGCCTGCCACAACATCAGTCGTTTTAGCGATGGGTGTAAACGATATGGCCAAAAACAAACACACGATCGTCAAAACTCTGCCTGCTGTTGAGACACTCGGTTCAGTCGATGTCGTGGCAACGGATAAAACCGGAACACTGACTAAAAATGAAATGACGATCAAAGATCTGATTTTGCCAACGCGACATCTAGATGTTACAGGAGATGGATATGAACCAAAAGGGGAAGTACTTGATCGAAAAAAACAAGTCGTGGCCTCAGATGACCTGTTGCGTTTATTCATGGAAATTGGATTTGAAGCCAATGACACGGTCTTAGTCAAAGAAGAGAATAAGTGGACGATCAATGGAGAACCAACAGATGGCTCCTTTTTGACGCTCTATTATAAGCAACATGATTATCCAAGTGTTCCAGACTATGAAGAAATCGATATGCTACCTTTTGACTCAGATTATCGTTATATCGCAAAATTAGTTGAAAATCCGCAGCAGGAACGTTTTATCTTTATCAAAGGTTCTCCAGATAAATTATTGCCAATGGCGCAAGCAGCTGATCCAGATTTTGATTTGACGTATTGGTCAGATCATGTGACGGTATTGTCGAAAGAAGGAAAACGCGTCGTTGCAGTTGGATATATGAAAGTGCCAAACGATTTAGAAGAAATTACCCATGATATCTTTGAAGAAGGGATCACTTTAGTTGGTCTTGCTGGCATTATCGATCCGCCACAAGAAGAAGTCATTCAAGCACTTAAAGAGATGAAACATGCGGGTGTCGAAGTTAAAATGATTACTGGTGACCATCCATTGACTGCTAAAGCGATCGGGGAACAACTTGGTTTAGCAGATAAGATCCATGTCACAACAGGTGCGCAATTAGATGAGATGAATGAAGCAGAATTTCGTCAAGCGGTATTAGACAATCAAGTATTTGCCAGAACGACACCGCAAAATAAAACGGATATCGTGAAAGCCTTGCAAGAAAATGGAAAAGTAACGGCGATGACAGGAGACGGGGTCAATGATGCTCCGGCTTTAAAACGTGCCGATATCGGGATCGCGATGGGGATCAAAGGGACTGATGTAGCTAAAGATTCAGCGGATATGATTTTGACTGATGATAACTTTGGCACAATCTCAGTTGCCATCAAAGAAGGACGTCGTATCTATGACAATATCAAGAAAAGTATTCTGTTCTTGTTGCCTACATCATTTGCAGAAGGCTTGATCATCGCGTTTACGATCCTATTGCAACGTGACATGCCGCTGCAGCCAACACAATTATTATGGATCAATATGGTGTCTGCGATCACGATCCAATTTGCGTTTATTTTTGAACCTGCAGAAAAAAACTTGATGAATCGTTCCCCTCGAAAAACAGGAAGTCATCTATTAAATGGTCATGATATTTGGCAAATGGCTTATGTCTCTATCATTATGGCCTTGATCAGTTTAGGTTCGTATGAATGGCTACTTGATCAAGGGGTTAGCCAAGCAGTCGCGAGTACGATGATGATCAATATCGTCGTCTTAAGTAAGATCTTTTACTTGTTTAATATTCGAACGACGGCTCCTGCTTTTTCAAAAAGCTTTTTTACCAATCCAAAAGCCTTTTGGATCATCGGGATCATGATCATTTTACAGTTGATCTTGACGTATGTACCTTTCATGCAAACGATTTTTTATACTGAAGATCTTTCAGTATTGGGCTGGATGATTTCGATTGTTTCAGGGATTGTGATTTTACTGATTACGGAATTTGATAAATACATTCGATTAAAAAGAAAAACAACGATACCAAAAAAATAAATGTAACATAATAGTATATGTAAAAAAACGATCAGTGAAAAGCTGATCGTTTTTTGTGATTTAGGTATACTATAGGTATAAGGATAAATCAGAAAGGAGTTCCAAGTATGATCGAGCAATTTTCGCATTCTACACGGGCTATGCTGGCGGAAGTAAAGGGGCAAGAGTACTATGTCTATTTACTTGTGGATCCACGAACCAATCAGCCTTTTTATATTGGCAAAGGAAAAGGCAATCGCGTTTTTGCGCATAAACAAGCGGCACTAACGCGCTTAAAAGAAATGGATGCACTAGATGATGAAGAAACAAAACAAACGTTAAAAATCCAGACGATCAACGAGATATTAGCTGCTGATCTTACGGTCTCATCGTATATCGTGAGTTATGGACTAACGCAAGCACAAGCTTTTGCTAGTGAGAATGCGTTGATCAATTATATTAAATTGGTTCAAGGAATCGAATTGACGAATATAGTCAATGGTCACGGAACACGTGCGATGCTTGTAGAGGAGTTAGAAGAACAATTTGGGTATCAGCCGTTAGATCTTAAAGAAATCGCAACGGATGAATTGATTTTAGCTGTCAAAGTCAAAGATGCTTTTCAACTGAGTAAAGATGAGTCGAAAGAATATTCTATTTATGCCGGATCACGAGACGATATGAACTTGAAATCAAGAACATTAGGAAATTGGGTGATTGGAAAAGATAAAATCGACAAGATTCGCTATATTTTGGCGATCAATACTGGAGCAGATAATGCAGTCGTTGCAGCTTATGAAGTATCTAAAGAGTACAGTGAGTCAGAAAAACAAAGCAATGGTTTAACGCGCTATGCGTTTCAAGCGTTATCGTCTAGAGAGGAAACCTTAAAGAAATTAGCTGTTTATAAACGTTCGTTGCCACAATTAACCTTTGGAAGTGGTTCAAGTGTTTGCTACATTAATAAAAATAAAAGATAAATAAGGATCAAAAGGAGGAGAACTATGGAACATTTAACCTTTACATCTGCAGATGGCCAAACGCCGTTACACGTATGTTTTTGGACGACAAAAACAAAACCAATCGGTGTGGTGCAACTGATTCACGGTATGACAGAATACATCGAGCGTTATCATGAATTTGCGAAACGGCTGACGGATTCAGGCTTTGTTGTCATCGGACACGATCATCTAGGTCATGGAGAATCGGTAGATCCTAACGAACCGATATATGGGTATTTTGGCGATGACGGGGCATATCTGATGTTAGAAGATATCGATCAAGTCAAACAATGGACACAGAAAAAATATCCTGATCTACCTTATTTCATGATGGGCCATAGCATGGGATCATTTGCCCTACGCACCTACTTGCAACGCTATCCAGTACAGATTCAAGGGGCGATCATCATGGGGACTGGGACTAGACCTGCAGCATTAGCACTAGGAAAACCTTTCGTTAATCGCTTAGCTAAAACCAATCCTAAAAAGCCAGCTGAATGGATCAATAATCTAGCATTTGGCTCTTTTAGTAAACCATTTCCTGAAGCAAGTTCATTTAGTTGGTTATCGAAAAATCCTGAAAATATCACACGTTACGAAGCAGATCCTAAGCTTGGCTTTACGTTTACCTTTAATGGCTTTGCGACTCTATTTTCTCTGATTGAATCTGCTAATCAAAAAAATTGGATGGATGCTTTACCAAGGACGTTACCGATGTTGATTGTCAGTGGACAAGAAGATCCAGTCGGTGATTTTGGTAAAGGTCCTAAAAAAATCGCAGCAGAATTAACGAAAAAAGGATTCCATGATATCACGTTGAAATTATTTCCAACGCTTCGACATGAGATCTTATTAGAAGATGAAAAAGAAGTGGATGAGTATATTATTGAGTGGATTGAGAAGCGAGTGGAGTGAACTGGTGAGTAAGGAACTATCTAAAGATTGTGAAAAATGATATGATTTCTATACTAAATATACTTATAAGCTGTATATGTACTTATAGTGGAATCAAACATTAACTTAAAAAGGAGAGGTGCAGTTGAAACTAGTCAAAGATGCTATCGTTGAACGACGAACTTCCAAAAAGAGCTTAGACAATCCTGTTGAGAAAAAACGATTACTTGAATTATTAGAGCAAGCCAGTCATGCTCCGTATCATAAAGAAGAACCTTGGTATGCCAAAATTATTACGACAGATGAGGAAAAAGAATTTCTTTATTCACTCATTATTGCCTTCTATAAAGAAGAAGGGATCATCCACGATGAGGAAACAGAACAGAAGTTTACAGTGAAAGTAGATCGATTGATCAAAAAAGCCCCAGCCACAGTGTTATTTGCCTATAAACAGGTACCGACTAGTGAACGATTAAATAGTGATGCTTCTCAAGCAACAGCAGCCTTGATTCAAAACTTTTCTTTACTACTAGACGCACATGATTTAGTTGGATTCTGGGCTTCTTCACCATTTGTGCTAAATGAAACCTTTACTCAAAGATTAGGATTTCCACAAGGAAGTATCTTAGTAGCCAACTATCGTGTCGGGTATAAAGATCCTTCACTTGCTACCAGACCTAGAAAACGTCGTCCCGTAAACGAATGGGTAACCGATCTAGAAATTAATTAAATATAAGAAAAAATTCCAAGCAGCTTGATTTAAGCTAGTTGGAATTTTTTTTTTGACTACAAAAACTAACTTACTGAGTCAACTATTTTTAACTTAGGAACAATGAATATAAACTTCATTCATTGATAAGCAAATCGCACATCCTATAGGGTGTGAATAGGATATTTATTGATTCTAAAATAAGTAGCTTGGCTCTTTTTATTTGTTCTGACAGTTGAGAAAGTATTATGCAAAAACTCTAGGAAATCTATTTGTTGAACTAGCATCGATAAGATTTTGTCGTAAAATCAGACAACTTTCATCAAATTTATAGGCTTGTCAGCAGTTATGATAAATCTTGTAAATCACACAAATAAAAAAGGAGTTTTTTTACATGAATCAAGAAAACACGTACCAACCTATTTTTGGGTCAACAGAAGCCAGTGAGAACGTCATTTTGCATAAGTTACGTCAACATCCAGTCGATGCGACATTAGCCTATCGTTTAGTCAAAGATCAACTGATCGACGAAGGAAATGCTAGACAAAATATGGCGACTTTTTGCCAAACCTATATGGAACCAGAAGCTCAAAAATTGATGGCAGAAACATTTGAAAAAAATGCGATCGACAAATCGGAATATCCAAGCACAGCCGCAATCGAAGAAGCTTGTGTCAATATTATTGGGGATCTTTGGAACGTTCCAGATTCAAAAAAAATGATTGGAACCTCTACAGTGGGGTCAAGTGAAGCATGTATGCTTGGTGGCATGGCAATGAAATTCAAATGGCGCAAAGAAGCAGAAGCACGTGGAATCGATCTAAACAAACAAAAACCAAATTTGATTATTTCATCAGGTTATCAAGTATGTTGGGAAAAATTTTGTGTGTACTGGGATATTGAGATGCGAACCGTGCCAATGGATGACACACACATGAGTATCGATGTCGATAGAGTCATGGACTATGTCGATGAGTATACGATTGGAATCGTTGGGATCTTAGGGATTACTTACACTGGAAAATATGATGATATCAAAGCATTGAATGACAAAGTGGAAGCTTTTAATCAAGAAACAGGTCGTGAATTAGGTATCCATGTCGATGGTGCTAGTGGTGCAATGTTTGCGCCCTTTGTATTTCCAGACTTAGAGTGGGATTTTCGTTTAAAAAATGTCGTGTCGATCAATACATCTGGTCATAAATATGGATTAGTCTATCCTGGTGTTGGTTGGATTTTATGGCGTGACCGTCATTTCTTACCAGAAGAATTGATTTTCAATGTTAGCTATCTAGGTGGCGAAATGCCAACGATGGCGATCAACTTTTCACGTAGTGCAAGCCAAATTTTAGGGCAATACTACAATTTCTATCGTTATGGATTTGAAGGATACCGTGCGATTCATTTACGCACGCAAAAAGTAGCGATGAAGATCGCGAAGGCAATTGAAAGTTTTGGTATTTTTGAGATTTATAATGATGGTGAAAACTTACCGATCGTTTGTTACCGTTTAAAAGATAATGTAGATGTGAAGTGGAATCTTTATGATTTAGCTGATCGCTTGCAAATGAAAGGTTGGCAAGTACCTGCGTATCCGTTACCTGAAGATCTAGACAATATTGAGATTCAACGATTTGTTTGTCGCGGTGATTTTGGAATGAATATGGCAGATGCTTTGATTGAAGATATCCGTACCGCAATCGGTGAATTAGATAAAGCCAATGTGTCGATGCATGCCAATGAAGCGCCTCACAGTCAAGGATTTACCCATTAAAAGGAGTGGAGAAAAATGTGTACAAGTATTTATACAACAACTACAGATCAAAAACATATGTTAGCTAGAACGATGGATTTTTCGTATCCATTAGCATCACAACCGGTATTTATTCCCAGAAAGTATACATGGAATCTTGCTGCTGCAACGCAAACAATAGAAAATAAGTATGGCTTTATTGGAACAGGAAAAAATTTAGGAGGCGCTTATTTTGTTGCAGATGGCGTAAATGAAATGGGGCTAGCTGTAGCCGAACTTTATCTACCTGGAGAAGCTGTCTATCATGAAGATCCGTTAGCTGAACAATTAAATCTTGCTCCTCATGAATTTATTTTATGGTTACTGGGAAACTGTCGCTCAGTTGACGACGTAGCGCAGCGCTTGGCAGCCATTCGATTGATCGATATTCCTGTACCAGTTTTAGGGTTTGTGACGCCGTTACATTGGATCATTACAGATAAAACAGGAGCGTGTGTCGTAATCGAGCCAACGTCTTTAACTGAACCGTTGCAGTTCAAACAAAATCCAGTTGGTGTGATGACGAATACACCAAAATTAGAATGGCATATTGAAAACTTACGCAACTATTTAAATACACAACCCATGCAATTTGCATCGACAACCTTTGGAACATTTACAGCAGATCCTTTTTCTCAAGGGACTGGAACATCTGGCTTACCTGGAGGCTATACACCACCTGAACGTTTTGTTCGAGCAGCTTTCTTTAAAGAACATATCGAAGCCGCTAAAACTGAAACAGAAGGGGTGCATAATGCCTTTGAAATCTTGAGTACAGTCAAAATTCCAAAAGGGATCGTCCAAAAGAGCGACCAAACAGATGATTATTCTCAATATATTAGTGTTATGTGTAATGAAACGAGTACATTTTATTATCAAGATTACAATACGAATGAAATCAGCTGTGTGCAGTTACATGATCAATTATTAGCATCTGATCAAGTAGTGGAGTTTCCCATTAGTAAAACGCCTATTTTTAAAACCTTCTAACCAAAAAACGAAAGAATCTTAGATTCTTTCGTTTTTTTTTGTCGAACTATCGGACAGAAATGGAAATTTTTCGTACCGGGCTATCCTTTATGATAGCTATAGAATAAATGATAGTTGGAGGAATTAAAATGGAAAAGAAAGCAAAAACAAGTATGTCCAAATTTGCATTTTTTGCAATGACCGCGTCACTATTTATCACGGTATATGAGTATCCGACATTTGCTACTTCGGGGAAAGCACTGATTTTTTTCTTGTTATTATGTGGCCTGTGTTGGTTTTTACCGGTGTCTCTGTGTTCAGCTGAGTTGGCTACGATCGATGGGTATCAAGAAGGTGGAATCTACAGCTGGGTCGGGAAACCATTAGGAGAAAAATTCGGCTTTGCGGCTCTTTTTTTTCAGTGGTTTCAAATTACAGTAGGGTTTGTCACCATGATTTATTTTATTGTAGGTACACTGTCTTATGTCTTGGAAATACCAGCAATCAATAATGATCCTACATTTAAATTTTTAGCTGTTGTGGGAATTTTTTGGATCCTAACTTTATTGCAATTAAAAGGAACCGAAACAACCGCCCGATTGGCTAAATATGGTTTTTCGATTGGAATTGTCGTACCTGTAATTTTGATGTTTCTTTTATCTATCCACTATTTCACGGATGGACATGCGATTTCTCATGCCTTTCGTCATTCCGATTTTGTACCAAAAGGAAAAGATTTTGCAGCGTTGACTTCCTTCGTATTGGCCTATATGGGAGTAGAAGCGTCAGCTACACATATTTCCGAATTACAAAATCCTAAAAAAGATTATCCTAAATTATTATTGATTTTAGTTTTGGTTGGGATCGTGATGAGTACGATTGGTGGAAGCGTAGTGTCGATGGTATTAAATGGAAAGATCTCTTCAAATCAAGGCGTCATGGATACGGTAACACAGTTGATTTCACCAGATCATATCTCATGGCCTGTAAAAATCATTGGTTTCTTGATTTCATTTGGAATCGTAGCACAAGTAAGTTCTTGGATCGTGAGTCCAACAGAAGGCTTGCAATTTGCAGCGACAAAAGGATTATTACCAGCCGATCTAGCGAAAAAAAATCAAAATGGAGTACCGGTGAAGATTTTGATGATCCAAGCGATGATCGTAACGGCTTGGGCGGCATTACTGACTTTTGGATCAGGTGGTTCAGGAGGGAATATTGCGTTTCAAACCGCTATCTCTCTTACTGTTTTGATCTATCTTAGTGCATATATTTTATTTTTTATCGCCTATTTCACTGTGGTCAACAAACATTCTGATCTAAAACGTGATTATCAAGTCCCTGGTGGAAAACGAGTAAAACTTATCGTGGCCAGTTTAGGTTTGTTTATTTCGGTAAGTGCTGTCGGAACTGCGTTTATTGTTCCGTCTACGATGTCAAAACAAGATGGGAAATTATATTTGATGCTGCTGGGAGTCTGCTTTATCTTCACGATCGCTATTCCCTTTTTATTCTATAAATTTTATTCGATCCCTAATAAAAAAAGTTTAAAACAAGCTAAGGAGCTTACTTCTCATGAACATGATTAAAAATGAATGGAAGAATTTGTTTAAAAATAAAATCTTATTGATTTCAGTTATCGCCATTACGTTTATCCCGATCATCTACACCTCAGTTTTTGATAAATCACTATGGGATCCATTTGAAAGTACGAAAAATCTTCCTGTTGCCATCGTCAATGAAGATGAACCCGTGACAATGATGGGACAAAAGCTAAATGTCGGTGAACAAGTAGTTCAAAATTTAAAAAAGAATCACGACATCAAATGGAAATTTATGAGTCAAAAAGAGGCTGAGAATGGATTGAAAAACATGAAGTATTATTCGATCGTGACAATCCCTAAAGATTTTTCTTCTTCTGCAGCGAGCATTATCAAAGATGAGCCTAAAAAAATGGAAATCACGTATACAACAAATGATTCCTTTAATTATATTGCTGGTGAAATTTCTGAAGTTGCAGCAACTGAACTTGAAATACAAGTACGCAATCAAGTCGTTAAAGCGTATACTCAAGCACTTGATCAAGCAGCTCAAAAAATGATTGGCGCACTAGGCGAAGCGGCGTCCGGTTCTTCTCAGTTAGCATCCGGTTCTGGGCAACTTGAATCCGGGTTAGGAGAGTATACCAATGGAGTCGCACAAGCTGCTTCAGGTAGTGGTGAATTGACTGCTGGATTAACAAAACTTCAACAAGGTGTGGGTCCACTATCTAGTGGGGTGAATCAGTTAGATAATGGATCTAAAGAATTGAGTTCGGCTTTGACGAGTTTGGATCAGGCGTTGTCTCCTTTACAAAGTCATCTTACTCAAGTCGATACAGGATTAAATGAACTTTCGATAGGAGCAGGTGAATTTGCCAGTGCCTTACAAAATTTTGAAGCAACAGTCAATCCTGAAACACAAAAAAATCTCACGATACAACTTGAACATGCAAAACAACAAGTACAAGAATTGATTACAAATACAGCAGAATTGCAAAAAATTTCTGTTGATGCTGCTGGAGTCGAATCACAAACAGCAACGATTTCCAATCAATTGGGAACACTATCCACTGATATTTCAACTGTGAATCAAACAATCAACCAAAAGATTATAACGTTGATTCAACAAAATCAAGAATTATCAGAGGCATCTAAGTCTTCGTTGATTGCTGCATTGACACAAACTGTCGATACAAATTTAGCGACTATCCAAACGAACTTAGATCATAAAGTTGGCGAGATTCAACATAATTTAACCGAACTTGCAGCAGCATCCGTAGCACTTTCAAAAGGATCTGGAGAAATCAGTCAGATCACGCAAGCGATGTCTCAAAATACGCAAGTGATGTCACAAGCAATCAGTCAGACTGAGTCGGGAATCCAACAGATCCAAGATGCAACAGGCAATGTGCCAACTTCTGAAAGTGCCAAAGAGATCGTAGCTCAATTGAACCAATTGAGTGGTGTGTTAAGTAAAGCCGCTGTCGATCTGCCAAAAGGATTAGCTGGAGTCGATCAATTGGCGTCTGGTAGCATGCAATTAACGAATGGTTTAGATGAACTAAAAAGTCAGATCCCGACATTAAGTAATGGTGTGACCCAATTAGATAACGGAGCCGTACAATTGCAATCAGGCTTAACTGAATTGGATCAAAACTCACCAGCATTAATGTCTGGAATCACGAAGCTTCAAGCAGGTGCTAAAGAATTAGCGGATGGTTTAGAATCTGGGGTCAATCAGTCTAAAACCATTAAAGTGACGGATAAAAAAATCGATCATTTTGTCGATCCAACGAGTCTAAAAAATAATCAATATAGTAAAGTCAAAAATTATGGTGAAGCACTAGCACCATATATCATGTCCTTGGCACTATTTGTTGGGTGTATGTTGTTTAACTTTATTTACCCGATTCGAAAAGTAGCCATCAAAGGACAATCAAGTACGTCTTGGTGGTTAAGTAAAGTATCGATTGGATTTGGAGCATCTACGATGATGGCCTTGATCCAAGCTACGATCATGATTTTGATTGGCTTGCCAATTTACAATGTAGGACTGTTTTACTTTACTGCACTAGTTAGTGCATGGTGTTACATGGCAATCGTTATGTTTTTAGCGATGACATTTGATAATCCGGGTCGTTTTGCTGCGATGATTTTATTGGTACTACAACTAGGCGGAGCTGGGGGAACTTTTCCAATTCAAGTCCAAGGTCAGTTTTATCAGATGATCCATCCGTATTTACCGATGAGTTATTCACTTTATGCTTTTAGAAATGCTATTTCTAGTGGTATCAGTTCGACATTGGTTCTTCAAAGTTACAGTATTTTATTAGGATTAGCAGTAGTCTTTACGTTATTGCTCGGCTATTCAATGAAACTTCTACAAAAACATTATAAAGGCGATGTTTCTGCACTAAATGACAATCAAAAATTGTTAGCTGTAGAACGTACAACCAAAGCCGATCTGGATGCTCAAATCCAAAAAAATAAACAAGAAGCACGTCAAAAAACAGAAAGTAGGAAAACAACATGAGTGAAATGAAAAAATTTATTCAATCGTATCGGTTTCTCCAAGTTTTGACAGGGATTGTGTATATTTTCATGGCTATTTTAGCCATGAAATATACGGATGAAAATATCACACAATCGATTCAGTTAATGGGGCTCTTTTCATTGATCAAAGGGTTTTTTGAGATCATGAATAAGGATAAAATCTCAAAACGTACACATCATAAGCAATCTTCTGCGATTATTTTAGGTGTTGTCGATATTTTAGTCGGAGTGATTTTAGTAACGAATATTACTTTATCCTTGACGTCTTTATCGATTTTGTTTGGTATTTGGTTTGTAAGTGATGCTGTGATCTCATTTTTTATGTTGGACCTTGCTAAGCGTATTTCTACTGTGTATTATGTTGTCGCCTTGATTGTCGATTTGATTGGTGGCTTGATTGGTTTGATTTTGATTGTTGCGAGCACGACATCTATCATCAGTGTGCCCAATTTAATCAGTTATTACTTTTTATTATTTGGATTTACTAAGATAATCGGTGGTGTGATCAATAAACAAAACTTGCATTCATTAGATTGAATAATTTTGACTGATTATCCGACAAGATTTTACATGTAGCACTTGAGAAAAATAGTACACTAAGTTTAGTTGATCAACTAAGAATAAACTGTACACACTATCAAAATAAGAAAGAAGAATGTTTAATGAAAAAAGTAGGGATCGTAACGTTTAAAGAAAATGCACAAGCCTATGAAGCTTTATCGCAATTAAAACAAATTTCAAAGAGTAACACGTTAGCGATTAAACAAGCAGCATTGATCAAGAAAAGCTTTGACGGAACAAAATTTGTAGTCAAAGATCAATTAGATTATCAAAGCGAAGAACGAGTATTTACAGGTGGTTTGATTGGAATCATTGTAGGAATTTTAGGTGGTCCTTTAGGGATCTTATGCGGTTGGATCGTAGGTGATCTTGCTGGCGTAAGTACAAATTATATTCAAAATAAAAAATTAAATACGATTTTCGATCGCATTGCCGCAACAATCAAAAATGATGAGATTTCTTTACTGATCTATATGGAAGAAGAGGATGTAGAACTGTTAAATACCATGGTTGTGGATAAATTACATGGACATATAGAACGATTTGATTATGCAAAAGTAAAAGAAGATATTGACGAAGCAAAAAAACATTTACACTAGGAGGACAATAGAATGAAAAAATCAACTTTATTATTTCCAGTTGTTTTAATAGGCACAATGGCCGTTTTAGGTGGTTGTGGCGATAAAACTGAACGAAAGGCTGAAATTGTGCAAGAATCTGCGACAGAAGCAGTGACTACGAATCAATCAGGCGATACTATCGTGGCAGGAACCGAATCATTAAAAGATGAAGGGTATTTTAAAGAACTAGTCACACATGGACAAGACCCTAAAATCAAGGAGATCGTTTCATATCGTACTGATTTTAAAAATTCTGATTGGGATCACATCACTTTAGCGATTGATCATGTTAAACTTGTTAATGTAGATAAATTTTCGGATAAAGAAGGCAATACGTACAAAGAATTGATGACAGTGAACTATCAATTAAAAAATGAAGATTCTTCAGATAAACATATCAAGCCAGACAAGGCAGTGCTTGTGTTAAAAGATGGCAAAAAAGTAGATGCTGAATTTTTCTTTGATTACTGGGACGATGAAGTCTTAACGCATGATGCACATAAAGATGGTATGATTCACTTTAAAATCAAAGAAGCACATGAAATCAATGATATTTCAAAAATCGAACTTACATTCAAAGCAAAAGATGATCAAAATCATGAAACCACACATACGTATACGATCGATCAATTGACCGTTGAATAGATAGAGCAAAAAAGAGACGACTTTCAAAAGTAAAGTCGTCTCTTAGTTTAGATATTCGTTACTCCAACAAAATAATCCAATTGCCAGCGTTGTGTGCGTTGAGCCGTTGGATTTAATGAAGTGCTCCAAGTAGGGTACACACGTATCGCCATTTTTCCTGGTTGTCTAGAATCACGTAAAATCTTCTTTTCTTTTAACAGCTGTTTTGGAAAACGAAAGTAGCCGAGATGCTGATTGTCGACGACCCAAACTAAAGTAAAATCTGGAGCCTGTTCATAAGAATAGGCTCTATTTTTGTTGGTCGGATCTTTTTCCCAAAAAACGACAAAATAACCTGCTTTCTTCTCAGTTTTTTTCGCCAATCGACTACGGTAGGAATACTGATCATCTTGAAAGAGTATCCCTTCGTACTCTTGATTTTGATATTCTTCATTGATGAGTTTAGCGGTTGGAAAATAGTTTTTTAAAAGCGATACACTGAGCATGATCTATTCCTTTCAACATCTAGTTTTTTAGACTTTTCGATAACGTTTAAGTCCAATAATATTTAGACAAGTAAAGCCGATGATATAAAGACATAAGATCATTAGGTCAAGATAAATCGTAGAAAAGCCTTGTCCTTTGATCATAACGCTAGTTAATGCATCGCCACCATAACTTAACGGAAAAATATAGGAGACGATCTTGATCCAAGTTGCCGAGTTATCTAAAGGGATCAATCCTGAAAAGAAGATTTGTGGAATGACCACGATTGGGATAAATTGGATCATCTGAAACTCTGAATTAGCAAAGGTCGAGACAAAGATTCCGATCGATAAAGCCGTCAATGCAAGCAAGATATTGGTGAGGATTACCCAACCTAAACTACCTAACACATGTAGATCGAGGATATAGATCGAAAAGAAAACGACGATCAGCGTTTGGATAATAGCAAATAGGCCGTAACCGACTAAATAGCCCATCACCAATTCACTACGTTTAATAGGTGTAGCAAGTACTCGCTCCAATGTTCCTGTCGTACGTTCACGTAATAGAGCGATTCCTGAGATCAAAAAGACAAAAAAGAAAACGAAAAAGCCAATCAAAATTGGAAAGATCTTATCAAAAAAGGTACTATCAGCATTTCCATAAACATACTGGTTTTCAATCGAAAAATCATTAGTTGCCACTTTTTGCCCGGTTAGTTTAGACAGTTTTTGTACTTCAAGACTGAGTTCATTTACTTTATCTGAGATGAGGAGATTTTGGAAAATCGCTTTGACTTTAGCCGTATTGGTTGGATCAGTGTTTTCATACGCGATATGAAAAACTGTTTGATCTAGCGTGACGAAAGCATCTAAATGGTCTTCAAGCATTTTTTCTTTGTAATCTGAATGTGTAGCATAAGTTTTGACGGTCACATCCGTTTTAGGCAAGTGATCAATCAAGGTAGAAGGGACGGTCTGATCCACGCCAATCGTTACTTTATTGTCTGTATTAGAATTAAACACCAAATTCATCAAACTCAAAATAATCAGTGGAGCAATCATCATCAACGCTAAAGTCCGCTTGTCTCTAATCAGTTCTTTGATCACACGTAGTAAAATCGCTTTAAATCGAATCATGTTGATGCACCTCAGCTTTCAAAAAGACTTCTTCGATACTGGTTGCGTGAAATTGTTCTTTTAAAGCAGCCGGTGTTCCATAAGCGAATAAATGCCCCTCGATGATCAAGCCGATCACATCACATTTTTCTGCTTCATCCATTACGTGCGTCGTCACGATGATTCCTTTATCTTGATTGGCTAAGGCGCGCAATTGTTGCCAGATCGTGACTCGTAAACTTGGATCGATTCCTACAGTGGGTTCATCCAAGATCAATAGATCTGGATTGGCAAGAAGCGTGATCGCTAAAGAAAGTCTGCGTTTCATTCCGCCAGAATATTGGTTGACCGGTTTGTCTAAAGCTGCTGTCAAATCGACTAACTGACTATTTTTAGTGATAGCATCGGCTAGTGTTTTAGTATCTAGTCCCATTAATTGACCGAAAAAGACTAGATTTTCTTTACCTGTCAATTCGTTGTAAAGTGCATCGCTTTGCCCCATATAGCCGATCCGATTTAAAATCTTACGATTGGGCATCCGGGTATCAAAGGTTTCCACGACCCCTTGATCGAGTTTTTCGATCCCTAGTAAACATTTGATCGTTGTCGATTTTCCTGCGCCACTAGGTCCAATCAAGCCGAGGATCGTGCCTGCTGCTAATTGAAGAGTGATTCCATCTAAAACTTGCTGTTTCCCAAAAGATTTTGATGCATTTGTCATTTTTGCCACTATTTGCTCCACGATCATCGTCTCCTTTTTGGTATGTTTTATAATAGAAAAATAAACGAGTCATTCAATAACATCTTCATGCCAGATCTGTTTGAGTAGTGCTCCTTTTTCAAATAGCAGTTCGCTACCGTCTTCAAAATTAACACTGACCTTGAGATCTGCTTCATCATCTGATCGTTGGATCCAGTCGACCCATTCGATAGTCGGAGAATACTCACCGCTCTCAAAAAATAATCTGGTAACCTTCGCCAAGATTCTCAGCTAAGATGCGTTCGCTTTTTTCGGACTTCATCTTATCGACCTCCATTTTCAATAGTTTAGGTATGATTAGTATAGCGTGAAAAGTATCTGTAGCCTAATCAAAGGATATGCTACACTAGAGAAAATAACGCGAAGAAATTAAGGAGTGGCAAGATGCTAGGTACAGTATTTAATACGACGATGATCATTATCGGATCGTTGGTCGGGGGCTTTTTAAAAGAACGATTTCCCAAGCGATTACAAGAAAGTTTGCTGACGACGATGGGATTAGTTGCCGTGTTGATCGGGATCGAAACTTTTGTGACGAACCAAGCAAAAAGCGAGTTTCATGTGCTATTTATTTTATCTCTAGCTATTGGAACGGTGATTGGGGAAGGGTTGAAGCTACAACAGCGAGTCGACCAACACCTCGGCCAAAAAACAGGATCCGACTTTGCTTCAGGGTTTGTGACGGCGATGTTATTGTTTTGTATTGGGACACTCTCGATCGTCGGTCCGATCCAAGCTGCAACAACGCACGAGTATACATTTTTACTGATCAATGGTGTACTAGATGGAATCACGTCGATCGTTTTATCGGCAACATTTGGTCTAGGGATCATCTGGGTAGCACCGATTTTGTTTGGCTGGCAATCCCTGTTTTATATCGTCGGACTCGTCTTGCAAAATACGATCCCAGAAAATTTACTCACTGAAATCATGATCGTTGGTGGCGTATTGATCTTTGCTTCAGGACTTTCAATGTTGAATATTAAAAAGATTCAGACGTTAAATTTATTGCCGGCACTTGTGATCCCGATTTTGGTGTTTATCTGTTTTGGGCGATGGATGTAAGAATATGAATCAAAAATAAAATTCTATTAGATGTCAGTCTATGAGAAGTCACTTTTTTTAATGTTATGTTTCGGTGATAAATAAAAGTTATTCAGCCATAGAATGTGTTCTTGAAAAATGCTGATAAACGTTATAATTTTAATTATAAACGTAGTAAAATCAAGGGTTAAAAAACTTAATTTTTTTGATTTTTGATGCTTTCTCAGAATATATTTACGTTTTTTTATGATTACGTTTTATGTAAACACGTGATATAATTTTAAAATATATTCAAAATATAGGGGATTGTAAAGATTGGGGAAATAGTATGAATTGTTATGAATGTAAGAGACCTATAAAAGAAACAACTAAGTTTTGTCCTTATTGTGGAGCAAAACAAGCGCATTATAAGGAGTCCAAAAATGGAAACAGTAATTATAATAAAGTGTATATAGGTATTATTGCGATTGTAGTCGTTATTGTTGCTTTATTTTTATTTAAAACAAATACATCAGATTTGGAAAAATCAGCTGTTCCATTAGTTGATCAAATTTTACAAAATCAATATGATTTAGATTATTCTTGCGAAAGCGTGATTATTACAGATAAATTAGGAGATAACAAATATTCTGCTAAAGCAGAATTAGATGATGGAAGTGCGATCAATATTACTATCGAACATTATCCCAAAAAAGATAAAATCTACGTACAAATTCCTTATCAAGAAGTACTATTTTTACAATAACGTATAAAAAAGATGTCTCCTACTATGGATAGGAGGCATCTTTTTTATCGTATTTAGATTTATTGTTCTAAATAGTGTTTTAACCAAGCTAAATGGTGCGTTTCGCGATCGATTGCGCGAGAGAGAATCAGAAAGTGCCCATAGTGATCTGTTTTTGGTTTTAATTCATTATTTAGCAATGTTTGACGTGTGAACAAACGTTGTAATTTTTGTTCATGAATATCGTAAGTTGTTTGTAAAATATGTCGAATTATTTTCTGATCAGTTTCTTTCAAAAAGTAAATTTTTAAAATCGAATATTGTTCATTTTCTTCAGTAACTACTTCTTGTATCCATGAATCAAATAACGAGCGACCCTCTGAAGTTAATTCATAATAAATGGTTTTATTTGACGTTTCATCAGGATGTTCAACAGGATGTATCAATCCTTCTGTTGCCATACGGTTCAGCTCTGGATAAAGCTGAGTATGAGAAACTGTCCAAAACTCACCGATTTCATATTTAAATTCATGAAGAATTTCTTTACCTGAAAGTATGTGTTTTTTTGTCAACATTCCAGTAATTAAATAAGGTAAAATTCTAGGTCTTGGCATTATGACATTCCTTATTTTATTTTTTTAGTATAATCGTCAGCAAAATAATCACCATTGCGGATGTCGTCAGTCATTCCTTTGTAAGGAGCTTCAGAAACGACATCTTCATTATTTTTACCAGCAAATGCACTATAAGTGATCTTCGCAAACTCTGGCACTAACAGTTTAGGATATGTTTCATATTTTTCACGTGCTTCTTCCATCAAATCAATATGGTCATTTTGATATGTTACTGTAATTTCTGGATGCTCTTCGACCCATTTTGGAAAGAAAATCATACCGTGCATTTTGTGTTTATTTGGTAAAAAGTCTAAAGCAACGTCAGTTCCAGTAGGTTCAGTCCAAGCAATCTTATAAATACCGTCCGTTAGCATTACAGTATCTACTTTTTGATCGCGGACCCATCGACCTGCTACCATTCCACCATGAATGCGGTAATCGATCGTATCTTCGTTTTTTACGTACATTTCATATTCCCAACCATTATCATATGTATAAATAAAATGAGAACCGATAAAATCTTCTAGTGTTTTAAATTCTTTTGTCATAATATCCACCTCTTCATTTATTGTGTCGTTATCGACATAATAAACGTAACACGAAATGAGTAGTTTATTCAAGCAAAGTTGCTTTCTATGAATAAACACGTTAAACTATCTTTCTAATCAAATTGAAAAGGAGTAAATCGCTATGAGTTATACACGTTTTAATCCTAAAAATCTAACGGTAGGAGCTTGTGTTTTGGCAATGCGTTTAACAGCTCAAGGAGAAGTAAAAAAAGCACATAAAGTAGTAGAAGAAGCTTTTCAAAAAGCTAATAATCCTTTAGAAAAATTTATTACTGCATATCAACTTGCAGAACAAACACAAAATAGTCTCATGAAAAAAGAATGGTTAGAAAAAGCTTTATTCTATGTAGAAAAATCAGAAGATCAGAATAGTAAAACCGCTCTAAAAGCAATCTATGCACAGCTAGCAGATGTGTATAAACAACTTGATGATGAATTAGCTCGGTACAATCAAGAACGAGCGGCAAACCAATCTTCCATTCCAGATGATCCAGGTCCTTTTTATCATGGGACTCGAGCAAGCTTGACTTCCGGTGATTTGTTAGTTGCAGGGAAAAATTCAAATTATGAAGCTGACTTAAAGATGAATCATATCTATTTTACGTCTAACCTAGAAGGTGCAAGCTTAGCTGCAAGTTTAGCAAAAGGTGAGGGAGAGGAGCGAATCTATATTGTAGAGCCGACTGGAATTTTTGAACATGATCCTAATGTTACAGATAAAAAATTCCCTGGTAATCTAACGTGTTCTTATCGTTCAACTTTTCCGCTGAAAGTTATTGGTGAAGTAACCGCTTATGCGAAACAAAGTGAGGCAGATCGTAAACAATGGCAATCCAATATGGCAAAACATCAAGGTGAAATTATGAACTAACGTTAGTTTTAGCAGTTGTTAGATAACGCTTCCAAAAAAGTATTGACTTTTCTTTGTAAAATGTCTATCATAAAGTTAAGGAAGCGTGAGAACGTTTTCTAACTGGATGTGTTACTGCTTCGGCGGGCAAGACCAGAGGAAAAAAGTGTGTTGATCCCATTAGACGTGTGTCTATTGGAATTCACTTTTTTGCTTTGGTCTTTTTTGATATTCAGAATACGTAGAAAAGAAAGTGGGTTTATTATGACAGACAAACAATTTCCAAAAGGATTTTTATGGGGCGGTGCAACAGCAGCCAACCAATTTGAAGGCGCATGGAACGAAGGTGGTCGTGGACCTGCGACTTCGGATACTGCGATTGCTGTAAAACCTGAAGATCGTAAAAATATGGAAGAATTTGCAGCACCGATGACACGTGAAAAAGTTGAATTTGCGATCAATGATACAGAAGGCTTATACCCGAAACGTTGGGGCTCTGATTTTTATCATCGCTATAAAGAAGATATCGCCTTATATGCTGAAATGGGCTTTAAAACATTCCGTCTATCGATTGCCTGGTCACGTATTTTCCCAAATGGTGACGATGCTCAACCAAATGAAGAAGGCTTACAATTTTACGATAATGTCTTTGACGAATGTGCCAAATATGGCATCGAACCGTTAGTGACCTTATCCCATTACGAAACACCGGTAGGCATCGCGTTAAATTATGGTGGGTGGAAAAACCGTAAAGTCATCGATTTATTCGTCAACTATGCGCGAACAGTATTAACACGCTATCAAGATAAAGTGAAATATTGGCTAACATTCAACGAAATCAATATTATGGGAATCTCTGGTTACGTTGGTGGTGCATTGTTATTTGAAGATGGTAAACAAAATCTATCTGATATGTATCAAGCAGTCCATCATCAATTTGTGGCATCAAGTTTAGCAACAAAAATCGCACATGAATTAAATCCAGAGCTAAAAGTAGGAATGATGCTAGCGCGGATGCAAGCATATCCAGCAACACCAAATCCAGCTGATGTGATGGAAGAAATCAAACGCGATCATGAGAACCTATTCTTCTCGGATGTGCAAGTACGTGGGAAATATCCAGCGTATACCAAACGCTTCTTTAAAGAAAATGGAATCGAAGTGATCTTTGAAGAAGGCGATCTAGAGATTATTGCGCAATATCCAGTTGATTTCATGTCATTTTCTTATTACATGAGTTCAGTGGCACGTCATAATCCAGAGGCTGGTGGAGAATCGACTGCTGGAAACTTCTCATTAGGCGAAGCAAATCCTTACCTAGAAGCTTCTGATTGGGGCTGGCAGATTGATCCAATCGGCTTGCGCATTACCTTAAATAACTTATATGACCGTTACCAAATTCCATTATTTATCGTAGAAAATGGTTTAGGTGCTCTAGATACAGTCGAAGAAGATGGATCGATCCATGATAGCTACCGTATCGATTACTTAAAAGCACATATCGAGCAAATGTACGAAGCGATCGAAGATGGAGTTGAATTGATGGGATATACGCCTTGGGGCTGTACCGATCTAGTTTCTGCTTCAACTTCTGAAATGAGCAAACGTTATGGCTTCGTCTATGTCGATGCCGATGACGAAGGAAACGGAACCTTTGACCGTTCGCGTAAAGATAGCTTCTTCTGGTATCAAGATGTGATCAAGACAAACGGTGGAAATATTTTAAATTAATCCTAAAAGTTAAAAAACAACAATCACGTGTTTCGTGATTGTTGTTTTTTTTATTCGATAAAAGGGAGCTGGCTGTTCATGAATATCTTTACACTATCTTTATACCTTTTTCGCTATAGTAAGTGCATCAAGGATAGCCGCTATCGAATTGAATAAAAGGAGCGAATAGAAATGACGATTCTCTTAGGAGTTATTGGGGTATTAGTAATGATCTATCTTTTTTGGTTTTTATTTAAGGGGGAAGAACTATGACGAGTATTGGATATCAGGCATTCTTCTTTTTAGGGATTTTACTCGTCCTTTCGGTTCCATTAGGATGGTATATCAAACAAATCATGCAAGGAGATATTCCTAAATGGATGAGATGGATGCAACCGGTTGAACGATTGATCTATCGTATACTCGGTCCTACTGCACATTCGGAAATGTCTGCTAAGAAATATGTGCTCAATGTCGTTTTATTGAGTAGCTGTTCACTTATATTTTTAGTGGGACTGTTGATGATCCAGCATCTTTTACCTGGAGGTAGTACATTCGAGCCGATTTCATTTTCACTAGCGTTGAATACTGCAACTAGTTTTGTGACCAACACGAACTGGCAAGCGTATAGTGGGGAGACAACACTTTCAAATCTTTCGCAAGCATTTGGATTAACGGTTCAAAATTTTCTTTCAGCCGGTGTAGGATTGGCGGTAGTCACCGCATTATTTCGTGGATTCGTACAAGTAAAAAAACCAACTTTGGGAAATTTTTGGCAAGATTTAACTAGAGGATTGCTTTATCTTCTTTTACCGTTATCTTTTTTGATGGCTATCGTACTTCTTTCGCAAGGGGTGGTCCAAACATTTAGTTCTGGTGTGGCGTACCAAAGTCTTGAGGGAAAAGATTCGTGGCTATATTTAGGACCTGCTGCCAGTCAAATCGCCATCAAGCAATTAGGGACAAATGGTGGGGGATTTTTTGGAGCAAATTCAGCGTATCCATTTGAGAATCCTACATTAATTTCAAATTTTATAGAAAATCTAGCTATTTTATTGATACCAGCTGCGTTGATCTGGACGTTTGGTTTCTGGGTGAAAGAATGGAAACAAGGACGTACGATCATGATCGTGTCGCTCTTTTTTGTAGTGCTTGCAATGATCGGTGTCGGAATGAGTGAAGTACAGGGTCCTCATTTTGCACAAGTTTTAGGCCATTCGAATTTCGAAGGCAAAGAAGTACGATTTGGGATTGGTTGGTCAAGTTTATGGGCGGTCGCAACGACTGCGGCATCCAATGGGTCTGTAAATGCTATGTTGGATAGTTTCACCGCGCTCGGTGGTGCCGTTCCAATGTTTTTGATGCAACTTGGAGAAATTATTTTTGGTGGAGTAGGTAGTGGATTGTACGGTATGTTGGCCTTTTTATTACTCGCAGTATTTATTGCTGGATTATTAGTGGGACGGACTCCAGAATATTTGGGTAAAAAAATCGAAGCTTTCGATATTAAAATGGCTAGTATCGTAATCTTGACGCCTTTGCTTCTTACACTTTTTGGCACGATGGCACTGACGATACATCCAGATGTGATGAAATGGCTTACAAATACTGGACCACATGGATTTAGCGAAGTGTTATATGGCGCAACTTCTTTAGCAAATAATAACGGAAGTGCCTTTGCAGGATTAACTGCAAATATAACGTTTATCAATCTTTTAGGGAGTGTATTGATGGGATTGTCACGCTTTTTACCGATTTTGGCAATTTTATATTTAGCAGGAAATATGGCCAATAAAAAACGAGTAGCCTTAAATCAAGGTACACTATCGACTGTAAGTCCAACATTTGTGACGATGCTGATGATCATCATTTTAGTGATCGGTGCGTTGAGTTTTCTACCTGCATTAGCACTAGGTCCAATTGCTGAATTTTTTACAATCAAATAAGATGGAGTGAAATGAAATGAAATCAATATATCTTTGGGCAATCAAACAAGCGTTTATAAAATTAGACCCAAGGCAACAAATCAAAAATCCAGTGATGTTTGTCGTCTATCTCGGTTCGATTATCACAACGGTATTGTGCTTTTATCCGACTACGATTCCAAATTGGTTCAATATTTCCGTTACGGTCTTTTTATGGTTGACGTTATTATTTGCTAATTTTGCAGAAGCAGTGGCTGAAGGGCGGGGAAAAGCACAAGCTGATAGTTTAAAACAAGCAAAAAAAGACGTGATGACTTATAAGATTCATCAGCTAGAGGACATTCAAACCCAATCATTTATAGAGGTGCGTTCTTCTGACCTAATGCGGGGGGATCTAGTTTATGTTCAGGCAGGTGAGCAAATCCCAGCTGACGGAGATGTCATAGAAGGAGCGGCTTCTGTTGATGAGAGTGCGATCACTGGTGAATCGGCACCAGTGATCCGTGAGTCTGGTGGCGATCGTAGTGCCGTAACAGGTGGGACAAAAGTCGTTTCGGATTATTTAGTCATTCGAGTTTCTTCAGAAAGTGGGAATTCTTTTTTAGATAAAATGATCGCGATGGTTGAGGGAACCAAGCGGAAAAAAACACCAAATGAAATTGGGCTACAGATTTTTTTGATTACGCTGACGATTATTTTTTTAACGGTATCGATTACATTAGTCCCTTTTACCGAATTTAGTAGTCAATTGTCCGGGAAAGGAGAAGCGTTATCGTTGATGATCGTGATCGCGTTGTTGATCTGTTTAGCACCGACAACGATCGGAGCTTTGGTTTCATCGATCGGCATCGCAGGTATGAGTCGTTTGACGAAAGAAAATGTGATCGCATTAAGCGGTCGCGCCATTGAAGCAGCTGGAGATGTAGATATTTTATTACTTGATAAGACAGGAACGATTACGTTAGGAAATAGACGTGCAAGTGAATTTCTACCAGTAACCGGTGTGAGCGAAAGACAACTTGCGAATGCTGCACAACTGTCTTCTTTGGCCGATGAGACCGCTGAAGGAAGAAGTATTGTGATTTTAGCAAAAGAAAAATTCAATCTACGCGAGCGTCAGTTTCAACAAGCTGAAGTAAACTTTATTGATTTTAGTGCAAAAACAAGAATGAGCGGAATCGATTATCAAGGAGATAAAATCAGAAAAGGTGCAGCAGATACGATGAAACAATATGTGCTTTCATTAGGTAAACAATATCCTGATGAATGTGACCAAATTGTAGATCGAATCGCTCGTGCGGGTGGGACACCTTTAGTCGTTGTCATGAATGGCGAAGTTTTAGGCGTAATTTATTTAAAAGATATTGTAAAAAATGGAGTAAAAGAAAAATTTCTAGATATGCGAAAAATGGGAATCAAAACAATCATGATCACTGGCGACAATCCGTTAACAGCAGCGGCGATTGCTGCTGAAGCAGGAGTAGATGATTTTTTAGCGGAAGCGACTCCAGAAAATAAAATGAAATTGATTCGACGCTATCAAGAAAGAGGTCATCTTGTGGCGATGACGGGTGATGGAACCAATGATGCACCGGCTTTGGCACAAGCAGATGTTGCTGTGGCGATGAATACTGGAACACAGGCAGCTAAAGAAGCTGGAAATATGATTGATCTTGATTCTAGCCCAACAAAATTACTACAAGTCGTACAGATCGGGAAGCAATTGTTGATGACAAGAGGTGCACTAACGACCTTTAGTATTGCCAACGATGTCGCAAAGTACTTTGCTGTGATTCCTGTTTTATTTTATAGTATTTATCCACAATTAGGACAACTCAATATTATGAATTTATCGAGTCCATTGACTGCGATCTTATCTGCGGTCATTTATAATGCGCTGATTATCGTTGCGTTGATTCCATTAGCGCTCACAGGTGTAAAGTATCAAGAAAAACCTGCTAGTCAAATTCTACGTCATAATTTAATTGTCTATGGACTTGGCGGGATCATTGCGCCATTTATATGTATCAAACTGATCGACAGTCTACTTTCACTGATAGTCGGCTAAGATATTCAGTATAATAAATGGAGGAAAGAAATATGAAAAAAGAAATCGTAAGTAGTCTGCGTTTTTTAGCGTTAAGTGTGCTATTATTTGGTGGCCTATACACACTTTTGGTTACTGGAGTGGGACAATTGATTTTTCATTCGCAAGCAAATGGAAGTCAAGTCGTCGTAGGAGATCAAATGGTAGGTTCCACGCTGATTGGACAAGAATTTGAACAAAGTACTTATTTTTCAGGTCGAAGTCAAGCAGTTAGTCAACTGGCACCGAATTCTATAGAACAAGAAAAAAAAGTCGCTGAGCGGATCAAACAAGAGCTGCTTAAAAATCCTTCAGAAACAGATGTCCCAATTGATTTGGTTACCGCATCGGCTAGTGGCGTTGATCCAGATATCAGTCTTGAATCTGCAAAATTTCAAGTAGAACGCATTGCCAAAGCAAGAAAGCTAGATTCAGATAAAGTGGTACGCTTGATCGAGGCCAATCAAAAAGAGGACTGGTTTTCAAATCGGAAATATGTCAATGTATTGAGATTAAATCTTGCACTTGATCGATTAAGTAAAAATTAACTTCTAAGGTAAAGGAGGAATGTGAATGGAGGAGAATGAGTATATCCATATAGATAAAGGTGAAGGAAAGTTTGGAAAATTACGGATTTTCTTTGGGTTTGCAGCTGGAGTTGGGAAAACTTATGCGATGTTGGTAGAAGCACATGAATTACAAGAAATAGGCAAAAATATCGTGATTGGCTATATTGAACCTCATGATCGGCCAGAAACGAATCGCTTGATTGCTGGATTACCAAATATTCCAACAAAGAAAATTCACTATAAAACACTTGAATTAAATGAGCCAGATGTTGATCAGATCATCAAACAAAAACCAGATATCGTGTTGATCGATGAGCTTGCCCATACAAATGCATATGGATCGAGAAACAAAAAAAGATACCAAGATGTCGAAGAAATCTTAAAAGCTGGTATCGATGTATTTACTACGATGAATGTACAGCATATCGAAAGTTTACATGATATCGTAGCTCAAGTTACCGGAATCGATGTTCAAGAGACGGTACCCGATACATGTTTACAGCAAGCGCTAATCAAGGTAGTAGACGTTGAACCTGAAGAGTTGATCGATCGTTTAGAACAGGGGAAAATATATGCTGACCATGCAATAAAACAGGCTTTAGCAAATTTTTTTATTCCTGAAAAATTAGAAAAACTACGTGGTTTAGCGATTCAACGTGCTTCAGATCATATCAATCGTATCAATAGTAAGACGTTGGGAATCCAAAGTAATTTACTTACGATCGTTTATGACGACTTCCCCAAGATGTCAGAGAAATGTATTCGTTGGACGGCTCGCTTAGCACAGGGATTTCATGCCGAGTGGACTGTCATTACGATCAAAACACAAGAAGAAATTGAACCGAGTAGTACACTGGCCGAAAAATTAGGCGCAAAGGTTATCGTGATCGAAGAAGAAAATAGCTTTGAGACGATTATAGAATTTTCCAAAATGACAGGCGTCACCGATATCATCATGGGAAAAAATATCAAGCAGCATTGGTATGAAAACGTCTTTGCGGAATCTTTTGAGAATCGTTTGCTAAAAAGATTGCAGGATACAGAGTTACATCTTATTCCATTTCATGAATCCAAAAAAGTGTGGCGCTTCAACTATCAAGAGATGCTCACCGATAGTGGGAGAAATGCGAGTATCGCTGTTGGAGGCGTGATTTGTGCCACGCTGATTACTGAAGGTATGAAATTTTTACATGTAGGCGATCAAAATTTGATGCTCGTGTATATTCTTTTTGTATTATTGATTGCACGTGCGACCTCAGGTTATGTGTGGAGCGCGATTTCTTCTATCATCAGTGTGTTAGCCTTTAACTGGTTTTTTGTCGAACCCCTTTATTCATTGACCGTCTATAAACAAGGCTATCCAATTACGTTATTGATCATGTTTGCTGTTGCGTTGATGGTCAGTAACTTAATGGTTCGGCTAAAAAAACAAGCGCAAACTGCAATTGCAAAAGAAAAACAAATGGAAATTTTATATGAACTTAGTAAAAAATTTATTTTAACAGAAAATCGTGCACAAATTTTAGCTATCTCAACGACGTATCTTTCTAGATTGCTAGATCGAGAAATCGCAATCTTTGATGCAAAAGGACAAGTGGAGCATGTCCATTGTGTTGAAGAACAAACATCGGTATTATCGGAAAAAGCTGAAGCTGCTGTAGCCTACTGGACTGCAAAAAATCAAAAAGAAGCAGGGCACAAGACGGACACTTTGATTGGAGCGAAGGGCTACTATTTGCCCATCTTAACTCGCGGAAATACGTTAGCTGTCTTAGGCATAAAAACAATTGACGAACCGCCTTTAACTAATGATCAGTTTAATTATATCAAATTGGTCTTGGCACAAATTGCAATCGTTTTAGAACAAAATGAGTTGAAACAAGAAAAAAATGCGATTCAAATTGAAAATGCACAGGAAAAAGTTCGTAGTAATCTACTTCGGGCGGTATCACACGATCTAAGAACGCCCTTAACCGTGATCTCAGGGATCGCTCAAATGTTAGAACAAGGCAACAAGTTGGATCCTGAAATGCAAAAACGTTTTTTACAAGATATTCAAGTTGAAGCCCAATGGTTGATTCGTATGGTAGAAAATTTATTGTCGATCACTAGAATCGATAGCACGACGATGGATGTAGAAAAAACAGCGGAACCAGTCGAAGAAATCATGGAGGCTGTGTATCAACATATAAAAAAAGTCTACCCCAAAGCACAACTAAATATCGATTTACCAGAAGAGATGTTATTTGTGCAAGTCGACCCGATTTTGATCGAACAAGCACTGTTTAACCTAGTAGAAAATGCACTACGTCATGGTCAACCACAAGAGCTGATTAGGATTAGTATCTATCAAGATCTAGATCAAACTGTATTTGAAATAGAAAATAAAGGTGAAGTTCCATTTAAACAATTCCAAAAATTACAAGCGAATTTAACGCAAACCTATGAAGTACCAGTAGATTCTAAAAATGGTTTAGGCATTGGGTTGAGTATTGTGAAAACGATCGTACATGCTCATCATGGACGCATCAATATGACGGTGAACAATGGAAAAACATGTGTACAAATTTTTTTAAAATGAGGTGAGTAGATGAAGTATTCGATTTTATTAGTAGAAGACGATCCAAAAATCGTTTCATTTATGGAAGTCGTTTTAATGCAAGAAAACTACCAACTTTACACCGCGACAAGTGCTTCAGATGCTCTAGTTATGTTTCAGACACAGACTATCGACTTGGTTTTATTGGATCTAGGCCTACCTGATATCGATGGAATCGACTTGTTAAAAATTATCCGTAGACAAATGGATCTACCTGTTTTGATTCTTTCTGCGCGAAATAATGAACTGGAAAAAGTGAAAGTACTCGATTTAGGTGCAGATGATTATGTAACCAAACCATTTGGAACACAAGAATTGCTTGCGCGAATCCGCATGGCATTCAGACGACAAATTCGTAGACCAGAAATGTTACAAAGTATCGAAAATCGAGATCTTTGCATTGATTTTGATAAAAAGCTAGTGTACAAGAACCATCAAGAAATTCACTTAACAAAAAATGAATACCGTATTCTTGAAGTCATGTTCTTGAATATTGGGAAAATCGTAAATTATCAAACGTTATTGACGAGTGTCTGGGGGCCATATGCGGACGATCAAAAAACACTACGAGTCAATATGTCGAATATCCGTAAAAAAATCGAAGGACAAACGCTAAAACCAGAATATCTATTAACGGAAATTGGTGTGGGCTATCGATTGCATGACTATCGTTACGAAGGCTAAGCTAAAAACTGAGAAAGTATACTACGATTTTTAGTGGGAAATTGCTAAATGATGTTCCTACTAGTTCTTATGATACATATAAAAAAATCTTTTTCAAAAAGTGCGACACAAGACTAGTTTCGTTATCAGACAGCGTAAGGAGTGACTTGTGGATTTACAAATAAATACGGCATATCCTATTTATTTGCGGTGACCGATTTTTTTTAAAGTTTTGGCATTTACTAAAAAAAGTTACTGTTTCTAAAAAACATCTTTAGAAACAGTAATTAAAATCTTAGATAATAATCAACAAAAAATTAATCAGAATGATCCACTTCAAATTGATCTGTATAAATAAATAGAATTATGTTCAGAAACGTTGGATGCAAGAGATGGCTTTTTAGAAACTTATGTTACAGTAACATTTTTATTTTATTCAGCCACAACGAGCATTGATTTGATTGTTTTACGTTCTTGCATGTCTAGATAAGCTTGATTGATATCTGACAACGCATAGGTTTGGGTAAAGACTTTTCCTGGGTTGATGTCGCCATCTAAGACTGCTTTAAGTAAAAATTGCTTATCATAAGTCGTTACTGAAGCCGATCCGCCTGCAATAGCGATATTTTGAGCAAAAGTCGATCCAATCGGACGGTTATCATAATGCGGGACACCGACATACCCAATTCGTCCGCCATTATGCAGTACTCCAATCGCTTGGTCGATTGCAGCTTGCGTCCCGACACATTCTAATGCGGCATCGGCACCTCCACCTAATAGTTCACGTACTTTTTGAATACCTTCTTCGCCACGTTGTGCAACGATAGCAGTTGCGCCGAATTCTTGTGCCAATTGTTGACGATCTTCATGACGACTCATCAAAACGATTTGGGAAGCTCCTCGCATTTTCGCTGCAATAACTGCACACTGTCCGACTGCTCCATCTCCAATAACAACGACTTTATCACCAGGCTTCACTTCTGCACAACGCGCCGCATGATAGCCTGTCGGCATCACGTCAGCTAATGTTAACAATGATTTGATCATTCCTTCTGTATAATCAGCAGGTTGCCCAGGAATTTTAATCAGCGCCCAATTAGCATAATGAAAGCGAATATATTCTGATTGGAATCCATGAGACCAATTGCTCGCACCTTGATGACGATCACATGTCCCATCAAAACCAGCACGACAGGCAGCGCATTCTCCACAACCATGAGTAAACGGTACGATCACAAAATCACCGGGTTTGACTGTAGTGATCGCAGATCCAATCTCTTCCACGATACCCAATGCTTCATGCCCCGAGTTTTCAGAATGTGCTTCTTTATTATCCCCATGTGCATATGACCATAGATCAGATCCACATACACAGGCACGCACTACCTTTATAATCACATCATCTTCAGCTTGTAATCGTGGTTTCTCCACATCATATACTTCCATTTTTCCTGCTTCTTCAAAAATTGCTGTTTTCATCTATAGTCCTCCTAATTTTTGTTTATGATAATAAAATATAGTATTTTTCTATCATAGATTTTTTGAATCTATTTTTTATCCTTCTTTTATTGTATATATCTTGAATGTAGTATAAATAGAATCTCTAATTGTTTAGCTTGATTTACACTAGAAATTAAAAAATCACTTCACATTCAACATACGTTTCATAAAGGCTTCGACTTGCTTAGGTGCATCATGATCAAAGAACGCGGATTCATTTTGATTTAATTTCGTGATTGTTTCCATATCTTCTTTTGACAATTCAAAATCAAAAATCGCAAAGTTTTCTGCCATCCGTTCAGGTCGCACAGATTTAGCGAGTGCGACAAGATTGCGTTGCATCAACCAACGAAGCACGACTTGGCCAACTGTTTTATCATACTTTTTACCGATGTTTGCTAGCGTAGGATTGGTAAATAAGTCATGACGACCTTCTGCAAAAGGAGCCCAAGCTTCAAGTTGCACGTCGTATTTTTCATGCCACTCTTGATCTTCGATACGTTGGTACCAAGGATTGATCTCGATCTGATTGACTTGAGGTTTGACATCGACTAGACTTGAAAATTCAATCATTTTTGCCGATTTGAAGTTAGAAACACCGATCGCACGTACGACTCCCGCTTTTTGTGCACTGACCATAGCACGCCATGCACCATAGATGTCACCATAAGGTTGGTGTATCAAATATAAATCGATATAGTCTAACCCTAATCGTTCAAGCGATTGTGCAATCGTTTTTTTCGCCCCAGCTTCAGAAGCTTGTAAAATAAAGAGTTTAGTCGTAACAAATAAATCTTTACGCGTAACTAATCCTTCTGAGATTGCGCGTTTGATTCCTTCACCGGTCTGCACCTCGTTTCCATAAATATCTGCGGTATCGATCAAGCGATAACCGATTTTGATTGCTTGATACACTGCTTCTGCTGTTTCTGCTTGCGGGATTTGATAGACTCCAAATCCTAATTTTGGCATGATGACACCATTATTCAATGTGATGGTTTCCATATTTGTTTCCTCCTTTAAAAGATTGTTCCCATAATTTTTCGACAGTATCTGGTGTTCGAGTACCTGCTTTAAATTGCGCAATATGTTCGTCATAGGTATTGATTTTATAGGTCAATAGGTCGCGAACTTGTGCTAATTCTTGAATAGTTGTGTCTAATTCTTCTAGCTGATCGATTAAGATCTGCTTTTGTGCTGCTTCGATCGGTTCTATTCCTCTTAGTTGAGCAAGATGGGCAAATTCAATCAAAGACTCAACAGAAATGCCGGCATTTCGTAAACTTTTGGCTAAGTAAATCCAGTTTAAATCATTGGTTTGATAGTCTCTATAGCCACTTTCATTACGTGTAACTGGTGGAATGACACCGACTCGTTCATAGTAACGCAGTGTATCTGGCGTTAAGTCAAAAAGTTCAGCGGCTTTTTTGATATTCATCATACTTCCTCCAAGTGACTAAAATCGTGATTGATGATCTCAAGCAGTTCGAATTCTTTTTCATCTTCATCGTACTCAAATTTTAAGATACAGCAGTTGCCAATACGACTTTTTTGTTCAACCAGACTTTTATGTTCCCAAGCACGCATGAATTGACGACAGGCTGCACCGTGTGAAACGATCAAAATAGAATCAGCCTGTGCTTGCGATAAAATATCGGATACAGTATTTGCCACTCGTGTGCGAAAGTCTAACTCTTTTTCTCCGCCATATGCAGCAAAGAAATCTCCATAAGGTAATTTAGGATTTAGATATTCATGTTCTGCTTCAAACGTACCAAAGTTCCATTCTTTTAATCCTTTGATACGTGTGTAAGGAGCGTCAGTTACTAGCTCTAAGGTATCACATGCACGTTCGGAAGTGGAGGAGTAAGCCTCCTTA
The DNA here is from genome assembly GCF_000407605.1 of Enterococcus sulfureus ATCC 49903. Taxonomy (GTDB): domain Bacteria; phylum Bacillota; class Bacilli; order Lactobacillales; family Enterococcaceae; genus Enterococcus_G; species Enterococcus_G sulfureus. The sequence goes on along the minus strand of NZ_ASWO01000001.1, from coordinate 570,150 downwards.
AATACGATTCCTTGTGTCTCAAAATACTTTTTAGCAATCAATGCTTGTTGCTGACCTTTTGAGGTTAGCGGGGAGTCGCACCAACCTTGGATTTTCTTTTGTTGATTAAATAAAGTTTCGCCATGGCGCATTAGATAGAGGGTCTTTTTCATAATAATTCTCCTTTACTTAATTGATAGACTTATTGTAAACCTTGGAGTGGGCTTCAAGGCAAGAGGAAATTATTCTTTATCCAAATTATTTGTTATATACTTAATTTAACAATAACTTGGAGGTAGTACGATGATTACAAAAGAGAACATGCCAGCATGTGACGTCGCGACAACAGTTCAATTAATCGGCAGTAAATGGAAAACTTTGATTATTCGAGATCTAATGACTGGATCAAAACGTAATGCAGAATTAAAGCGTTCATTAGAAGGCATCTCACAAAAAATTCTCACACAGAGTCTAAATTCAATGATCAGTGACGGTTTAGTTGAACGTATCGATTTTCAGGAAAATCCTCCACATGTAGAGTATCGATTGACGAATTTAGGAAAGTCTTTACTTCCAGTAATCGAAGAAATGCGTAAATGGGGAGCGATTTATAAAGTAGCTATCAAAGAATAGTTACTTTTTTGTGCCTACTTTTCATACTACGAAAAATTTAGTATGCTTTTTGTATTAGAAGGTGGGGAGTGTTTAGAATGGATATTCATAAAATGAATTTTAAACCAGTAAATGTAAAATATGAAAAAATATTTTTAGAAGATGACTCGGTATTAGTTGTAACTAAAGCTAAAAAATTAATGGAATTCGATGAAAATACATATACGAAATTGATTGATAAAGAATTTCATAACGGTACGATCGAAGTCCAAGTGCGTAGTCGTTTATTAGCTGATGCTCCAGATTTTGCTCGTGGTTTTATTGGATTAGCTTTCCGAATCGATGAAAAAGATTCAGCATTTGAATCATTCTACATTCGACCAACAAATGGATACAGTGAAGATCTTGTTAGAAGACAACGAGCATTCCAATACTTTTCATATCCTAATTATACATTTGATTATTTTAGAGAAAAGGGGATTACTAAATACGAAGGTGCAGCAGCGATTGATCTTGATGAATGGATTGACTTAAAAGCGGTAATTCAAGGGACCCAAGGAGAATTTTATATTAATGACAAACATGTATTAACTGTGAAAGACTTAAAACTTGGAGATAGTAAAGGTGCAGTAGGTTTATTTGTTGATATCGGCACACAAGGATATTTTAAAGAGTTGAAGATTTCTTATTTAGATTAAGTAAAAAAAATACTCCAAATTTTCTGATTTGAAGAAAAATTTGGAGTATTCGTATTTATAACTCAGTTCCATTACTTTCAATGACTTTTTTATACCAGTAAAATGATTTCTTTGGATAGCGAGCGAGCGTACCGTTGCCTTCGTCATCGCGATCGACATAGATAAATCCATATCGTTTACTCATTTCACCAGTTCCCGCGCTGATCAGATCGATGCAACCCCAAGGCGTATAGCCAATCAGCTCCACACCATCGTCAAGCGCTTTTTGCATTTCGATAATATGTTGTCTAAAATAATCGATACGATAATCATCATCGATCGTGTGGTCATCGTTTAATTCATCAAAGGCACCTAAGCCATTTTCTACAACCATTAGTGGGACTTCATAGCGTGAATACAATTGATTTAACGTAAAACGTAGACCAATCGGGTCGATCTGCCAACCCCAGTCACTGGTTTCAAGATACTCATTGGCAACTCCACCAAAGAGATTCCCACCTGATTTATCTTCACGATTGTCGATATCAGCGGCAATACAAGTACTCATATAGTAGCTAAATGTGTAATAGTCGACCGTACCTGCTTTTAACAAAGCCTTGTCTTCTTCTGTGATTTCAAAATCGATACCATGATCTTTAAAATATTGCTTCATATAGTAAGGATATTTTCCTTTAACTTGGACATCGCCACAGAAAAAGTTCAATTTATCATTCATTTGTTGGGTTTTTAAGACATCAGCAGGCTTACAAGTCTTAGGATACATCGTGATATAAGCTAGCATACAACCGATTTTAAAGTCTGGATTGATGTTATGGCCAGCGATCACTGCTCTAGCAGAAGCTAAAAAGACATTGTGGAGTGCTTGGTATTGTTCAGTTTCTGTATACTCACGGTTAAATAAACCATTGATTCGAAGACCGTGGGGAAGGGTACCAAAATTGATCTCATTAAAGGTCAACCAGTATTTTACTTTATGTTGGTAACGAGTAAATAGAGTAGTGGCATAACGCTCGTAAAAGTCAATGACGCGTTTGTCTAAAAAGCCATCGTATGTTTTTCCAAGGTGGAAGGGAAGTTCAAAATGCGAGATCGTCACAAGTGGCTCGATGCCATATTTTAAACATTCATCAAAGACATCATCGTAAAATTTTAGTCCAGCTTCATTCGGTGTGTCTTCATCGCCATTTGGAAAAATTCGGGTCCAATTGACGGACATTCGGTACGTTTTATAGCCCATTTCGGCAAATAATGCGATATCTTCTTTGTAATGATGGTAAAAATCGATGGCGGTATGACTTGGGTAATAGTACTGATCGGTATCGATCTCTAGATCAAAGACACGACGACCAGAAGCCGTGCGACTTCCCGCACGGCTATGATCACTGATCGAAGGACCTTTCCCATCGACATCCCAAGCACCTTCACATTGGTTGGCAGCAGTCGCGCCACCCCATAAGAAATTTGTTGGAAAGCTCATAAGAATCTCCTTTTCAATTTGATTTAACGAATCGTCGTCATCAACACTTCGTTGTGTTTTGCAGTTTTACTTGATGTTGGAATGATATCAGAAAAATCTGGTGTATTTGTAATAATGATTGGAACTTGTGTACAGTAGCCAGCTTTTTCGATTTCTTCAATATCAAAGTGGATCAATTTTTGACCTTTTTTCACAGTATCGCCTTGTTTTACAAAAGCTGTAAATCCTTTACCTTCCATTTGAACAGTATCTAAACCAATGTGGATCAAGACTTCGACACCAGAATCTGAAATCAAGCCGATCGCATGATTCGTTGGGAAAATCGTCATCACATTTCCGTCAAATGGAGCGAATACATCGCCATCAGTAGGGTCGATGACTACACCTGAACCAAGTAGACCTTCAGCAAACACAGCATCTTTTGCTTCACTTAATGGTAATACAGTTCCTTCAACAGGAACGATAATTTCTTCTTTTGCTACAACTGGAGCGTTTGTATTGTTGATTGTTTTACCTGTTGCCATAGCTTTTGCTTCTTCTTTAGATAAAGCAATTGTTGGTGCATCATCTTTAAAGCCGATGACATAAGCTAAAGCGAAACCTGCAGCAAGTGCTGCGATATCTAAAATGATTGAGTAGATTGCATATTTGATGTCGCCGTCTGGAGAAATGTTAGAGGTGTAACGGAAGATTCCTAAACCACCCATTTGATATGCTTGGATACCTAGACCCATTGCGATACCACCAGTCACACCACCAACGATACATGAAGCCCAGAAAGGACGTTTTTTCGGTAACGTAATTCCGTAAATCGCAGGTTCAGTTACCCCGAATAGACCTGAGATAAAAGCTGGAATAGATAATTCACGTAATTTCGCATTTTGTGTTTTGATCATGATTGCTAAAACAGCACCTGTTTGCGCAAAACTTACGCTACCTGAAGGCACTAGTAAAGCAGTAGGAGTACCACTAGATAAGGCAATGATAGCAAACGGTACGATCGCCCAGTGTAAACCAAACATTACGAGTACTTGCCAACCAAAACCTAAAACCACACCATAAACGATTGGACTGAAGCCTTGGATTGCAATCAATGCATTTCCTAAACCGTCAGATGCAATATTCATTACTGGACCAATTGCTAAGAATGTTAAAGGAATCGTAATAATAGCGACAATAAATGGTACCAAGAATAATTTCACAACATCTGGAATCACTTTACGCAATTGCTTTTCTAAAATCGCTGCAAAGGCAGTAGAAGCGATGATCGGCATTACAGTTGAGCCATAACCTGCTGGTGGAATTGAAAATGGAATGCCAAAGAAGTTTAAGCCACCAGTATCCGCAAATGTAGCAGTAGCTGAACCGTCTAAAAATCCAGGGTAAATCAAACTTGCGGCAATCATCATTCCAACGAATGGCGAACCACCGAATTTTTTCATTGCAGTATATCCAATAAAGAATGGCAAGAACATAAATAGGCCATCGCCCATTGCGTTTAAAATAGCGTAAGTCGATGTTAATTTAAAATCAGCACCCATTAAGAAAACAGTAATAGCTGCGACCCCTTTTAACATACCGGCTGCAGATAATGGTGCTAAGATCGGTTGGAAAATTGAAGAAATCATATCAACGAATTGATCAAATAGATTTCCTTTTGGACCTGTATCTGTTGTAGGTTCTAATGTTCCTAACACAGCGTCGACATCTTTACGCACGTCTGGCACATGGTTTCCGATAACCACTTGATATTGACCACCAGCTTGCATAACTGTTACAACGCCATCCATATTTTTTAATACTTCAGTGTTGGCTTTACTTTCATCTTTTAATTTGAAACGTAGGCGAGTAATACAATTTGTTAAGGAATTGACATTTTCTTTACCGCCGACTTCTCTGACAATATTTTTTGCTAACTCTTCATACTTTCCCATGTTTGAAACCTCCAAATTCATTTTTATTTAAAGATGGTCAACCCATTGAACTTCTCCCGTCCAAGGAAGTAAAGTAAACTCCTTTCATGTTATCTTTCGGATAAAATGACACAAAAAAGACCTAAACAAATAAACTCGGATGGAGTTTCGTTTGTTTAGGTCTAGCTTAACTGAATAATCACTATCCTCTTGGTTGCCTTTATAATAGCGCATACATTTTAATATGTCAACGCTTTCATGAATAAAAAATCAAAATTATTTTACCTTTATATTTTTAATCTTGGTGTTTAATGCTTAGTTAAACTGTTATGTAATTTTTTTAATCATCAGTATAGTGTAAAAAATAAAATCAATTTTTACCATTTTATAAGTGGCAAAAATTGATTTTATTCGTTTCATACTTCTCGATATAGTATGAGTATATTACAGAAAAGAGAGGCTTAGTTATGGAAGATATTATTGAGACAGAGTTGGATTCGATGGCTATTATTTTACATGCAGGAAATGCTAAAAGTTCTGCATATGAAGCATTAGTCGAAGCAAAACAATTAAAATTTGAAAATTTCGCACTACAATATTCTGAAGCGAAAAAAGAACTAAATTTGGCACATCGAGCGCATGCTGAATTGTTAAGGAAATTGTCCGCAGCAGATAAAATGAAAGAAGTAGATTTATTATTAGTTCATGCAGAAGGTCATTTATCATCTACAGCATTTGCAGTTGATATGATAGGAGAATTATGTGAAATTTATCAATGGAAAGGGAGTATTATAAATGGATAATCATTTTTTATGGGGTGGAGCTACGGCATCATACCAATGTGAAGGTGCATGGAATGTAGATGAAAAAGCAGAATCAATGTGGGACCATTATCTTCATCAGGAAAATTTAGAAAATGGAGATGTGGCAAGCGATCATTATCATCGCTATGAAGAAGATATTCGTATGATGAGCGAAGGTGGACAAAATACGTATCGATTTTCTTTATCTTGGCCAAGAATTATTAAAAATAAAGAAGGAGAGATTAATCTAAAAGGAATTGAATTTTATACTAAAATATTGGATACTTGTAAGAAATTCAATATTGAACCTTTTGTTACTTTATACCATTGGGATCTTCCACAATATTGGGAAGAAATCGGTGGCTGGTTAAACCATGATGTATGTGTAGCATTCGCACAATATGCAAAAGTTTGTTTTGAATATTTTGGCGATAAAATTTCATTGTGGACAACATTTAATGAACCGAAATGGTTTGTGGTAAATGGATATAAAATTGGAAATTATCCACCAGGATATCAAGATACTGCAAAAACGATGCAAGCAGCATACAACGTAATGTATGCGAATTCATTAGCAATTGAAGTATTCAGAGAGGGTAATTACTCAGGAGAGATTGGAATTGTTCATAGCTATACTCCAGTCAATGGTGTAGATGATAGTATTGAAACAAAAATTGCTATGCGTTATGCTGACAACTATTGTAATAATTGGATTTTAGATACAGCAGCTTTAGGGGAGTTTCCGATTGATTTGATTGCTTATCTGTCCAAATCATATGATATTAGTTTTATGAAACCTGAGGAACTTAGAAAAATTAAACAATATACAGTGGACTTTATTGGTTTAAATTATTATTCTCGAACGTTAGTTAAATCATATACTGAAGGTGAAACACAATTACAATTTAATCACTCCGGCAAAAAAGGAGAAAGCAAAGTTTTAATAAAAAATTGGTTTGAACAGGTTAAAGATCCTTCTAATGAAACAACAGAATGGGATACCGAGATTTACCCTAAAGGACTTCAAGATGGTTTAGTAGAAGCATACAAGCGATATAAATTACCATTATATGTAACAGAAAATGGAATTGGCGTAAGAGAAGATGTTTCTGTGGATCAAATAAATGATGAATATAGAATTTCATTCATGAACGATCATATTAATGCGATTTTCAATGCTATTGATTTAGGATGCGATGTTCGTGGATATTATGTGTGGTCGCCATTTGATTTATATTCTTGGAAAAATGGTGTCGAAAAAAGATATGGTTTAGTAGCAGTAGATTTTGTAGACAATCAAGTTCGTAAACCAAAAGCTTCTTATTATTGGTTTAAAAAAATGATTGAAACCAATGGCGCATTGATTAAACGAAAAAGTTATTAAAAGGGAGAGATAGAGATGAAAAAAGTAATGTTAATTTGTAATGCGGGTATGTCAACGGGGATTCTTGCTAAAAAAATAGAAGCAGCATCAAATAATTCTTTGAAAGTTAGTGCTTATAGTGAATCAGAGTATGTAGACTATCTATCGGATATTGATTTAGTTTTAGTAGGTCCTCAAATTCGTTTTTTAATGCCACAAATAAAACAGGCAATTTCAGTTCCAGTACATGCTATTTCACCAGTAAAATATGGAATGATGGATGGAAAGGCTGTTTTTGAAGATATTCAAAAACTGATTGAGGTATAATGAAATGGGATTTGATACATTTAGCGATAAAATGGACCAATACATTTCTCCTTTAGCCAATAAACTAAGTCAACAGCGACATTTAAAAGCAACGAGAGATGCCTTTATGTCTATGTTACCCATTACTCTTTTTGGTTCGATACCAATTATTTTGAAAGCGGCACCAGTGACTGAAGACACTAAGAATAGCTTTTTGCTCGCATGGGGACGCTTTGCTGAAAAAAATGATTTTATCTTAAACTGGATTAGCGGAATTACACTTAGTGCAATGTCTCTATATATTTGTATTGGAATTACGTATTATTTATGTAGACACTATAAAGAAGATATTTTACGACCATTAATGATTTCAATCGCTGGATTTTTAATGTTATGTTTAGATCCTTTGAAATTAGGATGGGATGGAAAACAAGTCGATATTGGATTTCTAGATGGTAGAGGTATTTTACTTTCTATTTTTGTAGCAATCATTACAGTAGAAGGATATCATTGGATGCGCAAAAAAAATATTGGAAGAATTAGTATGCCGGATAGCGTACCAGCTTCTTTATCTGAAACATTTGCAGCTTTGGTTCCTGGAATTATTCTAATGTCGATTTTTTCTGTATTGTTCATCATTTTCCATACACTGGATACAACATTTGTAGAATTTATTTACAATACAATGGCACCTAGTTTCAAGGCAGCAGATAGTTTACCATTTACGATCATTAGTATCTTTTTGATTCATTTATTTTGGTTTTTTGGAATTCACGATGCTGCTCTAGCGGGTATTTTAGGACCAATACGCGATGGTAATTTATCGATCAATGCTGCTGAAAAAGTTTCAGGGCAAGAATTAACGAATATTTTTACGACACCTTTTTGGACATATTTTGTTATTATTGGAGGTTCTGGATCAGTTTTAGCTCTTGCTTTTTTGATGATGCGTTCTAAATCTAAACAATTGAGAACAGTAGGGAAAGTTGGATTTCTGCCTTCTATTTTTGGTATTTCGGAGCCCTTGATTTTTGGAACGCCATTGATGTTAAATCCTATTTTCTTTATCCCATTCATTTTTACGTCAGTATTTAATGGAATTGTTACTTATTTGTCGATGTCTTCTGGATTAGTCGGTAAAACATTTGCAGTATTCTCATGGCAAATGCCAGCCCCTATAGGAGCATTTTTATCAACCATGGATTGGCGTTCTGTTATCTTAGTTACAGTATTGATTTTCTTAGATGGACTAATGTACTATCCATTTTTGAAAGTTTATGAGAAAAATCTAGTGAAATTAGAGAAAGAATATGAATAGTATTTTTAATTATAACCATATTGAATTTTAGTAAAATAATTATGTTTAATTTTTGTAGAAAGGCTGTATGTGATTATGACTATTTCTAAAAGACAGCAACTCTTAATCGAACGGTTGAGAGAAAAAAATATGCTAACTGCTAATTCTTTAGCACAATTTTTAGGTGTTTCTTCTAAGACTGTTCGGAATGATATTTGCCAAATTAATCAAGAGTATAAAGAAAAAGTCATAAGATCTAAAGCTGGAAAAGGATATTTTGTATCAGATAATTTTTTGATAACTAAAAAAAATACAAATAAAATAAAAAATGAAAGCTTAGTTTTTGAAGTATTAAAATGTATAGTCGATAATGAAGAAAATGATTTTTTTGAATTAGCTGATCGTTTTTATATTAGTGAGTCGACACTTACTCGAATTTTGAATGAAATAAATACAGTTATTGCAGATAAAAACGAGTATTTTTGTATCATCAGAAAGAAAAATAATTTGCTTATAGAAGCAAAAGAAGAAGAAAAACGACAGATATTTAATCTATTCCTTAGTAAAGAAGTAGAAACATATCGTTTAGATTTAAAAAAATATGCAGATTATTTTGATTTTTGTGATTTAAATGACTTATCTGACTTAATTCTTGATTATCATAAAAAAATTAATTATTATACGAATGATTTTGCTACGGTATCTTTTATTTTGCATATTGCTATATTGCTGGATCGAACAAGTAATGGTAGTTATATTAAACATTTGAAAAAAGATGTATCTGATGATAAAAGTAACGAACTAGCAAAAAAATTAGCCTTCCTTTTAGAAAATGAATTTTCTATTCAAATACCAAAAGAAGAAATCGACTATATTTCACAATTATATTCTAAAAAAATTACGCCCATAGTTATTAATAATCATGATAATTTTGAATCTGTAGTAGATGATTTATTAGTTTATATAAAACTATCATTTGGTATCGATTTTTCTAAAGATCAAAAAATGAGAACATACTTACTAAATCATTTAACATTACTTTACCAGCGAGCTAACTCTAAACAATTTTTGTCTAATCCATTAACTGAAGAATTAAAAAATAAATTTCCTTTTATTTATAATGTCAGTGTTTTTGCTTCTGCTTGGATTCAAAATCGGTTAAAAATTGTATTTCCTGATGCTGAAATCGCCTATATAGCCTTACACTTTTTATCGGCTTCTGAAACAATTAATCATGGTAAACAGCGTACAATATTATTAGTTTCACCTTATGGAGTAGGAAGCCAACGTTTAGTAAGTAACCAACTGAAAAAAATTTTAGATTATTCTATAAAAATTATTTTTGCTCCGTCCGTTTTTGATTTACAAGAGGTCATAGAATCCTCGAAGATTGATTTGATATTGACTGCTGAACACTTGGAATTCTCTACAAGTATTCCTATTTATCAGTATTATCTATCTTTAACAAATGAGGATTTAACTAAAATCAAATATTTGTTGGACTCATCTTCAAAAAACAGTAGCATTGCAAAACGATTCTTCAAAAAAGAATTATTTTTTCCTGGAGAAAATTTTAGTACATCAGATGAAGTGATTCATTTTTTGTGTAAAAAACTTATTTCTCATGATTTTTGTAGCGAAAACTATACAGAAAAAGTCCTATCTAGGGAAAAATTATCTGGAACTTCTTATGGGAACTACTATGCTATTCCTCATGCGATTCAACGATGTGCTAAAAAAAATGCAATCGCTGTTTGTTCTTTAAAGAAACCTATAAATTGGAATGGTAAGCGAGTAAAACTGGTTTTGTTATTAGCATTGACTGAAGAAAGAGATAGTTCATTTGAGCTTCTTTTCGAGCAATTAGTTTCAATTTTAAGTGATCAAAATGTAGTTAATCAATTATCGAAAGAAAAAAATTTTTTTGAGTTCCTCTCAATATGCGAATCAAATAGTGCGGTTATCGTATAGGGCAAGTAAATTGAAGTATATAGATGAAAGAAGTTGGTGGTTTTATAAACTCACCAATCTCTTTTTTTGTTCTCTGAATTTGATGATAAAATAAATACATAAGAATAATTAAATTATAAAAACGATCAAAAGATAATACAGTCTTTTGATCGTTTTTATTGTCGCATGAGAAAAAAAGTTTCTTTTGTTATACTAGTTAATGTAGGATACGATAGATCAAAAAATCTACGCCGGGGTATTGAATCCACTTTTATTTACTGGAGGAGTTTTATGGGGAAAAATTGGAATTATCGCTACACAAAATATGTTTGGTTATGTGCGGCAATTTTATTTTTAATCAACTACTTTCGAACTGATCGACAGTCGAACTTGCTCTTTTTTAGTTTATTTATTTTAATGGGGATCGTGAGTATTTATGATACCAAAAAAAATAATGACTAAAGAATTGATTTAATTTAACCAGTAACGACTCGCTTTAATGTAAAAAAATGAGTACACTAAGAGTGTAAGCGATTATAAGATTTGGAGGAAGAAAACATGAAAAAATGGGTATTGGGTTTATCGATTTTAGCAGGGTTATGTATTTCAACACAAGTGCTTGCTGATGAGTCAGTCGCGATGAAACGGGTATACAATCCGAATAGTGGCGAACATTTTTATACTGCCAATGATACTGAATTTTTGCAATTATTGCGCTTAGGTTGGAAAAACGAAGGAATCGGTTGGTATGCACCAACTCAAGGGACTCCGGTCTATCGTTTGTACAATCCGAATAACGGGGATCACCATTACACGCTAAATGGCGCGGAGAAAAATATGCTAGTCAATGTGGGTTGGCGTTATGAAGGAATTGGCTGGAATTCAGATAATGCCAAACAAGTACCATTATATCGTGTGTATAATCCAAATAATAAAGGTGCGGGAAGCCATCATTACACCACTCGTGCAGGTGAACGTCAACAATTAGTTAATGTAGGATGGAAAAATGAAGGAATCGGTTGGTATGGTGTGCAGCCGAGTATCCCTGTAAAAGACCAACAAACGCAATCAATTCTAAATCAAATCCAAGGAACATATTATGCCGATGGAAAAAATACACCTGCCTTTACAATCAATGATGATTATTATATTAATCGGACGACAAATACAAAATTTTTGATTACAAAGATTACAACAGAATCGCTTGGAAATGCAACGCGTTATATGATTTCTTGGGATATCGATGCGTATACGTATATGTACAATCAAATTCCAATTGGTGCTCAACAATTCGTATATGATAGCTATAATGGTGTAGAAGGTACCGGATTGACCTCGTTTAATAATGTTATCTATTTAAGAAAATAAGCAGTTAGACAGACCTACACAATAATGTATTGTGTAGGTCTATTGCATATTATTCGCATCGCATACAAGTATTTTGTAAGCTAAATAATATACAAAAGGAGTGATGAATAGTGAAACACAATACACATGGTATCGATCATATTGGATTAACTGTTCCGGATATTGAAGACGCAACGACATTTTTTATCGAGGCATTTTCAGCAGAAATCGTGTACGATACGTATACAAAAAAAGAGACTCCAAGAACTAGTCATGAAACTACGACACGACTAGGCATCGCGGAAAATATGGCAGAACGAGCGATTCGGATGATCGGATTGCCGAATGGACCACAAATCGAATTATTTGAATTTGAAGGTGGTACACAACGATCAGCGATTACACCAGCAGATTTTGGATGGCAACATGTAGCCTTTTATGTCGATGATATCGATCAAGCAGTTCATGATATAGAACGAGCAGGGGGTAAACGTAATGCTGATCCTATTGAACTGAGTGGTGTCGAAGCAGGGAAAGGGAATTTGTTTTGCTATTGTAAAACACCTTGGGGATCGACGATCGAGTTGATTTCATATCCTACTCCACAACCTTACTTAGAAAAAGCATCACGTAGAAAATGGCCAGTCTAATAAATCATTACCAGTAAATGGTCGCTTTAATATGAAAAAATAAGTATACTAAATGCGTAAACAATTATTGTGTTTGGAGGAAGAAAACATGAAAAAATGGGTATTAGGTTTATCGATTTTAGCAGGGTTATGTATTTCAACACAAGTGTTAGCAGATGAATCGTCAAAAATGTATCGGCTGTATAATCCGAACAGTGGCGAGCATTTTTATACCGCTAGTAATGCTGAACAAAAAAAGTTGATTCAGCTAGGTTGGTATAATGAAGGAATTGGTTGGTATGCACCGAGAGAAGGGATTCCAGTATATCGTCTGTATAATCCTAATAATGGAGACCATCATTATACAATGAGTGCTGCAGAGAAAAATATGCTAACTAATCTAGGTTGGCATTATGAAGGGATTGGTTGGAATTCAGATACGAATAAACAAGTTCCATTATATCGAGTCTACAATCCGAATAATAAAGGTGCTGGCAGTCACCACTATACGACCAAAGTAAACGAGAGCCAAAAACTGATTGACTTAGGATGGAAAAATGAAGGAATCGGTTGGTACGGTGTGCAATCTAGTATCCCAGTCAAAGACGATAAAACCAAGGAACTGATTGAGACGTTTAAGGGCGATTACTATACATCGACCCAAACTACTCCTGAATTTTCAATTGACGACAATTATTTTATTGATCATTCAACTAATAAACGATATTTAATTAAAACATTGACCATTCTACAAGATATTTACCCAAAACTATATATTGTATGGGATGTGGATGCCTTCTCTTATGAATATGGGATACTTCCTCCAGGACCGCAACCTTTTTCATTTGATTTAGTGAAGGCTCTAGGTGAAACGAACTACTCACTTCAAGATAGTAATTGGAATTTATATTCTAGAAGATAAATACGTGCACTCAAAAGAATGAATGTACCGGATTTTTTAGGTCTTCATTTTAGTTTATGGTATAGTAAGGCGTAGAACAATATATTGGAGGATTTTAATGAATAACAATGATTTACTACTTCGTTTGCGCTATGCTTTGGATATTAAAGATGTTGATATCGTAAAGGCATTTGAACTTGGTGGCTTGAGTTTTTCAAAAGAAGAAGTTCGCGAAATGCTGACGAAAGTTCCTAAACCAAGCGAGGAAGAGCAAGAAGAGTTTGGAAAAAACGTTTATGTCAAATCGATCAACAATAAAACGTTGGATGCCTTTTTAAATGGCTTTATTACCTTAAAACGTGGGCTGCCAAAAGACGGGAAAACACCGCCACCAGCACCAAATAGTGAACTACGTCATATGAACAATATTTTATTGAAAAAAGTAAAAATTGCGTTAGCTTTAACTAGTGACAATATGCTGGAGATTTTAGCAGAAGTGGGTGTTTATCCATCAAAAGGTGAAATGGGTGCGATTCTACGTAAAGAAGGACATCGTAACTTCAAACCATGTGGAGATAAATATACGCGTAATTTCTTAAAAGGTTTAGGCATTTGTTACCGTGAAGACTTAAATGCATAATTTAAAAGAAGTCCTATTAGGGCTTCTTTTTTTAGGTTTGTTTATTTGCTTACTTTTTATAAGTTTTGTATAATTTACTTACAAATAGTAATTATAAGAAATGAGGAAAGTACATGACGACATCTATTCCTTTTCAGATAGCTTCAGAAACACATATTGGATTGGTTGCATTAAACGTAGCAGATCTAGAAAACATGACGGATTTTTATACTCAAGTGATTGGGTTGCGTATCTTATCGCAAACGACTACCCAAACGAATTTAGGGGTCCTCGATGCACACCCTTTGTTGGTTTTAAAAAAAATCGATCATCCTTTGCCTTTAACAAAGCGTACAGGATTGTATCATGTAGCCTTTTTAGTTCCCGATCGTGGTGCTTTAGGTGAAGCATTGCGCCATTATTTAACTATCGACGCACCGCTAGTTGGTGCTAGTGATCATGGGTATAGTGAAGCGTTATATTTAACGGATCCAGAAGGAAATGGCATCGAAGTGTACCGTGATAAACCGATGAGTGAATGGGATATTCGTGAAAATGGTGAGATCCATGGAATTACCATCGAGATGGATGCTCAAGGTGTAATAGATGCGGCAACAAAAGAATGGCAAGGGTTTTCTGAAGAAACGATTGTCGGTCATGTTCATTTAAAAGTAGCAGATTTAGAAAAAACGGAGACTTTTTTTACGGATGTACTCGGCTTATCGTTAAAAAGTAATTTTGGCCGCCAAGCGAAATTTTTCGCTGCCGGAACGTATCACCATCATATTGGTTCAAATATTTGGATGGGCGAGCATGTACCAGCGATGCAAGAGCATGATTTGGGCCTTTCGTACTTTTCTTTTCTCGTACCGACTAAACATGAACTTGAGCGTTTACGTACACATCTAATTGAAAAAAATATCCCTTATCAACTTGAAAACATGGCACTGTGGTTAGTTGATCCTAATGGAATTACAATCAAAATCGACGTACAACACTAGTTGTGTTGGAGAAGCTGAAAGTCTTTTGTTCACATGTTATACTTGAGAAAAAAAGTGATCAAAGGAGTTTGTGCGTATGAAACAAGAGGTCATCCAAAATTTAGAACAGTGCTTCCATGCGGAAAAACAATGGTATCAAGATGGATATTATCGTCTTCGTACACTAGATGAACACACAAAAGAACTAGCCTATTTACTATCGGATCCTTGCGGTGGAAGTATTGTGCATCCACAAATCACACTTGAAAAACAAGGCGATGAATTTATTCCCACTAAATTGATCGATCTTCAAACAACGCCAGTTCAAAATATGATACGTGATTTAGAAAATGCGGCCTATTTAGATCAAGCATTGCAAACTTTAGTGGCTAAATTTGAAGAAGCATGCCAACAATAAAACGCGAGTCAATCAAGACTCGTGTTTTTTTAGTTTAGCTTAAGAAAGCTTTAGTAGACTCAAGTCAACATCAACTACTGGAGGGATCGAGATGAATTTTTATGTACTTATGAGTCAATTGAGCACCAATGAAACGTTTATTGCGATGAAACAACTCGTATCGGAACAATACGTTCAAATTAGACAATTTTTGCCAGAACCAGTATATGCAAAATTGATTTTACATACCGTTCAAGATACCTTAGATGTGACGACGTTTGTGCAAGCTGTTCAAACAATGGTCTAATTTGTTGAGCATAATTAAAAAAATCCTGAAAACTTCACTATTTTTCCTTAAATCAACAAAATAATATTCATGTTAGTTTGTTGAAATAAACGTATCAATTTCACAAAAGGAGAGAGAAGTGGATGGAACAAAAACCAGAAGAAACAAAAGAGTCGACAGTAGAAGTTAGCCAGGAAACAGAAGTCAGTCGAACGCGAAGTGCACGTAATAAGATTGCAGAAACCGTTCAAAAAATCACAAAACAAACCTTAGCTGTATCATTTGGAACCTTTCTATTTGGAATGTTAGTCATGTTTAGTATTCTAAATTTTGGTACAAGACATCACGGACATGAAGTTTCTTCAACTCAATATGGCCAAGAGCAAGTCGAACGTTCGAATCAAGGTGACACGTAATCTGAAAGTCCATTTAATCGCAAGTCAAATAATCAAAATCGTTCGAATTCAAACGGAACACAGAATAATTCGGGAGCTACAGATACGATCTTTGGTGCATCTGAACATACATAAAAAATCGTTGAGGATAGTCCTCAACGATTTTTTTATTTTTTTTTGATTCCCTTTAGGTTCATTTAAGGTTCACTTTGTATGCTTCATGTATAGCAAATACAACTTATTTTTTAGGAGGAAGCAATTATGAAAAAATTTAAGAAAATGATTTATGCAGCACTTGCATTAGTCGTTGTGGCGGGTGCAGTACTCTTTAGTCAAATGAACTCAAATGCAGATAGCGAGACTGATCAAACGACCTCAACGTCAACTAAGGCTGTCGCAACAAACACAAATACAACGACTACGACTACGACAAGTACAACTGACGATATTGATTTAGACAATGGTGAAGAAGACATCGATTGGGATAGTTTACCGACAAAAAATGTAACACTGAGTGATGAAACTCTAGAGATTACCGAGGCAGGAACGTATGTCCTAACAGGAACCTCGACTTCTAGTGTCCACATCAATACAGAAGGTAACGTGCGATTGATTTTAGATAATGCGACGATCAAAAGTACAACGGGTGCTGCAATCTATGTCGAACAAGCGGAAAACACTGTGATCGAGTTAAAAGACGGAACGAAAAATACGATCGAAGATGCTGCAACACGAAGTGACGAAACGATTGACGGCGCGATCTATTCTAAAGACGATTTGATTTTTACTGGAACAGGAGAGTTAGCTGTAACGGCTAATTTTGCGGATGGTATCGTGTCTAAAGATGACTTGAAGTTCACTTCTGGAACGTATACGATTACCAGTGAAGATGATGGGATCCGTGGAAAAGATTCTGTATATGTAAAAGATGGTACATTTACGATCGAGGCAAAAGGTGATGGTATCAAAGCAACGAATGATACAGATGAAACAAAAGGCTTTGTCTATATTGAAAATGGCACGTTTACAATCAATAGTGGCGATGATGCGATCCATGGTGAAGAAAAATTAGTCATCGAAAACGGAACGATCGATATTCAATCGAGTATAGAAGGACTAGAAGCGACTTTACTTACGATCAATGGTGGCGATATCAAGATTCAAGCTTCTGATGATGGGATCAATGCTGCAGCTTCAACATTTTCAAATCCATTGATTACGATCAATGATGGAACGATCGATATCACGATGGCAGATGGCGATACAGATGGAATCGATTCAAATGGGGATATTACGGTAAATGGTGGAACGATCACGATTACTGGAAATTCAACTTTTGATTATGATGGAACTGCGACATATAATAGTGGGACGATCATTACCAATGGTGAACAACAAGACGGGATTCCAGAAGCTGAAATGATGGGTGGAGGACCAATGGGTGGTGGCAATCGTCCATAAAGATAAATGAAAAAACGATCTTTCAAGAGATAGCGAATAGATGCTGTCTTTTGAGGATCGTTTTTTTTTAGTTTTTCATAAACTTACGTAAAGCAAATAATAAGATGACGAGTAATACGGTGCTTAAGCCGACAATAATGAGCCAGCCCATTACATTGTGTTCCAAGGGCAGGGGAACATTCATCCCGAAAAATCCGGTGATAATTGTTGGAATCGTCAGTAACACAGAAAGAACGGTCAGGACACGCATCACATCATTTAAGGAGTTATTCAAAATATTATTGTAGGTTCCAGAAAGTTGGTTTAACACTTGTGAAGACAAACTGGCCATCTCGACTAACTGCCTTGCCTCGATAATCGTATCTTCTAGTTCTTCACGTTCGATTTCGTTAAATTTATTGTACATAAAGTGTACGCGTAATTGCTCTAATACTACGGCATCTTGCTTTGCGGCAGAAAATAAGTAGGTATTCCCGATCTCTAAATCGGAAAGTTCCAATAGATTTTTTTTACTCGCTTTTTGACGCAAGCGTTGGTTTACGACTTTCCGTTTGCGTTCGATTCCTTCAATCAAAGGGAAAAATTGATCTGTCAGCATGAACAACACATTGAAGAGGGCTTTATAAAGCGAAATATTTTGATCGTCATACAATACTCGCTCGATTCTTGGAAAGAGGTAACGTGTTTCTTCATTCATCATCGTAAACAATACATTATCTTTGATCAAAAAGGTAATTGGCGTCGTTTCATAGTGGTTGTCTTCTTGAAATTCCTTTGGTACGACGTAGATCAGCAAAAACGTTCCATCTTTACGATTGTACTCAAAATGGGCGCGTTCATTTTCATCCAAGGCATAGTCGATCATTTCTTGTTCGATATGGTATTTTTCATTGAGTTCCGTTAATTCTCGGGGATCTTCCGTGTCGATATTGATCCAGAAATTATCCGTTTTGGCTAAAGGTGTAATAAATTTCATATTTTCTTCCTTTTCATGGCATAAAAGTCTTTTCTTTTAGTATAGAGAACATCGACCCTATCTTGCAACCTTAATGATATAAAGGATAGAATCAATAGACGAATTCCACAAATTTTGGTTAAATAAAGTTAGAAAGATCAGCTGAAATGGAGTCATGATCATTTTGATCACCAGTTCACATTTTTTATCAAATGAGTAAAAAAGGGAGGCGTCTTTGGGATGAAATGGAAACTGATGGGTGCGCTAACATTAGGGGTCATAAGTATTGGTATGATCAGTCAGCGCGTGTTCGCGGCAGATGAAACAGGGATGTATCGATTGTATAATCCAAATAGTAGTGAACATTTTTATACAGGAAATCCTGCAGAACGAAACCAGCTTGCTAAGATTGGCTGGAAGTATGAAGGGGGTGCTTGGACTGCACCAAATAGTGGAAGTCCAGTCTATCGTTTATACAATCCAAACGCAGGAGATCATCATTACACGACAAATGGTGCAGAAAAAAATATGTTGGTCAAAGTAGGATGGAAATATGAGCAGATCGGGTGGTATTCAGGAGGATCCACTCCAGTCTATCGATTGTACAATCCGAATGCAAAAGCTGCAGGAGCGCACCATTACACGTTGAATAAAGCAGAATACAATCAGTTGATGAAGATCGGTTGGAAAGGTGAAGGTGTTGCGTGGTATGCACTGGGTACTTTCGACACCAGTAATGAACCACCGATCAGTACGGTTCCACCAAGAAAAGTCGACAAAGACATCACAACAGCAGGTGGTGGAGAAGGTCAAAATCCAGGATCGTATCGCTTATTGTATTCGAACAAACCATTTGATGCGATGCCGAATACGACACAACCACCAGTGATTGAATTTTCCGCAGATATCGTCTTAAAAGGGATTCGCGAGAAAAATGCCTTTTATGGTATGCAGTTTATCATTGCCGGAAATGGAACAGCAGGGGGACAAATCGGGTTAGATATTGGGTTCCAAGAAGGGACATCTACAGAATTTGCCCAAAATAGAATTTCTGTAAAAACGGTCAATTTCCCAGCTGGTGCAGGAAATCAAGGACAACAATTTTATTCGGTCAATACAGGAATCAATATGGATCAAGCGGCTAAAATTTCCGTTCAATATTATCAAACTGGTAGTGGTGAATTTGTCGTCACCAAATTAAATGGCAAAACAGTCGGAATCTATAAAACGAAATTAACGACGCCAAATCAGTATGTGTTGCATGCACAAGTAGAGGACTGGAAACAACGAGGTGCTTCGTTACAATTACGAAATCTAAAAGTACTTAAAAATGGACAAGACGTTACGATGAAAGGTGCAGTGAATTTGCATCTATTAAATCAATCGGGTACAGCAGGAACTTCATTTGATCTTGTAGCTGGAACCAATCGTTGGTTGATCCATGGGGCGTATTAAAAAAAGTAGCTGATTCAGCTACTTCTTTTTTTGTAATTAAATAACTGTCCCTATTTTGGGACGTTTCAACTATTTGATTTTTTTTGTGAGACAATGAACTAGTATAACTTTATTTATTTATTTTCAGAAAGGGGAGCTCTGATAGATGAGTAAGAAGAATAATTTGAATAAGCTTTTGCATTCGAATAAAAAAGAACACTATCGGATGTATAAAAGCGGGAAACACTGGGTCTACGCGATGATTACAACATATGGGGGAATGTTGGGGTTAACGGCGTATACGAATACTGCAAATGCAGAAGAAACCAATACAACTTTAGATACGAGTAGAGAAGTAGAAGATAAAGACATATTGGCCACGCAAGAAACCGCAACGATACCAAGTAATCAAGTATTATCTAGTGAATCGACGACAAATACAACAGATACAAGCACGACAGACACAAGTACAAGTAGTACAGAAGTCATTAAAAATACAAGTAGTGAATCGACTAGTACAACGACATCGACGACAACTAGCTTGGATTCAGAACAAGCGAGTCTATCCCAATCGACTAGCCTCTCTACTTCAACTAGTACATCAAATCTGACAAGTTTATCACTGTCTGAAAGTCTTTCTGGTTCGATGAGTCTATCAGGTTCTCTTAGTACATCGAATAAAATCAGTGAGTCTTATTCAAGTAGTTTGTCATCTAGTTTGAGTAGCTCGACTTCACTAAGTCAATCTAAACAAACACAAAGTGAGAGTGTCTCAAATTCGACATCACAATCGATTTCAACATCACAATCTGCGTCAAAAAGCGTGGTAACAGATCAATCGATGACGTCACAATCTGATGTTCAGGCGACTTCACAAGCACAAAATTTGTTTGATCAGTTAGGATCAGAAAAAGTGGATGTTACGGTCGATTCCAAGACGAGTGAGTTAACGATCGTTACCCAAGACTATAAAGCACCAAGTTCGGCCTTGATCCGTGCCACACAGCAATATGCAGCAGTGAATAATCTAGTGGCATATTTTGCATTACGTGATGCTGCCGGAAAAACAACTAAAGTTAAAGTATCTTCAGATCCAGATGCAAATCGAGCAGAATTTGAAGATATCTTAAATAATGGTGGAACTGCTAAGACACCAACATCTGTGACGGTAACAGTATCAGATCAAATAACCAATAAAGAAATATACAAACAAACAGCAAAAGAAAATAATACGTATGCTGCAGTATCTGACTGGGCAAGTTTAAAAACTGCATATTCTAATCAATCGATAACTTATATTGAAGTAACAGGTGATTTTTCTGCTGCTAGCAATGTGGCAACACGTGATCTAGGTTGGAGACAAACATCTGTGATTATCGATGGAAATGGACATACGGTTAATATGCAAAATGCAGCCTTTAATGTAGGAACTACTTCAACGACAAAAGGTAGCATTTTTACTATTACAAATCTTAATTTGATTCATTATCAAACAGGAACAAATTCTGGGGATAGCGGAACAGGAAGTGCTGATGCAGTAATAGATTCTAGAAATCAAACTGGTGGATATGGTTACTGGAATTACAATATTGATAATATAACATTAAAAGGTATTGGAGATACAGCTAATGAAAACGGCCGTCGTCTATTAGATGCTGAAGACAGTCAGGTTACCCTTTCTGGAGTAGTTACTGCGAACGTTAAGCAAGAATTGATGCAAATTGGACAAGTAGATATTGCTAATGGAGCTAAAGTTACATTGAATCGTACACAGGGAACAACCGGATATTCGATGTTTTATTATATGGCGATTAGAGGAAATCAAACGACAGATACAGGTTACGCTCATACGTTTACTGTCGGAGACAATGCCACGATATCTGGTAACGAATTAAGTTCTTATAACTCAAATAACTATCCCTTGGTATACTATGGATTCAATGGTATTTTAGTAGGAGATAATGTGAATTGGTCACAAGATGGATTCCAAATGTTACTGGACATGGGGCGCTATTCTGGAAGTAATCTTAGTGGTCGTGAAGTCACTTTTGGACAGAACTTAAATATGGTTGCTACACGTACTGTTGGGAGCAACTCATTAAATGCGGCTAACAGTTCTACTATTACATTTAATGCTGGAACTGTATTAGATTTACAACAGTGGAATAATAACAGTGTAGTTAGTATTAGTTCAGGTTCAAGTGTAATTTTTATTTCTCCAAAAGCACTACACTTAGCAAGATTGTCTGGTAGTGGAGCAATTACAACTGGAGCGTTATTCAATATTTCTACTAGTGGAAGTTTTTCCATGAATAATTCTCAAATTAGTACATGGCAAGGGACAAGTAGCCAAACAGCCGTTCCAGAAGGGAATAGAAATGCTAAGTTTGTAAATTTAACTATTAAAGGAAGTACAACAACACTTACTGACACTGCTGGAAATACTACAACTTCCAATGTTATAGATAATACGACACGTGAACTAACAACAGTAGCAATTAATCCAGGTACGATTAAAGTGAATTATGTTAATCAAAATGGTGAAATAATTAAAACTATAGATGTACCAATTGATAATGATATAAATTATATTGGACAGTACATCGATTTAGTAACAAAGTACTATGCTGAAACAAATATGCCAGAAAATTATATGTGGGCAATTGGCTCACAAGTTAAAGCATCGGCTAAAGATGATGCCCAAAGTGGTGGAGATAATACAACCACTGCAGATAATGGTGATGATTATGGACAAGCAAATGTCGCAATAGTTCCCATGGAAGGTAACCAGTATACCTATAATATTTATGTTTATGGACAGGCCAATGATTCTATTCAATATCAATATGAAGATATTGCGACTGGACAGCTTATAAATTTTGATTATATAAATTCAGGAGAAGAAGGTTCAAACACATTACTACCTCCAGCTAACTATGGTAATGTTATCGATTGGACTGATTCTTACTATACTAAAACTAATGTGCCAAATGGTTACTATTATGTAACAGGTTCCGCGTTAAACGGAAAAACTCAACCTACAACTACAACAGTAGGAACAAGTCCAGAATTAAAAACAATTTATGTTGCAGTGGATAAACAAACTGTTAATGTTACATTTGTAAATTCAGATGGGAAACCATTGAATAGTCAAGCTTCACCTGTAAGTATTAATGGAACTACTGGTCAACAATTGACTTATGAAGAATTAGTTACAGGTTATGTTACTGAACTTGGGTATCAAGTTGCGAATCCTGATTCAACATTCACTTTTGATGATACAAGCAATAACGGCAGTCCCGTAGATAGTAATCCACAAAGTTTAACAGTTATACTTCAACCAATGGAAATCACAGCAAATGTGGTCACTTCAGCAGGACAAACGGTTGGAAGTGCAAGTGGTCCTTATCAAACGACTGTTCAATTGCCAGTAACTGATGCTGATTTAGCAAAATCTGGCTATATTTATACTGTGACTGGGCCAAATGGACAAACGTATAATACGTTAAGTGAAGCTTTAGCTGCGAATAACACGTACACGCTAAAAGACAATAGTGATCCAACCATGACGTATCAAGTGAACTATGAAGAAGACCCTGTATCCCTTTCTTATTCTTCAAGTACAAGTGTGAGTCAATCGACAGTTGATAGTCAAAGTACAAGTACAAGTGAATCCAACTCTAAAATCAGCGAGAGTGAAAGTATCAGTACAAGTAAATCAGACTCAGAGATCAGTGAAAGCGAAAGCTTAAGTACAAGTCGCTCGATCAGTGAATTGAACTCTGAAACAAGCGAAAGCGAAAGTGTGAGTACAAGTAAATCTGATTCAGAGATCAGTGAAAGTGAAAGCTTGAGTACAAGTAAATCTGATTCAGAGATCAGTGAAAGCGAAAGCTTAAGTACAAGTCGCTCAATCAGTGAATTGAACTCTGAGACAAGCGAAAGCGAAAGTATCAGTACAAGTAAGTCTGATTCACAGATCAGCGAAAGCGAAAGCTTGAGTACAAGTCGATCGGTTAGTGGCAGTCAGAGTATGGATGAATCTCTTAGTGCAAGTGTTTCATTAAGTATTATTGCTAGCGATTCTAATTTGAGCGAATCAAATAGTGTGAGTCGATCTACGAGTACAAGTATTAGTAATTCAAACTCTGAAAAGAGCGAAAGTGAAAGTATCAGTACAAGTAAATCTGATTCAGAGATCAGTGAAAGTGAAAGTCTAAGCACAAGTAAGTCGATCAGTGAATTGAACTCTGAAACAAGCGAAAGCGAAAGTATCAGTACAAGTAAATCTGATTCACAGATCAGTGAAAGTGAAAGTCTAAGCACAAGTAAGTCGATCAGTGAATTGAACTCAGAGACAAGCGAAAGCGAAAGTATCAGTACAAGTAAGTCTGATTCACAAATCAGTGAAAGTGAAAGTCTAAGCACAAGTAAGTCAATCAGTGAATTGAACTCTGAAACAAGCGAAAGCGAAAGTATCAGTACAAGTAAATCTGATTCACAGATCAGCGAAAGTGAAAGTCTAAGCACAAGTAAGTCGATCAGTGAATTGAACTCTGAAACAAGCGAAAGCGAAAGTATCAGTACAAGTAAGTCTGATTCACAAATCAGTGAAAGTGAAAGTCTAAGCACAAGTAAGTCGATCAGTGAATTAAACTCTGAGACAAGCGAAAGCGAAAGTATCAGTACAAGTAAATCTGATTCACAAATCAGTGAAAGTGAAAGTCTAAGCACAAGTAAGTCGATCAGTGAATTGAACTCTGAAACAAGCGAAAGTGAAAGTATCAGTACAAGTAAGTCTGATTCACAAATCAGTGAAAGTGAAAGTCTAAGCACAAGTAAGTCGATCAGTGAATTGAACTCTGAGACAAGCGAAAGCGAAAGTATCAGTACAAGTAAATCTGATTCACAAATCAGTGAAAGTGAAAGCTTAAGCACAAGTCGCTCAATCAGTGAATTGAACTCTGAAACAAGCGAAAGCGAAAGTATCAGTACAAGTAAATCTGATTCACAGATCAGCGAAAGTGAAAGTCTAAGCACAAGTAAGTCGATCAGTGAATTGAACTCTGAAACAAGCGAAAGCGAAAGTATCAGTACAAGTAAGTCTGATTCACAAATCAGTGAAAGTGAAAGTCTAAGCACAAGTAAGTCGATCAGTGAATTAAACTCTGAGACAAGCGAAAGCGAAAGTATCAGTACAAGTAAATCTGATTCACAAATCAGTGAAAGTGAAAGTCTAAGCACAAGTAAGTCGATCAGTGAATTGAACTCTGAAACAAGCGAAAGTGAAAGTATCAGTACAAGTAAGTCTGATTCACAAATCAGTGAAAGTGAAAGCTTAAGCACAAGTCGCTCAATCAGTGAATTGAATTCTGAAACAAGTGAAAGTGAAAGCTTAAGCACAAGTAAGTCGATCAGTGAATTGAACTCTGAAACGAGCGAAAGCGAAAGTATCAGTACAAGTAAATCTGATTCACAAATCAGTGAAAGTGAAAGTCTAAGCACAAGTAAGTCAATCAGTGAATTGAACTCTGAGACAAGCGAAAGCGAAAGTATCAGTACAAGTAAGTCTAATTCACAGATCAGTGAAAGCGAAAGCTTGAGTGCAAGTCGCTCAACCAGCGGCAGCAGATCAACAAGCGAAAGCCGTTCAAATAGTACTTCAATGAGCGATTCTACTAGCAAGAGTATCAGTGAAAGCTATAGTAGTAGTACATCGGTTAGCCTAAGTACAAGTACGATCGTCAGTGGATCAGTAAGTACAAGTCGCTCAGATAGTACTTCAATGAGTGATTCGGCAAGCTTGAGTCTAAGCAATAGCTATAGTGGAAGTACATCAGCTAGTGCAAGTATAAGTTTAAGTCAAAGTCTATCGATCAGTAGCAGTCGTTCGGATAGTAAATCACTAAGCGATTCAACAAGTGCTAGCGTAAGTGCAAGTTACAGTGGAAGTACGATTGCCAGTATCAGCACAAGCACCGATAAGAGTGAATCGATTAGTACGAGTCGTTCAGATAGTAGATCATCAAGCAATTCAACAAGTGAGAGTATCAGTGCAAGTTATAGTGGAAGTACGTCAGCTAGTATGAGTTCTAGTAAGAGCCGCAGCGAGTCGATCAGTACCAGTCGTTCGGATAGTACATCGATCAGCAATTCAGAAAGTGGCAGTGTTAGTGCAAGCTATAGTGGAAGTACCTCAACAAGTATGAGCACAAGTGCTAGCCGTAGTGAATCGATCAGTATTAGTCGCTTAGATAGCACATCAGATAGTAAATCGACAAGCACTAGTGTAAGCACAAGTACTAGTACGTCAACAAGTTCTGTCATTAGTACTAGCGTGAGCGATAGTGAATCGTTGAGTCGGGTGATTAGTGAATCTAATCTAAACAACAGTACAAGTAGCAGTGCGTCAGCTAGCTTGAGTCTTTCAATTAGTGAATCGATGAGTGTAAGTAAGCGCGACAGTCTTAGCGATAGTATGAGCATTAGCGTTAGTGCAAGTACATCAGTAAGTATCAGTCGTTCCGGTAGCACATCAGTTGACAATAGTGTAAGTAGTAGTAAGAGTACAAGCTATAGTGGAAGTAGCTCAGCGAGCGCCAGTATGAGCTATAGTGCAAGTACGTCAACAAGTATCAGTCGCTCAGATAGTAAATCATTATCAGATAGTTTAAGTACAAGCATTAGCGAAAGTTATAGTGGAAGTACCTCAGCAAGTATCAGTACAAGCTATAGTGGAAGCGAATCTACAAGTATTAGTCGCTCAGATAGTCGCTCGATTGATAGCAGTTTAAGTACAAGTATTCGTTCTAGTGAATCTAATAGCTTAAGCGTAAGTATGAGTCTTAGCGATAGCACTCGTGAATCTACAAGTATTAGTCGCTCAGATAGTGCATCGATTAGTGATAGTCTAAGTAAGAGTATTAGTGGAAGCTATAGCGGAAGTACTAGCGCAAGTACAAGTTTGAGTACTAGTACAAGTGAATCATTGAGTCTAAGTCGTTTAGACAGTCGTTCAGTGAGTCAAAGTTTAAGTGAGAGTATTAGTGGAAGTTATAGTGGAAGTACATCGACAAGTATCAGCTTAAGTACAAGTATGAGCGTTTCAGCAAGTACCAGTACAAGTGCTAGTCTAAGTACTAGTATTTCAGCAAGTACTTTAGGTAGTATTTCAGACATTAGCGAAAGCCAGTCGGTAAGTACCAGTCTTTCAGAAAGTACCTCATTAAGCGACAGTACAAGTGCAAGTATTAGCGCAAGCTACAGCGGAAGTACCTCAACAAGCATTAGTGCAAGTTTAAGTGGAAGTACCTCAACAAGTGTTAGTCGTTTGGATAGTAATTCTGTATCTGAAAGTGTAAGCTCAAGCATTAGCGCAAGTTATAGTGGAAGCACGTCGACAAGCATTAGTACAAGCTATAGTGGCAGTGATTCAGTAAGTATTAGTCGATCAGATAGTACGTCATTAAGTGATAGCACAAGTACAAGTACTAGAGACAGCATTAGTATGAGTGTAAGCACAAGTATTAGTGAAAGCTTGAGTGGCAGTGTATCTACAAGTGTAAGTTATTCAGACAGTACGTCAGTAAGCAATAGCTTAAGCTCAAGTATTAGTGCAAGTTACAGTGGAAGCACCTCAACAAGCATTAGTACAAGCTATAGTGGAAGTGAATCCGTAAGTACGAGTCGTTCGGATAGCATCTCATTAAGTGATAGTACAAGCACAAGTATTAGTCTAAGTATCAGTAATAGTTTGAGTACAAGTATCAGTACAAGCTACAGCGGAAGTAGTTCTGCAAGTACGAGTCGTTCAGAAAGTACCTCATTAAGCGATAGTACAAGTACAAGTGAAAGTCTATCGATCAGTGTAAGTCGTTCGGACAGTACATCGATCAGCAATAGCACAAGTACAAGTATTAGCCAAAGTTATAGTGGAAGTACCTCATCAAGTGTTAGTGCGAGTTTGAGTAGTAGTGACTCTGTAAGTACAAGTCGCTCAGATAGCACCTCATTAAGTGATAGTACAAGTATGAGCATCAGTACAAGCATTAGCAGTAGCCTAAGCTCGAGCATGAGTACGAGTCTAAGTGACAGTACATCAATCAGTACAAGTCGTTCAAATAGTACCTCATTAAGCGAAAGCACAAGTATGAGTATGAGCACAAGCATTAGCAGTAGTGTGAGTGCAAGTATCAGTGCAAGCTTGAGTGGCAGTGACTCTGTAAGTACAAGCCGTTCAGATAGTACATCACTAAGTGACAGCACAAGTATAAGTATTAGCCAAAGTTATAGTGGAAGTACCTCATCAAGTATCAGCGCAAGCTTGAGTAGCAGTGACTCTGTAAGTACAAGTCGCTCAGATAGTAAATCACTAAGTGACAGCACAAGTATAAGTACTAGCCAAAGTTATAGTGGAAGTACCTCAGCAAGTATCAGTGCAAGCTTGAGTAGTAGTGACTCTGTAAGTACGAGCCGTTCAGATAGCACGTCATTGAGTGATAGTACAAGTATTAGTATTAGTCTAAGTGACAGCACATCGGTCAGCACAAGTCGCTCAGATAGTAAATCACTAAGTGACAGCACAAGTATAAGTACTAGCCAAAGCTATAGTGGAAGTACCTCAGCAAGTATCAGTGCAAGCTTGAGTAACAGTGACTCTGTAAGTACAAGTCGTTCAGATAGTACGTCGTTAAGTGATAGCACAAGTGTAAGTATGAGTACAAGCATTAGCAGTAGTGTGAGTGCAAGTATCAGCGCAAGCTTGAGTGACAGCACATCGGTCAGCACAAGTCGTTCAGACAGTACGTCGTTAAGTGACAGCACAAGTGTAAGTATGAGTACAAGCATTAGCAGTAGTGTTAGTGCAAGTATCAGTGCAAGCTTGAGTAACAGTGACTCTGTAAGTACAAGTCGTTCAGATAGTACGTCGTTAAGTGATAGCACAAGTGTAAGTATGAGTACAAGCATTAGCAGTAGCGTAAGTGCAAGTATCAGCGCAAGCTTGAGTGGCAGTGACTCTGTAAGTACAAGTCGTTCAGATAGTACGTCATTAAGTGATAGCGCAAGTGTAAGTATGAGTACAAGCATTAGCAGTAGTGTGAGTGCAAGTATGAGTGCAAGTCTAAGTGACAGCACATCGATCAGTACAAGTCGTTCAGATAGTACGTCATTAAGTGATAGTACAAGTGTAAGTATGAGTACAAGCATTAGCAGTAGTGTAAGTGCAAGTATCAGCGCAAGCTTGAGTGGCAGCACTTCAATCAGTACAAGTCTTTCAGACAGTACATCGTTAAGCGACAGCACGAGCACAAGTTTGAGTCTATCTGTAAGTACAAGTCGTTCAGATAGTACATCAAGTAGTACCAGTCTAAGTGTAAGTACTAGTCAAAGCTTGAGTGGCAGTACGTCAACAATTATGAGTACGAGTCTTTCTACTAGTATCTCGCTAAGCAATAGTATGAGTACACCAGGTAGCACTTCAGATAGTATCAGTAGTTCAGTTAGTACAAGTCTTTCAACTAGCACAAGTATGAGTACGAGTCTAAGCAATAGTACAAGCACTCCAGAAAGTGGTAGTGATAGTATAAGTACTTCTCTAAGCGGTTCTACGAGTCTTTCAGATAGTCTATCAACATCAACAAGTAAAGTGAACTCGACTATTGTAAGTGATTATGGAAGTAATAGTGCGTCAACAAGCATGAGTACAAGTACAAGCCTAAGCCAATCTAGCAGTACTTCTTTATCCAACGCAAACCGAGATTCGAACTCGAATAGTCAAATCGGTGTGTTACCAAATACTGGTGGTACAGGATCAGGTACGACAGGGTCAAATGGCTATGGTACAACTACAACTCCAGGAACAAGTTACAATGGAACAAGCGATTCTTATAGTAAATACGGTACTTTACCAAGTACAAATGAGGATACGATATTCTCTAATGAAATGACATTACTTGGGACTGTAGCGATTACTACTGCATTATTGCTTGCGAAAAGACGTTCTAGAAAAGAAACAAATTAGTCGAAAAACCTCTTAGCAAAATGCTAAGAGGTTTTTTGTTTTGATCAATTAGAAAATAGCTAAGACAAATCTTTAGAAGCATCTATGATTATTGGGTATACTTTTAGATATAAATAGAATAGAGGTGAACCTTGTGATTGAATTTCAGCATGTTTCCAAACGTTATCAAGAAAAAATCGTACTAGACAACTTTGACGCTAAAATAAAAAAAGGCGAATTTTTTGTTTTAGTTGGACCAAGTGGTAGTGGAAAAACAACGACCTTAAAAATGATCAACCGACTAATTGAACCAACAGAAGGGACGATTTCATTACACGGTAAAGACTTGACTAGTTATCATTTGAAAGAACTTCGTTTATCGATTGGCTATGTCTTGCAACAAATTGCATTATTTCCTAATTTGACGGTTGCCGAGAATATTGAACTAATCCCTGAAATGAAGCGTTGGAAAAAAGAAGAGCGCCGAAAACGTGCGATTGAATTGCTTAAAAAAGTGAATCTTGCACCAGAAGAGTACTTACAACGAAAACCCTCAGAATTATCTGGAGGAGAACAGCAGCGGATTGGAATCTTGCGCGCGATCGCAGCTCAACCTGATGTGATCTTAATGGACGAACCTTTTAGTGCACTTGATCCAATTTCAAGAAATCAGTTGCAAGAATTGATTAAAGAGTTGCATCACGAACTAAAAAGTACGATCGTATTTGTCACACATGATATGAACGAAGCGATGCGATTAGGCGAACGGATTTGTGTGATGAAAGAGGGGAAAGTGGTTCAATTAGATACCCCAGAGCAAATTCGTAAACATCCAGCAGATGCATTCGTAGCACAGTTCTTTCAGCAAGAACAGGCTGATCTTATGCATCTTCCACTTAGTGAATGGTTCGATTCGAGTGTGCTCTATCCAACGGTGACGAACCAAACGACCCAAAAAACGGATTTTGTCGCAACCCTAGCTCAAGTGATCCAAGCGTTGGATAAAGTCGACCAACTGGAAATCATCCAAGATGGCAAATCATTAGGTTATTTAGATAATGCGCTATTATTGTCACATTTAAGCCTGGTGTTAGAACGGGAGGATATGTAAAATGGGACAATTAGTCGAAACATTTTTAGCACGTAAAGAAGAATTTATAAAAGCCTTGCTTGAGCATATTCAATTATCCTTAGTTTCTTTATGTATTGCGATCTTGATTGCTATACCATTAGCGATTTTGCTAACAAAATATAAAAAAATTGCCGAAATCGTATTGCAGATCACAGGGATTTTTCAAACGATTCCTTCCTTAGCTTTATTAGGATTATTGATTCCGCTAATTGGGATCGGTAGCCCGCCAGCGATTGTCGCATTAGTTATTTATGCACTGTTTCCAATTATGCAAAATACCTATACCGGTTTGACTGAGATCGATCCTTCGCTTCAAGAAGCAGCTGAAGCGTTTGGGATGAGTAAGAAAGAAAAATTATTTAAATTCGAGTTACAACTCGCTTTACCTTATATTATTTCCGGGATTCGAACGGCGACCGTTTTGATTATCGGAACAGCAACGCTAGCTGCTTTGATTGGTGCTGGTGGATTGGGAACTTTTATTTTACTAGGGATCGACCGCAACAACATTTACTTGATTCTAATTGGAGCGATCTCCTCTGCGATTCTTGCTGTTGTCTTTAACTTTGGAATCAAATTACTAGAAAAAGCCACACCGATGCGTACGATTACTGGATTAGTCGTCTTGGTTGCATTATTATTTGGTTCGTTTTTCTTAACGCATCAAAGTAGCGAACAAAAACAAATTACTATTGCAGGTAAATTGGGCGCAGAACCAGATATTTTAATCAATATGTACAAAGAATTAATTGAGGAAAATAGCGACATCAAGGTAAATCTAAAACCTAATTTTGGGAAAACGACTTTTTTATTTAATGCTTTAAAATCTGGCGAAATCGATATCTACCCAGAATTTACAGGAACTGTTTTGGAGACATTTATCAAAGATAATCAAAATACTTCTAATGATCCTAAAGTTGTATACGAATACGCACGGGATGAAATCAAAAAACAAGAAAACATGGATTATTTAGAGCCGATGGAATATGAAAATACGTATGCGGTAGCAGTCAAACGTGACTTCGCAAAAGCCAATAACCTAAAAACGATCAGTGATCTAAAAAAAGTGGAAAATCAATTAAAAGCAGGATTTACTTTAGAGTTTATTGATCGTGAAGATGGCTATAAGGGATTACAGTCATTGTATGGGTTGAATTTTGAAGTGAAATCATTAGAACCTTCCTTGCGATATCAAGCCATCAACAATGGTGATGTGAATGTGGTGGATGCTTATTCAACAGATAGTGAATTAAAACAATATGATTTAGTTGTTTTAAAAGACGATAAGCAACTATTCCCACCCTATCAAGGGGCACCATTGATGAAAGCTGAAACATTGGAGAAATACCCAGAGCTTAAAACCTTGTTAGAACCGTTAGTGGGTAAAATCACTGCCGAACAAATGAGCGATATGAACTATCAAGTCAATGTTGAACAAAAAGATCCAGCGACTGTGGCACATGATTATCTAGTCGAGCATGGAATGTTAAAAAATTAATTTTTCATATATAGTAAGCTCATAGTAGATATTTTCATAAAATAGTGTGCAGTAGAATTTAAGAGCAAAAAAAGATAGAGAGTTTTTGAGGAGATAGACTGTTGTGGTGACAGTCTGTCTTTTTTATTTTCCTGAAGAGGATTGAATTTATTGGAAAGTAAAGTAAATATTTGGATGAATGCTTTGCTTTTTTATTTATCTAAACGAAGACTTACTTGATAAATAAATTCATTTTTGTGGGTAAAATTTTCTCTATCAAAATAAATTAGAATTTAGTACACTGAATTTAAGAGGTGAAAAGATGGAGTTAATAGTTGATGGAATAACAAAAAAATTTGAAGAAAAAATTATTTTTGATAATGCGAGTTTTCGTTTTGAAAAAGGAAAAATTTATGGATTGTTAGGTCGAAATGGTGCTGGAAAAACAACTTTATTTAATTGTATTTCAAGAAATTTAGTATTAGATAGCGGACAAATTTATATACAAGATGAAAGTCAAAGAAATTTCGATTACGACAATACCGAGATTGGATTTGTGTACACGATGCCTCATTTACCTGCTTTTATGACAGCGTATGAATTCGTTCGTTTTTTTATGGATATCCATAGCAAAAAAATAACTTCTATGAAGCAGCCAGAAGACTATTTGTTAATGGTAGGAATTTCAAAAGAAGACCATCATCGTCTGTTAAAAGATTTTTCTCATGGTATGAAAAATAAAGTTCAACTGTTAGTTTCTCTGATGGTTCAGCCACCAGTATTGTTATTAGATGAACCATTAACGTCTTTTGATGTGGTTGCGGCTCACGAGATGAAAGAAATGATTATCAAAATGAAGGCCAAATCTGTAGTAATCTTTTCCACTCATATTTTACAGTTAGCGCAAGATTTATGTGATGAAGTCGTCTTATTGCATCATGGAAAACTTCGAAGTATTGAAGCAGAACATATACGTGATAAAAACTTTGAAGCAGAAGTAGTGGCGTTACTGACCGAAGAGGAGGAATCGATAGATGAGGCGCTTCGCTAATTTTTTTTTAGAAGATTGGCAATTTTTTCAGTATACATTGATTAAAAGAATCAATGGCTTCTGGTATTTTTTGGGAAGAATTCCAGTTTTGAGCAGAATGTTTGATGAAAAAGTGTATCGTACATACGAATTCAAACGATTCATAGGAATCATACTAGTAATTTTGGAAGTTGTTTTTTCCTTTTTAAAAAAGATCTTAATTATGGGATTAGCTGTTTTATTTCAGTTGGTTTTACAAACATTTTTTGAAGGGGAAAATTTTGCTACGATGTTTTCTAGAATCGATCAAATAACGATTCAGAAAGGGATTTTTCTTTGGCTTTTAGTACTAGTAATTTTTGGAGGTTTCTTTACTCATTTTTCAGTGACGATTTCTAAAAAAGCAATGGATTTTTACACAGAATTCGCTTTGTCACGCAATCATTTTATTTTAGGTCAAGAATTTGTAAAAATATTTAAGCATACGATTTATTATATTGGAGCTGCATTACTGTGCGGTTTGATTTTACAGAAGAGTACGATTATCTTTTTTATTTTGTTTTCTTATTTAGCTTGTCAACTCGTTTTATTTGTTTTTTGTCGTAGTTTATATATGCATTATGAGGGTATAGTGATTAGGCGCTTTATCGGCTTAGGTGTAACGGTGTTATTTTTGGTGCTACTCAGTGCAATCTATAAATATGATCAAATTTGGCGGCTGACAGACTTCTTTACTAGTAGTTGGTTTTTACTAGTTTGGTTAATAATGGCTAGTATGGGTTTTTATCGTGCTTGGTATTACCCTAAGCAATCTTTATTTATTCAAAAAGTGATTGCGCAATCTGTCGTATTTTATGACGGCCTAGCTGATGCTAAACTAAAAAATAATGAATACATTAGTAAAGGTTTGAAGATGCAAAAACAATTGCAAGTCAATCATGATCAACATGTTGAAAAATTAACTGGAACTTATTATCTGAATGCATTATTATTTAGTCGCTATCAGCATGTTTTTCGTAAGAAAATTCGTTATCTCATTGCTGCTTTTTCGATTATAGCTATTATTTTAGTTGGTTTACGTATAGCTAACATTCAGCATTATTTAAGTGAAAACGATATGTTTCGTCTGCTCCCAATCTTATTTTTTGTGATGTATGGTTTATCTTTTGGTAAACAGATTGTTCAAATGGTATTTGTAAATTGTGATGCTTCAATGTTGTACTATCCTTTTTATCGTGAGAGTCATACGATCTTAGAAGGATTTAACTATCGATTTCGACAAATCATAAAATACAATAGCGTCATTATCAGTGGGATTTTCTTATTATTTGTTCTATTTCAAGTTCTTAATAATTTTTATTTAAGTTGGTCATTTTTTGGAGTGTTACTATTATTATTAAGTGCGTTAGGACTGTTATTTTCTTTTCACGAGCTATTTATTTATTATCTATTACAACCTTTTACAGCTGATATGACGGTTCAAAGTCCGACATATCGGGTCGTAACATGGCTTTTTTATTTCTTTTCTTATATGAATACACAACTTAAGTTCTCGAGTTTTTTTTACGTCATTACAATTTCTTTTATTAGTATCACCTATGTCTTGGTCGGTTTAGTTATCATATATTTTATCGCACCACGAACGTTTAAAATCAAAGAATAGCTCTTTGATTAATTGTTAAATCAGGAGGGGAAAAAATATGCATCAAAAAGAATACTGGATCAAAGAATTGGGATTGGTTCCACATCCTGAAGGTGGATTCTATAAGGAACTGCCGGCAGCTTCAGAATGGTTAACAGATCAGAATCGTCCGCTATATACAAATATTTATTTTTTGTTGACTAAAGAAAGTCCTTCACACTTTCATCAATTAACAGCGGACGAAGTGTGGTATTTTCATTATGGTTCAGCATTGACGGTACACGAGCTTTATGAAGGAGAATATCGTAAGACTAAAATCGGTTTGGATATAAAAAATGAAGAACGGTTGAGTTACACTGTACCAAAAGGTTCGGTTTTCGGATCTACGGTAGAAGAAGGATATGCCTTAGTAAGTTGTATGGTTTCTCCAGGATTTACATTTGATGACTTTAAATTATTCGAAAAACGTGAACTATTGAGACTCTATCCAGACCAAGTGGAAATTATTGAGAAATTAGCTTTAGAAACAATCTAAAAATAACAGACATAAACAACAGCTCGTGTCAATAATGCACAAGCTGTTGTTTTTTTTAGTTTGAAAAAAAAGTCGATAAACAAATAGAAATCAAGTATTTTTGGAGGATTTAATGTAAAAAAAGCGAATGCAAAAATTAAAATTCACAAACTTTTTTAGTTGAATAAATAGTAGATTGCGCTTGATATAATCAATGCATATTTTTTTTAACATGAGAATAGATCCAGCGGTTGTTAGCTATAAAAGTGACGAAATGTCATCATATCAGTTTTTTTAAAAGGAACTAGTTTGTATTTGACGTAAGCGATTTAGTAGTAAATGTGCGCTTTAACTAAAAAATAAAGAGTAAAAGTCTAAAAAGTAATCATCTAATTGAGAATTTGGGGCAAAGTTTGTGAAAAACTACATTTTTTATTAAGAATTTCTTAAGAAAAAGATTTATTCTATAATTAATGTTTTTTTTTACAAGTACTAGGAGTAGGATGGGTTACTGGTGAGTGATTTCACGTAGTTGGCGATCAAAACCATATTTTGAATAACAGAGGTGAAAAAAATGATTGCACAAAGTGTAGAAACACTAGATGGATGGTATGCCTTACATATGCTTTACAATATGGATTGGCATGCGTGGTCCACTGTTGACGACGAAAAAAAACAACGAGCATTAGCTGAACTGTTTGATTTGATCGAAAAATGGGAACAAGTCGAAACAGCCAAAGAAGGCAGCCATTACTTGTGGAATGTCACAGGTCACAAAGGAGATTTTAGTTTTTTCATTTTACGACCAGAATTAAATCAGCTAAACGAAGAAGAAAATCGCTTCAGACAGTTAGAGATTTTTACGTATCTTACACCTGTTCATAGCTATGTTTCGGTAATCGAGCTTGGGACGTATAGCGGGATGCCAAAAACACAAGCTGCGATGAAACGGACGAATCAACATCTATATCCAGAATTGCCTAAAGATGAGTATATTTGCTTTTATCCAATGAATAAAGTTCGTTCGGGTGAAATCAATTGGTACACGTTATCTTATGAGAAGCGTCAAGAATTGATGAAAGAACATGGGATGATTGGTCGCAAGTATGCTGGAAAAATAAAACAGTTTATCACAGGATCGATTGGATTTGATGATCACGAGTGGGGCGTGACACTGTTTGCAAATGATCCATTAGAATTTAAAAAAATTATTTACGAGATGCGTTTTTCTGAGGCAAGTAGTGTGTATTCTGACTTTCCGTACTTTATCGTCGGGACGTCATTAAATGATCGAGTACGTTTAACTAGCTATTTTCAAGGGAAGTAACATTTAGGGGGAGCAATTTTGGAATTATCAATGTCAAAATCAGCGCGAAGTTTCCGTTGGTTATTATTAATCAGTTTATTTATTACGCAACTCGATTCAGGAATTATTAGTACAAATTTATCTTCAATGACACGTGACTTGGCATTAATACCACAACAAAGAGGCTGGATCATTGCGATTTACACGATTGGATTATTACTTGCGACACCGGTCATGGGGAGTTTGATCGATCGCATTGGATATCGAGCAGTCTTTTTAATTGAATTAGGACTATATTTTATCGGTGTAATCGGCATCGCATTGAGCCAATCTTTTATGATGCTAATGGTCGGTCGTTTATTACAAGCCTTTGGAAGTAGTTCGTTATTAACACTAGTGGTTTCATTAGTATTTGCAACACAAGCACAAAAAGTCGGCAATAAAGTCGGTAGTGTCGGAGCTTTAGTGGCATTGTCTACGATTGTCGCACCGATCATCAGTGTGATTAGTTTAGTCAAAACTCACGACTGGCGTGCGATTTACTTTATTTTAGCTGCTTTGATCGCAGTAATGTTTTTATTAGGCTTTTTCTTGATGCCAAAAGACGAAAAAACAACAGTAGAATCTTTTGATATCAAAGGAAATACGATTTTTGTGATTGGTTTAGTCGCCTTTAACTTACTACTTAGTCGCGGTGTGCGTACTGGAAATACGATCGAAATCGGAGTATTTGTAGTGATCATTGCACTTGCATTATTTTGGTTTATGAAAATTGAAGCAAAACGTGAAGCGCAAAATCAAACCGTATTGTTTTCAAAACGTTTATGGCAACAACCGCTTTATCGTACCGGACTCATCAGTGGTTTAGTCACAGGATTTGTGATGTCATTGTTTGCGTTCTTGCCTTCATTTATTGAATTTTCTTATCAAGTCGATGGTCGTAAAGCAGGATCATTTATGACATTGATGGCGATTGGCACATTGATTGGTGCGAAAGTTGCTGGGATGTGGACAGAAAAACGTGGGGCGATGCGTGCGACTCGTGGTGGAATGGCATTGATTTCTATCAGTTTGGTTTTAATGTTTTTAACTTTATCTTCATTTGGTTTATTTTTAGCTTCTTTATTTTTATTTGGACTATCGATCGGAATGGTGATGACAGTACCGTTACAAGTGATGGTCGTTGAAGCGTCACCTAGTGATCGCAATGTTTCATTGAGTTTACTTTCGATTTCTAAAAAAATGGGAATGGTTGTCGGAACAACAGTCATTAGCTTATTTGCCGTAATGACACATTCGATTGGATTAAAACCAATGTTACTTGTCTTGATTGTCTGTACGGTACTGAGTGTCGTAGTGTTAAGCAAAAAGGAGAGATAACCATGGAAAAACAAGCGATTTTATTAATGAGTTATGGAACACCAAATAATTTAGATGAGATTTGGGATTATTACACCCATATTCGCCATGGTCATGAACCTTCAAAAGAACTATATGATGAATTAGTAGGACGTTATGAGGAAATCGGTGGTGTGTCTCCATTAGCTGCTGTAACAGAGGCTCAGCGTGAGGCGATTGAAGTTGCGATGAATCAAAATAGCGACATCCAATATGAAGTCTTCAACGGACTACGTCATATTCATCCTTTTATTGAAGAAGTATTAGAAGAGATCGTGAAAAAAGGATTTAAAACGATTCATGGTATGGTATTAGCACCACATAATTCAACATTTATCCAACAATATCATGAACGAGTGACGGATCAATTGGCGTCATTTTCAGATATTACGTATGTCAAACATGATCATTTTTGGCAAGAAGAGGGCTTTTTAGAATTTTGGGCAAGCCAAATCGAAGCGACTTTAGATCCGACAAAAAAACAAAAATTCTTATTTACTGCACATAGTCTACCTGAACGCTTGTTAGCAAACGGAGATCCGTATGTGGATGAAATCAAAGGTGCAGCAAAAGCGATCGTCTCTCATGTGAAGGGTCAAGTCGATTTTGACAATGCCTGGCAAAGTGTAGGACGTACAGCAGATAAATGGATCGGTCCTAATGTTGAAGACGTGACAGAACACTTGATCACGGTCGAAGGATATGAAGAGATCATTTATATGCCATTTGGTTTTGTAGCCGATAACCTAGAAACACTATACGATAATGATATCGAGTGCAAAGAACAAGTCGAAGCGTTAGGTGCAAGTTATAAACGCTTAGATATGCCAAATACACACCATGTATTTATTAGCGGCATGGTGAGTGAATTACGCAATTAAAAAAATCCCCTCGAAATTCGAGGGGATTTTTTGGTTAGTCAAACATTTTTTTCGCAGCACGCATTAGAGTAGGGATATCTTTGTCATATCGAGGGGTTTTTACAAGTTTAGACATCGGTACACCAGCAAAGTGGAACGCTGCGATTTCACCTGAGCGGACGGCGCTTTGTTCAGTAAAGATCATTTGATACGGTTGTTCCACAAATTCACCAGTGAACGCTAAATTAGTGGAATGTTCTGGAATGACTTTTGGTCGGTCGATTTTCGCACGATTATTAAATAAAGCAGAAGCGTATGGCATGTAGACTGGAATACAGTTTACGATGCTGTCTAAGATTTCGGCCTCTTTTTCCATGATATTGATTGGACCAGGATCGACTTTAGATAATTGACCCAGTAATTCTTGTGTCATTTCTTTACCTGTCATTTTGATATACTCTTTGTCCACAAATTCGCCACGACGTCTTGGATATAAGAAGTAGCCCCAAATGACCGTTTCATTTGGTTTTTGTGTTGTAAAGTGCGGTTGATGATGGACTACGATCGACATGTTCACATCTTTTTGACCAAGAGGTGTGATCGGTGTAGTCGAAATAAATGAATTCAAGGCATTTCCTGGTGTTTGCGTAGTAATGCGTACGATCTCATTTAGCAAGATGTGATTTTTAGAAGTTAGTGTAAAACTTACCCATTCACTAGCATCACGATCAGCAAAGAATTTATCAGGATTTCCCAGATTATAGAATTTTTCACTGATATTTTTCCATAAGGTCGAAGCTGCACCATAATCCATATTTTCAG
The DNA here is from genome assembly GCF_000407605.1 of Enterococcus sulfureus ATCC 49903. Lineage (GTDB taxonomy): Bacteria > Bacillota > Bacilli > Lactobacillales > Enterococcaceae > Enterococcus_G > Enterococcus_G sulfureus. Next base: position 530,167 of record NZ_ASWO01000001.1, on the reverse strand, counting down.
CGGCTGGAGTATGATAATCACCTAATGTAGCCGAATCCGTAATCGAACCATTGGTAAAGAGGACCGCAGTATCTTGATCAACAGGTATATACAATTCTTCGTTTGTATCGGTATCAGTCATATGGATTCCGGTTACCGTGATTTCATCTTGCATCGTAGTTTCTTTAAAATCAAAATCAGTTACTAAACGATCTAGTACGATTTCGCAACCTTGCGCTTTTAAATAGTTGATCAAAGGCAACATAATACTTTCAAATTGATTGTAACGTGTTCGATTGACGCCGACTAAATGTTCAATTTGTGTGAATTCGTAGATCATTTGATGCATGTAGCGACGTAATTCTTGAGCAGAACTACGTGTCCGAAAAGCAAAGGTCGTTTCCCACATGAACCAAAAATTTGTTTCAAAGAAATGAGGCGATGTTTTAAAATAGTCGATAATCGTCACATTGTCTAGTTTTTCTTCTTCAGAATCTGGCATCATGATCAATTTTGTGAGCAATTTACGGTCTTCATTATTTAGACCAAGTTTCCCGCCATCAATAATTCCTTTGCCGCCTTCTAGTAAACGCGCTTTATCATATGTCCGATGTTTTTCATCAAAGTCACGTGTGTCTTCTTCTGCAGTCATACCAGGTTCAGTTGCAGAAGGAATGCGACTTAATAGATCCATTAAATCGACATACGTACGGTAATTTAGCATACGACCGCCACGCGCGATATAACCTTTCGTATTTTCCATTGGATGTTCTTTATTCCAATATTCATCTGTTACTGTATCTGTTGGTGCACCATCATTTGAGCCGTGGTCGTCTAAAGAGTAGAACGTGATTTGTGACCCATGCCATTTTCCTTCTTGTATTAAATAAACTGCCGCAGCCATATTCGCGATTCCGGCACCGATCATAATTGCTTTATTTTTACGCATGATTTTTTTGCTCCTTTCGCTTTAACGTTCCATACTGGTATCGTATTCTTCATAGAGTGCATCATCATTTTCGAAAAATCCTGTTTTCTTTCCTAAAATGATGAGACCAGTTGCGAGAAGCCCAACACCGATTCCTAATTTAAGTGCAGTGTTTTTCATACATTCCATCTTCTTTCTGTTAGATTTACAACGTCATTGTAGAACTTCGTATGAATTATCACAAGTCATAGCTTAAAGAAAATAGACAGATTTGAAGATGTGTATAAACTGTCAATTCTGTTCGTTTCTTATCTTAAGGCATTGCGGTATACTGCGAAACTTTACAAAAAAACACGACTCATCACTGAGTCGTGTTGTGTTAATTGAAAGGTGTTAACGGATGCCCTAAAACGTTTGGTAGATCTTGGCTATCCACATCTAGCTGACCTTCACGGATATCTTTTTGGATTCCAATAATAAAGCCGATTGCGTCTTTTGGTAATCCGATTTCAGTTAATTGGCTTGCATATTCTTCATCAGTTGTCGCAATCAATTCGATTTTTTCTGTTTGATCGTGTTGTAATAGAGCAGCTAATTCTGGATAGGTTAGAGGTGTTCCACCTAATTCATAAATGGTTTTTTGAGGTGCCACATTGGCTAGGATGCGCGCTGCAGCTTCAGCATAATCTTGTTTTTTTGCCCAAGCGGTTTTACCTTCTCCAGCAGAATATGTAAAGGGACGTTTCGCTGCGATTGCTTCCAGTAACGCTCCTTCATTTTCTAAATACCAGTTGTTACGTAAGAAAGCATATTCTAAACCGGATTCTTTGATTAGATTTTCCGTTACTTTATGATCAGGAGCAACTAAAGCCGTTGAATCTTGTGCATTTGGTGCACTCGTGTAGGCCACAAAAGAAACTCCAGCTGTTTGTAATGCTTCGATTACGTTACGATGCTGTTGTTCACGAGTCTCAAGATCACCTGAAGAAACGAATAACACACGATCGATTCCAGTAAAGGCTTGGATCAATGACTCTTTATCTAAATAATCTGCTTGACGCACGTCTACTCCTAAATCGCGTAAAGGTTGAGCTTTCTCTAAAGAACGTGCAGTGGCAACAACTTGTTCTTTTCCAACTAAATCGACTAAAAATTGTACACTTTGAAAGGCTAAATCGCCAGTAGCACTTGTAACTAAATACTTCATAAGAGTTCCTCTTTTCATTAAAATGAATAGCTATAGTAGTGTGAGTATAGCATAATACTTACAAAAAGAAAGCGAAAAGCTCATAAGTGTAAAACTACTTATTCAAAAGATTATATAAGACGGTATCTTGTTTTGTTTGAGCATAGTCGATTGCACGTCTATTGGAATGATCTCGAATTTCGGTAGTTGCACCAGCATCGATCAGTGTTTGTGCAATCGTATGGTACAATTCGGTATTTTCACGTAAAGCAGCGACTTCAATTAGAGCGGTATATCCAAAATTATTTTGAAAATCAATATCGGAACGTCCATCTTCTAATAACAAGCGTACATTTTCAAGATGTCCTTTTTCAGCTGCAGGAATCAATGCATTGCCTCCAAAACGATTGACAACAGTGAAATCTATTTGGCTATGTTGGAGCATATAGTCTAAAATTTCTGTTCTTCCTTCAGCTCCGGCATATAAAAATGGAGAATCCTGGATTTGATTTTGTAAATTAACATTTGCACCTGCTTCAATTAAAAGCTTGGCGATCTCGACTTCATTTTGTTGAACAGCCAAGTGCAACGGAGTATTTTGCTCGTTATTCGTTTCGTTGAGATCATAGGTTTTATCTTTTAAAATTTGCTGTACTCTGGCTAAATTTTTAGTATTGACGGCATCAATTAAGCTTTGGGAAGGAAAGTGAATGATTTCAGCTGCAGATGTCGAGTTATATGTGGTAGCCGTTGTTTCAATAGAGGATGAGGAAGAACTAACGGAAGTCGTCAAAGCTGTTTCTTCCGTTAATTTTGATTTTGTTGTACAACCGGCTAACACAAAACTAATAACCAATAATAGTGAAGAAAAATAAATAAATCGCATGATATACACTCCTTTTTTGTCTAGTATACACAGAATAGGGAGAGAAAACGCTCAATCGATCTGTCGATTTTGCTAAAAAATAAAGCAACGCATAAAAATGATTGGTTATTTAGCAAAAGAGGCAATAGTTGCATATAACTCAGGATAGACGATCTCGATATCGGAAACAGAAATTTTGGCTAAGGATACTCGAATCGAGTTATCGAAATGAGTCGAATCAAAAAAGTTACACTGATTACTGACGACATAGATTTGTTTATAAGCCAATGCTTTGATAATCGTTGTGACAGGAATTAAAGGATGAATGCGAATCGTAGCATAATAGCCTTCGTATCCTGTGTAAAAAGCTATATTTGGATCCCACTTTTTTGTAAGCGATTTGATTTTTTTTAGTTTTTTCTTCAAATCTTGATCGATCATTTGCTTGCTTTTATCTAAAAATTGATTGTAGATCAATACGCCAAGCATCGATTGTGAGATCAGTGGGGGCGTGTAGTAATGCAAATGCATGATCTCATTGACTGTATCCATATAGTAAGCTTGCAATTCAGGTGGCAAAATGGTAAATCCAATACGAAGATAAGGCAAGATTTTAGTAAACGAACCTAAATAAATACAATTTTTACCAGCAGCTAGATAATAAAGTGGCGTATAATTGGCAGTTTTGTAAGCATCTAAAAAGTAATCATCTTCCGCTAGATAGACCTGATATTTTTGAGCAAGTGCAACAATTTTTTTACGTTGCTTCAACGATAACGTTGTACCTAATGGGTTATGATTTCGTGGAACAAGATAGAAAAACTTGATGGATTTCTCTTTAAATAGCCGTTCTAACTCAGTTAAATCGATTCCGTTCTCATCGCGTTTGATGGTGTAGATGGTTAGATCAGGTTGTGCTTGTAAGGCCTCGATCACAAATCGATACGTGGGCTCTTCGATTAAAATCGCATGATGACCACTTGGAAACGTCATCTTACATAAAGCGTGAACTGTTTGCTGGATTCCCATAGTTAAAAAAACGTGATCTGCCTCAGTATAGACGGCAACATCTTCTAAAGAAGTCGTCAAGGCTGCAATCACAGAAGACACACCATTCGCCCCAACATCCAGTGATTCTAATTGATAATGATCCAAAGCCAGAGCCAAACTTTGTTTAGCAAATGGAAGATGGAAACTACCCACTGTTGGATTTCCAGATTCCAAATGATATCCTGTAGCTTTTTCTTCGATAGTTGGTGAGTAAGAGGAATAGTATCCACTTTTATGACGGACATGAACTAGGTTTTGTTCGAGTAACTGTCGATACGCTCGAATTACAGTCCCGCGACTACAAGCATATTGTTGTGCCAATTCATTGATCGAAGGTAATTTTGTGCCTACTGCATACTGCTCATCACGTATTTTTTTAGCAATATCATGACTAATCACTAAATATTTTTCCATCTATTTCTCCTCCATACTTGGTCTCTTTACTATAGCATAGTTTTCAATCTGTGCTAGTCTTGTTCGATACAACTGTTATTGAAAACGGTATCTTTCAAACGTAAGATAAAGATACAAATCAAATTGATTTTGCTAGCACAATTTATTTGTAATAAAAATAAGCACGATGAAGTAGGAGGATAAATATGAAAAAGCTCTCAAAAGGGATTGAAAAATACATTTTACCGATTGCTATGAAAGTTGGGAACGAGAAACATCTACTTGCCATTCGGGATGCATTTATCACGATGATGCCGATCACCATGGCTGGAGCGATCGCGGTATTATTAAATGCCTTCATGCGTGATTTTCCGAATCAATATTTAGGAGAAGGAAATGCGATCACTCATTTTTTTGAGCCTGTTATTGCCATCAATGGACTGATTTGGACGGGGTCACTCGCGATTATGGCATTGGTATTTTCAGCTTCTTTAGGATATCAATTGGCAAAAGCATACGATGTCAATCCAATTGGCGGAATGTTTGTTTCCTTATCCGCTTTTGTTATGGGGATTCCACAGACGGCTGCGATATCCACTGTTTTAAAAGGAGTACTGTCATCTGAGGCTGCAACGATGATCCAAGAAGCTGGCGGAACTGTAACTACAGCAGATGGGGTATCGACGATCGGTACAAGTGGTTGGGGTTATTTTTCATTTGGTCAATATTTTGGTGGGACAGGTTTGTTTGCTGCAATGATTTTTAGTTTTATTTCGGTATTGATCTATGTCTATTTATTGAAGAAAAATATTATTATCAAATTACCTGAATCTGTTCCTCCAGCGGTTTCGAAAGCTTTTGCTGGAATCATTCCTGGAACGATCGCCTTATATGCATCTGGACTTATTTATTATGTATTTGAAAAAGTAACAGCTCAAAGTATGATTGATTTTATTGCTAGTGCCATTCAAGCTCCACTGATCAATTTATCTCAGGGCTACCTTTCTGTCATTATTGTGACGTTACTTGTGCATATTTTATGGGTATTTGGTTTACACGGTACGAATATTATGGGAGCGGTTTTACAATCTTTATATGGAACAGCAATGGTCGCAAATACGAATGCCTTTCAAAATGGAGAAGCCATTCCCTATAAATGGTCTGCAGCTTCCTTTGATGTATTTGTTTGGCCTGGAGGTGCTGGTGTGACACTGGCGTTGATCATTGGATTGCTATGGTTTTCAAAACGTGCAGATCAACGAACTGTAGCAAAACTTGGTTTAGCACCTGGATTGTTCAACATCAATGAGCCAATCATGTTTGGCTTACCAGTCGTGTTGAATCCAATCTATATGATTCCTTTTGTGCTCGCTCCTTTATGTACAGCAACGATTGCCTACGTTTCCACAATGGTTGGCTTAGTAGATCCTGTAGTCGTGACGGTACCATGGGTGATGCCACCGATCTTAAGTGGATTTTTAGCTACCGCAGGAGACTGGCGTTCGATTATTTTATCCATTGTGAATATCGTTGTCGCATTAGTGATTTGGATTCCATTTATCATTACCGCAAATAAAGCCGCACAATTAGAAGAACAAGAATTACATGCCTAATATTGGATCGAAAAAGGAGAGTATATGAAACGAGAAATTGGAATTTCAATTTATCCTGATCGCAGTGAACTAAAAACCGATCAAGAGTATTTAAAAAAAGCCGCTGATCTTGGATTTACACGCTTATTTATCAGCATGTTAGAAATCACAGATACAAAAGAAAAAACGAAAGAAAAATTTCAATCTTTAATTTATTTTAGTCGTAAGCTAGGCTTTGAAGTGATGTTAGATGTCGCGCCTTCGATTTTTACAGACTTAGAGATTTCCTATGATGATCTGTCCTTTTTTGCCGAACTAGGTGCGCATGGAATTCGTTTGGATGTGGGGTTTGACGGATTTAAAGAATCGATGATGACCTATAATGAGCAAGGATTGATCATTGAATTAAATATGAGTCATGATATTGCATATTTAGATAATATCTTAAGTTATCAAGCGAATACGTCTGCACTATATGGCTGTCATAATTTTTATCCACAAGAACGTACAGGATTACCTTATGAATTTTTTAAATCATGTAGTGAGCGTTTTAAAAAATATGGATTAAAAACAGCCGCATTCGTCACATGCGCGTCAAAAGATCAAGGACCTTGGGATATCAATGATGGTTTGCCAACACTTGAAATGCATCGTCATTTGCCATTGACCACACAAGTTAAACATCTCTTTGCGACTGAATTAATCGATGTTGTGATTATTGGAAATGGATACGCAAGCGATGAAGAATTACTGGCGATGTCAAAAGTCAATCGCACACAAATTGAATTTGGTTACGAGCCAACTACAACCCAAACCGATCTAGAACAAAAGATTTTAGCTGAACAGCATTATCGTAGAGGGGATATCACAGAAGATGTTATTCGTTCAACACAAGTGCGCGTAAAGTATCAAGAAGAAGCCAACCCACTCAATACAGAAAGTCATGTCTTTCAAGTGGGAGATATCGTATTAGGAAACGATACGTTTGGAAAATATAAAAACGAATTACAAGTGGTATTAGTGGCACATGAAGATTCACGTAAAAATAAAATCGGCACGATTCTTAAAGAAGAACGCTTTTTATTAGAGTATATCTATCCTTGGAGTAAGTTCCGATTTCAAAAGCAATAAACATATAGGACTACACAAAACAGAAATTAGTTTTTCTGTTTTGTGTAGTTTTTTTACAATCACTAGATATAAAATAGTCAATTTTAAAAATTCCTGTTACACTAAAGTAAATTGTACTTAAAGGAAGTGAAGAGATGGCGACGATTAAAGATATTGCGCAAATGACTGGTGTCAGTCCGACTACAGTAGCAAACGTAATCCATGGACGAACGAGTAAAGTGTCTGAAGAAACCCAAAAAAAGGTGAAGCAAGCACTAGCAGAAACCAACTACACTGCACATATGGGTGGTCGATTATTAGCAAAACATGGATCGAAAATTATTGGTGTGATCATCCAAGACTCTACCGCTGTTTCGGATCATATTTATGATAATCCTTATCAAGGCGAATTTTTACAAGCAGTCGAGCAAAGTATCGGAGAAGCAGGATATTTTATGATGTTTCGACGAATTTCTACGATTGAAGAAGGACTACGTTTAGTGGAAATGTGGAATTTAGAAGGTTTGATTTTATCTGGTTCACATAGTTCAGAAGTGAAGAAATGGCGTGAAAAAATTCAAGTACCAATCGTTTTTCTAGATATGTATACGGAATATACACCACTTGCTCAAATGAATGTAGGAATTGAAGACTATATTGGAGGTCGTTTAGCTGGCGAATATCTAGTAGAAATGGGACATGAAAAAGTCGCATTTGTGGCGCAAGGAGAAGTAGCTAAGGGGATTGAAGGATTAGATCAAGTTCGTGGAAAAGGATTTCAAGATGTATTTAAAGAACATCAACTCAAAGCAGATATTTTATGTGTGCCTGCATTACGAGGACCATACCATAACTATTTAGAACAATTTGTTGAGCAAATGTTGCTGAACTATACTGCACTTTTTTTCTCATCTGATTTATTAGCCGTTCAAGCGATCTCACATTTTTATCAACATGGACTTCGTTTGCCTAAGGATCTATCCATTGTCAGTTTTGATGGGACGCTATTGTCACAATATGCTACCCCACGATTAACTGTGATCCAACAAGATGTGACAAAAAAAGCGCTCGCGGCTATAGAATTATTGATCCAAGCTATCAAAAAAAATACTACAGAATTAAAGTCAGTGAGCATTCCTGTTAAACTTGTTGTGAGAGAGTCGGTTTGTCGAATTGAAAAGAACTAAAAAGCATCTTGACCAATTATTTGTCAGATGCTATACTTTTTCCATAAGGTGTCACGTGACACCTTTTAAAAATAAGGTTAGGTGTGACGTAACACCTGGGAGAGGGATCAAGGATGAATAAAAAAATTATTTTTTTGGCTTTTAGTGTAATCGCTACCATTTTTTTATCTAGTTGTGGTTCTGCTGCAGATCAAGGGAAAAAGCAGGTAGAATTTTTCAGTAGTAAATCAGAAAATCAAGTTATTTTAAAGCAATTTGTTGATGAATATGAAGCCAGTCATCCAGATATCAAAATCGTCTTGAGTACACCTGCCGATGCGGGAACGGTTTTACGGACACGTTTAGTTAAAGATGATATTCCAACGATTATCGCATATGGCGGAGATGTGACATATACCGAACTTGCCAATGTAGGGATGTTAGAAGATCTATCCGATGAATCCTTTGTGCAAGACATTCTCCCAGCGTATAAAAAAATGACTCAGGATCTACAACAAGATCGCACAAAACTTTATGGTGTTCCTTACGTAGCGAATGCATCTGGTGTCATTTATAACGAAGAATTATTCAAGCGTTACAATCTTGAAATCCCTCAAACTTGGGACGAATTTATTCAAGTATGTCAAATTTTCAAAGAAAATAATATTACGCCAATCGAGGGGACCTTTAAAGATGCTTGGACGTTACAAGCTTTATTCAATCCAATCGCAGGTACGTTATCCCCAGATGAAATGATGCGTGATCGCAAAGAAAATAAAACAAAATTTCAAAATGAATGGCCGACAGTATTAGAAAAAATGGCTGAAGCAATGACGTATACTCAAAAAGATGCAATGGGAACAAGCTATGCAGATGGTACTCAAGCATTTGCTAAAGGAGAATCTGCTATGTTGATCAATGGAACATGGGCGATTCCAGAAGTCGTGAAAGCAAATCCGGAGTTAAACGTAAATATTTTTCCACTTCCAGCTAGCAATGAAGCATCAAAAAACGTAGTCACAAGTGGAGTTGATGTTATGTTTATGATTGGAAAAGGGACTAAAAATCAAAAAGAAGCAAAAGAATTTATTCAATTTCTTTTAGAAAAACAACAACTTGCTCGTTATTGTGATGATCAATTTGCTTTTTCAGCAATCAAGGGAGTATCACAAACAGAATCTTCTTTAAGTGGGATCAGTCCATATATTGAAGATGGAAAGGTAACTGATTTTATTGATCATTTATTGCCAAATGGATACGATCTTGCATCTATGCTATCTGAATTTGCATTAGATCAAACTAACAATCCTAAAGATCTAAAAGCGAATACTGACCGTATTTTAAATAAAATGGATGATACTTATGATGTAGCTAATATTAAATAAAAGGGGAAAAAGACATGAAAAATATGAAAATTCATAAAGCTTTTTATTGGATGACACTTCCATTAGTTGCTGTATTCTTCTTATTTCATACGATACCTTTTTTACAAGGTATCTTTTATAGCTTTACAAATTGGCGTGGATATGGCGAGTGGGACTTTGTTGGGATTCGCAATTATTTGCATATGTTTAAAGATCCCGATATCGCGCAAAGTTACTTATTCACCTTTAAATTTGCAATTGTTTCAACTGTGTTAGTTAACATTATTGGACTAGCGATTGCTTTAGGTTTGAATGCTAAAATCAAATTTCAAAAGTTTTTGAAAGCCGTCTATTTTCTTCCTTATATGTTGGGGACATTGATTGTAGGATTTATTTTTAATTTTATTTTTGCACAACTTCTCCCAGGTTTTGGGATTGCAGCAGGAATCGAATCTTTAAGTGTGAATATATTAGGAACAGAACATGCTTGGATCGGAATTGTAGTCGTTACAGTATGGCAATCATTAGCTTTTACTACATTGATTTATTTATCTGGACTACAAACGATTGATCAAGATATTTATGAAGCCGCAGATATCGATGGAGCAAGTGGATTTACGCTTTTTAGAAAAGTGACGTTTCCGTTATTAGCCCCTTTTTTTACCATCAATATGGTATTATCTGCCAAAGGATTTTTAATGGCCTTCGACCAAATCGTTGCCATGACTGGTGGTGGACCAGGAGTATCTACAACATCGATTTCGCTATTGATTTATAAAAAAGGATTTACTGGTGGTCAATTTGCCTACCAATCTGCAAACTCTGTAGTCTTGTTTTTAGTCGTCGTAACGATTTCAATCATTCAGTTACGTATCCTTGAGAAAAGAGAGGCGAATATGCGATGAATTCAAGTAAAAAATTTTTACGCAAACATGATGGGGGGGTCAACTGGCCCTTAACGATCCTTTTGATGGCTTTGGCGATATTTACAATTTTTGGTCCATTGTATATGACGTTGATGATTGCTGTAAAAGATCCTTCTCAAATGGATAATATTTTAAAATGGCCATCGACTTTTCATTGGGAAAATTTTAGTCAAGCTTGGACATTGACGGATTATCCACGTAAATTTGGCAATACTTTATTTATCACAGCAATAAACTTAGTATTCACGATTTTTACCAATAGTTTAGCAGCGTATGCAATCACGCGTAATCGCTCTAAGTCAAAACTCTTTAACTTACTCTATTATTATTTTATCAGTGCAATGTTTATCCCTTTTAATGTTTTGATGTTACCATTAGTAAAACAGGCTTCAATTTTTAATATGGATAATATCTTTGGTTTAACCTTCTTGTATATTATTTTTGGATTACCGATGAATACGTTCTTATATACAGGGTTTATTAAGAAGATTCCGGAAGCATTAGATGAAGCCGCAGCAATCGACGGAGCGACACCTTGGCAAATCTTTTACTACGTGATCTTCCCCATGCTCAAACCGATTCATGCAACAGTAGCGATTTTAAGCTTTATGTGGACTTGGAATGATTTCTTAATGCCATTGATTTTTTTAAGTAACCCAAATCAACAAACACTACAATTATCGCAATATATTTTCCAAGGACAATTTTCGACTCAATACAACATGGCATTTGCATCGTATTTAATGGTTATTTTACCTGTACTTTTGATTTATATCTTTTTCCAAAAATGGATTATAGCCGGTGTAACCGATGGAGCAGTAAAATAAAAAATAGCAGGAGTGTGTAAAAATGGAACAAACAAAATGGTGGCAAACGACAACAGTTTATCAAATCTATCCTCGAAGTTTTCAAGATAGTAACGGCGATGGAATTGGCGATCTTCGCGGAATCATCGAGCGGTTAGATTACTTGCAAACGTTAGGGATCGGTGCAATCTGGTTAAGTCCCGTATATCAATCACCAAATGATGATAACGGCTATGACATTAGCGACTACGAAGCGATCATGGAAGAATTTGGAACGATGGAAGACATGGATGAACTGTTAGTACAAGCCAATCAACGCAATATCAAAATCGTCATGGATCTAGTTGTCAATCATTCTTCTGATGAACATGCTTGGTTTATTGAAGCAAAAAAAGGAAAAGAAAATCCATATCGTGACTATTATGTTTGGCGCGATCCAGTCGATGGCAAAGCACCAAATGATTTAGGTGCCGCTTTTGGTGGCAGTGCTTGGGAATTTGATGAAGTAAGTGGTCAATATTATTTGCATCTATTTAGTAAAAAACAACCGGATCTAAACTGGGAAAATCCTGAATTGCGTCATAAAATTTATGAAATGATGAATTTTTGGCTAGATAAAGGAATCGGTGGTTTTCGAATGGATGTGATTGACTTGATTAGTAAACAACCAGATCAAGGCATCACTGGAAACGGACCTAAATTACACGAGTATTTACAAGAAATGAATCAGGCGACATTCGGACAAGCACAATATGATGTGATGACAGTAGGCGAGACATGGGGAGCGACTCCTGAAATCGCAAAACTTTATTCAGATCCGAAGCGTCATGAATTGTCGATGGTCTTTCAATTTGAACATATTGGGCTAGATCAACAAGAAGGAAAAGAAAAATGGGATCTACGTCCATTAGAAATCAAAGCGTTGAAAGCGGTGTTTACGAAATGGCAGACATCCCTAGGCGATCAAGGATGGAATAGTTTATTTTGGAATAATCATGATTTACCACGAATTATCTCGCGTTGGGGAAATGACCAAGAGTATCGCGTTGAAAGTGGGAAATTATTTGCGATCTTGCTGCATTTGATGAAGGGAACCCCTTATATTTATCAAGGTGAAGAAATTGGAATGACCAATTATCCAATTACAGATATTTCAGAAGCCAATGATATCGAAACCATTAATTTGTATCATGAACGTATTGCTAAAGGGTATACTAAAGAAGAAGTGTTGCTATCGATCAATACAAAAGGTCGCGACAATGCACGTACCCCTATGCAATGGGACGATACGGAACATGCCGGATTCACTACCGGCACACCTTGGTTACATGTCAATCCAAATTATCATACGATCAATGTAAAAGCGGCTTTAGCGGATCAACATTCTATTTTTTATACGTATCAACACTTGATCCAACTTCGTCAAACCGAGCCTCTCGTAGCTTGGGGAGAATTCGACCTTGTAGAAACAGTCGATGAAGTATTTGCCTATATTAGAAGTTACGAAGGCAAACGTTGGCTTGTTGTAGGAAATATTTCTGAAGACATCCAGTCAATTGAGATGCCAAAAACAATTGGTGAAGCGATTATTGCCAATTATTCTCGTACTGAATTTGAAGGGACGATTGAATTACATCCATATGAAGCATTCGCTATTGAATTAGCGTAAAAAAAGAGTCATCTCCATTTTGAGATGACTCTTTTTTAGGCTTCAATTTTTTCATAGAACTCGATATTATCAACGGTTTGTGCATGTGCTTCTCCCCACGTACAAAGATGATCTAAGATTGTATTTAAAGTTTTACCGTATTCGCTAAGTGAATATTCGACTTTAGGTGGGACTTGATTATAGACTTTACGAATAATAATATTCGCTTCTTCTAATTCTCGTAATTGTTGCGTCAACATTTTACGACTGATAGCCGGTATTTTACGTTGCAACTCACCAGTTCGTAATGTTTGATCACGTAAATTACATAAAATAATCGGTTTCCATTTACCCCCAATGATATCCATGGTTACTTCGACTCCGATATGATAATTTTTTTTCATTTTATTTCCTTCCCAAATGCTTATTAGACACAATTGTTACCAAAACCATACTATGTCACAAAAAAGTGCGTACTTTTTATTTTGGCACAATTTGCTAGAATTCTAACATAATCTAAAGGGGGATACAAAGTGAACGAATTATTGGAAAAACAAATTGTATTATCAAATGGGAGTAAAATCGCTAGTTTGGGACTAGGTGTTTTTAAAATAGCTAACGAAGATACAGCAAATATCGTATTTAATGGTATCAAATCGGGATATCGTGTCATTGATACGGCACAAATCTATGGTAATGAATTAGGTGTAGGTCAAGGGGTCAAAGATGCTTGTTCACAATTATCGATCTCACGTGAAGAGTTATTTATCACATCGAAAGTTTGGAATAATCATTTAGGATATCAAGAAACGATTGCAGCTTTTGAAAAGACTTTAACGGATCTTGGTTTGGACTATCTCGATCTATATTTGCTGCACTGGCCAGGAAGACAAGATTTTATGCCTGCATGGCGAGCGCTCGAAAGTTTATATAAAGCAGGAAAAGTAAAAGCGATCGGTGTCAGTAATTTCAATCGTCACCATCTAGAATTACTTTTAGCACAGGCTGCTGTGAAACCAGTCATCAATCAAATCGAGTTGCATCCAAAATTAAATCAAACAGAACTAGTCACTTTTTGTATGCAACATGATATCGTCGTTCAAGCATGGTCACCACTTATGCAAGGTGAACTTTTACAACAAGAGTTAATAAGTAAGCTAGCTCGAGATTATAAAAAATCACCTGCACAAATCATTTTAAAATGGCATTTGCAACAAGACCACTTACTTGTAGTCAAATCTAACAAAGTAGAGCGAATGGAAGAAAATGTTGCACTAGAATTTGACATTACACCCAAAGATATGGAGCTAATTACAAAATTGAATGAGAACATTCGGATTGGGCCTGATCCTGATCACTTTGATTTCAAGTAAAAGGAGAACGATATGGAACAAACCAAAACAAATCATGCCGCTTTAACTTTATTTGCTTTAGCTATTAGCGCGTTTGGAATCGGATCGACTGAATTCATCAGTGTCGGATTACTGCCGTTGATTAAAGAAGATTTTGGTGTCTCATTAAATCAGGCAGGATTAACTGTATCGATTTATGCACTAGGTGTCACGATTGGTGCACCGATTCTAACGGCATTGACCTCAAGATTAGCCAAAAAACAAATCTTATTACTCGTTATGACAGTTTTTATTTTAGGGAATTTAATTGCCGCTTTCGCACCGATTTTTAGTCTATTGCTTGTAGGAAGAATCATTGCTTCATTTGCGCACGGCGTGTTTATGTCAGTTGCTTCTGTGATTGCAGCAGAAGTTGTAATGCCGGATAAACGTGCTAGCGCGATCTCGATCATGTTTACAGGACTCACAGTTGCTACGGTAACCGGTGTACCTTTAGGAACATTTATTGGGCAAGCAATCAATTGGCGGTGGTCATTTTTATTTATAGCTGGGATTGGGATTATTGGTTGGCTTGCGAATTTTTTATTAGTACCAAGTACTTTAACTAAAAGCCAAGCGATATCTTTAGCAGATAGCCTAGCTGTATTAAAAAATAAACAGATGTTACTGATTTTGCTGTTGACTGCAATAGGTTATGGTGGAACGTTTACCGTGTATACGTTCATTACTCCTATTTTAGAATCTTATTTTGGTTATTCTTCTCAAGCTAGTGTTATCATTTTGGTCATCTATGGATTATTTGTTGCGCTAGGGAACACATTGGGAGGCAAATGGGCCAATCAACAACCGCTACGATTTATCTTTTATGCCTTTATTGGGTTATCCATTTCATTATTGTTGTTGTTTCTCTTCATTAACAATCGCATGCTTGGTTTAGGAGCTGTATTATTAATGGGACTGTTCATGTTTATGAGTGTACCAGGTTTACAGCTCTATGCCGTCATTATCGCAGAACGGGAAGTTCCTCAGGCAACAGCGATGGCATCCGCGCTAAATATTTCAGCCTTTAATGTTGGAATCTTTTTAGGCTCTACTATTGGTGGTCAGGTCGTGGCTACTCAATCGTTGAGCTATACACCATTGTATGGATTCGTAATGGTAGTTGTAGCTAGTATTATTGCAAAAATTTGGTCAGAAAAGATAGCTTAGTTAAGCAATCAAAAAAATTTATCTGCCTGTTGAGAATACCTATCTTTTTTAAAATTCAAACTTCCATAGTATGATAGATTTACTATAATCAAGGAGTGATACCATGTCAGAATATCAAGTACCTAAAGTGTGGAAATGGGAAGATGAAAACGAAAATAAAACCGGCAATCGTCCCACTGCTGGAAGCCGTTTTGAGAAAACATTACCAATTGGTAAAGCGCCTTTTCAATTGTATTCACTAGGCACACCAAATGGAATCAAAGCCACAATCATGTTTGAAGAGTTAAAAGAAGCCGGTGTAACAGAAGCAGAGTATGATTTGTACTTGATCAATATTGGAGAAGGAGATCAATTTGGTTCTGATTTTGTAGCGATCAATCCAAATTCAAAAATCCCAGCGATGTTTGATCAAAGTGTAACGCCACGTGTAGATTTATTTGAATCCGGTTCGATTTTAGTTTATTTAGCTGAGAAATTTGGACACTTTTTACCTAAAGAAATCCATAAGCGTACAGAAGTGATGAACTGGCTATTTTGGCAAATTGGTTCAGGTCCTTATGTTGGCGGCGGTTTTGGTCATTTCTTCAACTATGCACCAGAAAAAATCGAATATGCGATCGATCGTTTTACAATGGAAACAAAACGTCAACTAGATCTATTGGATCAAACTTTGGCTAAACGTTCGTATATCGCAGGTGATGAGTATACCATTGCGGATATTGCGATTTGGTCATGGTATGGTCGCTTAGCATTAGATAAATTATATGCTGGGTCTTATGAGTTCTTAAATATGGAGGAGTATACTCATGTTTTAGAATGGGCACAGCGCATTAATGAACGTCCAGGTGTTCAAAAAGGATTGAATGCGGATTATCAATCAATTGATTAAATAAAAAAAACAATCGTCTAGTTAAAAAGACGATTGTTTTTTTTATTTTCTTTTTCCTGTTCTTCTAAAAATCACGTATACTAAAAGTAAAGGTGAATAAAGGAGCGAAACAGGTGAAAACATTTCATTGGATTACATTAGCAATTTTTTGTGTTGCGTTAAGTGCTTGTGCGCAAACAACGACAACAAAATCAACGACAACAAGTCAAACACAAATGAGTACAACTTCTTCTAAACCACAAGAAACCACAAGTTCGATGTCAACGCAAACAACAACGCAAACAACTCAAGCAGTATCACTTCTATGGGACGCACAAAAAAAACAAGAATTAGCGGCTTTCATGCAGACGTGGGGGGAAAGTATGAATCAACAGTATACCTCTTATGATGAAGCACATAGTTCAAATTATGCTGGATTGCATTTTCCCGCTGATTTTGGTCAATATACGATGGCCGTCGATGAAGTTACGGCGACGATTGCGTGGTCGACAAATGGATTGGGCGAAGCAGATTATAATGTTGTAGCCGTTTATTGTGATGTAGATGGGGGAACTATCGGGGGGCATTTGTATTTATTTGCCTTTACTCAAACAAAGGAACCTGTAGTATTGATCACGGAGCAAAACCAAGCGATGCCGGATAATCGGTTGCATTTTACCAAAACAAAAAATAAAGAATTACAAGCTGGATTTGTTCAAATTGCACGCACACCGGTGGTATCGGAGCAAACAACAACTAGTGAAATGACAGTCGCAAAGCTAAGTCAACCGATTGAAAATAGTAAACTACTTGCTGCAAAAGTATGGATCAAGCATTATAATTTAACCACTGCACAACAGATCAATAGCGCGATGCAAGCACTCGTAGCATTAGATGTATATAGTGCACCTTCTTTACAAATCTGGAGTACAGGTGTCATGATCAATAAACCTGTGACCGTGATTACAGCTTCTCCCTTAGCTGGAGGAATGGTAACGTATCATAATAATGAAGATGGAACCGTTATGGATTACCCGATACCGACTCATTTTCAAGATAAAAATTGGGATGACCCAGTCAAAGGCAAACAAATGGCAAACGATATCCTTGATCAAGCGAAAACGCTAGAGATTTCAGATATCTCAGATGAGTTAGCTGAACCACTAGCGAAATTTATGACAGGTGAGATCAGTCAATAATCTTAGTAAACAGGATGATGAAGTGGTGCTAATAGTTCTGTTAAAAAACTATCGACTTCTTCTAGGCTAGCTGTTGCCAATTTTTGTACAATAGCAGAACCAATCACGATCCCATCACAGATAGATAAAAAATAAGCTACATCTTGTGCAGTATGGATTCCAAAACCGGCACAAACAGGAATAGCAGTTGTCTGTTTGATTGCTTGAAAATAAGGCGCAAGCTCGGTGTGCGCTTGTTGTTTTCCAGTGACACCATTGAGGGTTACGGCATAGATAAAACCAGTAGCCTCTTGAGTTAACAGTTGAATACGTTCTGGTGAACTAGTTAGTGAAACCATGGTGATCAAGGTAATCGAATCTGGTAAATCTGCTGTGATCAGTTCGCGATGTTCATAAGGGAGGTCTGGAATAATCAAGCCCTGAACTTGAGTGTGTTCTAGAGCTTTTGCTAAAGCTGAACTCCCGTAGTGGACAAAAGAATTTGCATAGCCCATTAAAATAATGGGAACACAAAAGGTATGTTGTTGCAAAAAGTTGAGAACTTTTTGCAGTGTCACACCTTTTTTTCGTGCGCTGATTCCAGCTTGCTCAATCACTGGACCATCGGCGACCGGATCAGAAAAAGGGATGCCAAGTTCGATTGCGGTCGCTCCATGTTTTTCTAATAAACGTAGTTCACTTTCTAAGCGATCTAATCCATTTGCCCCAGCCATAATATAAGGGATAAATTGCTTTTTGTTCGCATCTAGTTTCATTCTTTTTCCTCCATATACTGTTTGACTTGGTGAACATCTTTATCCCCACGGCCAGACAAGCAGACGATGATTCGTTGTTCTTTAGATAAAGTAGGGGCTAATTTGATGACTTCAGCGATAGCATGTGCACTTTCTAAAGCGGGAATGATTCCTTCTGTTTTAGCTAAAAAGTGAAAGGCATCTAATGCTTCTTGATCGGTAACAGACGTGTATTCTACTCGGTCTGTTGTATGTAAGAAGGAATGTTCTGGCCCAATTCCAGGATAATCAAGTCCTGCTGAAATTGAGAACGCTTCTTGAATTTGACCATCTTCATCTTGTAATACGTGCATTTTGGTTCCATGCAAAATTCCGATTTCTCCTTTGGTTAAAGAAGCGGCGTGTTCAGTTGTATTTAGCCCTTTTCCAGCAGCTTCAACTCCAATTAAGCGTACTGGATCATTTAAAAATGGGTAAAATAGTCCCATCGCATTGCTCCCACCACCAATACAAGCTAGAGCAATATCGGGTAAGACCTGTTCACTTTTTAAAAGTTGAGCACGTGCTTCATTTCCAATTACGCTTTGATAATCGCGAACGATTTCTGGGAAAGGATGCGGACCTAAAACCGAACCCAAAATATAATGAGTGTCTTCAACATGTGCGACCCAGTAGCGGAGTGCTTCATTTACAGCATCTTTTAGGGTATGACTTCCAGAAGTCACCGGTTGAACTTTAGCCCCCAATAGTTCCATGCGAAATACATTCAACTCTTGACGTTGTACGTCGACTTCACCCATAAAAATAATACAATCCATCCCAAAAAGAGCAGCAGCTGTAGCCGTTGCAACCCCGTGTTGGCCAGCACCAGTTTCAGCAACGATTTTCTTTTTCCCCATCTTCTTAGCTAATAAAACTTGTCCGATTGCGTTGTTGATTTTATGCGCCCCTGTATGGTTTAAGTCTTCCCGTTTTAGATAAATCTTTGCACCACCAAGTTCTTGTGATAAACGTTGGGCATAATATAGTGGATTTTCACGTCCGACATATTGTTTGAGATAATACGCTAATTCTGCTTGGAACTCTGGATCTTTTTGTGAAGCACGATAGGTTTCTTCTAATTCTTTTAAGGCATACATCAACGTTTCAGGGACGAATTGTCCACCAAATTCTCCGTAAAATCCTTGTTCATTGGGTTGATTGTACATAAGTTTCCTCCTTGACTGCTTGGCAAAATGCGCGGATTTTTTTAGGATCTTTTTTCTCATTTGTTTCGACTCCACTTGAAACATCGACTACAGTGGGATGAAAATGTTGAATCGCTTCGTTGACATTTTCTGCATTTAGTCCACCTGCGATCCAAACCTCTTTGGCACGGACTTTGGATATATCCAGTGTGTCCCAATCAAAACAAATTCCGTGACCGCTTTGTTTCGCATCTACTAATACTTGATCATACGGTGTAAGGTAAGAAATATCATCGGCTGTTGTAGCGACAATATAAGGAGCGAGATCTTTTGGATAGGGAGAGGGAATCTCGCCGTGAATCTGCCAGAAATCAAGAGATATGATACGCTGGATGTCTCGTAATTCTTTGATTGAAGGCGAGACGACGACACCGACTGTTTTTACTGGATGCGGGACAAGTTTGACTAGTGTTTGCGCATCTTGTGCACTGATTTTTCGTTTGCTTTTTGCAAATACAAATCCTACATAATCCGCCCCGTAAGCGGTCGCGTAAACTAGATCTTCTGGTGTTTGGATCCCACAAATTTTGATCTTCGTCATGTTCGGATCACCTGCAGTGCGTGTGCAGTTTTTTTGATATCTAAACTTCTCATTAAAGTTTCACCAACCAAAATCGCATCATAGGCATGTGCTACGCGTTTTACATCTTCAGCTGTTTTAAAACCGGATTCGCTGATATAAAAATGTTCTTGTTTCAATGGAGCACAACGCTCACTCACCTCGAGGGATACCTCAAATGTTTCTAAATTACGATTATTAACTCCAATCAAGGGTGCCTGTAAAGCTTGTGCTTGTTTGATCTCTGCTTCATCGTGTGTTTCAACGAGCACCTCTAAACCAAGAGTAGTCGCAAAAGCAAATAATTCAGCTAAACGTTTGCTGGATAGACAAGCGACAATCAGTAAAATGATACTCGCACCTGCTTGTTTGGCACGAATAATTTGCCGTTCATCTAAAATAAAATCTTTACATAATAAAGGGAGCGTTGTTAAACTCGCGACAGTTTTAAGATCTTGGATCGAGCCGTGAAAAAAATAAGGATCAGTTAATACCGAGATCGCGCAAACATTGGCTTCTTCGTAACGAGCGACTTGAGTTTTGATATCGACTTGTTCATTGATACTACCTTTTGAAGGAGAGGCTCGTTTGATTTCACCGATCAGTTGTACGTGTTTAGGATGCTGGCTTAACAAGTTTACAAGTGATGGACGTGAAATGGGATTTTCAACAGGAACAACGGGTTCTAAATCTTGTAATTCCGCTTGTTTTTTTGTGAGTATTTCAGTTAAAAAATTCATGCATAAACCTCCTGTTGAGTATGTAGTAAGCGCGTAAATGTATCATATACTGCACCGTCACGTAGCAATTGTTGCGCAAATTGAATACCTGCTTGAATCGAAGGCACTTTATTTGCTGTAAAAAATCCTAAACCAGCATTCAAACAAACCGTATCGAGTGCGACGGAGGCTTCATTACGTAAAATCGCTAATGTTTGTTCATGACTTTGCTTAATCGAGTCGACTTGGATCGCCTGAATCGGAGACGGTTTAAAGCCCATTTCTTCTGGTGTGAACGTGATCATGTCTTTTACACCGTTACGATATAAAAGACATGTGGTGCGTCCAGCTAAATTTGCTTCATCCATTCCAAGTGCGCCGTGGACGATAGTCACTTGTTTACGACCTAATTGAATCAAAGTGTCGCGTAGTAAATCTAGTGAGTGTGGATCAAAGGTCCCCATCAATTGGGTATCTAGGGGATAGGGATTTAATAGCGGTCCTAATAAGTTAAAAATAGTAGGCGTATTTAATGCCGTACGAATCGGTGCGACAGTTTTCATCATTGGGTGAAATGCCGGTGCGTATAAAAAAGTGATGCCAGCTGTTTTTAATTGGTATTCGATCAACATCGGATCATTTGTAAATTCCAAATCAAAAGAGGCCAATAAATCAGCACTACCAGAGCGGCTTGAAACACTTTTATTGCCATGTTTCGCCATTTTTATACCACCTGCAGCGAGTACAAATGCAGTAAGGGTACTGATATTAAACGTTTTTAAATGATCGCCACCAGTACCGCAATTGTCCATTAAGGAAAAAGGAACATCTGGTAAAGCGATCGCGTGTTGTTGCATGACGGTCACTAAACCTGTTAGTTCACTAGGCGTAATGGTTTTTATTTTTAACGCGATCAAGACTGCACTAATTTGGAGATCAGAAAGTGTACCATCCAACATTTTTGTGGCAATCAGCTGCATTTCTTCTCGTGTTAGATGATGTTGTGCATATAATTTTTCAAGTAATTCATTCATATCGATTCCTTCTTTCTATGCAATAAGACGACAAAAATTGTCGATTAGGTCTTTTCCATAAGGTGTACCAATGGACTCAGGATGGTATTGGATGCCAAAAATAGGATAGTCACGATGCTCGATCCCCATGATCAGCCCATCAGTCGTAGCAGCAATCACTTTAAATTTATCTGTGAGTTGTGTTGGGTCGACGATGAGTGAATGATACCGCATTACTAGTTGTTGCATGGGTGTCTGTTGATACAATACGCTATCTTGACATATAATCTGTGATTGTTTGCAATGTAAGATTTTTGGAGCAGAGACGATCGTGGCCCCAAATACTTCAGCGATCGCTTGATGACCGAGGCAAATCCCTAAAATTGGTTTTGTTTGATAAAATGTTTGGATGATTTCTTCTAAAGCACCGGCTTCTTTGGGATGACCTGGTCCAGGAGATAAGATCAATGCATCTGCTTGTGCGGCAAGCGAAAAAATTTCTGGATCATCGTTGCGACAGATCTGTACGTTATGCGTATCGATTTGTTGGACAAGATTATAGGTAAATGAATCGTAATTATCGATGCATAAAATCATACAAGCACCTCCAGTAATGTTTTCGCTTTGTTCAATGTTTCTTGATATTCTAATTCAGGATCAGAGTCAAATACGATGCCAGCCCCAGCTTGAACATGAGCGATATCATCTTTGATCACCATGGTTCGGATCGCAATCGCAAAATCGAGTTGTTGATCATGAGATAAAAAGCCAATGCCTCCCGCGTAGATTCCACGAGTCGTTGCTTCAAATTCATAGATTCGTTGCATGGCTCGAATTTTTGGTGCTCCGCTAACGGTTCCGGCAGGAAGTGTTGCTTTTAAGGCATCGATTGGATGAGCAGACTCTAAAAGTGTTGCTTGAACGATTGAAACAAGGTGCATCACATGGTGGTAACGTTTGATTTGCATAAATAATGGCAAACGAACACTTCCAATCTGACTGACTTTCCCTAAATCATTTCGTCCAAGATCGACTAGCATTTGATGCTCGGCACGTTCTTTTTCATCTTGTAGTAAATCTTGTGCGAATTCTTGATCTTCAGAATAGGTTTTTCCGCGTTTTCTGGTACCTGCAATAGGATTAGTGGTGATATTTCTCTGCTCGACTTTGACCAAGGTTTCTGGAGAACAACCAACAACGACCACGTCTGGAAAAGAAAGCAAGTATCGGTAAGTTGTCGGATTTTCTTTGGATAATTCGTGATAGTAACTTAAAACATCTTGTGTGAATGAAGCACTTAAACGTTGTGAAGGGACGACTTGAAAAAGATCTCCTTTTTTGATATATTCTTTCGCTTTGTTAACGACCGTTTTAAATTGTGCAGTGGACATCGAGCTAGAAAATTCGATCGGGACAAGTGCTTGATCAGGATATTCGGTTTGTTGTTCAAGTCTTATTAGTTCTTCTTTTAGCGATCGTAGTCTATTAGATAGAACCGCTTCTTCAACATGACTGTACATATTGCTACAGATGATCGAGACTGTGTTTGTCGTTTCATTTAATAATATAAAGGTCTCATATAGATAAAATTGCATATCCGGCAGTTGTAAAGTATCGATTGCTTGATGGGTCAAAGGCTCATAGACAAACGCTAGATCATAACTTGTATATCCGATAGCACCTCCTTGAAACGGAAGGTCTAACAGAGGTGCTTCGTCAGTATACGTATAGTCTTCTAATGCATACAGTGGATCGAGACAGGGTGTCGATTCCCCGTTTACAGTAAGGAGTTGCTCTTTAAATGCTAAGTGATAAACTGGATCAAATCCAATGATACTCAGCTGTTCATTTGATGGAGTTGTATAGTGAAACAAGCATGCTTGTTTCGTTTTTACGTGACGATAAAGCTGAGTGTCCGTAAGCGTTGTATGGTAAATAGTATCGATTGTTTTCAATAGGGGTCATCCTTTCTTAAGCGCAAAAAAGCCCTCAGTAGTCCAAAGACTACTGAGGGCGTAAGCTACACGGTGCCACCTCATATGTGAATACAGCAAAAAAACTATATTCTTCTCGAATCAGCCATCTAACAATGGCCTTTCTCTATAACGGGAGTACCCGATCGCACCTACTGACACTGTGTTCAGCACGATAGCCAAAAGCCCATTCGCATGTTTGCCTTTACTGCATTCTCACTAGTGGCAGCTCTCTTTAAAAGGTCAAGTATCATGTTACTTCTCTTTTGTATTGCATGAGTTATGAAGTTGTGATTAGAACTATAGCGTGCTTTTTTAGTAAAGTCAACTAGAAAAAATGAATGTTTTTAAAAAAATAACACAAAATGTACGGATATTCTTTTGGTTAAAAAAACAAAAGAAAGCGATTTATAAAAAACGTGCAAACGTTTGCTTTATCGCGTATACTAAATCTATCACTAAAGAATAATATAAGTCTTATATGAGGTGAAATAGATGTCAAAAAAAACAATGCCAAAAAATTTTTTATGGGGTAGCGCATCTGCTGCTTATCAAATTGAAGGAGCTTATCAAGAAGATGGCAAAGGGCTATCCAACTGGGATGAATTCGTAAAGATTCCAGGAAAAACATTTAAAGAATCCACTGGTGAAGTGGCTGTCGATCATTATCATCGTTATCTAGAAGATATTGCGCTCATGGCTGAAATGGGATTGCAAACCTATCGTTTTTCGATTGCATGGACTCGAATATTCCCAAAAGGAAAAGGCGAAGTCAATGAAGCTGGGGTGAAATTCTATGAAGCGATCATCGATACATGTGTTCAATATGGGATTGAACCGATGATCACTTTGTATCATTGGGATATCCCACAAGCATTAGTCGAAGAATATGGTGGTTGGGAAAATGCACAAGTCGTTGACGATTTCGTTCATTACGCGACGTATTTGATTGAACGATTCAAAGAAAAAGTCACGTATTGGATCACGTTGAATGAACAAAATATCTTTACAACATTTGGCTGGTTAACTGCAATGCATCCACCAGGTAAATTTGATGAAGAAGCGTTATTTTATAAAGTAAATCATCATGCTTTTTTAGCGCATGCGAAAACGGTATGTGCGTTTAAAGAAATTCATCCGAATGGAAAAATCGGTGCAAGTTTTGCTTATAGTCCAAGTTATGCATTAACCAGTAAACCAGAAGATGCTATGGCAAAAATGGACTTTGACAATTTGAAAAATTTCTGGTGGATGGATGTATATGCATATGGTCGCTATCCAAAAACTGCGTATACTTATCTAGAATCAAAAGGTGTGGCTCCAAAAGTGACGCAAGAAGAAGCGATTCTCTTAAAAAAAGCCGCTAGTTTAGTTGATTTTATGGGTGTGAATTATTATCAAACAACCGTTTGTGAATACAATCCATTAGATGGTGCGACGCCGTATGCACAAATGAATACTTCGGGTAAAAAAGGGACTAATGAAGTTACCGGTGTTCCAGGTGTTTATAAAAATCCTGCAAATCCTTATTTAGAAACGACCGATTGGGATTGGTCGATCGATCCAATGGGGTTGAGTTATGCATGTAAGGAAATTACGAGTCGTTACGCGTTACCGATTGTGATTTCAGAAAATGGTTTAGGGGCATTTGATACCTTAACGTCAGAAAATGAAATTCATGATCCATACCGAATCGCGTATTTAGAAGCACATATCAACGCATTGATCGATGCAAGTCAAGCTGGATGTGAGATTTGGGCGTATTGTACATGGTCGTTTACAGATTTACTGAGTTGGCTAAATGGATACCAAAAACGGTATGGTTTTGTTTATGTTGATCGTGATGAAGCTGGTGGTACGATGAATCGTTATAAAAAAGATAGTTACTATTGGTACCAAGACGTGATCAAAAGCAATGGTGGAAGTTTAACTTAAGAAAAAATGGTGCAATCGAATGTCAGATTGCACCATTTTTTCCGTTTTAGATATGGTATACTTTCAAAGAATTCAGAATGAAAGTAGGGAGATCAAATGAAAAAGCAATGGATCGTATTTCTTTTAGGAATAAGCATGATCAGTTTAGCTGCTTGTACAGATACTAAAACGACAAAAGAAAATCAAGTGAGTCAGAGTACATCAACGAGTTTAGTTGTGGAACAAAAAGCGACGATTATACTTCAAGAAGATGGTAAAGAATTGTCGTCAAAAACAATTGAAGTAACCGAAGGACAAAGTGTGTACGATGCGTTAAAAAAATCTTTCGCTATTGAAGATCAAGATGGATTTATCACAAAAATCGATGGTAAAGAACAAGATCCTGCAGCCAACAAATATTGGATGTACACGATCAACGGTCAAGAAGCAAGTAAAGGCGCTAAAGACACTCTTTTAAAAGCAAATGATAAAATTGTCTTTAACTTATCCAAAGTATGATCGGTTGAAGATGAAAGAGGAAATTTGAAATGTTTAAAACGAAAGAACTCACTACCATTGCGTTATTGACCGCATTATGTGTAGTAGGACGTTTATTAACAAGTCCGATTCCTAATGTACAACCCGTTACGGCAATTATTCTATTCGTTGCGATTTATACCAGTATACCTGCAGCTATGATCATTAGCACATTATCAATGTTGATTACAAATCTTTATTTGGGTACTGGAATTTGGACAATTGCACAAATTTTGACCTATATTTTATTGATATTGATAGTAGGAGCTATTCGTCAAATGATTCCTTTACAAAAATATCTAGTTATCCAACTTTTTTTATGCGTAGGAGTCAGTATGGGATACGGTTTTTTAGTGACGTTGATGCTCGCACCGTTTTGGGGCGTAACCGCATTTTGGCCGTATTATTTGATGGGGATTTCTTTTGATATGATGCATAGTATAGGAACAGTACTGTTTTTTATTGTATTGCGCTATCCTTTGATCAAAATTTTTACACGCTATCAATTTATACACAAATCACGCGATGACTAAACTTAGTCATCGCGTGATTTGTGTATAAAAATACCCACTAGTATAACTAGTGGGAGGGAGTAAGAAATGAAAAAAATATTAGGGTTGTTTGTTTGGGTATGGGTATACTATAGTATCAAATTGTGAACGAAATATGATAAAATTCGTTTTAAAATAGGAATGTTTATGAAAAAAAATATAAAAATAGCTGTGAACAATTAGTATATAAAAAAAACGATAGTGAAAGCGCTCAATTATTCTGCTTTTACAAGAAACTATTGGACTCGATGATATCACAAAATATGGTAGACTAAAGTTAGCAATCAAATAGGAGGGAACGCAAATGAAACAAACTCTATTTGGTAAATTATGTCTGTTAGCTTTTGGTCTGTTTTTAGTAAATTGTGCTATGACGGAATCGTTTGTGAAAGCGGATACAAAGTCTCCAGTGGTCACAATGTATCGCATGTATAATCCAAATAATGGCGAGCACCATTACACAGCTAATTTAACGGAGCAAAATGAATTAGTGAAAGCAGGTTGGCGTGCTGAAGGGGTGAGTTGGATCGCGCCAAGTTACGGTGATCCTGTTTATCGTTTATATAATCGTGCTACAGGGTTACACCATTATACAATGAATGAACAGGAGAAAAACGATTTAGTAAAAATTGGTTGGCGATATGAAGGTATCGGCTGGCAATCAGCTAAAAATAAAGAAATCCCTTTACATCGTGTATACAATCCAGACCCTAAAAAAGGAGGAACGCATCATTACACGATCAATAGTAATGAAAAAAATAATTTAGTTCGAGCTGGTTGGAATAATGAAGGAATTGCTTGGTATGGAGTAAGTAGCGCGCAAGAACAAGTTAATCAAACACCGCAAGATACGACTACACCGCCAAGTACGATGAACGTACAAGAAGCACGAAGTGAAGTGGCACGTCAAACATTCGTGTTGATCAACAATTACCGCCGGTCTAAAGGATTAACGGGTCTGCGGACGGAAGCTACGATTAGAAAAGGTGCGAATGTACGTGCAGAAGAAATCGTTACGAATTTTTCACATACGCGACCTAATGGTGGAAGAGGATTATCCACGCCGTTAGATTATGGATATCAAGGAATTCCATATGTTGAGAATTTAGGTTTTTCTAATTTTAATGAATCTTTAGACTGGTATGTCAATAATGGAGCACAACGAATCTTTAATGGTTGGGTCAATTCACCAGAACATAATAAAAATCTGTTGAATCAGCAAACAACAGAAGGCGCGGTAGGTGTGCACCTGAGAGAGATCAGTCCAGGAAAATACGATATGACCTTTTCTTATTTAGCAGGATTACAACGGAGTGAATACAAGAAATAAACTTCAACAGGTGACAAAATCGTTGGGTAAATCGTTGTTCTAACTATGGGGTTTTTCGTCTGGATTTGCTATACTAAAAGAAGTAGCGTAATGAAAGGGGAGTGTACCAATGTTAGTAACAACAACAGAAAAAATTCCAGGTAAAGAGTATGAAATTATTGGTGAAGTATTTGGATTGACGACAAACTCTAAAAATATCCTCAAAGATATCGGAGCTAGTTTGAAAAATATTGTAGGTGGCGAAATCAAAGCGTACACAGAAATGCAAGAAGAGTCTCGCCAAAGTGCAATCGAACGTTTGAAAAAAAATGCCGAAGTGCTAGGTGCTGATGCCATTGTCATGATGCGTTTTGATTCTGGATCGATTGGTCAAGATATGCAATCTGTTACTGCATATGGTACCGCCGTAAAATTTAAATAAAGCAAAAGCTCTTTGATCCAAGTGGGTCAAAGAGCTTTTTTTTAAAACAGTTGGCGAATAATTTCTTTTAATGGCGGAAGTTCTGGGAATTTGTGGTCTTTTAATACACTTTGAACCGTAAATTTAGCAAAGCCTTCCGCTTCATCTTTCACGATC
Organism: Enterococcus sulfureus ATCC 49903; assembly: GCF_000407605.1. Lineage (GTDB taxonomy): Bacteria > Bacillota > Bacilli > Lactobacillales > Enterococcaceae > Enterococcus_G > Enterococcus_G sulfureus. Next base: position 501,372 of record NZ_ASWO01000001.1, on the reverse strand, counting down.
TTTCCTGGAAGTGGCGCATCATCTTCAACATAAACATTCACGATCGTAGGTTTTGTCACACCCATTAGTCTCGGCAAAATGGCATCTAGCTCACTTGCTGATTTTACGGTATACCCGTTCCCACCGAAAGCTTCAGCAGCTTTTGCAAAGTCAATATCAGCTAAGTCGATCCCGTAATTACGTTGACCAGAAGATTGTTGCTCTACTTCAATAAACGATAATTTTTGATTGTTCACGATAAATTGTACAAAAGGCAAATTATATTTTACTGCCGTAACAAAATCTTGCATGACCATTGCAAAGCCACCATCACCTGCTACGGATAATACTTGTCGATTTGGATAATTCAATTTAGCAGCTAAAGCTCCAGGTAAAGCACAACCCATTGTACCAAGCCAAGATGAAATCAAAAAGTCTTGTTGTGGCTGAACACGTAAAAACTTAGCTGCCCAAGCAGTGGATGTTCCCACATCGATCGAATAGATTGTATCCGGTGTGGCTAATGATTCGATTGCATTGAACAAGTACGCAGGATGCACAAATTGATCTTCAGTATTTTGTCGCTGTTCTTCCATCCATTTATTCCAATGTTTCATCGCCTCTTGGCAAGCACTTAGAAATTCTGTCGATGAACGTAATTCACCTAATTCATTTAAAGAAGTAAGAAAATCTTCTACGGTACTTTCAACCGCTAATTCTAATGGGAATCGTTTCCCAAAACGTTCGGGAACTAAATCAACTTGGATCGCCTTACAAGACTGTTGATCCGGCAAATAATTTACATAAGGATAATTTGTTCCCAGCATAATCAATAAGTCGGCTTCTTTCATCGCTTCATAGGCAGGCTTTGTTCCAAGTTTTCCTACATTTCCTAATGAGTTTGGATGATCATCTGCTACAATGCCTTTACTTGGCACTGTTTGGATGATTGGGATATGATTTTTTTCGATAAAGGTCGTTAGCGCGCGGCTAGCATGTTTTGATCCTACACCAGAAAGAACAACTGGATGTTTGCTGTCTTTAATCAAGCGTGCCGCTTCCTCCATTTTTTCTGGAATCAACGCAGGGGGGCTAAAAAGATTTGCCTCACCAGCGAGTGTTTTATAAATATCAGGGATTTTTTGATCTGGAAAATCATCTGGAATCGTTAGTACAGCAACCCCTTTTTGGCGCATTGCCGTACGAATCGCTTCATCTACGATTTTTGGTAATGACTCGGCAGATTGGATTTCTTTATTATAGACTGCGACATCTTCTAGTAAAGAAGCCGTATTGACTTCTTGGAAAAAGTCACTGTTGATCAGAGTGGAATTTACTTGTCCTACAAGAGCAAGTAGTGGGACATGATCCATTTTAGCGTCGTATAAGCCATTCAATAAATGAATCGCTCCAGGGCCACCGATCGACAAGCAGACACCGATATGACCAGTTAATTTTGCTTCGCTTGTTGCTGCTAAAGAAGCAACTTCTTCATGACGCACTTGGATAAATTCGATTTCTTCACTGTAATGATGTAATGCATCGATTGTAGTATCGATAGAATCTCCGGGTAATCCGTAAACACGTTTCACGCCCCAATCGAGTAAGACATTGATCATTGCTTCTGATGCTTTGATTGTTTTCATGTTTTCACCTTTCCTCTCTTAATACTTCTAATAATAGAAGAGTCTCTTGTTTTTTACAATGATAATGAAGCGCGTGACAGTAATGATAGATAACTAATGTTGACGGATCGGTACGGTTTGTCGTTCAATCAATTCAATAGATAGCTGATGCATGGGTAAATTTAATTGATTGAGCTGATTGTACAAATAAATAAAGGCATTTTCTGCCTGATAGCGCAAGGAATAATCGACAGTCGTCAAGTGGATCAATTCGCTAATTTCACTATTATCAAAACCAATGACAGCGACATCTTGTGGAATATGATAGCCAAGATTTTCCAGTTCAGAGATAAATTGCGCAGCTACAGCATCACTATAAATAGCCATTGCTTCGGGTTTTTCAGACAACTGATGCCATTTCTGGGCAATCGCTCGTCCATTCGAATAAAGTGAATCATAAAAATAGAATGTTTCAGGAACTTTTAGTTGGTATCTTGCTTCAAAATCTTTGATAGCACGCATTCGCGCTTTCGTATTTAAATTTTTCGCATTTCCTAAAACATGACCAATCTTGTGGTACCCGCGCTTATGAAGATAAGTCAATGAATCAAAATACCCCTGATAATGATCGACATAAGCTGAATAGATAACGGGGGAATCGATTCGTTGCCAAGTAGCGATCGGCCCGTATTTAGCATAGGACGTGATCACGTCCCAATCATTGGCCCTTGTTAATATAAACAGTGCGTCGATCTGTTTATATTTTAATTGATTGAAGGCCTCGATTTCTTTTTGTTTATCACTATCTGTAAAAAAAATCGTGACATAATAATCGTACTGGCGTGCGATAGATAAAAAAGATTCTAAAAAAATCGATAATGGATCAATAAAATGAGGCACGATAAACCCGATTGTTTTTGTTTCGCCACTTTGTAGATTACGGGCAATCGAATTGGGAACATAAGCTAATTCTTCCATAGCACAAAGTACTTTTTTTCGACTGGCCTCACTCACATAGCCTTTTCCTGATACAACACGAGACACTGTTGATTTAGACACCTTTGCTTTTTTAGCGACATCGATAATAGTAGACAACGCGAGCACTCCTTTTTGAGACCGATTTCATTTAATTTGAGTATAGCATAAATTTTTTTGAAAAAAAGGCTTGCTATGGGAATGTTCCCATACTTTATGATGTATTTGTAAACGATAACATATTCATCAGGAGGAATCATTCATGACAAGAGGAGCTTTAAAAATTGCGACAATTGGTGGAGGATCAAGCTATACACCAGAACTGATTGAAGGATATATCAAACGTAAAGACGAATTGCCAATCAAAGAGATTTGGCTAGTAGATATTGAAGAAGGAAAAGAAAAATTAGAAATCGTTGGTGAAATGGCAAAACGGATGGTTCAAGCAGCAGGTTTAGATTGGGAAGTCCATTTAACCTTAGATCGTCGTGCTGCATTGAAAGATGCGGACTTTGTGTCAACACAATTTCGAGTTGGATTGTTAGATGCTCGTATCAAAGACGAACGTATCCCGTTATCCCATGGCGTTTTAGGTCAAGAAACCAATGGTGCCGGTGGAATGTTTAAAGCGTTTCGTACGATTCCGGTTATTTTAAGTATTATTGAAGATATGAAAGAACTTTGTCCAGATGCTTGGTTAGTGAATTTTACCAATCCAGCAGGTATGGTCACAGAAGCGGCGATCAAACATGGTGGGTGGAAAAAAACAGCTGGTTTATGTAATGTACCGATCGGCCACCGGAAACAAGCAGCTGAAAAATTAGGATTACCAGAAGAAGATTTATTCTTTAAATTTGCGGGAATCAACCATTTCCATTGGCACCGTGTATGGGATAAAGAAGGCAATGAACGCACGATGGAATTGATTGATTTGATTTATGGACCACAAGAAGATTCAGAGAGCCATTTGAAAAATATCCACAATGCACCGTTCCATTATGAACAAATCAAGGATTTAGGCATGTTACCTTGTGGCTATCATCGTTATTATTATATCGAAGATGAAATGTTGAAACATTCAATCGAAGAATTTGAACGCGGAGAAACACGTGCTCAAGTGGTAAAAGATACTGAAGCGCGCTTGTTTGAACTGTATAAAGACCCAAATCTTGATTACAAACCAAAAGAATTAGAACAACGTGGAGGAACGCATTATAGTGACGCAGCATGTGAATTGATCGCGTCGATTTATAATGACAAACGTACCGATATGGTCGTATCGACAGCAAACAACGGGACCATTACAGATCTACCGTATGATTGCGTGGTTGAAGTTTCAGGTCCTGTAACTGCTCACGGACATGAACCATACAATTGGGGTGCTTTCCCGCCAGCAGCACGTGGGATTATCCAAGTGATGAAAGGCATGGAAGAAACGGTCATTCGCGCGGCGATCGATGGAGATTATGGCGCAGCATTACACGCCTTTACAATCAATCCGCTAGTTCCAGGAGGGATGATGGCGAAAACCTTATTAGACGAATTATTGATCGCACATAAAGACCATTTACCAAACTTTAGTGAAGCGATCGCAAAAATCGAAACAGAGCAACCAGATACAGTAGCGTATGTAACAGAATTAATGAAAAGTAACTAAAAAAATACCGGATCAAGTCACACTTGATCCGGTATTTTTTATTCACCTTTTTTCTTAGGTGGTAATTGATTGTCTAGATCTGTACGTACGATCAGCACATCACAAGGTGCATTTCGAATGACATAATCTGATACAGATCCAATAAATAGACGTTCAACAGCATTTAGACCTGTTGCGCCAAGTAGAATCAAATCGACTTCTTTTTCTTTAGGTAATTGTTTTCCAATAATCATTTTTGGTGAACCGTATTCGATCGTTGAGGTGATGGATGTCAATCCATGTTTATGTGCTTTTTCGATATATTCATCCAATGATTTTTGCGCCATTTCTGTTGCTTGTTCAGCTAGTGCAGAATCAAATGATGCGACAGTTTGGAAAGCTCGCGTGTCGATAACATGAACCAATAATAGTTCGGATTCGTTTCGTTTTGCGACATTGACTGCTTTTTGAAAAGCTAATTCTGCCTCTTTAGAGCCATCGACTGCGACCATGATGCGATTATATTGTTGTAACATAAGCGTAACCCCCTTATCAGTATAGTTCTATTGTATGCTTTTTTATAAAAAAAGAAAATGGATATCTTAAAGACGAGCAGACATTTTTTTGGAAAATTGCAAACTAAAGACCATTGAGAGTAGTAAAACAAGTCCGATAAACCATAATGCCATGACTTTTGTTAAAAAGAAGCTACTTATGAGTCCAATTATTCCTAAACCAATCAACGTATAGCTATAACGCTTAATAAATTTTTGGTTTTGTGGTGTCGACTGGATCAGTTGAAAAAGTCCTTGTGGTTGTTTACACATGAAGATGCCCACACTCAATAATACAAGTGAGAAAATTACTACTAAAATCGTTGTCATGATGTTCCTCCATTTTTTGACTGTTTGTTTGTAGTATAGAAGAAAATCGTATCTTGAGCAAATAGCAAAAAAATCCATAATTGTGACTCGCGTTAAAAAATACTTTTAGTATATAATAAAAGAAAAAGGAGTTTTTTATGGATTATTTTAAAGTATTTAAAAAATATGTCAGTTTATTAGTCGATATCATGTTGGGATTTTTAGTGCTTCTCATCTTGGTTGTGATGGCAGAAGCAATCTACAATATCGTCATGCACATGATTCCATTACACTCGATGAGTAGTTTAAGTGACCTTGTTGAAGAAGTCGCCACGCTATTTATTTTGTTAGAAATTATTTTGATGCTCTTACGTTATGTAGAAGAGGGACATCATATTCCAGTACGCTATTTGATTTTAATTAGTATTACCGCGATTTTACGTGAATTATTGCTCGCACATGATAGTGGATTACAAGCGATGTTTTTAGCATTAGCGATTTTAGTACTTGTATTGGTACTTTTTATTTTAGAAAAGGTCAAAGCGTTCCACATGGCTCCGAAAAAGAAATCAGACAAAATATAAAACGCTTGGCATGTGCCAAGCGTTTTTTTATCGAACTGTTTTGCAACAGATAATTATTCAAAAAATGGGCATTCTCCGTAGATGCCGTTTTTTATCCCGGTGTATTGATCCCGCAAAGACAAGCAGGTGGGCTCCACGGTCTACCGTTTTGAACTACCAAATGATAAGGCATGTTACCAACAGAGACACCGGACGGATCCCGAGATATCAATAAAAATGTTCGGTCAATACTGATAGGGAAAATTCGTACATCACAGATTACCCACTTACATAGTATCATAATTTAGAAAAAGCGGCAACGGACATGCACAAAAAAATGTAAGCGTTATTTAGTAGAAGAAGATTTTTTTTGATGCAGTTCTTCATATCGTTTTGCTAAGGCCTGTTCATATCTTCCAGTAAATTTAGGTTCATAGTAACGTGTATGTGCTAATGGATCAGGTAAATATTGTTGTGCGACCCAACCATCTGAAAATTCATGTGGGTATTGATATGTCAGACCTCTACCCAATGCCGCAGCACCTTTATAGTGAGAATCTTTTAAATGATTTGGGATCGTTGTCGCTTTGCCATTTTTGACATCTTGTAACGCCCGGTCCAAACTTTGATAGGCAGAATTGGATTTAGGCGAAAGACATAGATCAAGAACCGCTACAGATAACGGGATTCGTGCTTCAGGAAGGCCCAGTCGTTCTGCTGCTAAGACGGCATCAAGTGTCCGACTAGCCGCAGCAGGATTCGCTAATCCAATATCTTCATAGCCGATCACTAGCAGTCTACGGCAAATGCTGATTAGATCACCAGCTTCGATCAATCGTGCGAGATAATGCAACGCCGCATCGGCATCACTTCCGCGAATCGATTTTTGAAAAGCAGAGATCACATCGTAATGTGCATCGCCGTTTTTATCATGGCTAAAGCCTTTTTGCTGTGTACATTCTTGAATGATTTCTTTGGTAATTAGAATTGTTCCGTCTTCATTTTTTGGTGTGGAACGAACAGCAAGTTCGAGTGCATTAAGCGCACTTCTCAGATCACCATTTGTTACAAAAGCCAATTCACGTTTGGCAGATTGTTCTAATATAACATCCTCATCTTTAAATCCATCTTTTGCAGTTAACGCGCGATCAAGAGCCATTTCGATCGCTTCTGGTGTTAAAGGATGGACTTCAAAAATTTGTGTTCGACTACGAATCGCAGGATTGATTGAGATATAAGGGTTTTCGGTCGTTGCACCGATTAAAATAATTCGACCATTTTCTAAATGAGGCAATAAAAAATCTTGTTTTGTTTTGTCTAGACGATGGACTTCATCCAAAAGTAAAATAACCGTACCACTCATTTTTGCTTCTTCGGCTACGATTTGAAGATCCTTTTTGGTATCTGTCGCGGCATTTAACATGCGAAAAGCAAATGAAGTCGAGCCTGCAATCGCACTGGCGATACTAGTTTTTCCAGTCCCTGGAGGCCCATATAAAATCATAGACGAGAGTAGATTTGCTTCGACCATCCGACGAATAATTTTTCCTGGACCAACGAGATGTTCCTGTCCGACAATATCCTCTAAAGTTTTAGGTCGCAGTCGATAAGCAAGTGGTTGATACATAAGCGGGCACTCCTTTTTATTAGATAGGTGCAGTATAGCATATTCTTTAATAAAAGACTGATTGTGTTTCTTTTGTAAACGCGTGTTTAATGGTAAACTAGTAAGGAGCAGAGAAAAGATTTTGGAGGATATTATGGCAAAAGAAACCATGCTAAGTTATTTAGATACACAATTAAATAAAAAATTAAGTGAGTATGATATCGCAATAGATTGGGATACAAAAAATCATACGATCGAAGTGATGTTTCGCTTGTTTGCGGAAAATAAAACGCAGCTTAGTTTAGATGATGCACAAGGTGTAACTTCTGAAGAAGAAGTCATCGAATTTGAAGATGGGATCATCTTTTATGATCAAACAAAAAGTAAACTTGACGCCGAAGATTTTTTAGCAACGATTGCATTTGAAGGAAAAAAAGGCGTTTCAAAAGCTACGATCCATGCATTAGTACGCTATTTACCAGAGATTTTAACAACTGGACAAGATGATTTGATGGACTTTTTGATTTCAGAAGAAATCGAAGTATTCGAATTGAGCTTTGACCAAGAAATTTTTGACCGTTATGTAGATGAAGAATCGGAACAAGCAAAATCAACCTTTTTGCCGTATCCAAGTTATTAAGGAGAACCAAAATGAAGTGGAATGAAGTAAAAGTACATACAGCTAGTGAAGCAATCGAAGCGATCTCAAATATTTTTATGGAAGCTGGAGCAAGTGGTGTCGCTATTGAAGATGCATTAGATGTCGAAAATTTTGAATCAGATGCGTTCGGTGAGTTATTAGATAAAGACTCCTTTGTTCATGTCAAAGAAGGGGCCGACGTAATGGCGTATTTTCCTGAAACGACCTTTTTACCAGAAATCTTACCGGAAATTAAAATGCAAATTGCGCGTTTACCAGAATTTGGTTTAGAGATCGGAACCAATGAATTGACCGTAAGCGAAGTCGCAGAAGAAAATTGGGCAACTGCTTGGAAAAAATATTACCATCCTGTACGGGTAACACGTTACTTAACAATTGTACCAAGTTGGGAAACGTACACACCGACTCCGGAAGAAAAAGTGATTACATTAGATCCCGGTATGGCATTTGGAACAGGGACTCATCCTACAACAAACTTAACCTTGCAAGCACTAGAAGTTACGCTTCGTGGAGGGGAAACTGTATTAGATGTAGGGACAGGTTCAGGCGTGTTAAGTATTGCGAGCAAATATTTTGGGGCTAAACATGTCTATGCGTATGACCTTGACGATGTTGCAGTTGCAGCTGCAAAAGAAAATATGGATATGAATCCAGTTGCTAAAGATGTCCATGTTGCAGCGAATGACCTTTTACATGGGGTCGATATTCAAGCAGATGTGATTGTGGCCAATATTTTAGCAGATATTATCATCTTATTGACTCAAGATGCAGCCCGATTATTAAAGTCAGATGGTCGATTGATTATCTCTGGGATCATTACGGAGAAAAAAGCGATGGTACTTGAAAATATGGCTCAACATGGTTTTGAAGTCGAACAAATATTTACTCAAAAAGATTGGCATGCGATTATCTTAAAGAAAGCTGAGGAAGAAGATGCAACGCTACTTTCTGAATAAAGTGTATGAAAAGCAAGAAACGATCGAAGTTTCTGGTGATGTATACCACCATATGATTCGAGTAATGCGAATGACAGAAGAAGATCAAGTCTACCTTGCTTTTTTAAATCAAGTTATTGTCGCAAAAATTCAAAAAGTGGGTCCGGAAACTGTCGAGTTGATTCAAATGGGAACAGAAGAACAACAAAAAGAGTTACCTGTACGAGTAACGATTGCCAGTGGCTACCCAAAAGGTGATAAACTAGATTTGATCTTTCAAAAAGCAACAGAGCTAGGTGCGTTTGGTCTGGAAGCTTTTCCAGCGGCAGCTTCAGTAGTAAAATGGGATCATAAAAAACGACAGAAAAAACAAGAACGATTGCAAAAAATCGCACTTGAAGCAGCAGAACAGTCCCATCGTAGTTACTGTCCTACAGTCCGATTGTATGAGCAGCAACAAGAGCTGATCGCGACGTTTTCGCAGTATACCCATGTGTTAGTTGCTTATGAAGAATCTGCTAAGCAAAACGAAAAAGGGAAATTCGTTCAAACGTTAACCAAGTTAAAACAAGAGGACTCTTTACTACTATTGTTTGGGCCAGAAGGTGGATTCTCGCCTAAAGAGATCGCTTCATTTGAAGCAGCGGGTGCACAGTGCTGTGGTTTAGGACCGCGTATTTTACGCGCGGAAACTGCCCCATTTTATGCGTTAAGTGCAATCAGTTACCAAACAGAGCTAATGGCATCTTTAAATGTATAATTGAAAAAATATGAAAATATTTGTATAATGATGACACTTATTTTCAGTAAAAAGATGAGAATGAAACAACAGTCCCTTTGTGGGAAAGAAAGGGTAAATTATGGCAAAAGAAATTATTTTGACCGGCCCCGGAGTAATAAATATTGTTTCAAGATATATGAGTGAACCGCATGTTGCTTTTGTTCAAAAAGCGTTAGAGTTTGCGACGAAAGCCCATGCCGATCAATTTCGTAAATCTGGTGAGCCGTATATTATTCACCCGATTCAAGTTGCCGGTATTTTAGCAGAGTTACAAATGGATCCCCACACAGTTGCAACAGGATTTTTACACGATGTAGTTGAAGATACGGATATCACTTTAGCAGATTTAACGAAAGAATTTGGTGCCGATGTCGCCATGTTAGTGGATGGTGTGACGAAGCTTGGGAAAATCAAGTATAAATCACATGAAGAACAATTAGCTGAAAATCATCGTAAAATGCTGATCGCGATGGCGCAAGATTTACGTGTCATCATGGTCAAATTGGCAGACCGTCTACATAATATGCGCACGTTAAAACATTTACGTGAAGATAAACAACGACGAATTGCGCAAGAAACTTTGGAAATCTATGCTCCTCTAGCGCATCGTTTAGGGATCAGTCGAATCAAATGGGAATTAGAAGATACTTCGTTACGCTATATCAATCCACAACAATACTACCGAATCGTTCATTTAATGAAAACAAAACGTACAGAGCGGGAAGCGTACGTGGAAGAAACAGTAGAAGAACTACGAGTGGCAACAGAGGAATTAGATATTTATGCGGAAATCTATGGTCGTCCAAAGCATTTGTATTCGATCTATCGTAAAATGGTCGATAAGAAAAAACAATTCGATGAAATCTATGATCTACTGGCGATTCGTGTACTAGTAGATTCGATCAAAGATTGTTATGCGGTGTTGGGTACGATTCATACAAAATGGAAACCAATGCCAGGGCGCTTTAAAGATTATATTGCTGTACCAAAAGCCAATATGTATCAATCGCTTCACACAACCGTGATTGGACCTCAAGGAAATCCAGTTGAGATCCAAATTCGAACACATGAAATGCATGAAATCGCTGAATTTGGGGTAGCTGCACACTGGGCTTATAAAGAAGGTAAAACGGATAAAGTCCAAGGAGATAACTTAACACCGGCTGTAGGCTGGTTCAAAGAAATCTTGGAGTTACAAGATGAAAGCTTTGATGCTTCTGATTTTATGGAAGGGGTCAAAGGCGATATCTTTAGTGATAAGGTATATGTCTTTACACCTAATGGAGATGTGTCAGAATTACCTCAAGGATCGGGACCGCTTGATTTTGCGTACAACATCCATACCGATATTGGAAATAAAACAGTCGGTGCCAAGGTCAACGGTAAAATGGTACAACTGGATTATAAGTTGAAAAATGGTGATATCGTCGAAATTATGACCTCTCCAAATTCATTTGGACCAAGTCGTGATTGGATCAAATTGGTCCGCACAAGTAAAGCGAAAAATAAAATCAAGCGTTTCTTTAAAACACAAGATCGTGATGAGAATATTGCAAAAGGGCACGATATGTTGGTCAAAACCTTGAATGATATGGGCTTTGTCCCTAAAGAATGCTTGACCAAAGCGAAGTTACAAGAGGCCTTGCAAAAGTTTAACTACCAAAGCGATGATGATCTGTTTGCTGCAGTAGGATTTGGTGAAGTTAGTCCGACCACTTTAGCTAACCGGTTAACAGAAGAAGAACGTAAAGAACGAGAAATCGAAAAACAAAAACAACAAGTGCAAGATTTACTCACACAACCTGTCAAAAAAGAACCGGAGAAAATGAAAGTTCGCCATGAAGGTGGAATTGTAATTCAAGGTGTGGACAATCTATTAGTACGGATCAGTCGTTGTTGTAATCCAGTTCCAGGCGATCCAATCGTAGGATACATCACGAAAGGTCGCGGCATTTCGATTCACCGTGCAGACTGTCCAAATGTGCTACATGCTGAAGACTTGGCAGATCGTACGATCGAAGTTGAGTGGGAAGATACAGATAATGCGAATAAAGAATACGATGCAGATATCGAAATCTACGGGTATGACCGTGCCGGATTGCTTAATGATATTTTACAAACGGTAAGTTCGATGTCCAAACGTCTTGTTGGTGTGGAAGCAAAGAGCAATAAAGAAAAAACGGCAACAATCAAAATTACGGTAAGTATTCAAAACTTATCTCATCTACGCTCAATTGTAGAAAAAATTAAACAAGTACCTGACGTGTATAGCGTACGTCGATTGCGAGGATAACGATGAGAGCAGTTGTTCAACGCGTAAAACATGCACGTGTCACAATCAAAGACACAATCAGTGGACAAATCGAACAAGGATTTATGATCTTACTTGGAGTCCATGAAGAGGATACGCTAGAAGATGCGCAGTATCTGGCAAAAAAAATTGCGCAATTACGTGTATTTGAAGATGAAGATGGAAAAATGAATTTGAGTATTCAAGACATCTCTGGAGCAATTTTGAGTATTTCACAGTTTACTCTATATGCTCAAACAAAAAAAGGCAATCGACCAAGTTTTATTAAAGCAGCACGACCTGAAATCGCAAAACCTTTATATGAACAATTCAATACATTGTTGATCGAACAAGGGATCACAGTTGAAACTGGCGAATTTGGGGCGGATATGGCAGTGGAATTACTTAACGATGGTCCGGTTACGATTGTCTATGATACGAAAGAATAACTAAAACAGCAATATGCAAATATTGCTGTTTTTTTATACATAAAATTCGTCACGTTCTTTATGAAAGGGCTTTTACTTTTTTGAAATCATGGTAAAATTAAGTATAGAGATGTGGTGGAGGTGTAGGCAATGAAAAAGAAAAAAGTTACGATCAAAGAAGTAGCAAAACTTTCAGAAGTATCGATTGCTACAGTATCCCAAATTTTAAATGGTCATGAAGAAAAATTTCATAAAAATACAGTCGCAAAGGTACTAGCCGCTAAACAAAAATTAAATTATGAACCTGATTATTTTGCGAGAAGAATGGTTATGAAGAAAAGTAAGACGATTGGTGTATTGGTTCCAGATGTGACCAATCCTTTTTTTAATACATTGATTCGTGGTATTGAGCGCGAATTATATAAAGCAGGATTTATGACTCTTTTATGTAATGCAGATTTAGAAGAAGAAAAGGAACGCACGTATTTAAATGAATTGACCAGACGTGGTGTCGACGGTTTTATTATTGCTAATTCTGCTATATCTGATCAAGAAATCAATGAACATTTAAGGAAAAAAGAAAAGCCATTTATCATTATCGATCAAAAAAAAGAAGAAGGATTTAGTGATGCAGTTGTCACTGACGATTTTGTAGGTGGTCAATTAGCAGGAATGCACTTATACGAATTAGGACATCAAGAAATCGCAATTGTTATCCCTCAAAATGCCCCTAGCAATATCCAACAACGCTTATTCGGTCTATATTCTATTTTTGAATCTAATCATATCAAGGTTATACATGCACCTTTAACAAAAGCGGGTGGAGAAGAAGCGGTGTTGAGCATTTTAACAAGTAAAGCGACGGCTATTTTTGCAGCAAACGATGAACTTGCATTTGGAATATATGCTGGCTTAGCTGCATGTGGAAAGAAAATTCCGGAAGATTATAGTGTGATCGGGTATGATAATGTTGAAATGTGTACCTATGTGACCCCACAATTAACGACCATAGCGCAACCGATCACTAAAATCGGGCAATTATCTGCACAGTTGTTGATCAAGCGAATCGATGAACCAACTAAAAAATGGGAAGAGATTTTATTGCCTGTTGAACTAATTAAAAGAACTTCTACAGCACCCTTGAAATAGCTTTCAAGGTGTGCTATATTTTTGGTGTGGAATTAAAACGTTTTAATTTTCGAAAAATCACGAGAAATATTATTCTAACGAAAGAAGTTGACTAAAAATGAATCCGATTACAGTTGTTGGTAGTATTAATTTAGATACAAATCTTCGTGTAGCGTATATGCCAAAACCAGGAGAGACAATCCATACAAAAGAGATGTATACTGCAGGTGGCGGAAAAGGTGCAAATCAAGCAGTCTCAGCGAAACGTTCAGGAGCAAGTACGCATTTTATTGGTGCGATTGGTGATGATGCAGCAGGTCAAGTGATGTTAGATTTATTAAAACAAGAAGAAATCGATGTGTCAGGAATCAAAGAATTAGAAAACAAACGGACCGGTCAAGCATTTATAACAGTTGATGAAGCTGGAGAAAATAGTATAATGATTCATAGTGGTGCCAATAATGCTTTTTCTAAACAAGATATCCAAAAAAATCAGCAATTGATTACGGACAGTCAATGTGTGATTGCGCAATTTGAAAGTCCTATAGACAGTACGTTGGAAGCTTTTTTAATTGCTCGAAAATCTGATGTATGTACTATCTTGAATCCCGCACCTGCATTACAAGCGCCAGAAGAGTTATTGCGTGCAACTGATATCATCGTACCTAATGAGACAGAAACACAAATTTTAACAACTATTACGATTACTGATGAGCAAAGTATGAAGCAAGCAGCGGATTATTTTCATCATTTGGGTGTAAAAATCGTGATCATCACACTAGGAAGTAAGGGCGCGTTTTATTCGACAGGTAAAGAAACTGGGATCGTGGATGCCTTTAAAGTGAAAGCGGTTGATACAACTGCAGCAGGAGATACATTTATAGGTGCTTTTGCTAGTCAATTGCGTCCAGACTTAAGTAACTTTGTAGAGGCGATTCGGTATGGAAATTTGGCTTCGTCGATTGCGGTCCAACGTTTTGGTGCTCAACCTTCGATTCCATTTAAAGAAGAAATCGAGGAGGCAAACAAATGAAAAAAACTAAAGTGATCAACTCGGATCTATCAAGAGTGATTAGCCAAATGGGACACTTTGATTGTTTAGCCATTGGAGATGCCGGAATGCCTGTACCTATGCAAACAGAAAAAATCGATCTTGCACTGACGAATGGGACACCTAGTTTTATTGAAGTTGTTGAAAATGTATTGACGGAATTAGAAGTACAACGAGTTTTTTTGGCAGAAGAGATAAAACAAGAAAATCCACAAGTATTACATGAGTTACACCTTTTGTTACCAGAAGTTGAATTTGTTTTTATTGCGCATGAACAAATGAAAGAGCGCTTAAACACTGTACCAGCATTTGTTCGAACAGGAGAAATGACACCTTATGCAAATATTTTGCTAGAAAGTGGCGTCGTATTTTAGAGGAGGAAGTTTTTAAATGAATACACTAGCACTACTGATCGGTTTGGGTCCATTATTAGGATGGGGGTTATATCCAACGATCGCATCTAAAATTGGTGGGCGTCCAGTTAACCAAATTTTAGGTTCTACAATTGGAACATTGATTTTTGCCATCGTTTTTGCCTTGATCAAAGGAACAAGTTTCCCAACTGGAATGAATTTGGTCTTTTCTATCTTATCTGGTGTGGGTTGGGCAGCTGCACAAATTATTACGTTCCGCTCATTTGAATTGGTTGGGTCCTCTCGTGCGATGCCGGTCACAACTGCATTTCAATTATTAGGTGCATCTTTATGGGGCGTATTTGCTCTTGGAGAATGGCCGACGACATCTGCTCGTATCATTGGAGCACTTGCTTTAGTAGTGATCATTTTAGGTGCGTATCTAACCGTTTGGTCTGAGAAAAAAACGCATGCGGATAGTCATGCATTGAAAAAAGCTGTATTGTTATTATTGATCGGTGAAATTGGGTACTGGGCATACTCTGCAGCACCACAAGCAACGGATATCAATCGTATGGATGCCTTTTTACCACAAGCGATTGGTATGTTATTAGTAGCTGTACTTTACACTTTGTTTTTATCAATCAAAGACAAACAAAAATCTGCCTTTATGGAGAGCGTTTCGTATAAACAAAGTATTTCAGGATTTTTCTTTGCTTTTGCAGCATTGACGTATTTGATTTCCGCGCAACCAGATATGAATGGTTTAGCTACAGGTTTTATCTTGTCGCAAACTTCAGTCGTATTAGCTACTTTGACAGGGATTTGGTTTTTAGGTCAACGAAAAACAAAAAAAGAAATGATCGTCACTATTATTGGATTGGTTTTAATTATTGGAGCAGCCGCTGTTACGGTTATCCTACAAAATAATTAAGAGAAAATGTACATTATCTAAAATGATAATGTACATTTTTTTGAATATTAAGATAACACCAATAATCTTACAAATAAATTGAAGTTGTTCTAAAATTTAGCTATAATATAAATATATAAAGGGAGTTTTTTAATTTAAAATTACTTGACAAAAAAGAAATGTTGTATTGTTGTATTTGTTTTACCCAAGTTAGGAAGCGATTGAAAATGAAAAATGAATTATTTGACTTATATGATCCGGATATCAAAAAAATTATTATTATTTTGGATTGTTTGGAAGAAATGCCTGATGAAATCGATGTCAAGTTGCTTTCAGAGCGTACTAACTTATCAAAAATAACTGTAATGAATTATTTGAATCAAATTTCGAATTATATTGAAATGACAAATAGTACGAAACTCGAACTGAAATTTGTAAATAAAAATAAATTTATTTGGCAAGTACATGATATTTATCAATATCTTCATTTGCGTAACTTTATTGTTCAAAATTGTTCGATCATCCAATTAAGCGTGCGTTTGTTATTAGGCAATCAAGTAAATAAAGAAGAATTTTTAGACGAATTTTATTTATCTGAGTCCACTTTTAAACGAAGATTTCGCCAATTAAAATTAATTTTTAAACCCTACAATTTGACGATCAAATCAAACAATGGAGATTTATGCTTACATGGAGAAGAAGCTGTGATTCGGCGTGTGGCTAGAGATCAGTTGATCGATCTATTCGTTGCCTGTCCATGGCCATTTGACGAGTTTGAAGAATCTTTGATGGAAGAACACCTGCTGCGTGCATTACGGATTGATGAAGTTGAAAGAATGGATCAAGATTACTTTATCAATGCGGATATGTTAAAAATCATGAAGTATGATCTGGCGATACAATGGATCCGGATTCAAAACGGCTATTGTATTTCATTGAATGAAGGCATTATCAAAAATATTGATTTTTTCTATGGACTAGTCGAGCAAAATATTTTGACGGTTCCTGAAGAATTTGAAGACTGTACTGAAAAAATTTATTTTATGTGTTCTTTACTGGCAAAAGATATTTTTTATTTATTGCCAATAAGTGAAACCGTACAAGAAGAATTACAATCTTTACAACCTCCGATCTACCGTTTCATTTCGTTTGCAATAGAAGAATTCGAAAAAAATGTCTTGCCGATCACCTCTGAACAAAAACAAGATGTTTTTCCGATAATTTTAAGTATTCATTTGTCTAATTTGATCTATCCAAATTGGAAAGGGTCGTCACATTATCAAATCTTAGATGCAAGAGTACCCTCAATGAATCAAGCACTCACCACGTATTTGAAAAAGTTAGAACACTATGATTCAAGTATGATCGTCCGTCCAATTACGATGCTAAAACAAGCCTATGAACAAATTATTGGATATATCACAGATTATTCTATAAATAGTGAAACGATCTTTGTAGCGGTAAGAGGAACAAATAGTATCTTAGAAATGAAAATTGCAGAGCGGATCATCGAGAAAACATTTAGCTTTTTCTATAATATTGAATTTGATACTAAAAATCCTGATTTGATTATTCATATGAATCAACATGCGCGCTATTTATTTGAAGATAAACAAAAACAAGTATTAAATTGTTTTATTTCTTCTTCGTTTGTTGTAGAAGATATGAATTTGATCCGACGAGCATTGTCCCAACATCTAGAAATGAAAGTTAAAATTGACGCGATTGAGTCCCTATAAAAAAGACCAAACATTTATCTAAACTTAGAAAATGTTTGGTCTTTTTCTTTGAGTTACTTCACGTATACTAAAGATTAGAGGAGTATCAAAAAATTCGTTTGTTATATAATCAAAAAATTGCGGAGCTTTTTTATTCAACGTGCTATACTTAATATAAATTGTATAAAAATAAAGATAAACTATAGCGAATATCTACATAATCATGCTTTTTTTAGGGAGAAAGGAGCTTTATTTTGAAAGAAAATCATTTTAAAAAATTTAAATCAACAGATACGCCGAAATACAGCCATGCCAATAAAATTTTCTACGCTACAGTAGCTGCATTGAGTGGAACATTGGGGACTGGGATTTCAGCTTATGCCAATGAAGAAAAAACTGAAACGACACTATCTAAAGGAAAAGAATCAGATACGTCTGACGTTTTAGCAACTCAAGATGTAGCGACTATTCCAGTTGGCAGTGAAACCGCGACAGCAGAAGTCACACAAGTCGTGAGCGAAGTAACCTCGATTACAGGTTCAACAGCACAAAGTGAACATTCACAATCAAGCTTAAGTGAATCACTGACATCAGTCAGCTCGACACAAGAATCACAAAGTCAAACACTTTCACAAAGTATGAGTCATACGACATCGACCTCTGAGAGTACTTCGCAAACTAGTCAAAGTACGAGCCAAACTTCAGAACAATTGAGTACGTCTACAAGTGTGATGCAGTCGACATCGTTTAGTGAATCCACTTCACTCTCAACAAGCACTTCAATGTCACATTCGACAAGCCTGTCACATTCAACGAGCATGAGCCATTCGACGTCACATTCAACAAGTGCTTCAACTAGTATGTCACATTCTTCTTCAATGAAGAAGAGTCAGTCGATGAGTTTATCACAGGCACATGCGATGTCAGTAAGTACATCGACGTCACTTTCATTGAGTGAGAAAACACCACCTCGTCCAATCGTTGTAAAACCAATTGAACAAGCGCGTCCAACAACACCTAGTTATACGTATACTACACCAACTGTGACTACTGGAAATACGTATACATCTTCTTCAATTGTAGATTCGACATTTAATTTGGACCACGTTTTAAACAATATGACACAAAAACAATTTAAATTATCAGATAGTGTCTTACAATGGAAAGATTTGGTGACAAAAGTAGCCAAAGAACAAGGCATGGAACAATATGTACCACTTATTTTAGCCATTATTCAAGTAGAGTCAAATGGTACGGGAACGAAAGATATCATGCAAAGTAGTGAATCAGCAGGTCATGGGATGAACTACTTCCAAACTGAAGAAGCTTCTGTTCAGCAAGGTGTCAAACATTTACGTAATGTCGTGGAAAAAGCAGCAAGCTATAATAAAGGATACGAAAAAAATATTAAATTGATCGCGCAAGCATATAACTATGGGCCAGGATTTATCGACTATGTCCATACACATGGCGGGTATTATAACTTAAGCGTAGCTCAAAAATACTCTAAAGATGTTGTGGCACCTAGTTTAGGAAATACCACAGGCAAGACGTATAAATATTCTAATTTCTTTTCACAAGCTGCAAACAATGAATTTTTATATTGGAATGGTGGAAATTATTACTATGGAAATATTGTCAGCTCATTTGTTTATCAAGAATTTTCGCCTATTTTAATGGCACTTGATGAATTCCAAGGACAAGAATATGTGTTTGGTGGTAAGAATCCAGCAATGGGATTCGATTGTAGTGGGATCGTTTCATGGGGATTAGCTAAACTGGACATCTCTTTACCTTCTTATACGGTAAGTCAATGGCAAATGACAACACCAGTTAAATTAGAAGATGCTCGTCCGGGAGATTTAATCTTCTTTAAAGGAACTTATGGCGATGCTGATTTTATTTCACACGTTGAATTTTATGTTGATGAAAATACAATGTTTGGAAGTAACGGTAATGGCGTTGGTTATCATAATTTTAAAGATAGTTATTGGCAACAGCATTTTGCTGGTGTACGCCGAGTAACAGAGCTGAGTCAAGTATTCGATGCGAAAGAACATTTAAATCTAAATCGTTGATCATAAAACACTTGAAATCTTATTTCAGATTTCAGGTGTTTTTTTTGTTCATTTTTTTCCAGATTTCAGTTAAAAATTGAACTTTTCGTTAAATTACAAGTGATATGATGAATTCAGAAAGTAAGGGAACGATTTGGGGAGGAGTAATCTATCATGAAAAAACGTAACATGATCTTGGTACTGATAGGGATATTTGTGGGATGTTTTACCATGCTATGTAGTCAAGTAAGTGGAACCGAACTGACGCAAGCAAAAGGAACTATGCCTCAGATTGTCAAGACGACACCTTCTCGTTCTCGAGCAAGCACAAGTGACTTATCGATTTCAACGATTATTGCAGATGCGGATAAAACCAAAACTATTTTAATTCCGAGTCCTACAGGTGAAGCATATAAGGAATATGAAAATACAGAAGCAGGTGTCAAACAAGCATTATTAGAATTGTATCAAAAGGCAGATCAGGCAGACTACGTTCTTTATTTTGGAACGAATATGACATTCTCAGCGAATACACTGGCAAAAACGAATCCAGATACTCCTGATGTGAATACAATAACATTTTATGCTCTACGGAATAAAATCAATAGTCTGACATTTACTGCGCAGTCAGATGATCCAATCAATCTGAATCAATCCGCTCCAACTGGGGCAAAGATCATCACATTTCCAACAAATGCTTATTTTGGGAGTCATGTTCAATTTCGAAACATGACTTATCGAGGCACAACATTTTATTTAAATGGATATCACTATACGTCAAATGGTGGAGCTTATGGAAATGGATTGACAATTTATGGTGGAACAGATAGTGGCGATGTTACAGGAAATCCGACATTGACGATCAATACGACTGGAAGTGGAACTTGGAATTATTACGGTGGAAATTATAACGGCGGGACACTTACAGGAAATTCGATGATTGTAGTCAATCAAACAAGTGGAAATATTGCTGGGATCTACGGTGGAGCTCGTGTCGGAACAGTCGATGGAAATGTAACGACTAAAATTTCTAATTTGAATGGAACTTTAGGGACTTATTACGGTGGGGGATACGGAACGAATGCATCTAATCCGGCAAACGTTACAGGAAAAGTCACAAGTGAATTTAATATTGAAGATAAGACAACCGGATTTCGTTTAACCGATTATGTAGGGGGTGTGAATTACGGAAATATTCAAAAGGGGATCTCGAATACGCTTGTAGGATATGGACGATGGACGACAAATTCTCGTCGTTTTACTGGTGGCTCCAATTATGGAGATATTGGAACTCCTGGAAATCAAGTAGCGATTCAAACGAATCTAGACACCAGTCAATATAGCGCGGGACAAGCAGAATTTGAAGGGGCCAATCGCTATCAAGGAACGATTTATGGGGAGATTAACAATACATTATTAGCAGGTGGCTATCAGGCTGGAAGCTTAGGTGATGTCAATGGCGGTGGCGGAAATGATATCGCCGTATTGTCGCAAAGCTCCATGGGGGCAAGTAATGAAACAAACTATGACGCAAGCACACCTGAACAGCGTGCCGCACTTGCTAAAAATGCAGCAAGTTTTAAAGTATTTGGCAATATTTCAACTAAAATCCTTGGTGGATCAGTTAGCAATAGTGCACTCCGTGGAGATTCTTATTATACAACAGCAGCAGGTCGAGGAGGCTATGTTGAAGGAGATACTAGTATTGAAATTGGTGTAGCGAATAGTGACAATAAACCCGGTGGTGCCGGAATGGTGTACCGGGGAAATTATCCGACATATGCTTTAGATTATTCTACTTCTAATAAGACTAGAGGATATTATACAAACTGGGATATCGTTGGTGGCGGGGGTGACCCGGTCCGCAATGGACGCTGGGATATGTATATCAAAGGAAACACGAAATTAGTCATCAATAATGCCGTAGCACGTTGGACTTATGGTGGATCATTTACAGGAGTGATCGAAGGCAATTCTTCTCATACGTTAAACAGTGGCTTGATCGATACGATGGAAGGTACTGGTTATAATGGTGCGCGGGTTTATGGAAATGGCAGTTCGACGGTCAACAATGGACAAGTTGACTGGTTTTTAACTGGCGGAGGCTGGGATGATTCTAAAATTGTCGGAAATGCTAAGGTGACGGTAAATGATGGAACAATCAATGCGTCGATGGGGGCCACTTATGGAGTCGCAAGTTCTCATACTGTCACAGGAAATGGAGAAATGTTCGTGTATGGTGGCGATTTCTCAGGTACGCCACGTACAGGAAATAATGGGTTCTCAGGTGGCGTCACAAATAATGGCTCACTTTTAGGCGATACAAGTTTAACTATTGATTTACGCCACTATGAAAAAGAATTTAAATTGCCGACAGGAACCTACATTACGGGTGGGCGGCCATTTAATGTCAATACGAATCTAGGTTCGACAGATAAAAATACCATCACATTGAATATCTTTACCAAACCTGGAGTCGATTCATTAAATGGTGCGACGATCTATGGCGATGGAGGTGGAAATTCAGGTGCGAATACCAAAAGCGGTTCGATAAAAATGAATATCCAGGCGACAGGTTCTAGTATCGGAACGCTGTATGCGACACAATATTCAAATATAGTAAATGGTAGAATCTTGCGTAGCGTAGAGGCGAATATTCAAGGAGCAAGTAAGATCAATGGGTTATCTGGTGGAAATGCTAGTGATGATTTCACCAATACGATCGTGGCCAATTCTAGTAATCAAGTGACTTATAATTTTGGCAACAATATCGACAATACGGACAACTACCAAACTGATCCGATTAATATTACCGGAATAGGAATCGTTAATTTCAATGAATTAAATATCACAAATGGAATTAAGTTATTTGCAAATGGAGGGAATATTGCAAACGGTAGAGGTGCTAGTGCAGCAAATCATAGTACGACTTATAATAATTTTGGTTCGGTTTCGTTAAGCAAAAATGCTGGATTAGGTATCGCAAATGCGAGTAATCTATTTTCTTTAGGTAAATTGACTGTAAAAGATGAAGGAACTATCGAATCTCCTCAAGGGACAGGAAAAATCAATCTTTCTGATTTTGAAACACCTAATATGGACACGGATCGATTGACATGGATCAAAAATACGACTGATACGACGTCCCTACTGGATATTACGGGAACTTATTTTGGAAAATTAAAAGGGTATCAAGTATTGACGATCAATCCAACCAAAGAAAATGCATCAAAAGTTGGACCACGTAATTTTAAAGGAATCGAAAAAGCTAGTGGGAAAACATATATTGGAGACAATGATATCACTGGAACTGCGAATGGATATGGGGTTGCGATTCCAGGTTCCATTATTGACTATCAGGTG
Organism: Enterococcus sulfureus ATCC 49903; assembly: GCF_000407605.1. Taxonomy (GTDB): domain Bacteria; phylum Bacillota; class Bacilli; order Lactobacillales; family Enterococcaceae; genus Enterococcus_G; species Enterococcus_G sulfureus. Next base: position 478,447 of record NZ_ASWO01000001.1, on the reverse strand, counting down.
ATTAACCCAGGAATCGCTGAAGGAATAGGTTCGATTTTTCATGATGTCACACAAGTAAAAGAAAATAATGAGCCTTTGACACTACAAGCATGGGGGACAGAGAAAGCCGAAACTAGAGTGCAAAAAGGTCGGTTAGTCATTCCATATACAAATGCGATCTTACCTAAGTTAACTTTTGAACCTGAAGGACCAAATACTGGTTCATGGGTGTATGAAGGAAAGATTACTTCTTCAAAAGTAAATGATTCTGCTACAAAAATTGAAGAACAACCTGGTTCTCAACCAGTTGATTGGACTTCGCCAAGTGGAGAATACAGTTATCAAGTCAACGTTACGTATTCCAATAAAGTAGAACTTAATGCGCGCCATGTTATCGTCACACAAACGCAAGCGAAACAATTGACGAGTATCGAGCAAGTCGATGCATTGATGAATGCCAAAGGACGACCATTTTTTAAAACAAGTTTAACAAACGAACAGCTAGCCGATATCCAAGCGACAACATTCTCAGAAAATGAACTGTCAAAAAAATATGCCATCACATATGAAGCTGGGACTAGCGGAGAGAATACGTTATCTCAGACTAAAAATTTAGTCGTTGTACCAGATAGCAGTGTTATTTCAACTGATCAACAAGTCGCGCTTTATACACAAGATATTCAAATTCCTAGACTACAAGCAAATGCGTTGAAAAATCAAAGCGATTTAGATCAATTGACAAGAGCGACAGTAATTTTCGCTGAAACCAAGCCAGATACGATAGCGCAATTAGATCCAGCGACGTTTTCAGCGATCCAACAAACTACAGCAGAGCAATTACCAAATACAGTGAATGCTGTCTATTACTATCAAAGCAACGATATAACGATCAAAAAAGAGACACAAGTATATATCTATGGCGTTTTAGAATTGCTTGAAACGCCCGCAAATATTGATTTTGGAACACAAAAAGTCACAACGAAAACAATGACATATTGGGCGAATTTATCCGATAATTTAGTGGTTCGAGATACTAGAGGGAAGCAGCGATCTCCATGGCAATTGATGGTGACACAAACGCAACCTTTGACGAATAAAACCAATGATAAAGATCAACTCGAAAGTGTCTTATTTTACCAAGATCAAACATCAATCTTCGAGATCAATCAAGGGGCGATCCCGATTTTTGGAATAGAAAATCCAGAAGATAAAACATACGAGATCAATACCGATTGGTCAGCGCAAAATAAAAAAGGGCTACAACTTACTGTTCCAGTGGAGCAACAAAAGAAAGGCTCGTATGAAGGTACTTTAGTTTGGTCACTTGTAGACGCACCAGGAAATGATTAGGAGGATTGTGAGATGAAACGAATCTATATAGGAATACTCACTCTATTGATCTTATGCATTCCAATTCGTGTATTTGCAGAAAGTAATGACTATTCTACAACTGGCCAAGCAGGTTTCTACGGGGTGTATGAGCCGGAAACAAGTTCTTCAAGTTCGTCGATACCAGATTCCAAACCGAATCCAACAACGCCAAATCAGACAACACCAAGTATTGGAAATCAGCAAGTTAACTCGGATGGTTTTGGTATTTTACCTTCCACAGGTAGTGACGTAGGATATACAGTTTCAGTTATAGGGTTTTCATTATTATTAGGAGTTTTTGGGATGCTTTATCAAATGAAACAAAAGGAGGAAATGAAATGAAAAAAAAGGTTATTTTATTCAGTAGTATGTTGATTCTAGGGGGAGGTGTGCATACATTGAGCGTGCACGCTGAGGATGCAGTGTATCCGTCTCAAGGGAGTATTACCTTTGAAGAGGATACTTCACAAACAAAACCAGTTGATCCATTAAATCCAGACAATCCAGTTACACCAACGGATCCAGATGGAAATGAAGTAGATCCAGATAAAGGGACTCCTGGACCATTATCGCTTGATTTTGCATCAGATTTTCTATTTGGTACACAAAAAATAACTACAACAAACGAAGAATATTACGCAGCTTTACAAAGCTATAAAAAACAAGGTGCAACAGATCTATCCACAGGTCCTAACTATGTTCAAGTCACAGACAAAAGAGGAACACAACTTGGGTGGTCGTTATCAGTGAAACAGGAGGCGCAATTTAAAACGGCAGCAGCTGAAACATTAGACGGTGCCGCGATTAGTTTTGCTAATGCTACAGCAGTTTCAGCTGTAGATGAACAATATAAACCTACAATCAATGCTGGAGCAACAGAAACAGTTCTAGTGCCAGGCACGGAAACAACGATCATGACGGCTGCTGAAAAACAAGGAATGGGAACTTGGCTATATCGACTTGGTGATGAGACGACGGGGGATAAAAGTGTCAAATTAAGTATCCCAGGAAAGTCGATCAAATTAGCAAAAGAATATACGACAACATTGACTTGGACATTAGCAAGTAAACCAGTAAATGAATAGTTAAATTTAAGGAGGAAGACAACATGAAAAAAGCAATCGTACTTTGTTTAGGAATGGGGATAACATTATTTAGTTCGCAATTAGTCTTTGCAGAAGATGGAGGAGCATATACAACGGATGGAACGGTGACCTTTATGCCAAGTACAGACCCGACAAATCCGGTTGATCCAACAAATCCTGATCCAGATAAACCAGTAAATCCAACGAATCCTGATGGTACAGATCCAACACCTGGGACAAAAGGTCCGTTATCGATCGACTTTGCATCAAGTTTTGATTTTGGTTTAAATAAAATTTCAAATAAAACACAAACATACTATGCACGTGCTCAAAAATATAAAGAAGAAGGATTGATCACACCAAACTACGTTCAGATTTCAGATAATCGTGGATCGAACGCGGGTTGGACATTGACATTAAAACAAAATGGTCAATTTAAAAATGAGAATACATTAAACAAAGAATTGACAGGTTCAGAGATCAAACTTACAGAACCTACAGTAAAATCAGCTACAGTCGGTGTTACATCGCCAACTGCACAAGATGAAATCACACTTGATCCAAGTGGGGCAGAATCACGAGTCATGCAAGCTGTTAAAGATGCTGGTGCAGGAACATGGGTAGACGCATTTGGGACAGTTGAGACAGTAACTGAAAAAGATGCGGATAACAAGGATGTAGAAGCAGCGATCACAAAAGCGATTGCGTTGACTGTACCAGGAAAAACACCGAAAGATGCCGTGTCTTATACAACAACGTTGACATGGACGTTGACAGATGTACCAGGAAACGAACAGGGGGAATAATCATGAACATGAAAAAATATATGTTGGCAGGTTTGATGCTAAGTGCGATGTTATTACCTGCAGTTGCTTTAGCGGAAGAAACAGGAGCAGTGTATACTTCAAATGGTGCGGTAACGTTTACCGCGAATACGGATCCAACGAAACCAGTTGATCCATTAAATCCAGAAAATCCAATCACACCAACCGATCCAACGAATCCAGATGAAAATGGAAACCCAGGCGAGGTAACACCAGGAACTGCTGGTCCGTTATCCATTGATTTTGCCTCTAGTTTACAATTTGGTGAACAAAAAATTACTTCTACAACAGAAACATATTATGCTGCAACACAAAAATATACGACAAAAGATGGAACGGCAACTGAGGGGCCAAACTATGTTCAAGTCACGGATAATAGAGGGACAGAAAAAGGTTGGGTTTTAAAAGTAAAACAAAATGGTCAATTTAAAAATACAGATGGAAAAGAGTTAGTTGGTGCTAAAATTACATTAAATCAAGGGAATGTAGTGACAAATTCAAGTTCAACTAAACCAGTAGGAAAGGAAATCATCGAATTGACTCCAGCATCAGATACGCCAGATTCAGAAAATTATGGTGCTGAATCGATTGTAATGAATGCAGAAAAAGGCGGAGGAGCTGGGACCTATCTACATGCTTGGGGATCAGATGCTGAAACTGCTGCAAAAAGTATTGCTTTAGAAGTTCCAGGATCAACCACGAAATATGCTACACAGTATACAACAACGTTTACTTGGACATTGTCGGAGATTCCAGAAAACTAAACAACTGTAGCCACATAAGCAAAAGCATAGGAAAAGGAATACTTCCTTTTCCTTTACATAATAGGAGAGAATCATCATGAGAAGAATAAAAGTTATATATACGCTAGGTATCGCCCTGCTGTTTTTAGGGATCTCGACATTCGTTCACGCATCTGAATTTAACTTTGCAGTAAATCCAGTTATACCAGATAACCAAATAGACAAAGATAAATCTTATTTTGATTTAAAATTATCTCCCGATCAAAAGCAGACACTAAAGATTCAACTAAAAAATGATACCGATAAAGAAGTAGTGATCGAAGCCGGAATCAATAGTGCGACAACCAACTTAAATGGGGTAGTTGAATATAGTCAAAATGCGATTGAACCTGATGAAACGTTAGCATTTAATTTAAAAGAATATGCGAACATTGAACAAGAAATTACCATTCCAGCTAAAAGTGTAGTTGAAGTTCCTGTTGAGATCCACATGCCAAAAGAAACATTTGACGGAGTGATAGCAGGTGGAATAACGTTTAAAGAAAAACAAACAGAAAAGAAAGAAACGTCTAATGATAAAGGATTAGCAATCAAAAATGAATATTCTTATGTCATTGCATTATTGATGAGAGAAAATGCGAATCTTGTAGAACCAAAGTTGAATCTAATGAATGTAGAAGCCAATCAAGTCAATGCACGAAATGTGATTGATATCCAGTTGCAAAATCCAGTTGCACGCTATTTGAATCAGTTGAAATTAGTAGGTGAAATTACAAATAAAGACAATCCTGATCTAAACTATACGATCGATGCTGAAGGATTGCAGATGGCACCTAACTCTAATTTTTCATATCCTGTTGCCTTGAATGGTCAACGTTTGGAGCCAGGAAATTATCATTTACACTTGATCGCTTATGGAAATAAAAGTAGTGATGGGACCATTTCAGTAGAAACTAAAAATGGAGAAACTGCAAAATTTGCAAATCAATGGGAATTTGATAAAGATTTTTCAATCAGTGGAGAAACCGCTAAAAAATACAATAAACAAGACGTCACGATTGAAAAAAGTGATACGAATTGGTTATATTGGATCATTGGATTACTTCTATTGATTATTGCCCTCCTTATTCTTTTCTTAATTTGGAAACGAAAGAAGCAAAAGGATGAAGAAGAAGCAAAAAAATAATCAATATGTAGCGCTTGAATTATTGATAGATGGGTTATTGATCATTAGTCTAGTTCTTTTGACGTATCCATTATGGAAAGATAAAGTAATTAGTCAACAAATCAATCATCAAGCGATTATAGAATATGCAAATGAATTACCTGAGGCATATCCAATAGAAGAAAAAATCCATTCTTTATCACTTCAAGATAGTCTTAAACAGATTGGACCTAAAGAGTTGACCATGTATGGAACGATCCAAATCCCGGAACTAGATTGGATCCAACCACTTTATGTAGGCATGACGAACCAAAATTTATTTTATGGTGGTGTCGTCATGTTTCCTACACGAACATTAGCCAAAGAAAATATGGTGATTTTTGGTCATCATTTAGGTCTAGAGCAACTTTTGTTTGGCCAATTGGTGACAAATGCACGTGTTGGACAAGAAATTATAGTGTCATATCTGGATGAAGTACGCACGTATCGAATCAGTGATATTTTTTTGATCGATGAACAAGACCTAACTATCTTAGAATCGAGTGACACGCCAGTTTTAACTGTATTTACATGTCCGACACCTGTAGTGACGAGTCAACGATTTGTGATTCGTGCATATCCAGAAACAAACGTTGAACAGTTAACTCTCAAACATCAAAACAAACAGCTGCAAAAAGTGACGAATTATCAAAAAGAACAGTCAACAGTTTATAAAATAAATTATATCGTTATTTTAATTTTATTATTTATAATCATCTTAGTTAATAGGATGTTATTTAAATATTATTTAAAATAAGACTTTATGAATAATCATATAGTCTTATTTTTATTTTAATATATTATGTTATACAGTATCATATAAGTTGATAAATGATATTTGTGTTATTTTTTATATGTTGGTGAATGGATATAAAGGAGGAGGTAATATGGGGAGTGACCTATCGCAATTGTACGATCCAGAGATTGAACGAGTAATTTATATATTAAATGCACTAGAACGTGTCGATGGAAAGATTTTATTGAAAGATCTTGCCGTTCAGCTAGAGATGAACGAAAAAACAGTCATGCGTTATGGAGAATTGATTGCATCTTTTCTAAAAAAAAGTGGTGTGCACACGATTGAATTTGCTTTTGATAATCACATTGTAACGTGGGAAGTATATGATATCAGTGACTATCGTTTTTTTCGGAATTATATCGTCCAACAATGTGCCATCGTCCAATTAGGTGTACGTTTGATCTTAGGAAAGCGTGTCAATCGAATTCAATTTATGGAAGAATTTTATCTTTCTGAATCGACTTTAAAACGCCGGTTAAGTAGTATGCGAAAGCTATTAAAAGAATACGCCTTAAATATCAAGACATCTCAAGGAGAGTTGATACTGATAGGAGATGAATCCATCATTCGTCGATTGGCACGAGATGGACTGATGAATTTATATGAATATTCACCGTGGCCATTCGAATCAGTAGACGAGCGTCAAATCGATCTATTTATTGAAAAAGTATTCGAACTTTCTGATTTTAAGTATCGACGCGCAATGGAATCAGAAGTCATCCAAACAATCAAATATGATTTAGCGATTCAGATGACTCGTGTCAAGTTAGGATATAAAGTTCAATTATCCGAACGATTACAAGAAAACGTGCGAGTAATTGAACTGATCCAACAAGCAAATATATTGCCATTAGACGTATTTCGTCTGTCGACTACTGAACAAGAATATTTGATTTTCCAAATTTTAGCTAAGGATTTTTTCTATATGCGCCCTAAAGGAAAACAAGTGCTGACGCTGATTACATCGGAAGAACTGCCTTTAACTATGTTTTTAAAAAGTGCGATGACAGCTTTTTCATATGAAATCACAGCACTTTCTACTTCTTATCAAAACGAACTTTATCCATTTTTTTTAACGATTCATTTGAATGATTGGCTATTTCCAAAGTGGATCAATTCGATTCATTACCGTGAATTAGATATTCGTGTGCCTCAATTAATGGATAACTTGGCAAACTATCTAAAAGAATTAAATGCGTACTATCCAAATTATATTATTGGTCCGATCGAAGTTTTGCAAAAAAACTATGGCAAATTAGTGGCCTATTTAACTAACTTGTCCTTTCAGGAACGAAAAATCAAAGTTGGTTTTATTGGAGCACGTACGATTTTAGAAATTCGAACAGCAGAAAATATCGTCCGAGAATCTTTTTCTTATTTGTATAACATCACTTTTGACTACGATGCTCCAGATATTATGATCCATTTGAATCAGTATGAACATCGGGTCTCCAAACAAGTTCAAGAACCTATGATTCGTTGCTTTGTGACGTCCGCATTCTTAGTAGAAGATATGTCTACGATCCGCCAAGCGCTTTTTGATTTTTTTAATAAAAATAAGTAGGCGCTACCTTACAAACTTGTTCGAAAAATTCTCTTTTCTTCACATGAATTTTGTGTAGATAATGAGTATTATAGAAGTATCAAAAAAGGAGTGGCGGATATGCAAATACAATTAAACTTACATAATGCAGAAAATGTACGGGATATGGGAGGCTATCAAAATCGATTTGGACGGACGATTCGGTCTAAAAAATTGATTCGTTCAGCCGATTTAAGTCAACTGTCGACAGAAGATCAAGAATTCTTATATCAATATGGTGTACGTAAAATCATTGATTTTCGATCGAAAGAAGAACGCGAAGCAAAACCCGATGCCACGCCGTGTGGAATAACTAATTATTTTTTGCCAGTATTTGATACTTCTGCTTCGCCACAAGGATTGATGACACAGTTGCAACAAAATAAAACTGCAGACGAGATCATGATAGACTTATATCGTAATTTCATTACCAGTCCACAAGCTCATGCGACATATCGGATCTATCTCGATATGTTATTGAAAAATGAACAACCAGATCAAAGTATTTTGTTCCACTGTACAGCTGGAAAAGACCGAACTGGTTTTGCTGCTGCTTTGTTTTTATTGTTGATGGATGTAGAGAAAGAAACGATTTTTGAAGACTACTTACAAACAAATAAACACTTGACTGCAAGCTTGTCGCAAATGAAAGAACAAGTGAAGGAACTGACGCTACCTGATGCGATCATCAAAGAATTACCAGTCTTTTTTGAAGCAAAATCAGAATATTTAGCTGCTAGTTTTGAACAAATGGAAAAAACATATGGCAGTACGGAACGATTTTTATCAGAAGCACTCCAAGTGACACCTGCTGAAAAAAATGAATTACAACTGATCTATTTAGTTTAAAAGACGAGAGTACTCGTCTTTTTTTGTTATACTCAACTAAAAGGAGGAATCGATGTGAAACGAACTGAACGTGAAAAAATGTTAGCTGGAGAAGCTTATGATTGCAGTGACCCGAGTTTACTTGCTAGATGGCATAAGGCAAAAGATTTAGTACGTGAATATAATCAATTGGATTCGTTAAATAGTCAAAAAAAATCTGAGATATTGCACCAATTATTAGGTAAAGTAGGAAATGAGGTTTGGATAACTCCTCCTTTTTTTGTCGATTATGGTGAAAATATTTATTTAGGTGAAGGCTGCGAGATCAATATGAATTGTACTTTCTTAGATGACAATATAATTAAACTTGGTGATCGAGCATTGATCGCACCCAATGTTCAAATCTATACAGCCTATCATCCGACATCAGCTAAAGAACGATTTGTCTCTACTGGTAAACAAGTAGAGTTTTCATTTTGTCAAACACTCACTGCACCTGTAAGTATAGGTAATGATGTTTGGATCGGTGGCGGAGCGATTATTATGCCTGGGGTAACGATCGGAGATAATGTAGTGATTGGTGCTGGAAGTGTTGTTACAAAAGACATTCCTAGCAATGTGGTCGCATATGGAAATCCTTGTCGCGTGCAAAGAAAAAATAGTTAAAACTAAATGAAAGCGTTGACTTTTTTGGGCAGATTCGTTATAGTAAAAGAGTAGAAAAGATGGATAGTGATTGTTTAAATACAAGCTAGACCTGATTTTTTTAGATAAATGAAGGATACAGTTGTGTTCTTTTTATGTCTATTAAGTCAGGTCTTTTTTTGCTATTTTTTCATATGATCAGCACCTTTTATACTATCCCACTCCAATTGAATCGTCGATATTCAAGGAGTAAGACTGAAACAAACAGTCGAAAATGGTACAATAGCAGTATGCGGTGAAACCGCAACCAAAAATTAAACAAGTAGAGGAGATCGAGTTCATGGGATTTAGAGAAGACTTTTTATGGGGCGGCGCAACAGCAGCCAATCAATGTGAAGGTGGCTATAATGAAGGCGGACGTGGTTTAGCAAATGTTGACTTAGCACCTGTTGGAAAAGATCGTTTTCCAGTGATCACTGGCGAAATGAAAATGTTTGATTTTGACGATGAGCATTTTTATCCAGCAAAAGAAGCAATCGATATGTACCATCATTATAAAGAAGATATTGCCTTATTTGGTGAAATGGGCTTTAAAACGTATCGTTTGTCGATTGCTTGGAGTCGTATCTTTCCATTAGGTGATGAAACAGAGCCTAATGAAGACGGACTACAATTTTATGAAGATCTATTTAAAGAATGTCATAAACATGGGATCGAACCGTTAGTGACCATCACGCACTTTGATTGTCCAATGCATTTAGTTGAAAAATACGGTGCTTGGAGAAGCCGTGAGATGGTTGGGTTTTATGAAAATCTTTGTCGTGCGATCTTTACTCGCTACAAAGGACTTGTAAAATATTGGTTAACATTTAATGAAATCAACATGATTTTACATGCTCCATTTATGGGTGCAGGACTTTACTTTGAAGAAGGCGAAGATCAAGAAAAAGTAAAATATCAAGCGGCACATCATGAATTATTAGCAAGTGCTGTTGCAACAAAAATCGCACATGAAGTTGATCCGGAAAACCAAGTGGGATGTATGCTAGCAGCTGGAACGAACTATGCATATACTTGTAAACCAGAAGACGTATGGGCAGCACGTAAAGCAGATCGTGAAAACTTCTTCTTTATCGATGTACAATCACGTGGAGAATATCCAGCTTATGCCTTAAAAGAATTGGCGCGTAAAGGAATCGAATTGCCAATCGAAGACGGCGATTTAGAGTTATTGAAAGAACACACAGTTGATTTTATCTCATTTTCTTATTATTCTTCTCGTGTTCAATCAACAGATCCAAAAATCAATGAACAAACCGCGGGCAATATCTTTGCTTCTGTTAAAAATCCTTATTTAGAAGCAAGTGAATGGGGCTGGCAAATTGATCCACTAGGCTTACGTGTAACGATGAATGACCTGTATGATCGCTATCAAAAACCATTGTTTATCGTAGAAAATGGTTTAGGAGCTGTCGATACACCTGACGAAAATGGTTATGTAGTCGATGATTATCGTATCGAGTATTTAGCAGCGCACATTCAAGCAATGAAAGATGCGGTTGAATTAGATGGTGTGGATCTATTAGGTTACACCACTTGGGGCTGTATCGATTTAGTCAGTGCTGGAACGGGTGAAATGAAAAAACGTTATGGTTTTATCTACGTCGACCGTGACAATGAAGGAAACGGGACATTAAAACGTTCGAAGAAAAAATCATTTGACTGGTATAAACAAGTCATTGCGACAAATGGTGAAGATTTAAGCAATTAAAGAATGATGAACACGCTCTTTTAAAAAGAGCGTGTTTTTTTGCTATCTAATTTTAAAAGTTTCAGGTACACTTATTTTATAGTAATAAAAACTAAAATTAAGAAAAGTACGGGAGGTATTTGATTGTGGGAACACTAGCATCGTTACAAAATGGATCGGATATTCGAGGAATTGCGATTGAGACCGATGAACATCAAGCAAATTTGACACCAGAAGCAGTAGAAAAAATCGCTTATGGTGTGACATCTTGGTTGATGTCACAAAAGGGATATCAACATCCTTTAACAATTGGGATAGGTCGTGATAGTCGGTTAAGTGGACCGATATTGGTACAGCATTTTATTAAGGCCTTACGTGCTCAAGGTGTTCAAGTAATCGATTTTGAATTGGCGACAACACCTGCAATGTTTATGGCGACACAATTTGAGGCGTTTAATTGTGATGCTGGAATCATGTTCACAGCAAGTCATTTGCCTTATTATTTTAACGAGATCAAAATATTTAGTCGCGATGGTGGTGCAGAAAAAGAAGATATTCGCTTTATTTTAGAACATAGCCATTTGTCGGAGACAAAAGAAAACGGGGAATTATTAAAAGCTGATATTTTAACGCCGTATGCTGCAGATCTCGTAAAAAAAATCAAAGCTGGTATGAAGACAGATCAAGAACAACCTTTAAAAAATTGGCACATTATCGTGGATGCCGGAAATGGAGCAGGTGGTTTTTTTGCGAAACATGTACTAGAAGTACTTGGCGCAAATACGGATGGTTCACAATTTTTAGAGCCAGATGGCGCGTTTCCTAATCATATTCCAAATCCAGATAATAAAGAAGCGATGGCGAGTATTCAAAAAGCTGTCCTAGCTCATCAAGCCGATTTAGGTGTGATCTTTGATACGGATGTTGACCGTTCAGCAGTCGTGACAAAGTCTGGTGAAGTGATGAATCGTAATAATTTAATTGCTGTATTAAGCCAGATTGTCCTACACGAATACCCTGGAACGAGCATTGTAACCAATTCACCAACTTCTGATCATGTAAAAGTATTCATTGAATCACTCGGTGGAAAGCAAGTGCGTTATATCTCAGGCTATCGTAATGTCATCAATAAAGCAATCGCGCTAAACAACGAAGGGATCGACTCTCAATTGGCGATCGAGACTAGTGGACATGCAGCCTTTAAAGAAAACTACTTTTTGGATGATGGTGCCTATGTGATCGCTAAAATTTTGATGTTACTTCCTCAATTAGCTAAAGAAGAAAAAAGTTTAGATGAATTGATGGCGGACTTAAAACAACCAGCTGAAACAAAAGAAATCCGCTTCTTGATCAAAGAAGATGCACGAGTAAATGGTCAACAAGTAATTGATTCGTTCAAGACATTTTTACCATCAGGATTTACTTTAGATCCAGAAAATGAAGAGGGAATTCGCATGAAAATCAGTGAACCGTATGGATCAGGCTGGTATTTACTTCGATTAAGTCTTCATGAACCTTTGTTAGTCCTACAAATTGAAAATGATGAACCTGGGCATTTGAAAGCAATAGCAGCGGCTATTGCGCAGCAAATCGCACATTTTCCGGTTGTTGATCAAACTAATATGAAGGCTTTTTTAGCAGAATAACCCAAAATGGTCTAGACAATACTTGCATTTTTTTGAAACCTATGTTAAATTTGGTATATACCAAAGAGAGAGGTGCAGAATATGAAACTTATTCAAGTAAACAATGCAGCAGAAGGCGGAAAAAAAGCGTTTGACTTAGTAAAAGAAGCAATGGAAAATGGCTTAGAAACGATGGGCTTAGCAACAGGTAGTACGCCTGAAACGCTCTATCAAGAAATGGTATCAAGCGATTTAGATTTTTCTAAGCTATCCTCTGTAAATTTAGATGAATATGTTGGACTTTCAGCTACCGATCCACAAAGTTATCATATGTATATGCACGAGCATTTATTCGCACAAAAACCATTTAAAGAAAGTTACATTCCAAATGGAAAAGCAACGGACTTATCTGCTGAGTGTCAGCGTTACGAAAAAATCTTAATGGATCATCCAGTTGATCTGCAGATTTTAGGAATCGGACGTAATGGACATATCGGTTTTAATGAGCCTGGAACTGCATTCGATACACCAACACATGTAGTTGAATTGACCGAATCTACTATTCAAGCAAATCAACGTTATTTCGATAAGATCGAAGACGTACCGACACAAGCGATCTCTATGGGGATTCAATCGATTATGAAGAGTAACATGATTATTTTACTTGCTTTTGGCACAGCTAAAGCGGAGGCGATCAAAGGAATGATCGAAGGCCCGATCACAGAAGAGCTGCCTGCAAGTGTATTGCAAAATCATCCAAATGTGATTATTATTGCCGATTCAGACGCAACTTGTGAATTAAGTCAATAAATTGAGTAAAGAAGGAGAGCATCTCCTTCTTTTTTTTGTTACAATGGAGAAGAAAATAAACTATACGTTTAGTGGATATGAACGGGTTAAGGATTAAAGGAGGACGTTATCATGGCGAAAATAATGATTGTAGAAGATGAAAAAGTGATTCGTGAATTAATTAGCGAAGAATTAGAAAAATGGCAATTTGAAACTTACGGAACTACAGATTTTCAAAAAGTATTTGACGATTTTCAACAAGAACAACCACAACTTGTGTTATTAGATATCAACTTGCCTGTTTTTGATGGCTATTATTGGTGTCAAAAAATCCGTGAAATCTCGAAGGTACCGATTATTTTTATTTCAAGTCGTAATACTAATATGGATATGATCATGGCAATGAATATGGGAGCAGACGATTTCGTTACAAAACCATTCGATTTAGATGTTTTAGTAGCTAAAATCAATGCACTGTTGCGTCGATCATATAACTATGTTGAAGCTAGTCAGGAAACTTTATCTCATAACGAGCTTGTATTGAATGTCGACAATAGTAGTGTCGAGATCAAAGGTGAACTTGTTGATTTGAGTAAAAATGAATATCGATTACTGTATATTTTAATGAAAAATCACGGGAAAATTTTAAGTCGAGAAAAATTATTACGCGCTTTATGGGACGATGAACGATTTGTTGATGATAATACATTAACTGTGAATATCAATCGGCTTCGTCGTAAAATCGAACAAGCGGGAGTTTACGGCTATATCGAAACGAAAGTAGGCCAAGGCTATATCGTGCCGTGAGGATAGTGGTATGACGATACGAAATTATATCAAGGATCAGTGGTTGACGTATCTTGGCTGGATCGTATTTTTTATGCTTACGGTATTTGTCATATGGTTGACGCCCAATTATCCATTCGAATGGAGTATTGCGGGATATCTATTTGTGATTGAATTTATCGGACTAGTCGGGATCCAGTCGATTCATTATGTTTTAAAACGTAGTTGGTGGCGAAAATTAGCAGTCTCAGAAGATTACAGTGTATTGCAAAATTATTTAACCGGAGCGCGGAGTTCAGTTGAAAAATTGCAGCAACAGTATGTAAATCAGGCTATTCAAGAGCATCAAGCGATGATGCAAGAAGTAATCTCCGCGCAAGAAGAACAAAAAGAATATATTGATTCTTGGGTCCATGAAATCAAACTCCCTTTAGCAGCTAGTCAATTATTACTACGCTCAATCGAATTTGATATACCAGATGATAAATATATCGCACTAGAAAATGAATTAACGCGCATGAATGATTATGTTGAACAAGTCTTATACGTTGCGCGATTAGAAAGTTTTACAAAAGATTATTTGATCCAAGAAAGCTCGCTAAAAGAAACGATTCAGCCAGTCATTCGTAGTCAGGCGAATTATTTTATTCAAAAAAATATTCGTTTTTCTTTGATTGGCGAAGATGAAGTCGTATTGACTGATCCGAAGTGGGTCGCATTCATCTATCGACAAATAGTATCAAATGCCATTAAGTATACAGATGATGCTGGAGTTGTCATGACACGAATCGAAAAACAAAAGCGTGGTGTGATGTTACATATCGTAGATACAGGAATAGGTATTCCTCCAGAAGATCTAAAACGAATTTTCGACAAAGGATTTACCGGAACGAATGGCCGTAATGCCCAAATCCATTCTACAGGGCTAGGACTTTATCTAGCGAAAAATTTAGCACAAAAATTAGGAATCGAGTTGACGGTTCAATCGCAATGGAAGGAAGGAACGACTGTTTCTTTATTCTTCCCTAAATTAAGTTATTATAATGAATACGAGGAGGATGAGTAGGTGAACAGTTGGACAAAAAAAGAGTATTTGGGTCTTTGTGTGATTCCGATAGAATTGTTGATTTCCGTTTTGATTTTTAAAGTATTCTTTAAACATATTGGTGCAAATGCTTCATTAATTATTAATTTTATTATTTTTGGATTAGGATTGCTTACGATGCTCTATCTATTTGGACCATTTTTAAAAGAGCAATTTCAACATTACAAGCGACGTTTATGGCTAAAATTGCTTTTAAACATTATTCTGACGCTTGGGGCGTATATTCTTTTATCTTTCACCAGAGGATTGATGGGAAGTTCTCTAGAAGCCAATCCTTTAGAATCCATCACGTATGCTTCTTTATTCGTGATGATCGCCGCTAGTATCCAACCATTAATGGCGCCGTTTTCAGAGGAGTTAACATTTCGTTATCTGCTATTTATGAAAATCAAGCCCGGAGTAGGGAAAGTCCTTATGTTTTTTGTTTCTTCTGTTTTATTTGGACTAATCCATTACTTTAATTTTAACGGCTCTGTTATTGATACCGTACCATATATGATCGTAGGTGCATATTTTGCATTGATTTGTTATTTCTTTAAAAATATCTGGGGTTCGATTTTTACTCATTTATTTTTTAATGCAAGCAATAGCCTGTTTCCGGCACTATTGTTATTATTGGCTAAACTTATTAATTAAAAAAACGAGATATCATTATGATATCTCGTTTTTTTATTGGTTTCGTTGACTTGTTAGATCTAACAGTTTGTCTTTCAAATCATTTTCCATTGTATGAAGCTCTAGTTCTGCACTTCGACGTTTTTCTTTTCCTTCTTGTTGAATTCGCAAGGTTTCTTGAATCGTTTCAATCAAGTCATTTTGAGTTTTTTGCAGCGTTTCGATATCCACGATGCCTCGTTCGTTTTCCTTAGCCGTTTCGATAGCGGAAATCTTCAACAACTCAGAATTTTTCTTCAAGAGGTCATTTGTTGTTTCGGAGACTTGTCGTTGAGCAGTCACGGCGTCTTTTTGACGAAGTAACGTTAACGCGATCACAACTTGATTTTTCCATAATGGAATGGCCGTAGAGACAGATGCTTGGATTTTTTCAGCTAAAGCTTGGTTCGTATTTTGAATCAAACGAATTTGTGGCGCTTGCTGAATGGTAATTTGTCGAGCTAATTTTAAATCGTGCGTCCGTTTATCTAAACGATCTAAAAATTGCGTATAATCATTGACGATCTGTGCATCCATTTGATCACCAGTCTCACGCGCTTTTGCAGTCGCTTCTGGAATGATCGTTTGTTGCAATTCATCTATTTTTAGCTCGCCGGCTGCAATATAAATATTTAATGCATCAAAATAATCTTTATTTTTTTGATACAATTCTTCAAGCATCTGATTGTCTTTTAATAAGCCATCTTTTTCTTGGGTTAATTTGACCGCTACTTTATCGATTTGAGCGCCGATTTTTTGATATTTTGCCGTAACTTCATAAATGGATTGTTTTACTTTTCCAAACATTCGTTGAAAAATATTGCCCTCACCAGCACGAAGTTCGTCAGGATTCGCTTCTTGTAATCGATACATCAATTCGCTCAAAGAATCACCGATGGGTCCGATATCTGAAGTTTGGACATGATCAAGCATTGATTGTGAAAATTGGCTTAGTTTTGTTTGGGCATTCGCACCATACGTAATGACAGCTTGCTGATTGGTGACATCGATTTTTTCTGCTAAATCGCGTGCTTGCTTTTGACGTTCTTCTGGTAATTTATCGATTAATTTTTGAGTATTGACAGGTGTTACAGGTGCATTTGCTGTAGCTTGCTCCAATGGAAAATCAAACGGATCTGCTAAAAGATCATCTAATGCATCTGTTTGAGTTGTACTAGGTTTCAATTGTTCATCCATAATTTTTCCTCCTAAAGGCGATATCGTAGCAAAAAATCTAGCATATTCTGCTAGATTTTTATGCCATTTTTTATTTCTGTTGTTGGATACTTTGTTTGGCTAAAGAAAGTTCAACATCAATATCTTCAAAATCTTCGGCAACAAAATTTTGATAATCTTGGGCGATCAAAGCTGCCATTTGATCGATCACTAAAATACTTTCTTCCATTTTATCATAGGTCTCTTTAGATTTGATCTCGTGAACATTGATTTCGAGATATTTATCTGTCAACTCTACTAAATTAGGTAAGTGAGTGTATAAAAAATGATTGGCAAGATGTAGACGTTTTGGACGCTTCACAAGATCTTTGAATAAAGCTTTTGATGCTCTAACAGTATCATAACGCAAATCAATCGATTTTAATTTTGCGTTTTGATTGATATTTGTTTGCAAATGATCAATCAATTCTTTAGTTTGGCTCATCGTGTCACGGAATAAGGCAATCTCACTAGGAGACATCCCGCTATCTTTGTAATGTTGCTCTTTTTCTTTTGAAATATGCTGAATCGTCTTGGCTTTTTTCTTTTTCGATGACTTTCGTCCGAAAAATCGAATACAACACCAAACTAGAGCAATCAAAAGAACAACGGTCACTGTATCCTCTAACCCCGCACTAAGCCAAATAAACAATGCGAGTAAAACGAATCCGATAATTGTTCCATTTTTTTTGTTCATATTCTTTCCTCCTGAAAAAAGCATTGACTGTCTTGTCGATATTATTATTTTAGCATGTTACTATCTGAAAAAGTATCGGTCTTTCGATGGATTTAAAGAATTTAGCAAAATCCTAATTTTTTTATGGTACACTTTATTAAAGTCAAGTGAATCTGGAAAGGAGAACGTATGGAACCCTCAAAATTTGAAGAAAAAACAACTAAGCGAACTGAAATTTTTAAAGGTAAAATTATTGATGTGTTTGTAGATGACGTGACACTGCCTGATGGACGAAGCGCAACACGTGAACTTGTTTTGCATCATGGTGCTGTGGCTGTTTTAGCCGTAACAGATCAGCAAAAAATCGTATTAGTTCGTCAGTTTCGTAAACCACTAGAGCGTGATACATTAGAGATCCCAGCTGGAAAAATCGATCCAGGTGAGGAGCATGCACCTTTACATACAGCAAAACGTGAATTAGAAGAAGAGACAGATTATCAAGCGGAGACGTGGAATGAAATCGTTGGCATGTATTCGACACCTGGATTTTCTGATGAATTTCTAACGATCTATGAAGCGAAGCAATTAAAAAAAGCAGACCGTCCGCTAGATCAAGATGAAGATGAATTTTTACAATGTGAGGAACTGACACTTGCGCAAGTAAAAGAAGCGATTAAATCTGGTTTGATTTGTGATGCAAAAACATTATATGCTGTAACCTATTGGGAGTTACAATTGACGAAAGGTGGAACGGAAGCTTCATGAGTAAACGTCCTTTAGTGACACGTTCAGAACTCAGACGACAAAAACGTACGCAAGGTATGAAGAGTGAGCGTGCGGTAAAAACTACTGAACAATCAAAACCCGTTCAGCAAATGAAAGAAAATTCTGGACAAAAAAAGGCAGGACATTTCTATCGTAAACCTTATCAAAAGAAAGAAGAAAAAAGTGTTTCACGTTCTAAATCGAATCAACGATCGCGTGAAATGAATACATTTTTGATGAAATCTATCGGAATCGTAGCGGTACTTTTGGTTTTGGTTATTTTAGCGATCATTTATTTATAAGTTGGAGGAATTTATGAAAATTGGAATTATCGGCGCAATGGCGCAAGAAGTAGAGATTTTGCAAGCAGCTTTAACCGACAAAACGACTTGGGAACAAGCTGGAGCAAAATTTTATCAAGGAATAATTGACGACCAAGAAGTCATTGTAGTCGAATCAGGAATTGGAAAAGTATTGGCTTCGATCACAACAAGTTTATTGATTCAAAAGTATGACGTGGACGTGATCATCAATACTGGATCTGCTGGAGGAATCGGACAAGGTTTAGCAGTGGGTGATGTGGTCTTATCTGATCAAGTGGCTTATCACGATGTTGACGTGACAGGGTTTGGCTATGAATATGGGCAATTGCCAGCAGGGATGCCGCTATATTATGAGGCAAGCCAAGAATTGATCCAAGCGTTTGAACAGGCAGCTAAAGAGGCAGAGTTGAATACAAAAACTGGATTGATCGTAACTGGAGACACGTTTGTAAATAGTTCTGAAAAAGTGCAAGAAATCTTGTCTCATTTCCCACAAGCATTAGCTTGCGAAATGGAAGGCGCAGCAATTGCGCAAACAGCTCGCCAATTCAAGGTTCCTTTTATTATCATTCGCGCAATGAGTGATACAGCCGAAGAAGAAGCGACACAAAGTTTTGATGAGTTTATTATTGAAGCGGGTCGCCGTTCAGCTGAAATGGTTTTAGCTTATATCCGACAGTAAAAAAATCTCCTGCTTATTAGCAGGAGATTTTTTTACCAAATATGTACACGTTTCTCAGGTGCACGATACATTGGATCATTTTCTGTTACCTCAAAGACTTCATAAAAGTCATCTAAATTTTGAACTTGGATATTGGCACGCAGTTTTGCTGGACCATGGACGTCAACATTTAGTAACAATTGTTGGTAAGCAAGTGTGGCTTTCGTACGCCAAATTTTTGCCCAGTTCACAAAAAAGTCTTCTAAATTAACGTCAGTTTCCCGTTTTGCTGCTTCTAAAGCACAGCTTAACCCTCCAGCATCTGCAATATTTTCCGAAACCGTCAATGTTCCATTTACTTTACCTTCTGCAAACGGTAAGCCATCGAATTCTTCGATCATTTGTTTTGCTAAGGTTTTAAATTGCGTCAAGTCTTCTTCAGTCCACCAATTGCTTAAGTTTCCATTTTCATCAAATTTTGCTCCATTATTATCAAAGGCATGAGAGATCTCATGAGCGATCACAGCGCCGATCCCACCATAATTTGCACTGCTTGATTGTTCTAAACTATAGAACGGTGCTTGTAAAATCGCAGCAGGAAAGACGATGATATTCATCAAACCACTATAATACGCATTAACAGTCGCTGGAGACATTCCCCATTCACTTCGATCGACCGGTTCTTGATATTTTTCAAAATGAGCAAGAGTACGAATTTTAGATAAGGTTAAGACATTCTCAAAAAATTCTCCACCTTCCGATTTTGACGTAACGATCAAGCGATCATAAAGTTTAGGTAATGTTTCTGGATAACCAACATGAACACCAATATGATCTAATTTTTTAATCGCTAATTGTCGGGTGGTATCACTTAGCCAAGTATTGTTTTCTAAACGTTTTTTATATACATCGATCATTGTCGCGACCATATGTTCAACGTCTGCCTTTGCTTCAGGTCCAAAATATGTTTTAGCGTAGACATCACCGACTGCTGCTGAAAATTGTGAAAAAGCCAGTTGATAAGCCGATTTTTCGAACGATTTAGCTTCTTTGATCCCAGATAAAAAGCGTTGGTAACGGCCACCTAAAATGCGAATCTCATCACTTAAATATTCGGTATAGCGTAATGCTGTCATCAAATACATCCAACTACGCAGTAACGGCAGATGATCACTTTCTGTGAAGGCCGCAAAATTTTCAAAATAAGTCGGTTCAGTGACGATCACAGTATCTAAGTTAGTGTCGACCAAACGTTCTGCAAGTTGTTTTAAATCAAACCGTTCACTGTAATGTTTGATAACCTCGATTGAACGTGGATTGTACATCAAACTATAGTCTGCTCGTTCTTCTGCGCTTTGTACAAATGGAACTAAGGCTTTATCAAATGCCATCGCTTGTTCTACGATTGCTTCTGATTGTGCACGCGTGTGACCTAAGTGTTGCATCAACGCAACACTCATTTCAAAGAACTCTTGCAACATGACCATGGCTTGTTCATTGTCTTCTTCATAGTAGGTTTTATCCGGTAAAATCAAAGAAGCGGGTGAAAGATATAGTGCATGTTGAGTAGTTTGTTTCATATCCGCCATCACATCAAAATCAAATGGTAAAGTAATATTGGCTAGACTTAAGTCATATAATTGCTCGTTCAATGTTTCAAAAGAGTCAATTGTTGTAATGACTTGTAAATACTCTTTTAATGGTTCAGTACCACGCGTGTCGCGTCGTGTTTGATCGTTTGCTAGCTCATAATAATCGACTGCTTTTTTTATATGTGGATTGGGAATCGTTTCTTTATTTTTAGCCCATTCTTCAAATTGAGTCATTAAGTTTTCTTCGATCGTGGTTACGAGATCTTGAAAGCCACCGGTAGAAGGTTTGTCTTCTGGAATCGTTGCGGTTTCAAGCCATTCGCCATTTACATAATCATAAAAATCATCTTGTGCACGTCTTGTCATGTCAGTTCCTCCTTTGGTATATACTTATTATGATATACTCTTATTGTTTAGACAAGTAAAGTATGGTCGTAGAAAAGGAGTGGTGCTCATGTCGACATGGCATGGAATTGAAGAATCAAGATTTTACGCGTATCGCAATTGGACAAATACAAAAGGGAAGTTATGCGGTAGCTATGCAGCAGCGGTATTGATCGCTTACTACCAAGATTATCGCCAAGAGCTCCAACTTCCGGCATATATAAGACAACCCTTTGGAGAAGGTGAAAACTTAGTTGCCTATTTGCGCTTGTTTATTCAACCATTAGGCAATTCAACGGTAACCTATCAAGTGAGTTCTGGTATTTCATTGTTTTGCCAGTATCACCATCAAAAATTATGGGCACGATCAACCCCAATCGGCGGGCTTACGCGGGTGATCAAACGCCTTGATCAACAAAAGCCAGTGATCGTAGGCATCAATCGCTTATTAGGGAGCACTTATGGCAATCATTGGGTCGTGGCTTACGCGTATCGCGTGGATGATACGGGGAAATATTTTTTAAAGGTCCACGATAATTGGGGAAATTACCGCAAAGAAATTCCAGCTAAATGGATCATGGGGACGGTTTCATTTCCTTAAGGTAGAAAAGACCATAAACCAGTTGAGAAAAAGTAGCCAAAATATGATAGAATAGAAGAAATCATGCATATCGGAGGAAACTATGAACGAGAATCATACGGAAGAAGCGTTAAAAATTTTTAGTTTGGACGGGAATGTCCCTTTAGCTCAAAAAATAGCAGATGTTTTTGGATGTCAATTAGGAAAAAGTGCAATCAAAACATTTAGTGATGGTGAAATTGCCATTAATATCGAAGAAAGTGTTCGCGGAATCGATACATATTTGATCCAATCAACAAATACACCAGTTAATGATTATTATATGGCGCTGTTGATCATGATCGATGCGATGAAACGTGCGAGTGCAAAAACGATCAATGTTATTTTGCCTTATTATGCATATGCAAGACAAGACCGAACTTCTAGACCTCACGAACCTATTACAGCAAAATTGATTGCGAATTTATTAGTTGAAGCTGGTGCGACACGTGTATTGACGTTAGATTTACATACCGTTCAAGTGCAGGGATTTTTTGATATTCCAGTAGATAATCTATTTACAACTCCTTTATTTGCTCGCTATTATTTAGATCGTGGTATGCAAGGAGATGAGTATGTTGTAGTATCTCCTAAAAACAGTGGTGTTCAACGTTCACGTGGATTGGCAGAGTATCTGGGCACGACATTAGCGATTGTAGATCAAGATGATGATGCGCAAGATGATGGCTATGTTATCGGTGACGTGGAAGGTAAAACATGTATTATGGTCGATGACATTTTAAATACAGGACATACCTTTGCGAAAGCGGCTCGTTTGTTGAAAGAAGCTGGTGCAAAAGAAGTTCATGCGTGTGCTTCTCATGCTTTATTTAATGCGGACGCAAAAGAAGTGTTGGAAAATGCTCCGATTGAAGATATTTGTGTGACCGATTCTTGTTTAACAGAAGACACAAGACATCCAAAACAAGCGACGTATATTACGTGTTCAGAATTAATTGGAGAAGCGATGAAACGCATCCATGAGAATACGCCGATGAGCCCGTTGTTTCGTTTAGAAAAATAATCCAAATAGTAAAAGCCTGGTGATCGATCCAAGTGCTTTTACTATTTTTTTGTCCAAGGTTTGTTATAATGAAACAGATTAATAAGAGAAGGTGACATGATGACATATTTTGACCACGCTGCCACGACACCGATGCATCCTAATGTGATCGGTGTGATGACAGAGTATATGAAAACAACGTTTGGAAATCCCTCAAGTATCCATCAGTATGGACGCCAAGCGCATGAAAAATTAGAAGAAGCGCGTCAAGTAATCGCTGCAAGTATTCACGCGACACCTAATGAGATTATCTTTACCAGTGGTGGAACTGAAGGAGACAACACGGCTATTTTACAGACAGCTCGTGCTAGGCAACATTTAGGCAAACACTTGATCACGACGCAAGTAGAACATCCTGCCGTTTTAGAAGCGATGCATCACTTGCAAGAAGAAGGCTTTGATGTAACGTATCTTCCGGTAAATACGGAAGGTGAACTTACTGCGCAACAAGTACAGCAAGCATTGCGCGAAGATACGATTTTAGTATCAGTTATGTTTGCTAATAATGAAACAGGCAATCTCTATCCAATCAAGGAAATTGGCGACGTATTACGTGAACATCAAGCTTATTTTCATACGGATGCTGTCCAAGCTTATGGAAAATATCCCATCGATGTAACAGCATTAGGGATCGACCTATTATCGATTTCAGCTCATAAAATCAATGGACCAAAAGGGGTCGGTTTTTTATATCAAAAACAAACGATCGTCTTGCCGCCTTTGTTTCATGGTGGTGAACAAGAAGCGAAACGACGTGCGGGTACGGAAAATTTAATTAGTATTTTAGGAATGGCTGAAGCAGTAAAGATAATGAGAGAGTATTCATTTGAGGAAAGACAAGACCAATATGCAGGATTTACAAAGTATCTGTTAGCTCAATTAGATCAAGCAGCTATTTGCTATCATGTAAATGGTTCAATGAATCGTTTGAGTCATGTTGTCAATTTATCTTTTCCTGGAGTGGCCAATGATTTATTATTGATGCATCTTGATTTAGCAGGTTTTGCAATTTCGACCGGATCGGCTTGTACAGCTGGAACGGTTCATCCTTCACACGTTTTAGAAGCGATGTATGGCAAAGGTGATCCTTATATTTCTTCTGCGATTCGCATGAGTTTTGGACTAGAAAATACGCAAAGTGAAGTGGAACGCTTTAGTCAAATCTTGATCAACACGATTTTACGTTTAAAAAAATAAGAACCGCTTTGACAAAGACTAGTCAAGTTTCTAATTTATCTTTATAATAAAAGAAAAATGAATGAGGTGAAAAAAGATGGCTTTTGCAAAAGAAGCAACGATCTTAGGCTCAACTGTCCGTTACCGTTTGGCACCTACAGCAAAACGTTATACATTGCGTGACAACGGATTTACAGAAACAAAAAGTGGGAATTTCCAATTGATCAGACCCCTTCAAGCAACACCGGCGAGTAAAGAAGGGTTTCAATTAAAAATTACTGTCGACAAAGAAGTATCTTCATTTAAAATGTCTGTGACGACCGCAAATGGATTAAAAGCAGTTGATTTATTTAAAGATCCAAATCATGAAATGTTGCGTGAAAAGTATTTCTTCTTAATGGATGGATTTATCGATCGCGGATTATTCGAAAAAGTGTAAACGAAACTAGAGCTGTCTCGTTCATGAGATTGGCTCTTTTTTTATTAGGATTTTGTCAATATCGTCAAGATTCCATGAAATTTTTAGAAATCTCATGTATAATGACAACGACTGAAAAGTTGCGACCTTCAAATCGTAAAATTCAGCAATACGAATGAAATGATGGTGAACATATGAAAGACAACAGCAACACACGTGTCGTTGTAGGAATGAGTGGCGGTGTCGACTCTTCTGTTACAGCGCTATTATTAAAAGAACAAGGATATGACGTCATTGGGATCTTTATGAAAAATTGGGACGATACCGATGAAAATGGGGTTTGTACCGCGACAGAAGATTATAAAGATGTAGCCAAAGTAGCAGCACAAATCGGGATTCCTTATTACTCTGTCAATTTTGAAAAAGAGTATTGGGATCGTGTATTTGAATACTTTTTAGCAGAATATCGAGCAGGACGAACACCAAATCCTGACGTAATGTGTAATAAAGAAATTAAGTTTAAAGCATTTTTAGATTACGCGCTAGATCTTGGAGCAGATTATGTCGCAACTGGACATTACGCACAAGTGACTCGCGATGAAGATGGCACGACACATATGCTTCGTGGCGTGGACAACAATAAAGATCAAACTTACTTTTTAAGTCAATTGTCACAAGCGCAATTAGCTAAAACCATGTTTCCTTTAGGGGGGATGGAGAAAAAAGAAGTACGTGAAATTGCAGAACGTGCAAATCTTGCGACAGCGAAGAAAAAAGATTCAACGGGTGTCTGCTTTATTGGTGAAAAGAATTTCAAACAATTCTTAAGTAATTATTTACCAGCAAAAAAAGGCAATATGGTCACACTCGATGGTGAAATCAAAGGACAACATGACGGACTGATGTATTATACGATCGGCCAACGTCAAGGTTTAGGTATTGGTGGCGGTGGTAAAACACAAGAACCATGGTTTGTTGTTGGCAAAGATTTAACAACAAATACTTTATATGTTGGACAAGGTTTCCATCATGAAGCATTGTATGCGGATCGATTGGAAGCAAGTGAGATCCACTTTACAACAGATGAAGAAAAACCTAAGGAATTCCGTTGTACAGCGAAGTTTCGTTACCGTCAACAAGATGTTCCAGTTACAGTGCATCTAAAAGAAGAGGGTCAAGCTGAAGTTGTGTTTGATGAACCTGTTCGTGCGATTACACCTGGTCAAGCGGTCGTATTTTACGATGGCATGGAGTGTCTTGGTGGAGGCCTTATCGATCAAGCGTATCAAGCACAAACCCAATTACAATATATTTAATCAGTACACTGCATCGAATTCGATGCAGTGTTTTTTCACGAACATTTTTGTAAGGTTGTACGCAATTTTATCCAAATATGCTATATTTAAAAGAAAATTCACGCAAAAATGTTTAGATTTATCAGGTAATGAAGGCAAGTTCACAAGCACACTTCTTGAAAGTTCTTTCAAAACGCTCTAGTATGGAATAGAAACGTTCATGAACAAAAAGAAATTATAAGTTAAAGTTCGCGTGAAGTGAGGGGTGAAATATGTATCAAGTAGTAGTGATGTATGGAGACAATGAACCTTGGTGGTTTTTTGAAGATTGGCGTCAAGATATTAAAAGTGAATATTCTTTTGATACATTAGAGGCTGCTCAAACATATTACAAAGAACAATGGCAAAAGCTTCAAGAAGAATATAGTAACATCAATGCCCGACCAAATTATCTATGTGCCTTTTGGAATGAAGGGGATGAGCGCTGGTGTGAAGAGTGTGATGATGATTTGCAACAATATCTGGGTATCGCATTATTACAAGAATATCAACCAGTAACGGTCGAAAGTGGAAGGGAATTTTATGAAGCAACTAATTCTAGCGGAAAAGCCAAGCGTTGCCAAAGATCTTTCTAAGGTTTTAGGCGCAAAAGAAAAACATAAATCATATTATGAAGGACCAAATGTCATCGTTACGTGGGCACTTGGTCATTTGTTGGGTCTAAAAATGCCAGAAGATCTAAACAATGACTGGCAGTCATGGAAAATGGAAACACTTCCTATGATTCCCAAAAAAATCGGCATCAAACCTTTGCCCAAAACTGGTCATCAATTAAAAGCAATTAAACAACTGGCTAGTCGTAAAGACGTATCAGAATTCGTGATCGCAACCGATGCTGGTCGTGAGGGAGAGCTGGTTGCTCGTTGGATCTTAGAATGGATTCGCTTTGATAAACCGGTCAAACGATTATGGATTTCTTCTCAAACAGATAAAGCGATCAAAACAGGATTTTCTCAATTGAAATCAGCAAAAGAATATGACGCATTGTATGATTCAGCACTTGCGCGGGCGAAGGCAGACTGGCTAGTCGGATTAAATGTCACACGTGCTTTAACGGTGAAATATGAAGACAATCTGAGTGCTGGACGTGTACAGACCCCAACGCTAGCGTTAGTTCGTAGTCGTGAAAAACAAATCGAACGCTTTGTAGCACAAAGCTATTACCAAATCGAACTAGCTGTAGGTCAACAAAAAGCAACGCTTGTTCAAAAAAATCCATATGCTTTAACGGATAAAACCCAAGCACTTGCACAGATTCAGACACTCAGCAAAGAAAATGGACAGGCCACAAGCATAAAAGAAAAAACAAAAAAAGAATATGCTCCGCTACTTTATGATCTGACAGAGTTACAGCAAGAAGCCAATGCTCGCTATGGTTTTTCAGCAAAGAAAACGTTGAGTATTGTTCAAAGCTTATATGAATTTCATAAAATCGTCAGCTATCCAAGAACAGATAGTAAGTATTTAACTCAAGATATGAAAGCTACCATGGACGAACGATTACAAGCCGTTGCTGATTTTTCAGCTCAAGCAAAATCATTAGCCAAAACACATGCTAATATACAGCAAATGTCTGTATTTAATGATGCGAAAGTTTCAGATCATCATGGTTTATTGCCAACAGAACAACGTGCACGTTATGAAAAATTGAGTAATGATGAATCGAAAATTTATCAAATGATCGTAACTCGTTTTATTGGGTTGTTTTTACCTCCACATGTGACACGTCAACAAACGATTACAGTCCACTTTGGCAAAGCCGAATTTATTTTCCGTCAACAAGAGATTTTAGAATCAGGATTTAAGGAAAGTAAACATACAGAGCCATTAGTAGAATTTGTAGATAAGATGTCGGTCAAGCCTGATTTTAGCTTGAAAAAAGGACTAACGACACCACCTAAGCCGTTGAACGAAGGGACTCTATTAGGCCAAATGGAAAAATTCCATTTGGGAACACCTGCTACACGTGCAGAAATCATTGAAAAACTGATTAAGTCGGAATTGATGGAACGTACGACAAATGCCTTAGCTGTGTCAAAAAAAGGAAAACAGCTATTAGAATTAGTGAACCCTTCACTGGTTACCCCTGACTTAACGAAAAAATGGGAAGAACAATTAGAAGCGATTGCAACGAAAAAGTATTCCTTAACGCAATTCATGAACGAAATAGAAGTAGAAACAACGCAATTAGTTAAAGAAATCAAACAAAGCCAAGCGACCTATCAAGATTTTTCATTAACACAAAAAAAATGTCCCGATTGTGGATCGCTATTGCGTGAAAAAAATACACGAGATGGCAAAATTTATGTGTGTACAGGTGATTCTTGCAGTTATCGTCGCCGCAAAGATCCTAAAGTGTCGAATCATCGCTGTCCGCAATGTCATCGTAAGATGGAGATCATTGACGGCAAAAATGGTGCTTTTTTCCGTTGTAAATTTGATGGGACAACAGAAAAAATGCTAGATAAACAAGCGAAAAAGAAAAAAATGACAAAGCACGAAGAACGTCGTCTGGTAAAAAAATATAGCCAAGCGGATGAACCAGAAGAAAGTCCATTAGCAGCAGCGCTAAAAGCTGCGCTAAATCAAGAATAAAAAATAAGACCTTGGGTGTAACGCTCCAAGGTCTTATTTTTTTTGTGAATAAAGATTGATGACGATCGCTTTGACGAGCACATCTCCAAGATTTTCATAACGATGCACTTGTGTGGCAACAAAATGTGTTGCGTCTTCTTTGCCTACAGTGAGTGTTTGTTCACCAATCGTGAGGGTTAAAACACCTTCTATCACAAATACATATTCAGACGACGCATAATGTCCGATTGAATCATAATGATGGCCTGGATCAAGCTCCATTTCAAAAAATTCAAAATTTCGCGTCGCATCTTGCTGATAATAATTAAAGATACGATATTTTTTCGCTTCATCTTCTTGAAAGATCGCTTCTTTCTTAGAGATGACTTCGCAAGTCGGAAGCGTTGGGGGACCAATCAATGCGGTGTAAGGAATATGTAGGCCTTCACTGATTTTCCAAATCGTATTGATTGTAGGATTTGTAGTTCCTTTTTCGATTTGCGAAAGCATTCCTTTACTGATCCCGGTTTTTTTTGCAACATCGTCTAGCGTGAGCTGTTGTGACGATCGTAATTGGCGTAAATTTTGTCCAATTTGTTGTGTAATATCCATAGTTGCTCCTTTTATTGAGTTCATTATATTGAATTTTTGTTTTATATAGTATATTATACAGTATACACATTAAAATAGATAGAAAAAGGAGAGAAGAAATGAGTCGTTCATTAACGTTGTCTGCGGCAATCAAAGAAACATGGCCTACTGTATTTGGCTATCTAGGGATCGGGATGGCATTTGGCATTGTAGGCAAAGGTGCCGGATTATCTTTTGGTTTATTGCTCTGTTTGTCTATTTTCGTCTATGCAGGATCAGCCCAATTTATAATTATTAGCATGTTGTTAACTAAAAGTCCGGTTTTATCTATTATGCTCGCGACGTTTTTAGTCAATGCCAGGATGTTACTCATGAGTCTGACGATTGCACCTTACGTCAAACATGAGAGTATGCTAAAAAATATTTTATTAGGAACTTTTTTGACAGATGAAAGTTTTGCTTTGGGCATGAATAAACTGAATTACACTGAAAAAAAATTATCCTTTACTTGGTTGAACGGTGCAAATCTCATTTCTTATGTTACTTGGAGCTTAGCCACTGCTCTAGGTGCTTTAGCAGCTCAATTTATCGGTGATCCCAGGACGATGGGGATTGATTTTGCGATCGTGTCGATGTTCATTGGACTATTATATTTTCAATTGATTGCAGATAAAAGTTTAGCTTTTGCGTTACAAGCGATCATGATTGGCATCACAGGAGTGCTCGTCTATACTGGGATGATGATCATTCCGAGTACTTGGTTAGTGTTACTCGTTACGTTAATCGGATGTGGTATAGGGATGGTGATTAAACATGTTTTCTTTTAACTATTTAGTAGCAGTTGTATTGGCATGTAGTATCGCAACGGTCAGTTCCAGAGTTTTACCTTTTGTTTTGCTGAAAAAAATGAATCTACCGTTAAAGGTATTAGAATTTTTACAGTTTGTCCCGATCGTGATTATGGCGGCTCTTTGGTTTAGTAGTTTGTTCACACCAAGAATCGGACATTTACCAAAACCTAATGTAGAATATATGATCGCTTCGTTTCCTACAGTACTCAGTGCGATTATTAGCAAAAATTTATTCGTCGTGGTATTCGTCGGCATGATTTCAATTGCGTTATTGCGATATTTTGGGTAATAAAAAAGATCGTTCTAAGAAAATTAGACGATCTTTTTTGAATCAAATATGTTTGCGTGTAACCATAAACTAATCATCGCAAATGCAATCAAAATCAAGCTCTCAACAGGATAGGCAAAAGGTTCGTGAAGTAAAGCGACAAAACTAAAAATACTAGTTAAAAAAAATAAGCGTAATGTATGAAAAGAAGGGCGACGCAAATGATACAAGCTAAAGAATAGGGAAATAAATAGCAAAGGAATCATCCATGAAGCTTGAATAAATAGTGTTTCTTGACTTGTCAAATGCAGTGTGTAAAGAACAAAAAGTGTGCATAAGAAAAATAAATGATAGCGATAGCTACGTTTTGTTGGAATAATATTCATTGATTGTTGTCCTCCTTAATTGCTCGTAGTGTAGCACAACAAAATCTATAATCCTATCAAATTAGCAAAATTGTAAGATAAAGTTTAACAAAAAGAAAAGACACTCGTAGGTCGACGAGTGTCTTTTTTAGGGGGACAAATAAGGAAATCTATATAAGTCATTGTAAATAAATTTACAAGAACTAACGAAATTAAAGGGTAATGACTTCTTCTGATTCTTTATCAAAGAAATGTGCTTTGCTGATATTAAATGCTAAATCGATCATTTCTCCTGGACGATGGAAATCACGTGCATCGACTTTGGAAACAAATTCAGTTTGACCAACTTTAGTATAAAGCATACTTTCAGCACCAAGTAATTCAGATACAACGACTTCAGATTTTACAGTTGTTTCAGGAGAGGTTTGCAATACGATTTCTTCACTATTGATATCTTCTGGACGGATACCAAAAATCAGTTGCTTGCCTTCGTATCCTTTTTCAACAAGGACTTTATTTCTTCCTTCTGGAATACGTAAACTTAAACCTGCTCCGTCAGAGATCACACCGTTATTTAGCGTAACATTGAAGAAGTTCATAGCGGGTGAACCAATAAATCCAGCTACAAAGACGTTTTTAGGTGTATCGTATACTTCTTTAGGTGAGCCGATTTGTTGGATAAAGCCATCTTTCATAATGACGATACGATCAGCCATAGTCATGGCTTCTGTTTGGTCATGGGTTACATAGATTGTTGTTGTAGACAAGCGGCGATGTAATTTTGCAATCTCTGCACGCATCGCAACACGTAATTTTGCATCTAAGTTTGATAACGGTTCATCCATCAAGAAGACTTTCGCATCACGTACGATCGCACGCCCCAATGCAACACGCTGACGTTGTCCACCAGAAAGAGCAGCTGGTTTACGATCTAGATATTCAGTTAATCCTAAAATATCGGCAGCATTTTCTACACGAGTTTTGATTTCAGCTTTGTCATACTTACGTAATTTTAAGCCAAATGCCATGTTATCATACACTGTCATATGTGGATATAAAGCGTAGTTTTGGAATACCATTGCGATATCACGATCTTTTGGTGCAACATCGTTCATGACTTTATCTCCGATCCATAGTTCACCTTCAGAAATATCTTCTAATCCAGCGATCATACGTAATGTAGTTGATTTTCCACAACCTGAAGGTCCAACAAAAACGATAAATTCACGATCAGCGATATCTAAATTAAAATCCGTTACCGAATAATTTTCTGCATTATCATATTTTTTATATACGTGTTTTAAGGCCATTTCTACCATGTAAAATCCCTCTTTCTCTTAACTGATAAGCTCAGTATAATGTAAGCGGTTTTATTTCGATATGGTAAACATGCACGAAAAAGAGAGTTGAGATTGTGCATGTTGGATAAAGCGTTATCATAATTGATTCACTAATAATTGAGTGAAAAATAAATCATCCATTTCTTTTAAATTTAATTGTGTGATTGCTTGAAATTTTTCGACTTGATATTGGATCGTGTTTCGATGCATAAACAATTTTTTTGCAGTGGCGCTCAAATTTCCTTGTTGTTGCCACAATGTCGTAAGTAAGGTTTTTGTTGCGTCATCTGGAATCCAAGTGGCAGCAAGTGCAGTTAAACAATCACGACTAGTCGTGGTAGGATCAAGATAAAAGGCAAGACTGATTTTAGGTAACGTCATACAAGTAAATGGTAGATTCTGAACCAAACTGTACATAAATGCGTGTTCTTCTTCTTGAAAGATAGAATAAAATGGACTAGATGCGGGATAAAAGCAGCCGATAAAGATTTTTGAATACGTATCAAAATCACCGTCTAAAGCGAGAAATAAACTTTCCAATTCGATTTGTTGTAAAGAAGTCGACTGCTGTTTTTCAACTAAAATAGCATAATGATCGGTAAGGAAAAAACAGTCTACTAAACCTTGGAAGAATTCATATACTGCTTGTTGCCATTTTGTGATCTGAACGGAGCGCTTTTGTTGAAAGGAGACTTGGATGATACGATAGGCTCCTTCTTCTAGTGACAACATATGATCCTTTAATAAGTAATTTCCCCAGCTCGACAGCTGTTGTTCTTGTGGAAAGCTACTTAATTGTTGCAGTAATTGAATCTCGGTAGGAGAAAGAATGGTTTTGTCGATCCAAAGGTAACCTTGTGCAATCGGGACCGATAGATAAGATACCTCATAACTAGGAAATGGATGAGTAGTCGCATTGGGATAAATTAGTTGAAGATTTAAATCGAGCATATGAGCTTCCTCCTAAATAAATGTACGAACTAATTTTATTCTAAGCCAATTGAAACAAAATACAACGCAAAATTCTAAAAAAATAAAGAAAAAAGAGTTGACATTTTCATGAAATCTCGGTAAAGTGAAAACAACTTAAACAAAGACATCGAAAAGAAAAGTAGATAGAGTATTGATTTATAGAGAGTTCTTGGATGGTGAAAAAGAACAGTCAATCTAAATCGAAACACATCTTGGAGTCGAGCTTTTGAAAGTAGTAGGAAGCTCCGGGAAGCCCGTTATAGCTGTAGTCATTGATAGATGACTCGTTGAGGTTTTGATTGTAAGATCAAAACAAAAAAAGGTGGAACCACGTCATTACGTCCTTTAGTCCTAGCGACTAAAGGCTTTTTTTTTGCCAACGAGTAACCAATGGCTCATAAGGTAGTTGTCGTAAGATGAGTACAAATGAAGGTGGAACCACGTGAAGACGTCCTTTGACAGTGTGTCAGAGGTTTTTTTATTATCAACATATTCAAGGAGGAACACAACATGACTTATTTTTTATCTCTTTTTCCCCAATTATTTAGTGGAATTGGCGTTACATTGAAATTATTTGCGTTAACTTTAGTAGGCTCGATCCCATTAGGTGTTATCTTAGCCTTTATTTTAGCCAGTCGACTTAAGCCATTACGTTATTTGATCCAATTATATGTATGGCTTATGCGCGGAACACCATTGTTATTGCAATTGATTTTTGTATTTTATGGCTTACCTTTAGTCGGGATCGTGTTCGACCGTTTCGATGCTGCGATTTTTGCTTTTATTTTAAACTATGCGGCCTACTTTGCAGAGATTTTTCGTGGTGGGATCCAGTCGATTCCAAAAGGTCAATATGAAGCAGCTCAAGTCTTGCGCTTAAGCCCAGCACAAACGATCCAAAAAATCATTATTCCTCAAGTTGCAAAGATCACGCTGCCTTCAGTTGGAAATGAAGTGATCAGTTTGATCAAAGATACTTCATTGATTTATATTTTAGGACTTTCTGATATCATGCGTATCGGGAAAATCGCAATGGAACGCGATGCAACACTGTTACCATTAGTGGGTGTAGCAATTATTTATTTAGCATTGACAGGAATTTTTACCGTATTATTGAAACAATTAGAAAAACGTTTGGATTATTACCGTTAGGAGGAAGCCGAAATGTTAGAATTAAAAGCAATCAATAAATCCTTCGGGGATAAAAAGGTAATCGATAACTTAAATCTGGAAATTCCAGATGGCAGTATTTTAGCGATTGTAGGACCTTCTGGAGGTGGGAAAACCACCTTATTACGTACGCTAGCTGGACTAGAAACAGCAGATAGCGGAACGTTTTTATTAAATGGTCAAGCATTCGATCCAGCTAATACGAAAAACCAGGAACAAGTCGTAGGTGTTGTCTTTCAAGATTTCCAACTATTTCCACATTTAAGTGTTCGAGATAATATTACACTAGCTCCTAAGATGGTATTGAAAGAAACTGCAGAGGTGTACAATCAAAAAGCTCAGCATCTAGCCGAACAATTAGGTATTGAAAGTTTACTTGATCAATATCCATTCCAACTTTCTGGTGGACAAAAACAACGATTAGCGATTGCACGTGCAATGGCGATGGATCCAGAAGTACTAGCGTATGACGAGCCAACGAGCGCGCTTGATCCTGAATTGCGTCAACAAGTCGAACAATTGATTTTAAATTTAAAAACACAAGGAATCACGCAAATTGTGGTCACACATGATTTAGTTTTTGCTGAACATATTGCGGATAATATTTTAAAAGTAGTGCCAAAATAAGGAGGAATTCATAATGAAGAAATGGTTGAGTTTAGGAATTATTGCATTGGGTTTAGTTACACTAGCTGCATGTGGAGCTAAAAAAGTAGAGAGCGGTGCCGATAAAGATACTGTTAAAGTGGGCTTAGACGATACATTTGTACCAATGGGATTTAAAGATGATGCAGGAAAGATCGTCGGGTTTGATGTAGATTTAGCCAATGCAGTATTTAAGTTGACGGATACAAAAGTTGACTTCCAACCCATCGATTGGTCATTAAAAGAAACGGAATTAGCCAATGGCACGATCGATATGATCTGGAATGGATATACAGTCAACGATGAGCGTAAAGAAAAAGTAACGTTTAGTGATACGTATATGAAAAATATCCAAGTATTAGTTACGAAAAAAAGCAGTAAGATCGATTCGATCGAGCAAATGAAAGGGAAAATTTTAGGGGCTCAAGAAGGATCATCGGGTTATAGTGTATTCAACGATCAACCCAAAGTATTAAAAGACGAAGTCAAAGACCAAGATGCTACACTTTATGGCAGCTTTAGCGAAGGATTTTTAGATTTAGAAAATGGACGTATTGATGGGTTACTAGTGGATAAAGTATATGCAGAATATTACTTGAAAAAAGCTGGAAAACTGGATGAGTACAATCTAATTAAAACACCTTACGCGCAAGAAGAATTTGCAGTAGGTGTACGCAAAGATGATCAAGCCTTAGCAGATAAAATCAATAAAGGAATCAAAACATTAAAAGAAAATGGCGAATATGAAAAAATCGTGACTAAATGGTTTGGCGCCGACGCTGTAAACGATTAAGTAAATAAAAGTAGACGAGTAAGAGAGCATCACTTACTCGTCTACTTTTTTATTTTCGCTTGACGAACCTACGTGTACTATGTATCATAGTACACGTAAACGAAAGTGGGGGTTGAGATGGTTCAAATCGATAAAACAAGCAGCAAACCTTATTATGAGCAACTTGCACTAAGTATCAAGCAAGATATTGTATTAGGGATTTTGCAAGTCGGTGATCGATTGCCTTCTGTTCGGGAGATGGCAAAACAATTGTTAATGAATCCAAATACCGTAAGCAAAACGTATAAATTATTGGAACAAGAACAAGTCGTTGTCACGATCAAAGGAAAAGGAACTTATATAAAAGATCAAAAAGCTTTACCTAGAGATGAGATGAGGATCTTACAAACCAAGCAACAATTTAAAGAAGTCGTCATCAATGCTCGTCAATTAAAGGTAAGTGATTCAGAATTACACGAGTGGTTGGATACGATCAACAAAGAGGTAGGAGGCGAATAACTATGGACGTACAAAAACTCACAAAAATCATTCATCAGCAGCTCATTTTAGATGATATTTCGTTTTCTTTACCAAAAGGTGAAATCGTCGGATTAGTCGGACGTAATGGGACTGGAAAAACAACATTACTAAGAACTTTAGCTGGACAATATATCCCTGAAAAGGGTGAGATCATAATCGAGGGCAGCAATATTTTGACCTCACCGATGTTTAAAGAAGAAATTTTTTATATTGACGAAAAAGCCAATTTTTTTGCTAGTTATACTTTAGATCAACTGTACCGCTTTTATTCTTATGTCTATCCTCAATTTGATCATATTATGTACCAAGAATTGATGAGTACACATCATTTACAACGTACAATGCGGTTTAAATCGATCTCAAAAGGAATGCAAGGATTATTTAAAATGATTTTGGCTATTTCTTCAAAAGCCTCTTACTTACTATTAGATGAACCTTTTGATGGTTTAGATATCATCGTAAGAAAAGAAGTCATAGCCTTATTAGTAGGATACATTGAAGAAACAGGGAATACGGCATTAATTGCTTCTCATGATTTAAGTGAGCTAGACCATCTAGTAGATCGGGTATTCTTTTTGAAAGGTGCTGCACTCTCTTTAGGGTATGAACTTGAAAAAACAAAGGAACAAGCACGTAAATTACAATTAGTATTTAAACAAAAAACGATCCCAGATTATATTAAACAACACACTACGATTTTATCGATTCAAGGTCGAGTGGTCGTGGTATTATTAGATCATTATACTCCAGAGGTTTTTGCTGAACTTCAAGCATTGGAACCTTTATTGATTGAAGAATTGCCATTAAGTTTAGAGGATCTATTTATCGCGAAACTAGGTGAAAATCAGAAAGGAGTACGAGGATGATGAGTCAAGTATATCGGTTACGTTACCGACGCTTTATGATATGGATTGGAGTGCTGATTGTAGGAGTATATTTATTTAGTGGATATTCTGCGCAACGTTCATGGCATAACCAACAAACTTATTTATATTCTGCTGATTTTTCATATACCCCAGAAATGGGACAACAATACGATAATGACGGAAATTTAACACATACATTGACGAAACAAGAGTACGTCAAGCAGTCGTTGACCTATTTTACTACTGGAGAGGATATTTCCTATGCTTATGTGACCCCGTTTACACAAAATATGTTGTTATATATGATGCCACTTGTCATGATCATCATTGGATTTTTAGCATTCTTTTTAGATCAAAAAAGTCAATTTAATCGCTTTTTGTTCTCGTTGCCTTTTTCAAGAAAACGACTTTATCTAGAAAAATTAGGACATATCGTACTTCCTATACTGCTAAGTCTAGTGATTGGGATATTCGGATATACAACGATCGTGTATACTATGATTCCACAACCTTATTTTAATGCAGAAATTATGGAGATAGCCTTATCTGGATGTTCTCATTTTATTACCTTAGTAGTCGCGTTATGTTTAGGGATCTTTTTGGGGGTATCATTAGGAAATGCCTTGAGCGCCACTTTATTTTTAGCTTTATTCTTATTTACATTAAATGCTACGCTAAATAGTTTTTATTCGAATTTGATTGGTTTATTTTCTTCTGCAAATCACGCTATTTTGTTGGACAATTGGCTTTTATTTTATCCAGGTAAAACAAGTAGTACACCATTAGCGATCCTAATCAACTTCGCGTTATGTGTCGTCTTTTTAGCGATTAGTTACGTTGTATTTCGATCGATTTCGATGGAAAATGAGGGAAGCTTTTTGACTGTTCCAAATTATCGCCATCTTTATTTTAGTTTAGGTTCTATTACAAGTATCGTGTATCTAGTTTGTACGAGTGCCATGTGGCGTCATGATAGTTATCTAACACCTACTGACTATATATTTGCAGGAATCTTTTTACTGATCGTGCCATTTATTTTAGGTATATTGATTTACTTTTCTTCTATTAAATATAAGATCGAACAAATCAGACAAAAAAAACAAAACAGCCCGTCTTAATATAGACGAGCTGTTTTTTAGAATTTAGAAGTATGTTGACGGATAAACGCTGCAGATTGAGCTAATTTTTCCAGTTCTTCGTTTGTCAAATCTAACGATAAAGAAGCAACGATACCATTTTTACCTACTACAGCAGGATAAGATAGATAGGTGTCATAGTTTTTCATATAGTGTGAAACGGGTAAAATCGTATGTGCATCATTTAAGACAGTCATGGCCAACATTACAGCAGCCGTAGCGACACCATAGTTGGTATATTTTTTTCCGTGAAATACAGTATGACCGCCAACTTTTGCCTCGTGATCAAGCGCATCTAAATCTAATTGCCGTCCTTGCTCGGCTAAGTAATCAATTAAGGTCTGACCACCGATTCTTACAGTAGACCAAGCGGTAAATTGTGAATTGCCATGTTCTCCAAGATTAAATCCAATCACAGAGCGCGGATCAAGGGCTAATGCTTTAGCGACGGCTCGTTTCATTCGAGCTGAATCAAGTAAGGTTCCTGTACCGATCACTCTTTCTTGAGGCAAACCGGTTCGTTTTTGATACAGTTCAGTAATGGCGTCGACCGGGTTGGTAATGACGATCAAAATACCAGCAAACCCACTTGCTTTGATTTGTTTGGCTACTTGCTCGACTTCTTTTTTTGAATAAGGTAATTCAGCAAAGCGATCATCATTTTGATTGTCTTGTAATGCAATGTTTCCTAAAGCAGAAATAATTAGATCTGCATTTTCTAAGGCTGCATAGTCATTGATCGTAATCGTTGTATGAAAAGGCAGATTTGCCATTGCATCTTCAAAGTCTAACGCATCTGCCGCTACTTTTTCTTGACGAGTATCGATTAAAACGAGCTCGTCGATACTTCCTGTACTGACAAAATGATGGGCAACTGCGGCCCCAACATTTCCTAATCCAATGATGCCAACTTTTCTTGTCATTTGCTAAACCACTCCTTTTAATTTCGTACATTTTCAGTATACTACAAAATAAAATCATTATGAAAAAATGATGAGAAAAAAATATAGAGAGTTGCTAAAAAGGTTTCAGCAAAGGTCCCTTTTGTTCAGTCAGCTTTTTAGGTATAATGGGTCTGAATGAAAAGAGGGATGGAAAATGGCAGCGAAAAAACGCTCGACCACAAAAAAGAAGCAACCTACTAAAAAACAACAAGCGCAACAGCAAGCGCAAAAAGAAAAATTAGTATTGATTTTATCAGGTGTCTTATTTTTAGTGTTTGGTTTGATCAGTTTAGTCAAACTCGGATTTTTAGGAACTTTTTTAGCAAATATTCTGCGTTTGATCGGAGGAAATAGCTATCCGGTATTGAGTATTGTGTTGATGCTTTACGGTGGGTTCTTGGCTGTGAAAAACACTCAAGCTCATTTGATTTGGACGCGACGACTCACAGGAAGTCTTGTCTTGTATAGTGCATTAGTTTTATTTTTACAAGCTCGTCTTTTTGGTTCGCTACAATCGGGTAAGCCGAATATTTTACATACGACTTGGGAAACGTTGTTGATCGATCTGAAAACAAATCAACTGTCGCAAAATGTTGGTGGTGGAATGTTTGGCGCGATTTTATACCAAGGAACATATTTTTTACTTTCGCAAGTTGGAAGTTATGTGATTAGTTTATTCTTAGCTTTGTTTGGGATCTATCTGATCAGTCAATGGTCAACAGAAGAACTGTTGGAAAAATTGCATCATTTAAAAGAATTGTTCTCCAAAATGGTCGCAGTCGATCCGCAGACCAGACAGCAAAAAGAAGCAAAAAAACAAGCGAAACGTCAAGCAAAAGAACAAGAGTTAGCGATGAAAAAAGCCGAGATCATTGCCGAGATGGAAGCAGAAAAGCAAAATGTGAAGGCAAATGTCAAACCTGCTAAACAAAGTGAGAAATCCACTTTATCCGCAGCTGCACAAGAAGTCATTGCACAAGAAGAGTTAGCAGAAGACCCAGTTCAATTGGAACAACCTACTTTTGTTCCAATTAATGGATTTCAACAAGCGTCGTTATTTGAAACACCACCTGCCGTTGCGCAAACTCCAGTAGATCCTGTTTCAGAAACAGACGATGGCGTGGAATTTAAAGATGCTCAAAATCTAGAAGATGAAAGCTATGAATTGCCACCGACAGATCTACTCGCGCCAGCGAAACCGACAGATCAAAGTGGGGAATATAAAAAAATCGAACAAAATATTGGGGTTTTAGAGCAGACATTCAAAAGTTTTGGTGTAGATGCCAAAGTGGTCAAAGCCAGTTTAGGGCCATCTGTCACAAAATTTGAGATCCAACCAGCTGTGGGAGTCAAAGTAAGTAAAATCGTGAGTTTGACAGATGACATCGCACTTGCCTTAGCTGCCAAAGATGTCCGGATGGAAGCGCCGATTCCGGGTAAATCCTTAATTGGGATTGAAGTACCAAATGAAGCAGTTAGTATGGTGTCGTTTAGAGAAGTGGTTGAAGCACAACCAGCGCATGAAGATAAACTACTTGAGGTACCGCTTGGTCGTGATATTTCAGGGAAAGTGCAAACTGCTGATCTTACCAAAATGCCGCATTTACTTGTTGCTGGATCGACCGGAAGTGGGAAATCCGTTGCAATCAATGGAATCATTACCAGTATTTTGATGCAAGCGAAACCGCATCAAGTGAAACTGATGATGGTTGATCCCAAAATGGTGGAATTAAATATGTACAATGGGATTCCGCATTTATTGACACCCGTTGTGACGAACCCTAGAAAAGCAGCACAAGCTTTACAAAAGGTCGTTAAAGAAATGGAAGAACGTTACGAAAAATTTGCCGCAACAGGTGTCCGCAATATTACTGGATATAATGAAATGATCGAAGCGCACAATCTACAAACAGAAGACAAGCAACCGATCTTACCATTTATTGTCGTGATCGTCGATGAATTAGCTGATTTGATGATGGTGGCGAGTAACGAAGTCGAAGATGCGATCATTCGCTTAGCGCAAATGGCTCGAGCTGCTGGGATCCATATGATCTTAGCGACACAACGACCAAGTGTCGATGTCATTACAGGAATCATTAAAGCAAACGTTCCCTCACGAATCGCTTTTGCTGTTTCAAGCGGAACTGACTCTAGAACGATCATTGATTCCAATGGAGCTGAGAAGTTACTAGGACGTGGGGATATGTTATATTTGCCAATGGGTGAAAACAAACCGATTCGTGTTCAAGGAGCGTTCATTTCCGATCAAGATGTAGAAGCAATCGTTGAATTTGTTACAGCTCAACAAGGAGCAAATTACGAAGAAAAAATGATGGTATCAGATGAAGAAGCAGAGACTGGGACATCTAGTGAGCCACAAGATGAGTTATTCGATCAAGCGAAAGAATTAGTGGTAGAGATGCAAACAGCCAGTGTATCGCTATTGCAAAGACGCTTTCGTATTGGATACAACCGAGCAGCACGCTTGGTTGATGAATTAGAAGCACATGGGATCGTAGGGCCATCTGAAGGAAGTAAACCACGAAAGGTATTACTGGAAACGCTAGAGATCCCAACGCCGAATGAACAGCTATTCGAACCACCCGCAGACTTTCCACCGCGACGTGAAGAGTAAAGAACGGATAATCTATCCGTTCTTTTTTTTTGTTAAATTTTACTTTTCAGACTTGAGTTTGATCAAATTTTCA
The DNA here is from genome assembly GCF_000407605.1 of Enterococcus sulfureus ATCC 49903. Taxonomy (GTDB): domain Bacteria; phylum Bacillota; class Bacilli; order Lactobacillales; family Enterococcaceae; genus Enterococcus_G; species Enterococcus_G sulfureus. The sequence goes on along the minus strand of NZ_ASWO01000001.1, from coordinate 436,689 downwards.
CTTATATTGAAGAAAAAACAAAGAAAGAGGCGTCTAGTGTGCAACCATCAATTTATGGCATGACAAAACCAGAACTAACTGAATGGGTGACCAGTCAAGGAGAAAAAGCTTATCGCGCGAATCAAATTTGGGAATGGCTTTATATCAAACGTGTGACTTCATTTGAACAAATGAGTAATTTATCCAAAGCATTTATCACAAAATTAACTGAAACATATTGTATTAATCCATTAAATCAAGTGGTCGTGCAAGAATCTGCGGATGGTACGGTAAAATATTTATTTCAATTACCTGACAAGCACATGATAGAAACTGTTTTGATGCGTCAAGAATATGGGTTGTCTGTTTGTGTGACGACGCAAGTTGGCTGTAATATCGGCTGTACATTTTGTGCGAGTGGGATTTTAAAGAAACAACGCGATCTAACTGCAGGCGAAATCGTAGCGCAGATCATGATGGTCCAACACTATTTTGATGAACGAAATGATGGAGAGCGGGTATCTCATATCGTGGTAATGGGAATCGGTGAACCTTTTGATAACTATCGTAATTTGATTAAGTTTTTAACAGTTGTCAATGATGCGAAAGGATTGGCGATTGGTGCCCGTCATATCACGGTGTCAACAAGTGGTTTAGTCCCGCAAATCAAAGCTTTTGCGAAAGAACCGTTACAAATCAATTTAGCGATCTCTTTGCATGCGCCAAACAACGAGGTACGCAGTGCGATCATGAAAATCAACAACACATTCCCATTAGAAAAATTGATGGATGCAGTCGATGACTATCTAGCTGCAACGAATCGACGGATCACATTTGAATATATCATGTTAAGTGGAGTTAATGATCAGGTCGAACACGCCAAAGAACTGGCAGCGTTACTAAGAAATAAACGTAAATTAACTTATGTCAATTTGATTCCTTATAATCCTGTGAGTGAACATGATCAATATTCTCGTAGTAGTAAGCAAGCCGTGCTTGCATTTTATGATACGTTAAAAAAAGCGGGGATCAATTGTGTGATTCGAAAAGAACATGGGACGGATATCGACGCAGCTTGTGGACAATTGCGAAGTAAACAAATCGCTAAAGAACGTCGTCGTCGCGTTGCGAATGGAAAAAAAGTGGAAGTATAACGAAAAATATCTAAATAAACGATAGAAAATTCATGATTTCACCTAATTTTGTCATAAATTTGGTGAATTATGAATTTTTTTTTCATAATTTTCGATTTTACACTTGCTTTTTTAATAATTACTAATTAAAATCTAACTTAATTCAGATAATAGCAAGTATTCTGAAAAATCAGAAAAGATAGAGGAGAAATGTAGCGTATGAAAAAATCATTAGCTTATGGGTTTGTCGCTGTTTGTGGTTTAGCATTAGCTGGCTGTACAACTGGCGGATCGTCATCTGATTCAGGTAGTGCTTCAGATGATTCTAAAAAAGAAGTATTTAACTTGGTCGTTCAACAAGAGATGCCAAGTGCAGATATCTCACTTGCAACAGATACAATCAGTTTTAGTGCATTGAACAACGTGTATGAAGGAGTTTATCGTTTAGATAAAGACAATAAACCACAACCTGCTGGAGCTGCTGAAATGGCAGAAGTCAGTGAAGATGGATTAACGTATAAAATCAAATTACGTGAAGACGCAAAATGGTCAAATGGTGATCCTGTAACGGCTAAAGATTATGTTTATAGCTGGCAACGTACGGTGAAACCAGAAACAGCTTCTGAGTACGCTTATTTATTTGAACCAGTAAAAAATGCAGCTGCAATCACAAAGGGTGAAATGGCCGCAGATCAATTAGGAATCAAAGCGGTAAGTGACACTGAATTAGAAATCACTTTAGAAAAAGCAACACCTTACTTTGATTACTTATTAGCTTTCCCAACATTCTTCCCACAAAATCAAAAAGTGGTTGAAGAAATGGGTAAAGATTACGCACAAAAGAGCGACAAATCAGTTTATAATGGACCATTTACATTAACTGACTTTGATGGACCTGGTACCGATACTGCTTGGAGCTACACAAAAAATGACGATTACTGGGATAAAGATAATGTGAAATTATCAAAAATCGATGTTAGTGTAGTGAAAGAATCATCAACTGCTTTGAACTTATTTAAAGATGGTAAAGCAGATGATATCGTATTAAGTGGAGAATTAGCACAACAAATGGCTAACGACCCTGCTTATGTCACTGAACCTGAAGCAACTACAAGTTATTTAGAAATGAACCAACGTAAAGAAGATTCACCTTTCCGTAACGAAAACTTACGTAAAGCGATCTCTTACTCAATCGACCGTAAAGCTTTAGTGGATTCAATCTTAGGTGATGGTTCAATCGCATCTACTGGTTTAGTACCAAAAGATTTGATGACAAGTCCTAAAGGCGATGAAGACTTTGCTAAAGCTGCTGGCGATCAAGTAGCTTATGATCAAGCAAAAGCCAAAGAACATTGGGAAAAAGCGAAGAAAGAATTGAATATCGATTCATTGAAATTTGATATCTTATCTTCAGATACAGACTCATCTAAAAAAATCACAGAATACTTACAAAGTGCGATCCAAGAATCTTTAGATGGCGTAAGTGTAACGCTTAGTCCAGTACCATTCTCTGTACGTCTAGACCGTTCAAGTGCCGGTGACTTTGATGTTGTAATGGGCGGATGGGGAGCTGACTACCTAGATGCAAGTAGCTTCTTAGATCTATTTGTAACAGGTAACTCTTATAACCGTGGTCAATGGAGTGATACTTCATACGATAAAGCGATTGAAGCTGCTGCTACAACTGATGCAAACGATCCAGAAAAACGTTGGGATGATCTATTAGCCGGCGAAAAAATCATTATGGATCAACAAGGTGTCGTGCCATTGTATCAAAAAGCTGAAGCACACTTAGTGAATCCTGAAGTTAAAGGAATCGTTCACCATAGTGCTGGTGCGAAATACGATTACAAATGGACATATATCGAAAAATAATCATACTCTTTTAGATTTGTCGGTCTAGTCAGTTGGTTACTTACTAGATCGGCATCTCTTGTTCTTAAGAGCTGGTTTGAAAGATAGCGGAAAAAAAGGGGCGGGTTTATATGAGAAAAAGTACAATTGGTTGGTTAGTACTATGTGGAGTTGTTTTAGCGGGCTGTTCGACAGGAAATAGTGCAGATGCCGATAAGAAGACTGAAAAAGTGTTTAATATCGCGGTTCAGCAAGAAATGCCATCAGCCGATCTATCGGTGGCTACAGATACCATCAGTTTTACAGCATTAAACAATGTGTATGAAGGGATCTATCGTTTGGACGCGGAAAATAAACCGCAACCAGCTGGAGCTAGCGAACTTGCGACAGTTAGTGACGATGGATTAACGTATACAGTGAAATTAAGAGACAATGCCAAATGGTCAAATGGTGATCCAGTAACGGCTGCTGACTACGTTTATGGTTGGCAACGTACAGTGGATCCGAAAACAGCTTCAGAATATGCCTATCTATTTGAATCGGTTGAAAATGCTTCGGATATCGTAGCCGGTAAAAAAGCGGTCGATCAATTAGGGATCAAAGCGGTGGATGATCATACGTTAGAGATCAAGCTAGCGAAAGCAACACCTTATTTCCAATATCTTCTAGCATTCCCATCATTCTTCCCGCAAAATCAAAAAGTGGTGGAAGAAAATGGTGCTAAGTATGCTACTGCAAGTGATAAATCAGTCTACAATGGACCATTTACCTTAACAGATTTTGATGGTCCTGGAACGGATACGACTTGGAGCTATACAAAAAATCCTGAGTATTGGGATAAAAAGAATGTTGATTTAGATAAAATCAATGTCAGTGTAGTGAAAGAATCGTCAACTGCTTTGAATCTATTTAAAGACAATCAAGCTGACGATGTGATCTTATCTGGTGAACTCGCACAACAAATGGCAAACGATGAAGCGTTTGTTTCAGATGAAGATGGACGTACATCTTATCTAGAATACAATCAAAGAAAAGAAGATTCACCGTTTCGTAATGCGGATCTTCGCCAAGCGATCTCGTACTCATTAGACCGTGAGGCGTTGATCAAAAATGTACTCGGTGATGGATCGATTGCTTCGACTGGATTGGTGCCTAAGAATTTAACGTTTGGACCAGATGGAACAGATTTCACTAAAGCTTCTGGGACATTAGTTTCTTATGATCCAGCAAAAGCGAAAGAACATTGGGAAAAAGCGAAAAAAGAATTGGGAATCGATTCATTAACCTTCGATATTATTGCTTCAGATGATGATTCAACGAAAAAAGTTGTGGAATACATTCAAAATGCTGTCCAAGAACAATTAGATGGTGTGAAAGTGACCGTAACACCGGTACCATTTTCGGTGCGTTTGGATCGTTCTAGTGCTGGAGACTTTGATGTTGTAATGGGAGGCTGGGGAGCAGATTACGCCGATGCTAGTAGCTTTACTGATCTATTCGTAACGGGAAATTCATATAATCGAGGTCAATGGAGCAATCCAGAATATGATCAATTGGTAGAAGCGTCTAGTACGACAGACGTTACGGATCCAGAGAAACGTTGGCAAGATCTATTAGGAGCGGAAAAAGTGATCATGGAACAACAAGGCGTTACGCCAGTGTTCCAAAAAGCACAAGCGCATTTACGTAATCCTAAATTTAAAGATGTTGTAATGCATAGTTCTGGTGCGCAATACGATTACAAATGGGTCACTGTTAGCGAATAAATCTGAAATGAGTGAAAAGCTAGAGAAGATTTCTTCTCTAGCTCATCCTCATTTTTATAAAGTGGAGCAAGCCAAAAAAATCAAGCTCAAACATAGTAAAATGACTGCAGGTTCTAACCAAAAACGGTAACTTGATTTTCCAATAGCTGATAATTTTAGATACTCATCATCGGCTTTTTTAAAAGCTTTTTTCATGGAGTATTGGAAAAAATCAAATGAACCAGATGCAAATACCCACAATAAAGAACCGATGATCAAAAAGAAAAGGGTAAATAAAAAAAGGACGTCAGATAAAGATGTAAAGGTAAGTTGGTGTTTGAATACTAACCAAATAATACTGACAAGAAGACAGCTGAGACTGATAACCCATGTACTCTTTCTAAGATGCATGTGAGACTCCTTTCTATACATAAATAATAAAATAACTTTACAAAATTATTGTTTATAAGTCAAAACACTTAGGAGGAACAAGAAGTGAATAGTTTTTTTAAATATATCCTAAAACGTGTCTTCTTTATGTTGATTACGCTATGGATCATTGCTACAATCACGTATTTCTTAATGAAATTATTGCCAGGAACACCTTATACCAATGCCGAAAAATTAAGTGCAGAACAAATTGCCTTATTAAATAAACAAATGGGACTGGATAAACCAGTTATCGTCCAATATGGTATCTATCTATCCAACTTACTGCATTTTGATTTTGGGGTATCCTTCCAGTTTAAAAATCAACCAGTAGCGAACTTATTAAGTTCACGAATCGGACCGTCATTACAATTAGGCTTACAAGCCATCATTGTTGGAACACTTGGTGGGATCTTATTAGGATCGATCTCTGCGATGCGCCAAAATACGTGGATCGATACAACCGCTACTTTAGTGGCCATCTTAGGACGTTCAATTCCTAACTTTGTTTTTGCTGTATTGTTACAATATGTTTTTGCGATGAAATTACACATCTTACCGATCGCAAAATGGGATTCATTTGCTTATACGATCTTACCAACGATCGCACTTGCGATGTCACCGTTAGCCGATTCTGCTCGATTTATTCGAACGGAAATGGTTGAAGTGCTACACAGCGATTATGTTGAATTAGCTCGTGCAAAAGGATTGAGTCGCTGGGAAATCGTCTTCCGTCATGGATTGCGTAACAGTTTGATCCCATTATTAACGTTATTAGGACCTTTAGCAGTCGGCTTGATGACTGGATCACTTGTTGTTGAAAATATTTTTGCGATTCCGGGTATTGGAGAACAATTCGTAAAATCGATCACAACAAATGACTATCCAACCATTATGGCTGTGACGATTTTATATTCTGCAATGTTAATTTTTGTCATCTTAATCGTAGATATTTTATATGGTATCGTTGATCCACGTATTCGTGTATCAGAAGGGAGTCGTGGGTAATGGAAAACTCAAATCACTTATCACCAAAAGAAATCGAAGCAATCCCAGCTTCAGCTTTTGAACCATTAAAAAAAGAAACTAGCGATAAACGCGAAGAGATCGCAATGCCTTCTTTGACATTTATGCAAGACTCTTGGCGTCGTTTGAAAAAAAATAAAGCGGCTGTCTTTTCAATTATTTTCTTATCGATCATTATTTTAGTTTCTGTGGTTACGATCGTTGCTTCACCGCACGATCCAACAGCACAAAATGTAAAATATACAAACTTACCTCCGAAAATCCCAGGTATCAACATCAATGGCCTAAATGGGTACAGTGAAGTTGGTGGGAAATTAGTCAATAAATACGAGCAAGCCGGCGTACCTAAAGACACGTATTTCTACCTTGGAACAGATAGTTTAGGTCGTGATTTATTAAGTCGTTTATTTATGGGAACACGTATTTCATTATTGATTGCTTTTATTGCGGCAAGTTTGGATATCATTTTTGGGGTCACGTATGGGTTGATCTCAGGATTGTTCGGTGGCCGTGTCGATAATATTATGCAACGTATTTTAGAAATTCTATCAGGGATTCCAAACTTAGTTGTGATGATCTTGATGTTGGTGGTATTGGAACCAGGTATTCCATCAATCATTGCAGCAATGGCAGTAACGAACTGGATCCCAATGGCCCGGATTGTCAGGGCGCAGACCATGAAGTTAAAAGATCAAGAATTCGTCTTGGCTGCGACTACTTTAGGGGAAACAAAATCAAAAATTGCCTTTAAACATATTTTACCGAATATCTCGAGTGTCATTATTATCCAAATGATGTTTAGTATTCCATCTGCGATCTTCTTTGAAGCCTTCTTAAGCTTTATTGGATTGGGCTTACGTCCACCAGCAGCTTCATTGGGAACGTTACTTAGTGATGGATACAAAACATTCCTATTCTTACCATATCAATTATGGATTCCGGCCGTAACGCTTTCAGTAATCATGATTGGCTTTAACTTATTAGCTGATGGCTTACGTGATGCGTTTGATCCGAAGATGAAAGAGTGATAGCATGAAAAAAATATTAGAAGTAAAAGACTTAGAAATTTCTTTTGATACGTATGCAGGAAAAGTCCAAGCGATCCGTAATGTGAGCTTTGATCTTCATGAAGGAGAAACGCTAGCGATCGTAGGAGAGTCAGGTAGTGGGAAATCTGTAACGACACGTAGTATCATGGGACTTTTAGCTGGAAACGCGAATATCGAGAATGGTCAGATTTTATTCAACGGTTCAGACATCGTGATGAAAAGCGAAAAAGAATTACAAAAAATGCGTGGAAAAGAAATCGCGATGATTTTCCAAGATCCAATGACATCACTTGATCCAACGATGCCAATTGGAAAACAAGTTGCAGAATCATTGATCAAACATACAAAAGTATCGAAAAAAGATGCGATGGCTCAAGCTTTAGAGTTATTGAATTTAGTAGGAATCCCAAATGCTGAAAAACGTTTGAAGAATTACCCCCATCAATTTTCAGGTGGACAACGTCAACGGATCGTGATTGCGGTCGCTTTGATTTGTTATCCACAAGTCTTGATTGCAGATGAGCCAACAACTGCTCTTGATGTAACGATCCAAGCCCAAATCTTAGAATTATTAAAAGATATTCAAAAGAAAATCAATTCATCGATTATCTTTATTACCCATGACCTTGGGGTGGTAGCCAACGTTGCCGATCGCGTCGCTGTGATGTACGCTGGAAAGATCATTGAAATCGGGACAGCACGTGAGATTTTCTATAATCCACAACATCCATACACATGGGGCTTACTTGGTTCGATGCCAACGCTTGAAAATAATGGAGAACGTCTATATGCGATTCCTGGTTCGCCACCTGATTTGTTGCAACCACCAGTAGGAGATGCTTTCTATCCTCGTAATGAGTTTGCGATGCAAATCGATGCGGAACAACAACCGCCATTTTTTGATGTATCGCCAACGCATAAAGCAGCAACTTGGTTATTGGCACCACAAGCGCCAAAAGTAACACCACCAGAAGAAATCCAAATTCGTTGGAAAAAATTCCGCGAAAATGCATTCGAAGACTAAGAGGAGGAAAGGTAAGTGAAAAAAGTTTTATTAGATGTACAAGGCCTAAAACAATACTTTAATGTTGGCCGTAAAGACGAAGTAAAAGCCGTCGACGATATTACCTTTCACATTTATGAAGGTGAAACCTTTGGGCTTGTAGGAGAATCAGGTAGTGGGAAATCAACTACGGGGCGTAGTGTGATTCGTTTGAATGAACCAACGGATGGTCAGATTTTATTTAATGGCGATGACGTGATGAAAATCAAAGGCAAAAAAGATCTAGCAAAATTCCGTCGTGAAGTGCAAATGATCTTCCAAGATCCTTATGCATCATTGAATCCACGTATGAAAGTCCGCGACATTATTGCGGAAGGAATCGATGTGAATGGTTTAGCACAGAATACACAAGAACGCAATCAACGTGTCGATGACCTATTGCGTACCGTTGGGTTAAATCCATCTCATGGAACGCGTTACCCACATGAATTTTCAGGTGGACAACGTCAACGGATCGGAATTGCACGTGCATTAGCTGTGGATCCTAAATTTATCATTTGTGATGAGCCAATCTCAGCACTAGATGTATCGATCCAAGCCCAAGTCGTGAACTTATTACAAGACTTACAAGCAGAACATAATTTAACATATTTGTTTATTGCTCATGATTTGTCGATGGTGAAACATATTAGCGATCGTATCGGCGTGATGCATCTAGGGAAATTATTAGAAGTTGGAAGCAGCGATGAGGTCTACAACTATGGTGTGCATCCTTATACAGAAAGTTTACTTTCAGCGATCCCGTTGCCAGATCCAGAGATCGAACGTAAACGCAAACGGATCAAGTATGCGAATACATTAGATCCAAATAAACCACGTCGTATGCAAGAAATTGCAGAAGGTCATTTTGTTTATGCTGCCGATGACGAAGTGGCGATGTATCAAGAAAAATTAGCTGCGAAAAAGGCGGCTGCGAAAAAAGCCTAATCTTGCAAAGGGGGCTAGCGAATGAATGTCTTAAAAGGTTATAGGTTTCGTATTTATCCAAATAAAGAGCAACAAGAATTTTTTACGCAAACATTTGGCTGTGTACGATTTGTGTATAATCATTTACTGATGGCGCGAAAAGAAGAACACTACTCTGCTGAGAGTCTAAAATTAACGCCAGCCTCATTAAAAGCTACGTACCCCTTTTTAAAAAAAACCGATAGTCTGGCATTAGCAAATGCTCAACGTAATTTAGACCGCGCCTTTTTGAATTTTTTCAAAGGGCGTGCAGGCTATCCAAATTTAAAAAGTAAGAAAAAAACTTGGCAGTCCTATACGACAAATAATCAAAAACATACGATCTATTTTGAAGAAGGAAAGCTAAAAGTGCCTAAGCTTAAGACGTTGATCGACGTGCATCAACATCGTGAAGTAAAAGGACAAATCAAATCCGCAACGATCTCAGCTAAAAACAGTGAAGAATATTATGTATCCTTGCTTTGTTTAGAAGAGATTACGGCTTTACCAAAAACCAAGAAAGTCGTAGGCGTTGCGTATTGTCCCAAACATTTGGTCAGTGTTTCTTGTGGGAGAGAGCACTTACCTGAATTAACGAAAAGCACGGTTGAAGAACGTTTAGCTCGCGCACGGCAAAAGTTGGAGTTACGAGCGAAAATAGTGAAAAAACGTAAAGTGCATCGGGATTGTGCCAAAAATTATCAAAAACAAAAGCGGCGAGTAGATAAGCTTTATCTCACTCGAGCGTATCAAAAGAATGATTATATTGATAAATTAACGTTAAAGTTGATCGAACAATACGATTATGTCTTCCTTGAGAAGGAACCTAATTTTGAAAAGAATTGTTCATTTACTGAAACTGACTGGCATGTATTTATGCAAAAATTACGCTACAAGGGTAAATGGTATGGAAAAGAATTGCGTTTGATCGACATAGCAAGTGATCAAGAAGAAAAGAGCGAAACACTTGAGCACTTAGGGCGTACACAATTTTCTAAATGACTATAAGAACTGGATAGGGGCGCCAGGGATCGCCTAGGGTATAGAAAAAAGCTAGTACTTTTTGTTTCTAGGAACAACAGCTCACTAATTATGAAAAACCAAAAAACACACTCCAAGTCATTGGAGTGTGTTTTTATCGTTAAAAACGATTTTCACCAAAAGAATCTGAATCTAGTCGGTAAGTTTTAGAAGGACGACCGATTCCCACTGGTTTTTCGCCAGTTTCATGTAAAAAATGTAAAAGTGATTTTTTTAAATTCGAATGATCGATAGAACGATAATCGACTCCTAAAAATTTAGCGAATACTTTTCTAGCTTCGGTGATCGTAAAATCATCTCCTAATACTTGCAGTACTTGTGGTTCGTGATCCATCTTATTTAAGATTCGCTTGAAGGCTCGTAAAATGATCTCACTATGGTCAAAGGCAAGTTGATCTGCTCCGTAAGACTCCCCAGTAGTAAAGTCGAGCTTGATCGAAATATCTTCATTGGTCAAAACGATGGTTTTGTCTTGTCGTTCTAGTGAAAACCAACGTACATCTTGTGCATCATCACCAGCAGTCAAGGGTTCTTCACCAATAAACGCAAGATAACTGACCGTCACGACCCAACCACGAGGATCGCGATCAGGCGTACTAAATGTATGCAGCTGCTCAATATTTTGCATTGAGATCGATACACCCGTCTCTTCTTTTGTTTCCCGCAAAACACTTTCACCAGTCGATTCATTAGGATTGACAAAACCACCTGGTAAGGCCCAAGAATCTTTATAGGGATGTCCTTTGCGTTTGATCAGCAAGACTTTTAATTGGTCATCTTGACGACTATAGCACATCAATACCATATCGACAGTTAGTGAAGGTGTAATATATTTTGGTTTTTCTTGTTGCTTATACCATTCTAAAAATTCAGCTTGGCTAGCTTCGTGTTCATAATATTCTTTTTCCTCTTTACGATCAGCAAATGGCATACGATACTCCTTTCAAATTAAAGATCTAGTTAAATAAAGAAAAATAAAATGAGATTGATCAAAAATAATCCTAGATAAACAGGTAGTAAACGACGATTTACCCGGATACACGTAAAACCAGCGACAGAAATCGCAATCAAAAGTAATCCTCGGACGATAACAGAGGCACTAAGAAATGCGGTCAGATGGTCATGTGCATTCATGTAACCGTAGATTCGTAAATAAAAATTAGCAAAAATAATATGAAACGCCGTGAGTATACTAAACGTTAAGACATAAAGCGACTGTTTTTTACGCATTTTGTTGCCCCTTCTCTTTTTTTGTTATTATAGCAAAAAAATACTCATACACAAAAAAATGCAAGGATAAAATGAGAAAATCCAGAGAAATTTGGCTACGATAATTTTAAAATATGGTATACTATCCAAGAATACTTTCGAAGTACAGAGGAGGAAGCTCACGCATGGCTGAAAAGGAAACTTTTTATATTACAACGCCGATTTATTATCCAAGTGGGAAATTACATATCGGAAACTCATATACAACAATTGCGTGCGATGCAGTTGCACGATATAAACGATTAATGGGATTTGATGTGTTTTATTTAACAGGTGTCGATGAACACGGGCAAAAAATTGAAACAAAAGCGGCTGAACTAGGTGTTCAACCACAAGAATATGTGGACAAAATGGCAGCAGATGTTCAAAAATTATGGAAGACATTAGATATTAGTTATGATAAATTTATTCGCACGACAGATGATTATCATAAAGCGACTGTGCAAAAGATTTTTCAACAACTTTTAGATCAAGGAGATATTTATCTTGGTGAATACGAAGGTTGGTATTCGGTCTCGGATGAAGAATTTTTTACCGAAACACAATTAGCTGAAGTATATCGTGATGATGAAGGCAATGTGACGGGCGGGAAAGCGCCAAGTGGACATGAAGTAGAACTTGTAAAAGAAGAGTCTTATTTCTTCAAGATGAGCAAATATGCTGATCGCTTGCTTGCTTATTACGAAGAACATCCTGAATTTATTCGTCCAGAATCACGTAAAAATGAAATGATCAATAATTTCATTAAGCCAGGACTTGAAGATCTAGCTGTATCACGGACGACATTTTCATGGGGGATTCCTGTCAAAAATGATCCAAAACACGTAGTTTATGTGTGGATCGATGCGTTAGCTAATTATATTTCTGCGTTAGGGTACGGAACAGACAACGATGAATTATTCCAAAAATATTGGCCAGCAAATGTTCATATGGTTGGAAAAGAAATCGTACGTTTCCATACGATCTACTGGCCGATCATGTTGATGGCATTAGATCTACCACTACCAAAACAAATTTTTGGTCATGGCTGGTTATTGATGAAAGATGGAAAAATGTCAAAATCAAAAGGTAACGTGGTTTATCCAGAAATGTTGGTAGAACGTTATGGTTTAGATGCATTACGTTATTATTTATTGCGTTCAGTACCTTTTGGTAGCGATGGCGTCTTTACACCAGAAGATTTTGTCTCACGTGTGAATTACGATCTAGCCAATGATCTAGGTAACTTGTTGAACCGTACGATCGCGATGATCAACAAATATTGTGAGGGACAAGTGCCAGAATACAAATCAAAAGTCACTCCTTTTGATAGCGAGTTGTCTACGACTGCAGCTAATGTGATCGGTCGTTACCGTGAAGCAATGGATAAAATGGAATTTTCTACGGCTTTAGCTGAGGTCTGGACTTTAGTTTCTCGCGCGAATAAATATATCGATGAAACACAGCCATGGGTCTTAGCCAAAGAAGAAGACAAGCAAGCAGAACTTGATAGCGTGATGATCCACTTAGCAGAATCATTACGATTAGTTGCGCTATTGTTGCAACCAATCATGACAGAAACTCCAGCGAAAATCTTTGAACAGTTAGGGTTAAAAGAAATCAAAGGAGACTTAACGAGTTTGCATTTTGGTGAGTTCCCAACAGAGATCAAAGTGGTTGAAAAAGGAACACCGATCTTCCCACGTTTAGATATGGAAGAAGAAGTCGCATATATTAAAGAAAAAATGGCAGAAGGAACGCAAAGTGCTGATGATTCAGTAAAATGGGATCCAGCAGAAACCGAATTTGCTTCTGTGAAAGACAAACAAATCGCGTATGATGATTTTGATAAAGTCGAATTAAAAGTGGCAGAAGTCATCGACTGTCAAAAAGTCAAAGGTGCAGACAAATTATTACAATTTCGTTTAGCCGCTGGTGATTCACAAGATCGCCAGATCCTTTCTGGAATTGCCGAATATTATGAGTCACCAAGTACGTTGATCGGTAAAAAAGTCGTGATCGTAGCAAACTTGAAACCACGTAAAATCCGTGGCTTGATCAGTCAAGGGATGATTTTATCAGCAGAAGATCCAAATGGAAAACTTCAGGTGGTAGAAGCACCTAAAGGAATGCCAAACGGATCTATTATTGCCTAATAAAAAGCTGAGCAAATTTGCTCAGCTTTTTTGATCGTTCTAATTGCATTTTATTTTTATATTTGCTATTCTTATTACAGAATATAAATACTCTTAGGGGAGTAACTGGTGGCGAAAGTCGCGATAATATCAACAGTAAGTTAACTGAGTGATCAGTTTTCTGGTATTATTTTAAACGGTAAGACCTAAGATAATTATTTGATTGTACCAATCGAGTGATTATCTTAGGTCTTTTCTTATTTTCGTCAGCAGTCAAACAAATGGAGGGGTCAACATTGGAAAACAAACCGTATTATCAAGAAGAAGTAGACAGCTTACTCACAGACTTCCAAACTAGTGAGACCGGTCTAAGCAGTCAACAAGCCAAAGAGAAGTTAGAAAAAGATGGATATAACGAATTAAAGGCAAAAGAACAAACACCGATTTGGAAATTGTTTTTAGAGACGTTTAAAGATGCGATGGTTATCGTCTTATTGATCGTCGCGATCGTTCAAATGGTGATGGGATCGACTATTGAATCCTTAGTTATTTTTGCCGTATTGCTGTTAAACTCGGTAGTAAGTGTTGTACAAACGAAAAAAGCTGAAAATTCACTAGATGCTTTGAAAAAACTATCTTCTCCTTCAGCTAAGGTCTTACGAAACAATGAAGCGACAACGATTCCGGCTCGTGAAGTCGCAGTCGGGGATATCGTCTTACTGGATGCAGGAGATTTTGTACCAGCGGATGGACGTTTACTAGAAGCTGGAAGCTTGAAAGTCGATGAAGGGATGTTAACCGGTGAATCTGTTCCAGCTGAAAAAGAAGTAACGACCTTGCATCAAACTGCTCAAGTCGGAGATCGTGTCAATATGGTCTTTAGTGGCACCTTAGTCGTCTATGGTCGCGGAAAATTTTTAGTAACCAATACAGGAACAACGACTGAAATCGGAAAAGTTGCTGATCTACTAAATAATGCCACGACTTCAGCTACACCATTGCAACGAAACTTAGATAAATTCTCTCAAAAATTAGGGTTAGCGATCTTAGCATTATCGGTGATTATCTTTGGGATCCAACTAGCACGTATTTTTATCGAAGGACCAAGTGACGTTTGGCCAAGCGTGATCAATGCCTTTATGTTTGCGGTAGCAGTAGCGGTAGCAGCCATTCCTGAAGCGTTACAATCGATCGTGACAATCGTCTTGTCAATGGGAACAAAACAAATGGCAAAAGAACATGCGATCATTCGAAAGTTATCTGCGGTTGAAACATTGGGGTCAACGAGTATTATCTGTACTGATAAAACCGGAACATTGACTCAAAATAAAATGACAGTCGTAGATTCTTACTTATTAGGTCAAGATATCGCCTTTGATGATCAAACTTTGGCAAAAGATGAAGAACGCTTATTACAAGCAGCGGTACTGGCGAATGATGCTTCTGTTAATGAAGATGGAAAGAAAATTGGCGATCCAACTGAAATCGCACTCGTTGATTTTGCAAATGAATTGAGTCAATCTTCAGAATCGATGCGTCAAACTTATCCGAGATTAGCCGAATTACCTTTTGATTCTGATCGTAAGTTGATGTCGACGGTCCATGAAATCGACGGCCAAAAAGTCTTATTGACTAAAGGGGCTCCAGATATTATTTTCTCACTGAGCACACATTATCTAGAAAATACTGATGTTCGCTCAATGGACGATGCGGCAATCGAACGATTGAAAGCCAAAAATGAAGAGTTCTCAAATAAAGCGTTGCGTGTACTTGCCTTTGCGTATAAACCAATCGATACTGATCAAGTCACGCTTGATGATGAAAAAGAGTTTACATTCTTAGGGTTACTTGCGATGATCGATCCACCACGTGAAGAAGTATTCGACGCAATCAAACAAGCCAAAAGTGCCGGAATTAAACCGATTATGATCACAGGTGACCATAAAACGACTGCTCGCGCGATCGCAAAAGAAATCGGTCTTTATGAAGAGGGCGATCAAGCGTTGACGGGTGCAGAACTCGATGCCTTATCTGAAGAAGAATTAAACGCAACTCTTGAAAAAGTATCGGTTTATGCCCGTGTTTCTCCGGAAAATAAAATTCGTATCGTACGTGCATGGCAGAATAAAGGCAATATCTCTGCGATGACTGGTGATGGTGTCAATGATGCACCTGCGTTAAAACAAGCAGATATCGGAATTGCGATGGGAACAGGGACTGAAGTTGCTAAAGATGCTGCAGCGATGGTCTTAACAGATGATAACTTTGCTTCAATCGTACGTGCGATCGGCGTAGGACGTAAAGTCTTTGACAACATTAAAAAATCGGTTGCCTATTTATTTGCTGGAAACTTAGGGGCGATCATCGCGATCATTTTTGCTTTGATCATGGATTGGAACAATCCGTTTACTGCTTTACAATTGTTGTTCATCAACTTAGTAAATGATTCTGTGCCTGCGATTGCCTTAGGAATGGAAAAAGCAGAGCCGAATATTATGGATCGTAAACCACGTGATCCAAAAGAAGGAATCTTCTCTGGTGCTACGTTGACTTCGGTAACATACCGTGGGATTTTAATTGGAGTAGCTGTAATTATCGCTCAATTTATTGGGATGCAACAATCAATGGAACTTGGTGTCGCGATGTCATTTTCAACGTTGATCTTAGCACGTACATTGCAAATTTTCCCAGCACGTTCAAATATTCAAACGGCGATTGGTGCAGGATTCTTTAGTAATAAAGCTGTGTTATATGCGATCACATTCTGTGGTGCGCTATACGCCTTCACTTTATTACCAGGTGTTCGTGGAATCTTCTCAATTCCTACAACATTCGGATTACCAGAATTCTTTACGTCGGTTGCTTTAGCCATTGGTGCGATCGTCTTGATGGAAATCGCTAAATTAGTATTACGTAAAAAAGAAGCTTAATCACAAAAA
This sequence comes from Enterococcus sulfureus ATCC 49903, assembly GCF_000407605.1. GTDB lineage: Bacteria > Bacillota > Bacilli > Lactobacillales > Enterococcaceae > Enterococcus_G > Enterococcus_G sulfureus. The sequence goes on along the minus strand of NZ_ASWO01000001.1, from coordinate 420,103 downwards.
AGATGTGACGTTTGATTCGTTGCATCTTTTTTCATTTGCACAGTGTTATAAAACACGGTAAACTAAACTATAGAAACAAGATGGAAGGAACGAATACTATGAAAAAACCAGATTTAGGTTACTATATTTCAATGGTCAACACGATCGTAAACGATACTGAAAAAATTGGAAGTACATTGAATCCCTCTTTTGAAGAAATCCGTTTGGCTATCGACGAAGACAAAACATCAGAAATTCCAGAAAATCGTTTAGCTGAGATCGTAGCAGAATTTCAAAGTGGAACAGACAAATACAAATTGATGCTAGAAAAAATCAGTACTTTACGTCCACCAGCACGTATCTTAGGAATCCATAAAAAATTTGAACGCTCGTATATGGCTTATGTGGCAGGTTGTGAAGAGATGGTACTGAGTTTACAGCCTAAAGTAGATATCGAAGCCTTTAATGCAGCGGAAGCAAAACAAGATGAAGCAACTGATGAAATCGCGGTCAGCATCCAAAAAATGACGCAAATGTTGATGCGTTAATACTAAAAAACGAGAATAATTTAATGAAACTATTAGCGGATTTTCAAGTAACACGATAAAATCCGCGTATAATAGGTCTATAACCAACAATAACCTTTTTATTATATTTACTCATCCCAATGGGTAAATACTCCTTTTTTCCGCTAGGTCTAACCATCCTAGTGGTTTTTTTTATACCAAAAAAGCGTGTGACAGAATTCTGTCACACGCTTTTTAATTTTCGATATTTCGGACATAGTCTTCAAAGTAGCTTAAAAGTTGTGCTTTCACTTGTTGGTATTCATCTTCAGAATAGTGCTTATCTTCTAGTTTGATGGTCAATCGAGGCAGTGAAAGTTCTTTTTGTAGCCGAGTTAACACGTCTTCTTTTGTCATCTAACACACTTCCTATAATAAATTAAAAGAATCGTTTACGATTTCAAAAGCTTCTCGCATTTGACGAACGCGATTTTTCAATGAAGCGAAATCATCGTTGTCGTGAAATAGCACTTGCTTTAGTTCAAAATAAAAGGTATCAAATGCATTCACAAAATCAGAGATTTCTTGTGTTTGCAATTCGGGAAAGACGTCACAACGAACATATGCTTTTTCTGCGATCGCATAGATTTCAGCGGTGGTTAAAAGCGCCAATTGTTCGTTGAAGCGTCTTGTCGTAACCAATTCACTAACAGCATGTGATTTATTATAAATATTTGAAAAGTCTTTTACGATCAATTCTTTGGGTGTTTTTCCAAACATAGAAAGCCTCCTTTACGCAAGTGCAACACAGACACATTCTGGTGCAAAGACGTCTTTTTGTTCTAGTGTTAATTTACCTGTATCTGCATCACGACTAAATAATGTTAGGTTATCTGAGTTTTGATGTGCACAAATAAGAAAATCTTCTGATTGATTAAAGTTAAAGTCACGTGGGATATCCCCTTCTGTAGCGATACGTTGGACAAGTGTAAGTTGACCATTTTCCGCTACTTCAAATACAGCAATCGAATTATGCCCACGGTTTGATGCGTAAACGAAACGGCCATCTTTTGATACACGGATAGCAGCGCCACCGTTAAATGCTGTATAGTCTTCTGGTAATGTAGATAATTTTTGTTGTTGCGCAAATGCACCCGTTGTTTCATCATATGAAAGAACGGTTACAGTACTGTCTAATTCACCAAATAAGTAAGCAATTGGTTTAGTTGGATGGAATGTGATATGGCGAGGGCCAGTTCCTGGTTCAGCTTTATACGTAGAAACTAACGTCAATTTTCCTTCAGTTGACACATCGTACGTATACACGCGATCTGTTCCTAGATCACACGCGACTAGGCGTTGATCAGGTGTCAAATCAGAATAATGCGCATGCGCATGGTCTTGGTTTTCATGAGGGCCGACTTCTTCAGTATGGACTACAGAATCCGTTAACGTTAATGAACCATCTTCATTGATTTTATAAACGGTGATCTCACCTTTATGATAGTTCGCACCGTAAACAAGTTGACGAGGCTCATCGATAGCTACGTAACAAGGAGATGCACCTTCAGCTGTAACAGAATTCAATTGATTAAATGAAGGATCATAAGCGGTGACGCCGCCTTTACCATCGATAGAAGTCACCGTATACACATTACCTGCAACACTTTTTGCCAAGTAAGTTGGGCCACTTTCTTTTGTTAAAAGAGTTAAATCAGTCAATTCTTTTTTGTCTGTATCTAAAGCAATCTCATAGATTCCTTCACTTTCACGTTTTGTGTACGTGCCTAATAAAAATTTTTCAATCATTCGTATGCCTCCTGTAATCAAAGATAACGCTATTGTACCATATGAGAAGAGCAGTCGCTAAAAAAGCGTTCCCAAATCAAGAATATGCTATAATAGACCAAATAGTCGCAAAGGGGGAATTCGGTTGGACAAGCAACCAAAATCGACAACACAGCGAACGACTTCGTGGTTTTGGAAGTGGTTTTTAAATAATCAAGTCGTTACAGCACTACTCGTTGTCTTATTGTTACTTTTGATTTTATTCGTCTTTACTAAAGTGGCGTATTTATTTGAGCCTATTGGACAGTTTTTATCGGTAGTGGGGTTACCGATCGTATTATCAGGGATTTTATATTATTTAATGAATCCAGCTGTTAATTTCTTAGAAAAAAAGGGAGTCAAACGACTCTATAGTATTATTTTACTATTTGTCGTCGTCATTGGATTGATCGTATGGGGCGTCGTGGTGATCATTCCGGAGATTCGTGATCAAACGGTCAGTTTTGTGGATAATTTTCCATCTTACATGAAGACCGCTGAAAAAGGTGTCGATGAATTATTTTCTGATCCGATCTTCAAACAATTCCAAGAGCAAATTGCCTCATCTAGTGAAAAACTACTTTCTTCTGTGACAGACGTCGCAAAAAATGTCTCGAAAAGTACGTTCCAAAATATTGGGAATTTCTTTGGTGCTGTGGCTACGATCACCGTGGCCATTATCACGATGCCGTTTATCTTATTTTATCTATTAAAAGATGGGAAGAAATTGCCGACGTATTTGGTTAAATTTTTACCAACAAAATTTCGTCAACCAACATTGGTCGTATTAAAAGAAATGAACGATCAAGTCTCTTCTTATATTAGAGGCCAACTTACTGTCGCGTTCTTGGTCGCTGTGATCTTTATGATCTTGTTTTCGATCATTGGCTTAGATTATGCGATTACACTAGGAATCGTAGCTGGTGCATTGAATTTGATCCCGTATTTAGGTTCATTTTTAGCAATGGTTCCTGCTGTATTTTTAGGGATCGTAGGTGGACCGGTTTTATTAGTAAAAGTTCTAGTCGTCTTTGTTATCGAGCAAACGATCGAAGGGCGGTTGATCTCCCCATTAGTTTTAGGAAGTCAATTATCGATTCATCCTGTTACGATCTTATTTGTTTTATTAACGTCAGGTAAATTATTTGGATTAGCTGGAGTCATCTTAGGGATTCCTGTCTATGCAGCAGCAAAAGTTGTGATTACTCACGTTTTTGAATGGTATAAAACAGTTTCGAATCTTTATGAAGACGAGCACATTGAGGAACAAAAAATCGAATAATCAAACTTGCATTTTTTAATAGAATCAAGTAAAGTAGTAATGTGTGAAAACACGACCCACGTCTTGGTTTGACGAATCACCAACGTTTTACTCAGTCGCTGGGAAATATTATGAAGAGGTGGAATTACAAATGGCAATTTCAAAAGAACGCAAAAACGAAATCATCGCTCAATACGCACGTCACGAAGGAGATACTGGTTCTCCAGAAGTACAAATCGCTGTATTGACTGAAGAAATCAACACATTAAACGGACATATCCGTGAACACAAAAAAGATCACCATTCACAACGTGGACTAATGAAAAAAGTTGGTCACCGTCGTAACTTATTAGCTTACCTACGTAACAATGACGTAGCACGCTACCGTGAATTGATCCAATCTTTAGGATTACGTCGTTAATCAAACGAATGAAAAAAGTGAGGTTCAAGCGAATCTCACTTTTTTTTGATAAAAACCCCCCGCTATGACCGTGTGAAACGCGCACTACTAACCAAATGAAAGCAAAAAAATAAGTTTTATGTTTTCATTTGTTTAGTAGCAGACGCAACGGGTAGCAGAAAAGGAGAAGTTATGACAAAGCAAGTATTTAGTACAACTTGGGGCGGACGCCCTTTATCAGTTGAAGTCAATCAACTAGCCAAACAAGCCAACGGAGCGGTATTAGTACGTTACGGCGATACGGTAGTTTTGAGTGCAGCTGTAGCTTCGAAACAAGCAAAAGATACAGATTTCTTCCCATTGACGATCAATTATGAAGAAAAAATGTATGCAGTAGGGAAAATCCCTGGCGGGTTTATCAAACGCGAAGGTCGTCCAAGTACAGATGCAACACTAACAGCGCGCTTGATCGACCGTCCGATCCGTCCGATGTTTGCGGAAGGGTTCCGTAATGAAGTTCAAGTAACGAATATCGTGATGAGCGTAGAACAAGATTGTTCACCATCGATGGCGGCAATGTTAGGTTCTTCATTGGCTTTAGCGATCTCAGATATTCCATTTGATGGCCCAATCGCAGGTGTTGATGTAGGTCGTGTCAATGGTGAATACGTGTTAAATCCAACGGTAGAACAAAATGAACAATCAGACATCCAATTAACGGTTGCTGGAACAAGTAAAGCGATCAACATGGTAGAATCTGGAGCGAAAGAAGTTTCAGAAACCGATATGTTACATGCTTTATTATTTGGACATGAAGCGATCAAAGAAATCGTAGCGTTCCAAGAAGAAGTCGTAGCAGCTGTTGGGAAAGAAAAAATGGACGTTACACTTTTACAAGTGGACGCAGATCTTTCGAAAGAAGTATACGACGCGTACTATGGAACAATGAAAACTGCCGTTATGACAGAAGAAAAATTAGCACGTGAAGAAGAAATCGAACGTGTGAAAGAAACAGTTAAAGAAATCTATGCTGAGAAAGCAGAAGCATTAGAAGCTGAAGAAGCAGCACGTATGATCAAAGAGATCAAACAAATCGCAGAAGATCTTGAAAAAGATGTGGTTCGTGAATTGATCACGATCGACAAAATCCGTCCAGATGGTCGTAAATTAGACGAGATCCGTTCATTGGCTTCAGAGGTTAAATTATTGCCACGTGTTCATGGTTCAGGTCTATTTACTCGTGGACAAACTCAAGCGTTGTCTACATGTACATTAGCGCCTTTAGGAGAACACCAAATCATTGATGGTCTAGGAGTGGAAGAGTCTAAACGATTTATCCACCATTATAACTTCCCTCAATTTTCTGTAGGTTCTACTGGTCGTGCCGGTTCACCAGGTCGTCGTGAAATCGGACATGGTGCATTAGGTGAACGTGCCTTAGCACAAGTGATCCCTGATGAAGCACAATTTCCTTACACGATCCGTTTAGTTGCCGAAGTATTAGAATCAAATGGTTCTTCTTCACAAGCAAGTATCTGTGCTGGAACATTAGCACTTATGGATGCGGGTGTGCCGATCAAAGCCCCTGTAGCGGGTATTGCCATGGGTCTTGTATCAGATGGTGAAAACTATACGATTTTAACTGATATCCAAGGTCTAGAAGATCACTTAGGCGATATGGACTTTAAAGTTGCTGGAACCAAAGATGGAATTACAGCACTACAAATGGATATTAAAATCCAAGGGATCACAGAACAAATCTTACGTGAAGCTTTAGATCAAGCCAAGCAAGCACGTATGGAAATTTTAGAAGAATTAACATCAACGCTTGCAGAACCTCGTGAAGAACTAAGTGAGTACGCACCGAAGATCGAAATGATCCAAATCGAACCATCTAAAATCAAAGATGTCATCGGTAAAGGTGGCGATACGATCAATAAGATCATCGAAGAAACTGGCGTGAAGATCGATATCGATCAAGATGGTAATGTATCAATCGCTTCAGCAGATGCGGCAATGATCAAACGTGCAATCGAAATCATCGAAGAATTAACGAAAGAAGTTAAAGTCGGTGAAATCTACATGGGTAAAGTCGTTCGTGTTGAAAAATTCGGTGCGTTCGTAAACTTGATCAAAGGAAAAGATGGGTTACTTCACATCTCACAAATTGCGCATGAACGTGTGAACAATGTTGAAGATGTCTTAAAACTTGGTGATGAAGTTGAAGTAAAAGTAACTGAGATCGATCGTCAAGGTCGGGTCAACTTATCACGCAAAGTGTTATTAGAAAAACCTGAAGAGAAAAAAGAAGAAGCTGCACCTCAAGCAGACGATAAAAAATAAGTATGAAAAAGCCTTTCAGTCTCAAAACTGAAAGGCTTTTTTTTATCGTTGATCTTCTGCTGAGATCCCCATATTTTTTAATAAGCGTGCTTCTGCACGTTTTTGGATCGCACCGATCAATAAACACATCAACCAGTATAAAACACCGACTAGAATGTACATGCTAAAGAAATCAAATTTACGACCACCAACGATTTTGGCTAGTTGGAAAATATCCGGCACAGAAATCATTGCGGTCAAAGACGTTCCTTTTAACACATCCATCGCCACGTTCCCAAGTGCTGGAACGGCAGTGACAAAGGCTTGTGGAAAAACAACTTTTCGCATGAGCTGACTATACGTAAATCCTAAAGAATATCCAGCATCTCGTTGGCCAACGTCCACGCCTGCTAAAGCGCCACGATAGATCTCAGTTAAAAAGGCACTACTTGAAAGAGAAAAACTCAAACAGCTCGCTTCGATCGCGCTCAACTGAATCGGTAAACCAAAATAAAATAAAAACAACAATACGATCATCGGGATCCCGCGTAGAAACGATACATAAAAACGGATCAGATAGCGAATCGGTGCAATTGCCCGTTCAAGTAAGATCGTCAAGATGATCGCGATGAGATTTCCGATCAAAAAACTAACGAGAGCAATTCCTAAAGTGTAGGGAATTCCTTTTAATACATAAGGTAATGTCTCAAAAATTAGTTTAAAGTCGATCGTGGGTACATAAAGAGTCGCCCGCATTAGTCGTTCACTTCAAAGGTTTTTGTGATCGTTTCAGTTGGTTTTTCAGTAATATCTGCATTGTAATAGTTGTTTGAGATTTTTTGGAGTGTGCCGTCTTTTTTCATTTCGGCTAAAGTATCATTGATATGTTGGATCAATGTTGTACTTTCTTTTTTCATGAGGAACCCCGAAGAGTCTAAGTTGAAGTATACACCAGGTAAGATTTTTACTGGTACGTCTGGCATCGCGGCGATGGCCATTTTTTGTAGATAGTAATCATTTAAGATCACGTCGGTTCTACCATTTGCTACATCTGTTAAATATTGATCGTTTGTGGCGTTGTCATAGTTGACAAGTGTGGCGCCCATTTGTTCTGCGATTTTCATATAATTTGTGGTGGCTTCACCAGCAGCTTTTTTTCCTTTTAGATCGTCAAAATCTTTAATACCGGAATCATCGCTTTTTCTTACGATCATGCTACCGAATGAATATTTGATTGGTGTGCTCAAGGTGAATTGCTTTTCACGTTCTTTGTTGACACCCATATCGTTTGCGATTAGATCTGCTGATCCGTTTTGAACCGCGGCAAGTGTTCCGTCGACATTGTATTCCTTAAATTCTGGCTTTAGATCCATCCGTTTGGCTACTTCTTTGATCACATCGATATCATATCCTACTAATTCGTTGTTGTCGTTGTGGTAGGATGCTGGATAAAGAGTTCCTGAAGTGGCGACGGTCAGTGTTTTGTTTTTTTCGATCGCATCCCAATTCTTATCTGATGAAGAAGATGAATCGTTTTGGCTTGAACATGCGCTCAAGACACCCAAAGTCGTTAGTGCAAGTAATGCTAATCCCCATTTTGCTTTCATGTAATTCCTCGCTTTATTCTTTTTTCAACAACGTGTTCAATTTAATCGTTTTCTCCTTGTCTTGTCAAGTTAAAAAACTAGATTTTTATTTTTCCAAGCAGAAAACTATGCTAAAATAAACAGAATCGAATGAAAAAGGAGCCAATCAATGAAATTTATTCAAGCTTATCAAAACTTGATGCGTGGTCGTTATGGTCGCTTTGATTTTTTGAATCGAGTAGTGGTCGTCATAGCCTTTGTCTTATGGCTAGTGAGTGCTTTTCCTGCGTTGAGTTTTTTACGGTGGATCGTTATCGTGCTTTTTGTTTATGTATTCTATCGATTTTTTTCAAAACGGATCCATTTGCGTTTAAATGAAAATAAAAAGGTCCATCTAAAATTCCAACAGTTAGATGCTAAATTATTCAAGCGGAAACAAACAAAAACAGCAGTCACACAACTGTATTTTGAATGTCCTCATTGCCATCAAAAATTACGGGCACCAAAAGGCAAAGGCAAAATCAAAGTGACTTGTTCGACGTGTAAGCAGGTTTTTATCAAAACAGTTTGATTTCTTAAGAATGATTATTAAATGAGTATGATTCGTTAAATGGTATAAAAAAGCCATTTAACGTTTTTTTTAGCTACAAATCAGAAAATTTTCAGAACTTTTAGAGAGTTGCGATTGAAGTTCATTCTCAATTAGTCTACAATGAGAGAGAATATAAAAGCCATTGGAGGGAATTACATGTCAGTTTTAGAAATCAAAGATCTACATGTTTCAATCGAAGATAAAGAGATCCTAAAAGGGGTCAATTTAACTATCAATACAGGAGAGATCCATGCCATCATGGGACCAAACGGGACCGGTAAATCGACTTTGTCAGCTGCGATCATGGGTAATCCAAACTATGAAGTGACACAAGGTGAAATTTTATTCGATGGCGAAAATATATTAGAGCTTGAAGTAGATGAACGTGCACGCTTAGGTTTATTCTTAGCGATGCAATACCCAAGTGAGATTCCAGGGATCACGAATGCTGAATTTATGCGTGCAGCGATCAATGCCAAACGTGATGAAGACGATAAGATCTCTGTGATGCAATTTATTAAAAAATTAGATCAAAAAATGGATCTATTGAATATGCCTGAAGAAATGGCAGAACGCTATTTGAATGAAGGCTTCTCAGGTGGAGAGAAGAAACGTAATGAGATCTTACAATTGTTGATGTTAGAACCAACATTTGCTATTTTAGATGAGATCGATTCAGGACTAGATATCGATGCCTTAAAAGTTGTCGCGCGTGGAATCAATGAAATGCGTGGGGAAAACTTTGGTTCATTGATCATTACCCATTACCAACGCTTATTAAACTACATCACACCAGACGTTGTGCATATCATGATGGAAGGTCGTGTCGTCATGACTGGAGACGCGGATCTTGCCCGTCGCTTAGAAGCTGAAGGGTATGCGGGAATCAGTAAAGAATTAGGAATCGACTATAAAGAAGAAGAAGCGTAAGGAGGAGATTGCAGATGAAAAAAGACTTACAAGCACATCTTGATGCCGTCATGACTTATGCTGCATTACGTGAAGAACCTGCATGTTTAACTGACTTACGTAAACAAGCGCTAGCGATTGTCGACACGCTAGCTTTACCAAAAATCGAGCGCGTTCGTTTTGAACGTTGGCCGTTATTTGAGATCAATGAAGCGACTTTACAAGGTGAAAGCCAAGTCGAAGCCAACGTCCCTTCATTTGATGCGTTAGCTGATCATCCTTTACTTGTCCAACAAGATGAAGTGACAGTTTTTGAACAATTGCCACAAGACTTGATCGATCAAGGCGTGATCTTTACCGATCTCTTTACAGCAGCAAGTGAGCATCCAGAACTTGTCAAAGAGTACTTGATGACCAAAGCCGTAAAACTAGATGAAGATAAATTAACCGCAGCGCATATCGCCTTTTTAACAAGTGGACTATTTGTTTATGTCCCAAAAAATGTCGTCATCGAACAACCACTAGAAGCTTTATTTTATCAACAAGCCAACAATCCAGCGCATTTCTTTAAACATGTGTTGATCGTTGGAGAAGAAAATAGTGAGTTTAGCTACCTAGAACGCTTTATGACGACTGGAGAAGACGCGGTCAAAGCATCAGCGAATATCATTGTTGAAGTCATCGCAAAAGCAGGCGCAAAAATCAAATTCTCGGCTATCGATCAATTAGGCGAACAAGTGTCGACCTATATGAACCGTCGTGGTTATTTGATGCGTGATGCGTCGATCGATTGGGCGATCGGGGTCTTAAACGATGGCAATGTGATCGCAGACTTTGATTCTGATCTAGTCGGTGAAGGTTCACACGCGGAAGTCAAAGCAGTCGCGATCAGTGCTGGACGCCAAGTCCAAGCGATCGATACGCGCGTGACGAATAAAGCGAAACATTCGATCGGACACATTTTACAACATGGCGTGATCCGTGAAAAAGGTACATTAACATTCAATGGGATCGGTCATATCTTAAAAGGGGCAAAAGGTGCTGATGCGCAACAAGAAAGTCGTGTCTTGATGCTTTCTGACCAAGCCCGTGGCGATGCAAATCCGATCTTATTGATCGATGAGAATGAAGTCACTGCAGGACATGCAGCCAGTGTTGGTCGCGTGGATCCTGATGAAATGTATTATTTATTAAGTCGTGGGATTCCCAAAGCTGAAGCAGAACGTTTAGTGATCCGTGGTTTCTTAGGTTCAGTCTTAACGGCGATCCCAATCAAAGCAGTCCAAAAAGAATTAGTGGACGTTATCGAAGGGAAGTTATAGTATGTTCGATGCCAATGAGATTCGTAAGGACTTTAAGATCCTAGATCAAACCGTCAATGATGAAGCATTGGTATATTTGGACAATGCGGCGACGACTCAAAAACCTCAAGCGGTACTCGATGCGATGGATCGGTATTATCATTATGATAATGCCAATGTCCATCGTGGCGTGCATACCTTAGCCGAACGGGCAACAAAAGCGTATGAAGAGGCGCGCGAGACATTACGTGGCTTTATCAATGCCAAAGACACAGCGGAGATCTTATTTACCAGAGGAACGACAACAAGTTTAAACTGGGTCGCGCAAAGCTACGGGGCATTTGTGAATGAAGGCGATGAGATCTTGATCTCTTATATGGAACATCATTCCAATATCATCCCTTGGCAACAATTGGCCAAACGTAAAAAGGCGATACTACGCTATATCGAGATCACAGAAAACGGCGAACTCGATCTAGCAGATGCTAAAGAAAAGATCAATGCTAAAACGGCGATCGTTTCGATCACTCATGCCTCAAATGTACTGGGTGTAATCAATCCAATCAACCAGTTGGCAAAATGGGCACACGAACATCAAGCGGTGATCGTAGTCGATGGCGCACAATCGACACCTCATATGACCGTCGATGTCCAAGCACTCGATGTCGATTTCTTTGCCTTTAGTAGCCATAAACTATGTGGTCCAACGGGAATCGGTGTCTTATATGGCAAACGGGCTTTACTCGAACAAATGGAACCAGTCGAATTTGGTGGCGAGATGATCGATTTTGTTGAATTACAAGACAGTACTTGGAAAGAACTGCCTTGGAAATTCGAAGCCGGTACGCCAAATATGGCAGGAGCCATTGGACTAGCGGCAGCGATCGAGTACTTACAAGCGATCGGACTCGATACGATCCATAACTATGAAGCAAGTCTAGTCGAGTATGTCTTACCCAAACTTGCGGCGATCGACGGCGTGACGATCTATGGCCCACATGACGTGTCTAAACACACGGGTGTGATCAGCTTTACGATCGATGGGATCCATCCACACGATATCGCGACTGCTCTTGATATGGAAGGCGTTGCGGTACGCGCTGGACACCACTGTGCGCAACCGTTGATGAAACGTTTAGCGGTCTCATCGACTGCTCGTGCTAGTTTTTATTTTTACAATACCAAAGAAGAATGCGATGTCTTCTTAACAGCCATCCAGGCAACAAAGGAGTTTTTCCAACATGGCGCTTTCTAAATTAGATAATTTATACCGTCAAGTGATTTTAGACCATTCTAGTCATCCCCATCATCATGGCACACTCGATACTAAAGACCATCAGATCGAGATGAATAATCCGACGTGTGGCGATGTCATCCATCTAGAGTTAGAATTAGAAGACGACCGCATCAAGAATATTGCCTTTTCAGGTAATGGCTGTTCGATCAGTACGGCCAGTGCGTCGATGATGACCGATGCTGTTTTAGGCAAAGACTTAGATGAAGTGCAACACTTGGCAACCGATTTTTCAAAACTTGTCCAAGGAAAAGACGTGGAGGACCTAGATGGATTAGGCGATGCGGCGATGCTCGGTGGGGTCGCAAAATTCCCTGCTCGGATCAAATGCGCGACGTTGGCTTGGAAAGCACTTGAAAAAGCCCTTCAAGATCCAGAAACTGGGATCGGTGAAAGTGGCTATATCCATAACATTACAGAGGAGTGAATCAAATGGGCGTACCTGAATTAGAAGAATATAAATACGGATTCCACGATGATGTCAAACCTGTCTTTACGACCGGAGAAGGTCTGACAGAAGAGATCGTCCGTGAGATCTCACGTGTAAAAGAAGAACCAGAATGGATGTTAGATTTTCGTTTACGTTCACTAGAAGCATTCCACAAAATGCCAATGCAAAACTGGGGACCAGATCTATCGGATATTGATTTTAATGCCATCAAATACTACCAAAAAGCTAGCGATAAACCGGCTCGTGATTGGGACGATGTACCAGAAAAAATCAAAGAGACCTTTGAACGTATCGGGATCCCCGAAGCAGAACGCGCGTACTTAGCTGGAGCTTCAGCGCAATATGAATCAGAAGTGGTCTACCACAATATGAAAGAAGAGTTTGAAAAATTAGGGATCATCTTTACCGATACGGATTCGGCTTTAAAAGAATACCCAGAGATCTTCAAACAATATTTTTCTAAACTAGTCCCACCAACTGACAATAAATTAGCCGCTCTAAACTCAGCTGTATGGTCAGGTGGAACGTTCATCTACGTACCAAAAGGCGTGCGTGTCGATGTACCGTTACAAACGTATTTCAGGATCAATGCTGAAAATACGGGACAATTTGAACGGACCTTGATCGTCGTCGATGAAGGTGCAAGTGTGCATTATGTCGAAGGATGTACGGCACCAACATATTCAACGAACAGTCTACATGCGGCGATCGTCGAGATCTTTACGTTAAAAGATGCGTATTGTCGTTACACGACCATCCAAAACTGGTCAGATAATGTCTACAACTTGGTAACCAAACGTGCGCGTGCTGAACAAGGCGCAACGGTTGAATGGATCGATGGCAACTTAGGTGCGAAAACGACGATGAAATACCCAAGTGTCTATCTTGAAGGTGAAGGCGCACGTGGTACGATGTTATCGATCGCGTTTGCTGGCGCAAAACAGATCCAAGATACCGGAGCCAAAATGATCCATAACGCACCAAATACGTCAAGTTCGATCGTATCAAAATCGATCGCCAAAGACGGCGGTGAAGTGAACTATCGTGGTCAAGTAACGTTTGGCAAGAAAAGTGCCGGCTCGATCTCACATATCGAATGCGATACGATCATCATGGATGATCTATCCAAATCAGATACCATCCCGTTCAATGAAATCCACAACAGCCAAGTGTCCTTAGAACATGAAGCGAAAGTATCGAAGATCTCAGAAGAACAATTGTACTACTTGATGAGTCGTGGTCTATCTGAATTAGAAGCGACCGAAATGATCGTTATGGGATTTGTGGAACCATTTACTAAAGAACTTCCAATGGAATACGCAGTCGAACTAAACCGTTTGATCAGCTATGAAATGGAAGGTAGTGTGGGATAACGCCGACTTCAGCACTAGAAACGTTGATTTATCAATGTTTCTAGTGCTTCTTTTTTTGAAAAGCAAACTAACTACAACGGCGATTAAAACAAATACCTATCTTTTTCAATGAATTGTACGAATTGATCTGTACTGCGTTCCTCACGTTCAGGATAGAAGTAGTTATAAACTTGACGAGTTATCTTAGAATCTTTATGACCAACTCTATACATAATATCCTCTAAATTCATACCCGTCATTTTAAAAAGAGAGGCATGTGTCTTTCTAAATTCATTAAGTGTAATTCGTTTTAATTTGTATTTAGTTGCAATCATGTCGTACTAGTCATTAGCTTGACATGGGCGACAAAATTTATTTTCTCTATTGGTGAAGACAAGTTGATGTTTATTGGTTGTTTTAAAAATTAAAATATTAAACCCGAATTGTTGTTTTACTTCCTATTTCTTTTACCGGCATTTGTTTTGGCGCTTTGACTGGTTATTTCAGTTTTTTTAGATTTTGGATCATACTCAACTTCTGCCAATGTTTTACTGATAGTTAATTTGTTACTATCAAAATTAATATCATTCCATTCTAAGGCAAGTATTTCAGATTTTCTTGCACCAGTATAGGCTAAAACACGAAAATAAGTTTCGATTTTCATATTGTCATGTTTTTTACAAGACTCCAAGAAAATAGCTAATTCTTTTGGTGTATAAACAGTCATTCCTTTCCTCCTTGAGCTATCTTAATTTTTAGAGGTAAGAGTTGGACTTCAGATTGATGGGGACAAGTTTTTTTGTTCAGCTCTTTTTAGATTAGTATTCATTGTAAAATAAAAAAGACGTCCCTGTATAAGAAACGTCTTCGGTATTAAAATTAACTACCTTTAGTAAATAAAGGTATAACATTTGAGGTATTAAAATATTCTATTGTAGATTCTTCTAAATATTTTTCTAAAAATCCATTTTCCAGACCTAAAAGAGATTCTAAAAATGAACGGTTAAGATAGTAATCATTTAAGATACTATTCAGAGAAAATAAATTGTTTCTAAAAATTAAATCTAAGAGAGAACGAATTTTTCCGGGACGAATTACTGCGATATCTTCATCAAATGGCTCGTTTTTTTTATAGTTTTTTTGATTTAATTTTGCATAGAAGTATCTGTTTTCTTCAAATGTTAGTAATCCTAGTTTATATGCTCGGTATTCAAGTGCACCAATTGAAACCATATATTTCATTTTTAAATCTATATAGGAATCAGGATTAGATTTTTTTAAAATGGTTGAAAAATCCTCTAAAAATTGTTCTTTTGGAAGTAGAAAAAATGAAGCAAAATCGTTCGCTTCTTTTTCAATTTTTTTATGTTCATCTTTAGTTAAGCTGTCCATATCCATTTTATAATGGAGAAGCAAATGACCTAATTCATGTGCCAAATCAAAATTTCTACGAACTGCAGACTTCTTTTTATTTCCTAAGATAATGAAAGGTTTCTCTTGATTCGTCCAAGTACTATAAGCATCTATACTAGAACCCATATTTTTTTCTAGAATATAGATTCCAGATAGCTCAAGCCGATATAAAAGATCTGAATTGGTCACTACATCCAATTTTTTTCTGGCATTTTCAGCAATCATTTCTAGATGTAGAACTTGATTATCTGAATC
Source organism: Enterococcus sulfureus ATCC 49903 (assembly GCF_000407605.1). GTDB lineage: Bacteria > Bacillota > Bacilli > Lactobacillales > Enterococcaceae > Enterococcus_G > Enterococcus_G sulfureus. The sequence goes on along the minus strand of NZ_ASWO01000001.1, from coordinate 404,655 downwards.
AGCCCTTTGGTTATAGAGTTTAATTGATTCATCTCTTAATTGAGCAATATTTGTGTTTGGTAAATTCAATTTACTTTCAAATTTATTTAGAAAATAACTTGTAAAGTCAATAAAAGAAGTTTCCATCTTAGTCTTTTTTCTAGCGTCCCGATCCTCAGTACGATAAGCAATGCTTTCAACTTTAGAAATGTTAGTTATAAATGGTTCTGAATAGAAAAACTGAGCCTTTACATTAAAAATCTTTTTTAACTCATTAGCGATTTCAAATTTAGGCACAGTATACTGATTTTCATACTGCCAGATTGCTTGTTCACTCACATTTAATTTGTCAGCAAGTTCTTTTCTGGAGAGACTGTTTAATTCTCTGACACTTTGCAATTTCTCTCCGAAAAACATATTTATCACATCCTTGATTATTTGTAAAAATTAATTACCTGATTCTTTTTTTTCTTCTTCTTCTGGAACCGAGTAACCAAAGGCATTTTTATCAGTTGAGAAGATGGTTTGGTCTGAGATTTTTTCACTCATAATCGGTTCAACATCCTCAGTTGTAACCTCATATTCACTTTCTTGAATAAGGTAACTTAAATCTTCAATTAATTCTAAATTCATCGTTTGACGATTTGGCATAGTTAGTTTAATTGATTCAACAAATTTTGTTTCATCATCAATTTCATAAGTGACAATATAAAAGCGAGAGTATGCTTGAGAAACATTAAGTTGAGTTCCTTCTAAAACAGCTTTCACTTCTTCTGGATCACTTAATTCAAGCTGAATTTGTTCTGGTTGTGTAATATAATTTTTATTAGTATTTTTCAAGATATCCGTATTTATATCAGCTAAATTGACCAAATAATTATCTTCTCTAGTTTTTTTTTTCTGATCTTCAAAGGACTTTTTAACTCTTCTTGAGTTTTTTACAATTACCATATAATTTTCAGCATTTTCACTAACAGTAAATTGTAAATATTCCCATGTGTATCCAGCTTTTTCAATTTTAAACTGAACATTATGATTTTTTCCAACTTTTGAGACTTGGTCATCGATGTGGTTTCCTTTTGTCCAAGCATAAGCACCACTGACATTCATTGAATCCTTTTTCTTTCTCCGTTCTTCAAGGTATTGTAAGTAACCTTTTAATGTACCATCAACAATCGCTTTACTAATTGATTTGTCTAATTTGAATTCATCCATATATAAGCCTCCAATCTATTTGTCTCTGTTAGTATATAATATTTTTAAAGTAAAAACATTAATTTTTGCTTTTTTTTAAAGTGAATAAATCTAATGTGCTGAGATACAAACTTATTGACCCTGTTTCAATCTTTATTACCGATAACAGTTGTAACTGGTAGATGATATACTAAATAAGTGTGAACAATAATTTTCTTAGGAGGAAAATAAAGTGAGTAATCCATATCTTTCAAAAGTAAGAATAAAAAATTTTAGAAATTTTAAAGATGTATCTGTGAACTTGGAAAAGCAACAAATTGTTATTGGTGAAAATAATGTTGGTAAGACCAATTTTATTAGAGCAATTCAATTAATTTTAGATCCTTCTCTGTCCGAAGAAGAGAGGTATCTAAATGAAATCGATTTTTTTGAGGGGCTTGAATCACCTTTCGAGAACAATGAAATTATTGAAATTGAGATTGAATTAAGAAACTATGAAAATAATTTAAAACTTTTGACTATTTTATCAGGTGCAACAGTTAGTAATAATCCAGATACTATTAGAATTACTTATCAATTTTATCCAGAAGTTGACTCAATTGGAAATACTGAATATAAATACCGAATTTTTCAAGGAGAAAACAAAGAACTAAATTTTGGTCATAATGAACGTAGATTCTTGAATATGAAAGTAATTCCTCCCATCAGAGATGTGGAAAAAGATATTCGCAACAATAAGAAATCGCCTATAAAAGCATTACTTAAAGACTATGATATAGACGCTAAAGAATTAGAAACTATATCTGAGGAATTAGATAATGCTACAAGTTCTTTGTTAGATATGGATGAACTAAAGTATCTAACAGATTCAATCAACGATAGATTTGGTGCAGTAGTGAATAGCCAAATTGATTTGCCAGTATCATTTAAAACTATGGATATTGCTCCCACTAAGTTACTAAATTTCTTGAAAATTGTTTTAGGAGAGAGCGCAAGAGGACTACACGATACAAGTCTTGGAATAAATAATCTTTTGTATATATCACTACTTCTGCTTTCTTTAGAAGATAATACAGTTCCTAGCATACTTTCTGAAAAACAATATAATACTCTTATAGAAGATGATACAGAGCTGATCATTGATAAATTTTACAAAATTACTTCTAATGGAAAACGTATAATAGATTCTGAAATTTCCGAAGCAGACTATAAAAAACTGTATACCTTCATGGATGAAAATTATAAAAATAAAAATTTTCAAGGTTTCTCAATTCTTGTTATTGAGGAACCAGAAGCTCATTTACATCCGGCGATGCAGCGCACGATTTACAAAGATATATTTAATAGAAATGTCTCAATGCTTATGACTACACATTCTCCTCATATTACTTCTGTGGCACCGATAAATAGCATCGTACATTTGAGGAAGAGTAGTCAAGGTACTTTGATAAACAGCACAGCAAATTTAAATTTTACTGATGGAGAACAAAAAGATTTAGAAAGATATATTGACGTAAAACGTGGAGAACTGTACTTTGGAAAAGGTATTCTCTTAGTAGAGGGAGTTGCAGAAGAATACTTAATTCCGGAATTCTCTAGAGTGTTGGAAAAAGATCTTGATAAACATGGGATAATTTGCTGCAATATAAACTCAACTAATTTTAAACCATATTATAAATTTTTAAGAGCACTAAAAATGCCAACTGCAATAATAACTGATGGCGATTTCTATTTCCAAGAAGAGAAAATAGAAAATGGTGAAAAAAAGATAATATCTACTTTTCATAAAATGGAATATAACACACCTACTGGAGCAAACAAGTTTTATGATGGATTGGAAAGAATGAGACAACTTGTAAAAGATATAGGGATGTTTTCAGAGGCTGTTGATACCCTTGATGATAAAGCTTTAGAAGCTACCTTAAACAAAGAAGGTATCTTTATCGGTTTTTATACTTTAGAAATAGACATTTTTGAAAATTTAGATGCTATTGACAAAGATAATGTCTGGAACCTATTTAATGAATTAACCGCAGGTGGGGATAATCATAAAAGTAATTTCAAAGACCATCTGGACAATAAAAGATTTGACGAATGTTTAAAAATGATAGAGGGCACCACATCTAAAATTGGTAAGGGAAGGTTTGCTCAGAGATTATCATTAGACATTTCTCCAGAAATGGTACCAGAATATATTGAAAAGGCTATAAATTATATTGTCGAAAATGTTTAAGGGAGTATTTTAATGACTAAATATTTTGAAAAACTATCCCAGATAAAAGAAGATAAAAATCAGTACGAAGCACTATTAGCAAACTCTAATGCTGTAATTAAAGCAGGACCTGGCAGTGGTAAAACAACAGTTTTAACGGTAAAGTTAAAACTGTTACTGATGGAAAAAATTGTTGAACCTAGAGGAATTGTTTGTTTAACATACAGTAATTCTGCGGTGAAGAATTTTACTCAAAAATTAAGAGAGTTAGGTGTAAGCAAATCCAATAGAGTTATTCTTTCAACTGTTCATGGATTTTGCATTTCACAAATCCTTATTCCCTTCGGTAAAATGTATAACACAAGAATAAATTTTCCGATTAAAATTATTAATGACAAGGAAAAAAACGAAATATTTAGAGTTTCTAAAAATGAATTAGCTATTTCAAAACAATATACTTTAGAAAATGTTGAAAAATATAGAAATGAAATGTATGGTTCACGTAGTTCAGTAGATATAAATAAAGATAAGCAACTAGAGAAACTATGTTTGTTATTTGAAGCTAAAATGTTAGAAAAAAATCTTTGTGATTTCAATTTAATTATAAGTGAATCTCTTCGTCTAATGGAGGAACATCCATATATTATTAAATGCTTAGAAGCAAAATTCCCATGGATTTTGATTGATGAATACCAAGACCTAGGGAAAATATTGCATGAGATTGTTTTATTGTTTCTTGAAAAAACTAAAATTAAGTTTTTTGTTGTAGGTGATCCTGATCAATCAATTTATAGATTTCAAGGTGCTTTGCCATTTTATTTTTTAGAGCTTTATGATCATCCGGACATGAAAAGAATAAATTTAACCACAAATTACAGAAGTGATCAATTTTTAATTGATTCTGTATTGAAGACATTAGACTGGGATGATAGGGAGTACGTATCTGGAATAAATAATGAGAAACCTGCAAAAATCAATTTTTTCGAATGTGAGGTTGGCATGGAGCAACAGTATAAATTAGTTGCTCAACAATTAATTCCAATGTGTATTGCCAATGATATTTCCCCTTCAGAAATCTGTATTCTAGTTGGATACAATAATCAATTAGATGATCTTTCCAATGCATTAGATGAAGAAGGTATTGCCTATTATAGAGAAGGATTATCGTTTTTAAAATTAAAATTTGTGCTATGGTTACAAGAATGTTGTCTATATTTATCAGGTAATAACAAAGTGAACTTCAACGATATATCTGACGAATGGTTATTTATAAATAATAAAGATATACGTGATTTTGATGAAAAAATGAAACTATTTAAGAGTTTAGAAAAGAGTAAATTGAATAAAAATAGTTTTAAGAAGTGGCTTAAAGCAATTTTTGTAGAACTGGATTTATCTACTGTGCTGTCCTGTTCTCCGCACAGTAATGAAGTTAATGATGTAAAGGAATTCGTCAGACAAGTTATTAAGGATGAGGTTTTAGAAAATTATACAGTTAGTCAATTTGGATACATCTCAGCTTTGGATAACCAGGTAACTATCTCTACTCGGCATAGTTCTAAAGGATTAGAATTTGAGGTGGTCATTATTCTTGGTCTGGAAGAAGGAAGTTTTCCCTATTACAATCATGCGATAGGCAGTCAAGAATATCAAGAAGATCTGAGAGTTTTTTTTGTCTCATTAACTAGAGCTAAGAGAGTAGTGTATTTAGTTAGATCAAAAGCCATATCTGGTATCAGTAGATATGGAAATCCGTATCGAATTGAGAAGGAGCCTTCACCATTTTGGAAATTATTAAAACAGAATATTTAAAAAATTCATTAGTATCTATTCCAGCTCGCAATTGTCTTACTAAAATTTTACAAAATATCCATTTTTTTCTAGTTAAAACAGCTTGAAACTAAATCAAAACTAACTACAATTGACAAAAATTACTAGAATTTCGCAGTATTCGCTGAAAAAGTAGAATGCTGTTATACCAACGTTTAGAGCTTGTCAGAAGCTCTGGAAAAAGCTAGCCTTTTGCTGGAAGGGTCAGTAGGTTAGAGATATGAGAAAAAGCTAGCAACCTTGAGAGATGAGGTTGCTAGCTTTTTTGTTGTGTCTGTTATCAGGTGAGGTCTATGAAAAAGTATGTGCACTGGTATTTATCTGTATTTTCTGTGTGATTTAGTTTTATAAATATATCGTTGTGACTGTTTTTCTATAACATTTAAATTTTCTTTCAATACTTTATTGCTTTGAGAAAGTTCTTCTATCGCGTTTTTCAAAAGATTGATTTCTTCATTATTTTTTTCACTTGAATGACTGATACCATTAATATTATTCTCTTTCCATATAGTTTCATTATCAACTTCTTTCATTAAATCAAAAGAAATTGAATTAAGTGAAAGAATTGATGGTATAGCAATAGCTGTAAAAACGATACTTCCGAATTTAAAAATGAAGTTATTATCATCAAAAAACGAAATAATAAATATTCCGATAAAATAAATAATAATATAAAATATTGAACGATTATATATTTTTTGAGCAGTTTTTGCTTTTAAAGTTAGGTGTTCATTTTTTTTTATCAATTTCTGTTGAGCGTCATTTGCTTTGATTGTTGTGTTTTTATTTCTATTTTTAATCAATATATTTTTTTTTAACATTTATCATATTTCTCCTTTAAAAAACAACAAAGTTAGGAAACTTATTGATTGTTTTTTCAGCTTCTTCAGGCATTACATGAGAGCAAATTTCTAAAGTGATTTTTACGTCCGTATGTTCCAAGGGTTCGACAGGCACGCCAGTTTTCAGCAGCAAAATGGTGTGAGTGTGTATGAAATTGCATGGTGTAATTCTTGGTAAACCATACTTTTTTGTTAGATATTTCAATCAGTCATTTGCGATGTATGGATAATACAGCTCATTACGTTCATTGTTAAAACGTTATATTTATTATGCAATCCGTTTTTTTATATCCTCTAGCAGCTTTACAAGTATTATTTGTACTTGTTTTTTAGTTTTAAAATTCCTTCTTCTACGGTAAACTTTTTCCTTCTTCATCTCTATAAATATAAAGCAGTAGGGACATCTTTTTTTATGTATCTATAAAAAATCGTATCATTATTTTTTCCAATCTACATTCTGTTTGAAATGTCCGTTAATAATTTCCATTATAGGAATATTCTGAATTGAATCCATTTCGATCATATTTTTCGTAGTCTAAAAAAGCAGCTAGTTTTGCTTGTGGAAATGAGGTAATTACTCGTTCTAAATAATCCTACCAATATTTCATCTAAATTACCTTTATTGAATAGGTTTTTATAATTTCTGTATTAAAACTAGTCATGAGAAAATCCTACTATAAAATTTCTATGTATTAATCTTAATTTTACAAAAAATATTTTACGCTATATTTTTTAGGATATAATTAATATAGTAGAATTACAAGAGGAAAATATATAAAGGGGTAAAATATGAATCGTTTAGAAGAAATTATAAAAAACTATCTCCAAAATGAAGAAAATTACGCACTTCAAATTGATGGTAAATGGGGAACTGGAAAAACTTTTTTTATAAAGAATAGCATTATACCAGGATTAGAAGAACAAGAAAATTTAGTTGTTTATTTTTCTGTTTACGGCTTCAGTAGTCTGGAGGAATTAAAAAAAGAATTGTTTTACCAAATAATTTCAGTATTAAGTGAAAAAAAAGATATATGGGATTCTATAAATAAATTAAATAAAAAATTCCAAAAAATTTCTGATTTTATATACAATAATAATTTTAAATCTTTTAGTTCGATTACAGACTTAATTATAGAAACTTATAAAGATAATTATTTGAAAAATTCTATTAATAATCAAGTTTTAGTTATATTCATAGATGATTTAGAACGATTGAGTAATAAAATAGATTTAAATGACTTATTAGGATTTATATTGAATGAAATTTTAGAGAATATGAAATTTAAAGTAGTTTTTATATCTAATAGTTTAGAAATCTTAAATTCAGATAAATTTCAAAAAATCAAAGAAAAATTAATATCTCGAACAGTAAAATTTGAACACAACATTTCAGATATAGAAAATCTCATTTTTAAAAATCATAGAAATCAATTTATCAAAGAAAACAGTCAATGGATAAAAAATCTACTACTATCTCAGTATGAGTTAAAGAATAAAGAAGTATTAAATCTGAGAACTCTTTTTTCAATACTTACAAGCTTTGATTTTATTGAATCTGAACTACGGTCAAAAATTAATGAATTAGAACCTAACTTAAAAAATAAAATAAAAAAAAGTATTTTTCTCAATATTTTTGTGATAACAATTGAATATAAATTAGGAAATCTTACTGAAAAAAATTTTAACTTGTTAAATGGAATAATGGAAAATCGAAATTTTTTGATATATACACCAAAAGACGAAGAAAAAACAATACGGGAATGTATTATTAACAAGTATCATAATAGCTATAAAGAATTCGATGATAATATTTATTACTCAAAAGATGTTAGCAAATATATTATATTAGGCTATATGGATAAGAATGATTACGTTGAAAAATGGATGAGAGCATTTTTCCCTGAATCACCAGAAATGAGTAAGTTAGATGAGTTACGAAATTTTAGGCGTTATGATGATGAAAAAGTGAAAGAAATTCAAGAAAGCCTATTAGAAGATATTAAACAAGATAAATTAAAATTTGAGGAAATACTGAGTGTTTATTCCTTATTGTATAACTTTAAAAATATAAATTTGATGTTTCTAGAAGATGATTATTTAGAAACTATTGAAACTAAAATGTTGAATACTTATAATTCTGAGGATTTAGAGATTAACGAAAATGTAGCAGATATATTTTTTCTTAGTGGTTTTACAAATATCAAAGTGGAAAATCCTGATTTATTTGAAAAATTTGAAAAAATTAAAAATAAAAAATATGAAAAGAAAGCAGAAGTTTTTATAATTAATTTATTTGATGATAATCACGAAGAAGTACGAAAATATAAACGTAGCACACTCTCAACTAATATAAATATATTTGAAGTTATGCTAAACATGAATGTAATAGACGAATACATTGTGAAAAAAATGAATAAAGCAGATATACTTTGGCAGTATATACGAGAAAATTATTTAAACATAAGCAATTCAAAAGATTTTCACGGGAAAGAAGTTGAAGATGTAAAGTTATTTTTATCAGAAATAAATGAAAAATTGGCTAATAGCGATTTAGGGAAAATAGATAATTTTAAAATTAAACAATTAAAGGAATCATTAGAAGAACTCATAGAACATTTGAGCTAGTAATTTGATATTTCTTCAAGTTTAATGGGAGTTATTAAATTGAATATACATTATTTTTTAAAATTGCCGTTGGTGTTTTTTTGTAAGTGCAAATATAAGTGCATTGCATAATTTTTAATGATATTTAGTTACATGATTAAACATCATAAATAGCATAATACCGCTATAAATAGACTTATTTCTACTTATTAAAATAGTAGGTTTTAAATGGAAGGATCAGTGGATTAGAGATATGAGAAAAGCTAGAAACCTTGAGAGATGAGTTTTCTAGCTTTTTTGTTTTGTTGTAAATTAGTAAAGGTCTGTCTTTTTTTAAGTATATTTTCTTTATGTATACTTCCATTCAGTACTTTTCCTCCAAAAGTGCTACAATATATCCGAGGTGAAAATTGTGGAAGATACAAAATTTTGTCGGGAATCGCGTGTGATTCAAACACACCGCATTTTTCCGTTTGACTTGAATCCATTTGGGTTTTTATTTGGTGGGAAATTGATGACGTTGATCGATGATGCAGCATCGATCTCAGTAAGTCGTCATTGTCGTAGAGGTGCGGTGACGGCATCTTTGGATAATTTGAATTTTTTAAAACCGCTGCATGCCAATCATTCGGTTTGTGTGAAATCCTATGTTTCCGGAGCGCACAATAAGTCGATGGAAGTCTTTGTCAAGATCATCGGTGAGGACTTGGTGACAGGGGAACGCTATCTTGCGGCAACATGTTTTACGACCTTTGTAGCTGTGCCATCTCATATGAATGAAGAGACGGTCTTTACGGTACCAAAAGTTGTACCGGAAACTAAAGAAGAAAAATTGGTGCATGGTGGCTACGAAGCGCGTCGTACGGCACGACTAGCAGAGCGCGATGCGTACAAAGCCTTCGCAGCGCAACTTTCGACAGACCTTCCCTGGTCAGATGAAGGCATGAAAGACTAATAAAAATAGACGGACGACCGACTGTTTCGGTGTTCGTCTATTTTTTAGCTTACAGCTTTGATAGTGTGTCAAGACGGGTTTCTTGGTATAATAAAGAGTAACTTACGTGTTGGAAAAATCGATTGGTTTTTATAAATGATAGCGGTTTCTAATAAAGGTGGGGTGGATGATGCGCAATACGGTGTTGCTTTGTGTCATAGTGGCTCTGGTAAACTTTGTCGGGATCTTATTGATCGGGACGTTTTCCATCGGCCAGTTTATTTGGATCAGTTTTTTAGCGTTACAAGCCTATTTTTTAAAAAATGTCGCCATGAATAAAGTGATTTGTCTAGAACTTTGGGCTTCTTTTGTCGTTGGGTTATTTTGGGGGCAGATCTCCAATTTGATTTGGTATTTCTTCGCAGATTCTCTTTCCTTTTTTACATTGAATCTGATTGATGGTGGTTTTTTGATTTTTTCATTATGCGCAGGAGCATTGATCTTTTTTCAAAACAAGTTGCCAAAATATCTACCGGCGACCTTTACTGGACTGACGGTCACGATCTTATTGTGGGGACGACCCGTTCCATTTGTTGGGCAAGGATTATTGGGAGATAGAAGTCTACTCGCTGGAATCGTGATCGCGTGTTTTATGTATGCTTATGGATTGCTTTTGGCGTATATGATGGAATTTATTTATGAGCTGGCATTGAAACGACGTCAAAATAAATTTAAATAAAAACGTCTAGTTTAATTTTCTAGACGTTTTTTTGGACGAAAGACTAAAGGTGTAGGCAAGTCTTTGGCAAATGAAATCATAAAGGATAGTAAGAATAGACTGATGATCGTACCTTCTCTTACAGCGATCGGTAATTGATACACAACAGAAAGGAGTAGAGAAAGTGCGATACAGACAATATCGATGCTGTAGCGGTAAAACGAAAAGGTTCGTTTCGTTTTTTCTGCTAGGAGCAAACAAAATTGTTCGATCGGAAATTTCAATGTTCCTAGTCCCAATGCTCTTCCGGTTCCATATCCACCGATCAACGTGCCAATACTAAATAAAAAGACACGTGGGAGATATGCACTGACTGTCATAGGAGCAAGGAGTCCATAGACAAATAGATTGATGACTGTTCCAAAGAGTAAAACGGTGACCAACATGGTAAGATAAGAAGAGAGCGTTCTTTTTTTATCCAATAGAATACAAAGGACGAAAAAGCTCAGGTTGATCATCGTCGTGATCGTGCCGACTTTGATCGAACTAAATGTGGAAAGCGTCACGTTTAACGAATTAAAGCTACTGACACCAATAAATGCTTTGATCGTTAAGCTAATGCCAAAGGCGCTTAAAATATAATAAAATAGTGACCAAACTAAATTTTTTTTCATCGTGATTCCTCCTGTTTTTTCTAGTATCGCGCACATGCTATAATAAAAATAGGAGATATCTCATGTTTGGAGGAGATTAAATGAAACGTACTGCGTTTTTAGCTGCACGTGAAACATTTGGATTAACAGAAAATCCACTATTTACACCGGAGATTTTACACCAAAGTAGTCTAATGGAATTTGAAGCAAAAGAATACATCCATCGCCAAGGAGATGAAATGACGGATCTATTTTATCTTGTTTCAGGATCAGCTAAGATCTTGAAAACCGAAGCCAATGGCAAACGTACATTGATCCAATTTTTGACTCCACATGATTTTATTGGTGAACTAGGATTTATTGAAGCAGAGATCTCAAAAGAAGAAACAAAAGATGTTAAAGCTCGTTCTAAGGTGATTTGTTTAGCGATTCCCATGGCTTATGCAAAATCCGTTCTATTTGAAGATCCGCGTTTTTTACAAAAGATCGGCCAGTATATTGGACGTAAATTGATTTTGAGGATGGATCATTTTTCCGTCAATCAAAACTTTGAATTGCGTGATCGGCTGATCGAATTTCTATTGCAGCATACTGTCGAAGGTGAGATCATTGAGAAACAATCAGAGATCTCAGAATATTTAGGCGTGAGTTATCGTCATTTAGCCCATACATTTAAAGAATTTCGTGAGCTTGGGATCGTTTCGAAAAATCAGACAAGTTATCAAGTCGATCACAACGCGTTACACGCTTATAAAGCATCACGAGCATAAGGAGGAGATGGAATGCCCAAAGAAACGTTTACTGTGTATCAAAGTAGCAAAAAGCAACTTTGGTTGTCATTTTTAGGTTTGATCATGTTATTGTTGAGTACGGTTGTGTTATTTATTGGAGACAATCGCTATATGTGGATCGGATTGATCGGGATCATTTTCTTTGGTTTAGCAGAGTTTGTGATCATCCAGCAATTATTTATTGGAGAGAAACTATTGATTTTAACTCCAGAAGGCTTGTATGATCATTCGAATCCTTTTTCGATGCAAGAAGTCGTGATCTCTTGGGACAGCATTCAAAATATCGAGACGGAAACCTTAATGGGACGAGAGTTGATTAAGTTACAACTCGATGAGACGATGGTCACGACAAAAGTTCGTACGCTATTGCAACAAGTAAACGAAGGATTAGGGTTTGGAACGATCGCAATCTCCGTTCAGCATGCGAAATATCTTTCGACTCAAGAAATCTATGAAAAATTACAAGAATATTGGATGCGGTATCGTTAAACCTTTAATCTGTTCAAGGAATTCTATACTTTGTATATAGAATTCCTTTTTTTATGATGTTATGATTCATTTTGAAAGCGTTATCTTTTTAGCGTCGTAAAACAAATCGAGAGCAGATAAAGGAGCGAAAAAATGAACAAGTACACGAAATATGCGTTATTTGGAACATTGATCTTAGGAGCAGTTGGAGCGGGTGTGTATTACACAAAACAGAATACGGCTGAAGAAGTCGCATATGCAATGACCGAAAAAGTAGAAGTGGATCGCCCGATGGACAATCAAACTGAATCTTCCTATTGGTTTCCAAACGAACTACTAGAATGGGATTTTTCTAAAGATCCAAATGCGAAATATAATGTGAGTACCGTTCCTTTAGCTAAACGTGTCGACAAAAAAGAGTTAGCAAAAGTCAATGAGACACAAGATGAGGACATGAAAGTCGTTGCCTTATCGATCATGAATAGCAGTACTAGCGGCAATGTACCCTATGGAAGTAATACTTTTGATGCCAATGTTTTTTCTTATTGGCAATATATCGATGAACTTGTCTACTGGGGAGGCTCTTCTGGGGAAGGAATCATCGTTCCACCAAGTCCAGATGTCATCGACGCGGCACATAAAAATGGAGTGCCTGTATTAGGGACGATCTTTTTTCCACAAACAGCTCACGGCGGGAAGATCGAATGGCTAGATGAATTTTTAGTTCAAGACAAAGATGGAAAATTCCCAATGGTTGATAAATTGGTCGAAGTGGCCACTCAATATGGTTTTGATGGCTGGTTTATCAATCAAGAGACAGACAATGAAGTCGAAAGTTTCGATGATGTGGCCAATGGTGTCGCAAAAAAAGAAAGCAAACCTGCAGAAGAACAATTGACTAAAGAACATGCACAAAAAATGGAAGCATTTATCAAGCAGTTAAAAGAAGCCTCGAATGACCATACTGTGATGTGGTATGATTCGATGACAAGCGATGGCAAAATGGATTGGCAAAATGCCTTGACCGAACAAAATAAATCGTATCTAGTTGATGCCAATATGGAACCAGTCGCAGATGAGATGTTTTTGAATTTTTGGTGGAATACTGAAAAGTTAGGTCCCAAAGAATTACTAAAATCATCTGAGAAATTAGCCAAAGAAAACAATATCGATCCATACGATTTGTATGCCGGAATCGATGTGCAAGCAGAAGGGTATATGACACCTGTAGATTGGCAATTATTTACGGATGAAAACAATCGTCCGTATACTTCTTTAGGGTTATATGCACCAAATTGGACATATTCAGAAGCTAATGGACCAGAAGATTTCCAAAGTAAAGAATCGATTTTCTGGGTCAATGGTGAAGGCGATCCAACGAAATCAACTGTTAAAAAAGATAGCACTTGGCCAGGGATCTCGACTTATGCTGTGGAACAAACGGCAATTACACAAGCCCCATTCGTAACGAATTTCAATTTAGGAAATGGCTATAATTATTTTATCGATGGACAAAAAGTTTCTGAAGCACATTGGAACAACCGTGGATTGCAAGATATTATGCCGACCTATCGCTATATTATGGATCAAGGGGATGGGAATGATCTAAAAATATCGATCGACTATGCAGATGCGTATCAAGGCGGCAACTCGCTGAAATTACGTGGCAACATCGAAGCCAAACAAACGAATACGCTGAAATTGTATCAAATGCAAGTACCGATCGAAAAAGAAATGACACTCACAACGACTGCCAAAGCATCAGAAGCGACAACACTTGCGCTTCAAGTAACATTTGATGATGGTCAAAAAGAGACGATCGCAGGAAATCATCAAGTTGGGGACATGTGGACAACCGTAGAGTATGACCTAAGTTCGTACGTTGGCAAAACGATCCAAACGCTATCTTATGAGATTACTTCAGAAAAAAGTAGTGATACGTATGAATTACGTTTAGGACAGTTAGCATTATTACCGAAAAATGAAAAAAATCTAGCTAAAATTGCGGATGCAGCGATTGAAGAAGCAATTTTTGATGAGGAAGAAAGTAATTATGCTGGCGTTCGGATGACATGGGATGCGCAAAATGCAGAACGTATCAATAAATATGAGATCTATCGAATCAACCAAGATGGGACAAAGACGTTCTTACAGGCAACTCCAGCAAAAAATGCTTATCTTAATGGATTAAAACGTAATGATGATACAAATAAAACTGATTTTGAGATTGTAGCAGTCGACTACTTTGGCCAACGAAGCAAAGCATCTACGCCACTTACGCTCGATTGGCCTGATACACGTGAGCCGAAAGCTGCATTCACCGCAGACAAAACATTGATTGCACCGGGAGAAACGGTAACATTTGAAAATCGTTCGTCTTCAAATACGGATAGTTTGAATTGGACATTTGAAGGGGGCTCGGTCAAAGAGAGTACAGATGAAAATCCGACAGTTACTTATGATAAAGCCGGAGAATATAAAGTAACGTTGACGGCTAAAAATAAAATGGGTGAAGCCAACGAAACACAAGAGAAATATATCGTAGTGACGGATAAAGCAAAAGATGGTGTGCCACTTGTTTCGCAAAATGTGAAGACAGAAGCCTCTTCCTTTGTAAATGATGGTGAAGCACCAGAATTTGCTGTCGATGGTAAAGACGATACGAAGTGGTGTGCCACTGGAGCAGCGCCACATGACATTACTTTAGATCTTGGTAAAGACGTGCTCGTTTCACAAGTCGTATTAAAAAATGCCGAAGCTGGTGGTGAAGGTGCGGATATGAACACTAAAGCCTTTACGATTGAAACAAGCACGGATGGTAAAACTTTTACCCCTGTTTCACGTACGATTAGCAATGAAGACGCTGTAGCAACAAGCCATTTTGCTCCACAAACAGCACGTTATGTTCGAATCGTAATCGATAAACCAACACAAGGATCAGATTCAGCAGCACGAATCTATGGAATTGAAGTCTACGGCTTATAAAATAAAAAACCACTAGGAAGCTAGTGGTTTTTTTTGTATTGTGCGTAATAGTCATCTAAAACACTCAAGATACGTTTGCCTACTTTTTCATAGCGTTCGGTTGCTAAATTTGCTTGTGAGACACGAACTTCGCCAGCTTTTGTCCCAAATCCTACACCATCCATCAAAATAACACCTTCTGTTTGTGCAAGTCGTAATAGAAAATCGATAGGCTCGAACGCTTCTTTTAGATACGTTGCAAAAGCTGTTCCGTATTTAGTTTCAGCCAATCGATACACATCGATCAGCGTGTAATATTTCGTATTGAGTGGATCTTCGTCTTCTGCTAGTTGCAAGGCGTGCATCAAGTCATGATAACGTGTGGCGATCAACTGTCGTGCATCGGCGACATAAGGATCGTGTGTTAAATGGAGTAGATGTGTCAAACTAAACAAGACTTCCATGATTTGTTGTGGTGTTGAAAGACCTGAAGTATGATACAAGCCAACAGATCGTGAATCGGCACCGATACGATCTAAAAACGCCAATGATTCTGGTGTTGTCGTGACGATCTCATAACGTTTATGAAGAGCATGTTTTTGTTCAGAAGATAATGTCTGCAATAGATCGTCAAAAACATTGCGTTTGTGTGCAGCAATGACACCTAAACGCCAACCGGTTGCACCAAATAATTTAGAGTAAGAATAGACCAACAACGTATTGTGCGGTGCGATGGCATAAACAGATTGAAAATCTTCCACAAAAGGACCGTATACATCATCGGTTAGGATCATCAAATCAGGGCGTTGGATCAAGATCTGTTGTAACTTGTCTAATGCGGCCTTTGAAAAAGCTTTCGCTCCAGGATTTGATGGATTGACGATAAAAAAGGCTTTGATTGTTGGGTCTAGTAGTTTATCGAGTTCTTTTGGATCAAATTGCCAGTTGTTGTGTTCTGTCGCAGCTACATCGATTTCGACTAATTCATATTCTTCTAGTTTAGGGATTTGTAAATAGGGAGTAAAGATCGGAGTGTTCATGGCGATCTTATCCCCTTTTTGCAATAGAAAATTTTCTTTAAGGGTTTGGAAAATATAAACGATTGCTGCTGTACCTCCTTCTGTTGGGAAGACGAGTGTATCGTTTGTCAATGTTGGATCTTTGATCAATACTTGATTCAAATAGGTGGAGATGATTTGTCCACTGATCGGCAATACTCGACTAGGGACAGGATAATTGTCACCTAAAGCACCTTGAAGCCATTCTTGTAGAATGGCTTCTTTTGATACAGCAAATGTTTTTTCTACATAAAGTAATGACTGTAATAAGAATTGATCGGTTTTGGATGCTGTTAGAAAGTCTAAAAATGCGTCGGTCATATTCGTCGTAGGCACCATCACCAACTCACGATCATCTGATTGTTCATACGTTAATCCAAATTCCACCAAGCGATTAAAGGCTAATCGTGCACGAGCATTGACCCAGTTTGGATTACCACGGCCAGCATTAAAAAAAGGTTGTGTTGCTTTTTCTTTTGCAAGGGCGATCAGACGATCACTGATCTCAAAAGCGCCCAAAGATTCAAGTTGCTTTTCTTCATTATTATCCATCAAAATCCCTCCTTTTCTTCTAGTCTAGAGGTTTGAAATCGGTTTATCAACTAATAAACTTGTCACGTTGGTCTATCAATCAAAAAGAAAGATTCAGTAAAATCAGGCATAAGATGTAGGCGAGGAAAATAGAAGTATAGTACACTAAGAATAAGAAAAGAGAAATACAGTCGGAGGATATCAGAATGAAACGTCAAATCATGATTACAATGGCAACTGCCGTATTACTTACAACGCAAGTGACAACAATGGCGCCACAAGTGCTAGCACAAGAGACGGCTACATCGACTACCACAACCTCAGAAGCTAGCGGGATGGAACGATTGCAGATCAATGCTGTAGCTATTGGAAACGCGCTAACAAGCGAACAAGAAACATATACTTTAGATAAATTAGGGATCAAAGGTGAAACGCCGATCTATAAAACGACAGGTGCTGATCTAGTCAAATACTTACCAGGAAATGGGTTTACCGATCAATGGGCAGTATATAGTTCAGTTCGAATGCAAACAGCAGATAAAAATGATGGGATCACAGTTGATATTGCCACACCTGAAAATATTACCAAGATCACAGCCGCACAATACCAAAATGCTGCGTTAACAGCTGGAATCAGTGATGCCAAGTTAACGATTGCTTCAGCAGTACCGATCGATGGATCGGGTGCTTTAGCTGGAGTGTATAAAATCGTTGAAGAATCTGGTGGGATTATCGATCAAAAACGTGTCGAGGTCGCGCAAGATGAAATGGAAGTATTGGCAACAATTACCGAACAAAACAAAGATAAAGCAGGCTATTCAGATGAAGCATTGAATAAAGCCCAAGAAGAAGCAAAAACGACTTTAGCCGAACAAACGGCAAAAGGAGAAAACCTGACTCAAGCAGATATCAAGCAAGCCGTTGAAGATGCTTTAGCCAATAATGGATTGAAAGATATCATCACGAGCGATCAATTAAAT
Source organism: Enterococcus sulfureus ATCC 49903 (assembly GCF_000407605.1). Lineage (GTDB taxonomy): Bacteria > Bacillota > Bacilli > Lactobacillales > Enterococcaceae > Enterococcus_G > Enterococcus_G sulfureus. Next base: position 386,897 of record NZ_ASWO01000001.1, on the reverse strand, counting down.
GAGTTAACGTCAGTCGTAGATTCGATGAAAGAAAACAATATTTTAAGTGATTTTGTCAACCAGTTGGATTTAAGCAATGCAAAACAACAAATCGAAGAAAAATCAAAAGGATTGTGGACCAAAATCAAAGATTTCTTTAGTGGTATCTGGTCTTCGATCACTGGAATGTTTGGTGGAAATGACGAACAACCGACAGAAGAATCGATTGTTCAATAATGAAAAGTAGGGGTGTGCGATGAGCTGTTTAGGAAATTTGATTTGGATGATTTTTGGTGGATTGATCGGAGCGTTCTCATGGTGTCTTGCTGGAATATTATGGTGCATTACCATTATTGGAATTCCGATCGGATTACAATGTTTTAAATTTGCTTCACTTTCTTTAGCACCATTTGGGAAAGTTGTGGTCTATCACGATTCTGGAACTTCGTTACTATTAAATATTTTATGGTTGATTTTTTCAGGTATTCCTTTAGCGATCGGTCATTTGATCAGTGCTGTACTATTGATGATCACGATTATCGGAATCCCTTTTGCAACACAATCGTTAAAGTTAGCCCGTTTATCGTTGACTCCATTTGGCGCAGAGATTCGAACGATTCGCTAAGCAAGATTGTGTTATACTAAAAAAAAGTATAAAGGAGCGAATCGATGAAAAAATGGATTCTAGGTCTGATGGTGGTAAGTACTGGATGTGTATTGACTGGCTGTCAACAAAAGCAAACTACAACACAAAGCACAACAATGAGTACGAGTACCACCAGTACCACGACTGAAAAATCGATTGCATTAGAAGAAATCAGTTTTGATTCTTCTGACTCAACTACAAACCAAACCAGTACGGATTCGAAAACGGAATCTACGCTAGATACGACTAGTCGTGACGCAAATATCCAAAAAATGAGCGAAGAATCGACCAGCTCTAGCTCGACTACTGCTCCAGTAACAGGAAAATGGAACGCTCAAAAAGCCCAGGAATTAGCTACTTTTATGGCAAGTTGGGGGACTGTGATGCAACAGAGCTATCAAGCATATACTCCAGGAAACAATGTCGATTTTTATGGAGCACAATTACCTGATTCTGCATTAAAAAATGGCAATGGTGGTTTTCAAGCAGCCTTAAATAATACACCGATCACATTAAAATGGTCAGAGACTGGTCAAGCATCAAGTGGAGAGTATGCTGTTGTAGCGACTTATTCAGATGCGCCTACACAACCCGATTTTAAAAAGCATTTTTATTTCTTTACGATCAAAGATGGTCAACCTTATGTATTGATCACCATGCAAAATCAAGGAAATGCTGAGAATTATTTACATGTTTCGGAAACAGAAAATAGTGATTTAAGAAATGGTTTTGCAACTATCGTAAATTAAAACTGTGGCTACTGTAACGGTAGCTACAGTTTTTCTTTTTTTTTTGAAAAGTAAAGTTTTTTCTATTAATTGGTCTAGATTTCTATATTTTTCTTAAAACATAGTGAAAAAACTAGCAAATCTTACAAGTCTTTTGTAGAATGAAGGGGAATTTAGCATAAGGAGGAATTTACCATGAGTACGATTAGCTATGTCGTGTTGGCAATGCTAGTACGCAAATCGTTGTCTGGACAGGAGATCAAGCAATATCTCCAGCTATTTTGGGAAGCCCATCATAGTCAAATTTATCCAGTACTGAAAAAGTTACGCTCAGAAGGTCTGATTGAGATCGTGGATACGCCAGATGGCAAAACAAAAATCTATGCAATCACTGAAGCTGGGAAAGTCAGCTTAAAGCCTTGGATCCTGGAAGAAAATAAGCCTCCTACCCAAAAAGATGAGTTTTTAGCAAAATTATATGCACTCTCTTTGATCGACGATTCGCAAGTACAGCATTTGATCGATAATCGTAAAATTTATTATCTAAATCTTTTAGAAAAATACCAACGATTATACGTGCCGGTCGAAGAATTAGGTGAAAACCGTAAAAAAGAATTTAGTCGCATGCTGGTGATCAATCGTAAGATTCGATTGTGTAAAGAAGAAGTCGTGTGGTGTGAATGGGCGAGAGAACAAATCGAGGCCTATCTACGTTAAAAAGAATGAATCGATCATTTGAATCGATTCATTCTTTTTTTGTTTTAAAATATGTAATTATTGACATTTGGTGAAAATGAGCGTACGATAGTTTCCTGAAAGGGTGAACACATTTATGGATACACAGAAAAAAACCGCGGTACCAAAAGCCGCATTGGTGGTTGCTTTTGCAAGTATGGTCGCGTTTATGGGGATTGGATTAGTAGATCCGATTTTAAATAAAATCGCGCACGAATTACAAGCAACACCTGCACAAACGACGTTATTATTTACAAGTTATTTGATGGTTACAGGAATTATTATGTTGTTTACGGGATTTATCTCGAGTCGAATCGGTGCTAAAAAAACGATGATGGCAGGGTTAGTCATTATTGTACTTTTCTCTGCATTAGGCGCGATGTCGCAGTCGATCGATGCTTTGATTTATTTTAGAGCTGGATGGGGATTTGGGAATGCGCTATTTATTTCAACTGCACTATCGGCGATCGTGACGATTTTAGTTGGACAAACTGAACGTGCAATCATGATCTATGAAGCCGCAATGGGACTTGGAATGTCGATTGGACCATTATTAGGTGGTTCGCTAGGGTCGATGTCTTGGCGTTTTCCTTTTATTGGTGTGGCGACATTGATGACGATCTCATTTTTAGCCATTACAGTTTTCTTAAAAGAGAAAAAAGAAACTTCTGAAAAACAAGCACATGTAGGATTTTTTGCAGGGGTGAAAGCTTTAGCACAACCTAAATTGCGTGGGGTAGGATTAATTGCATTACTGTATAATTTTGGGTTCTTTACATTATTAGCCTATGCGCCATTTTTAATGGGAGATTTTACTGAATTACAAACAGGCTTTACCTTCTTTGGTTGGGGCGTGTTACTTGCGATTTCGTCGATCTTTTTAGCAACCCGAATCGAGCGCAAAATCGGAACATTAGCGACGATCATTCTTGCGATGGTAGGCTTCTTTATTTGTTTAGCCGCAATTGGATTTGGAGCAGAATCTTCTAGTATGGTAGCCACGGCATTGATCATTGCAGGTTTCTTCCAAGGGATCATCAATACATTAATGACGACTGTTGCGATGGAGATTCCAGATATTCCACGAAATATCGCCTCTTCTAGTTATAGCTTTATCCGCTTCTTTGGTGGATCACTAGCACCATTTATTGCTGGGCGCATTGCTGAACGTTGGAGTGGTGCACATGCGTTTTATTTAGCTAGTTTTATGGTATTACTAGGTATCGTATTGTTGATCGTCTTCCGTAAGTTCTTCTTAACGAATGAAGAAGCAGAAGCTGAATTGACTCAAGCCTTACATGAAGATCCATTGATTTGATTTTTGACACACCCGTTATTGCGGGTGTGTTTTTTTGTATCTTTTCAGTTAACTTTTGACAGTACAAGTTAACTTTTTCTCCGTTGCACTTTTCAAAGAAGCCTCTTACACTAAAGAAGAAGAGGTGAAACAAATGAAAGTAAATTTAGGAACCGTGATCCAACTCAAACGTAAAGAAAAAAAGCTGACACAACAGCAACTAGCGGATTTTGTTGGAGTTAGCAAAGCTGCTGTTTCAAAGTGGGAGAGTAGTCAAACTTATCCAGATATTACACTTTTACCAATTCTAGCGGCTTATTTTCATTGTACGATCGATGAATTGTTAAGTTATGAGCCGGAACTTTCTGTACAAGAGATTCAACGGATCTGTTTTTCTTTAAAACAAAGTTTGCAGACCGAAGATAGTCAAACAACGTGGGCAACGATTGAAGAATTAATCAAAAAATATTACTCTTGTGAAGCGTTCTTATTGCAAGTGGGGATTTTGATCTTAAACCACAGTGATCGTTTACCTAAACAAACAACGAGTCCACAAATCGATTATATTGAATATGCTAAAAGATTATTTCAACAAGTTCAGCAACATCCACATGATATCCATCTTGTGATCGAGGCAAAAACGTTAGAGGCCTATTGCGATTTGGCGATTGGCGACCACGATGCTGTCTTAACACTTTTAGGAAATACGATCACACCGATTTTACCAACGGATCATTTGATCGTGTCAGCATTTCAGCACAAACAAGAGTTAGAATCTGCAGTAGAAGTGGCACAGTGCAGCATTTATCAGCAGATGATGATGTGTTTACAAACAGGGGTTAGCTATATCAATGTTGCACAAACTAGTGAGATCGTCGCGCAAACACTCGATCGGTTTATCCAAATAATCGACATATTTGATATCGAGCGATTAAATCCAGCACTTGTATTGAATGTCTATCTGAGTGGATTGATGCGACAAGTTGCATTTCATGATACTACAGCGATAAAGCAAAGTTTGTTACGGCTCGATCATCTTCTTTCAGCAGAGGGACTTCGTTTTGATTTTTCAGGAGATGACTATTTTGATCGAGTAACCGACTGGCTGACGGCACAAGCTCTAGGAAACCAAACGTTACGCGCACAAGACTTAGCGATTCGTGATCTCCAGCAAGTCCTACATTCAGAACAATTTTCACTTTACGACACGTTACTTGAGATGAAACAAATAAGAGCTACTTTAACTAATTTGATGGAAGAAGGTCAATAATATGTCAAACACACAGTTTTTCTTTGAGAACCTCCCTTTATTTATTCCTTTGTTGCTTTTAGAATTTGGACTGATGATTGCGGCTGTAGTGAGTGTTTTTAAGCAAACACATTACCGCTTTTTGAATCGATGGAGTTGGTTAATGATCGTCATTTTTCTTCAAATGATAGGTCCAATACTTTACTTTGTGTTTGGTCGGGAGGAAGACTGATGGATTCAGTGATCACTTTACAACAGGTAACCAAGCATTATGGCCACACGACGATTTTAGATCAATTAGAGTTAGCGATCCCTAAAGGCAGTATTTTTGGATTTGTAGGAAAAAATGGTGCAGGAAAAACCACAACGATGCGCTTGATCTTGGGGTTAGAAGCCGCAGATAAGGGGACGATCGACGTATTGGATCACGCGATTTCTTTTGGTTATACGTATGCGCTTGGTGAAATTGGCTATGTTCCAGATGTTCCAACATTTTATTCTTATTTAACAGCGACAGAATACCTTACGCTTTGTGGGCAAATTTCTGGGATGAAAACACGTCAGCTTAAAGAACAAATTCCTCAATTATTGGCAACAGTCGGTTTAGATAGTGATCGAAAAAAAATCAAAGGATATTCACGAGGGATGAAACAACGTTTAGCGATCGCTCAAGGACTGTTGGGAGATCCCAAGATTTTAATTTGTGATGAACCCACTTCTGCATTAGATCCTAAAGGCCGCGAAGAGATCTTGATGCTATTGGCTTCTTTAAGTCCACATACGACGGTGATCTTCTCCACTCATATTTTAGAAGATGTCGAACGGATCTGTGATCAAGTCGCGATGTTAGATCGAGGCAAAATTGTCTGTCATGGGAATCTTCAACAATTAAAACAGGCCCATCAACAAAAGCGAGTGGAAGTCCTTATACCCACGACACAAATCAAACAATGGGAACTGGCTTTACAAACACTTGATAGCCAGAATATAAAGAGCGTACAGAATGAACAAGTTGTTTCACTATCTTATCAAACGACGAGTGAACAGTTTTTAAGTTGGTTTTTAGCATTTGTTCAGCAGCATCAGTTGTATTTTGAGAGTTATCAACTTTGTCGATCATCGCTTGAACAATTATTTTTGGAGGTTACAGCATGAGACAGTGGTGGATCGTTACACGCAAAGAAGCGGTTGAACTTTGGCGGACGAAAAAATTTGTTTTATTGATCAGTTTATTTTTTGTAATGGGTATCATGAATCCATTGACTGCTAAATTAACTCCACTGATCATAGAAAATACACTAGGGAAGCAAGTCGCAAATACGATGCCTAAACCGACTTCTTTAGATTCTTGGGCGCAATTTGATAAAAATATTACGCAAATCGGGTTGTATTTATTTGCATTGCTATTTAGCCAAATCATCCAACATGAAATCCAGCAACATCAATTATTACCCCTGATGATCAAGGGGTTGAAACGAAGTCAGTATGTTTTGGCAAAATTTACTACAGTACTTATATGTTGGTGTGTAGCGATTGGATTATCGTTTAGCGTAACGTATGGCTATACTGTCTATTATTTTCCTGATGAGTATAGCCCGCATCCGCTTCTTGCTGGATTTAGCATCTTAGCATTCGGATTATTTTTGAGCGCAGTTTTGATTTTCTCATCTGCACTTTCTAAACAATCATTTGGTGGGATCTTAGGTGTCGTATTGGTCATGATTTGTTTATACCTGATTCAATTTTTCGATCAAGGAAAAAGTTATTCCCCTTTAGCATTACTCACACAAAGCGCTCCTTTACGTACGGGGGAAGTTTCAAAAACAGTATGGATCCGTCCTTTGCTTACGACTAGTATAAGTGTGGTCTTATTTATTTATGGGACGGTACTTGTATTGAAAAAAAGTAAATTGTGAGAATATTCAAGAGATTTTCATAAAGAGAGATTGACAACCCCTATGCTTTTGGAGATAATGGACAATAAAAATGGCATCAAGCCAAGATTTAGCATGGTCATGACCATGCTAAATTTGTTTAAGGGGTGTGGGGAAAATGGAACAAGAATCATTTATTCGTAAAATGAGCGCGAAGCATTTGATTATGCTCTCGCTAGGTGGTGTCATTGGAACTGGGATTTTCTTGAGTTCAGGATATTTGATCGAAACGACTGGAGCGATCGGTACGATCATTGCGTATTTAATTGGAGCAGGACTGGTGACCATGGTTATGATGTGTTTGGCAGAATTGTCCGTGCATGAGCCAAGTACGAGTTCTTTTCATAACTATGCGACTAAATATATTCATCCGGGAGCGGGATTTGTGGTGGCTTGGTTGTATTGGCTGACGTGGACTGTAGCGTTAGGATCACAATTGATCACAATGGCGATTTTGATGCAAAAATGGTTCCCTAGTGTCCCGATCTGGATATGGTGTGTCGGATTTATGGTCATTATTTTTTGTTCAAATATTATAGATATCCGTTGGTTTGCAATCAGTGAATTTTGGATGTCGTTAGTAAAAGTATTGGCGTTGTCGTTATTTTTAGTGATCGGAATCGCAGGGATCGTCGGCTTTGTTCCAATCGAAGGACAAACAACTGCACCGATGTTTAAAAATCTAACGGTCGATGGCTGGTTTCCTAAAGGTGCTGGAGCTGTATTTTTAGCGATTTTATCGGCTAATTTTGCTTTTTCTGGAACGGAACTAATTGGAGTTGCGGCAGGAGAGACAGAAAATCCCAGTAAAAATATTCCGCGGGCAATTCGCCGGACGATTTTAATTTTGATTATCTTGTTTATTGGAACGATCTTGATCATTGGTGCGTTGTTACCAAAATCGGCTGCAAATCTTGATGAAAGTCCAATTACCTTTATTTTAGGACAAATGGGCATTCCATATGCAGCAGATATCATGAATTTTGTGTTGATCACCGCCGTATTATCAGGAGCGAACTCTGGTGTCTATGCTGCCTCACGTATGCTTTGGTCATTGGCGCAAGCGGGGACATTGCCAAAACGTTTTGCGAAATTATCGAAACGTGGATTGCCAGTTTACGGATTGATCTTAACGTTAGTTGGTGGATTATTGTCATTGTTTTCAAGTATTTTTGCGGCTGATACAGTGTATTTAGCCCTCGTTTCAATTTCAGCTTTTGCAGTGGTGATGGTATGGTTAAGTATTGGATGGTCACAATTGAATTTTCGGAAACAGTTTTTAGCTAAAGGAAATACGATCGAAGATTTGAATTATCAAACTCCTTGGTATCCATTTTTACCTTGGGCCGTGATCGTGGTGTGTATCGTCTCCATTATTGGAATCGCGTTTGATCCAAACCAACGGATCGCATTGCTTATTGGCATTCCATTTACGATTCTTTGCTTTTTGTACTATCAACTCTTTTTTAGAAAAAAAGCCGAAAATACGTTGGAAGGAGAACAAGCATGAAATTTGAAACATTTTTAGATAATGAAGAAGTCGTGTTGATCGATGGATCCATGTCATTAGGACTAGAAGAACAAGGATTAGACTTAAATGATCCATTATGGACAGCTAAGGCGTTGATGGAAGATCAAGAAAAAGTCATTGCGGTACATCAGGCTTATTTTGAAGCGGGAGCAAACGTTGCGATCACTAACAGTTATCAAGCGACGATCGCAGGATTTGAAAAATTAGGGATCACGGCGACTAAAGCAAAAGAATTGATCGTTGAAACAGTTGAATTAGCGAAAATCGCGCGCACTCGTGCGGCGGTAACACATGATATGTTTATCGCAGGATCAGTGGGTCCATTTGGGGCTTATTTAGCAGATGGATCAGAATATCGTGGAAATTATGGAAAGTCAAAAGAAGAACTAAAGGCTTTTCATAAAGAACGAATCGAACTATTGATCAAAGCCGGGGCAGATCTTTTAGCTTGTGAGACGATGCCGGATTATACCGAATTATGTGCATTGTTAGAACTACTTGAAGAACTCGATGCAATCAAGGTTTGGGTGACCTTGACGTTAAAAGATCAAGCACATTTAAGTGACGGGACGCCGTTACGTGAAGTACAACCTTTGTTAGAAGCGTCGCCGTATGTCTTGGCTTATGGTGTGAATTGTGTTCAACCAGAACTCGTTACGCCGACATTGGAGCATTTAGGGCAGTATACAGCACATAAACCATTTGTAGCTTATCCTAATTCGGGAGCAGTATATGATCCAATCACGAAAACCTGGTCACATGCCCACCAAACGGAGCAAATGTTTACAACTGAAGCAAAAGTTTGGCATACATTAGGCTGTCAATTGATTGGTGGTTGCTGTTGTACATCGACTCGTGAAATCAACTGGTTATCTCAAACATTTCATTAAACAAAACGCTTGGCGCATACGCCAAGCGTTTTTTTCGTACTTAAGAACGATGTATTCTTTTTTCATTTTTTCTATACTGAAAGTGTATAAAACATAAAGGAGAACTGGGAATGAAAACAATCAAAAAATGGGTGATCACACTTTTAGCAAGCGTTGCGTTTTTAAGTGTGGGTCTAGTGGGATTAAAATACGTGACAGCAGATAAAACAGGAGAATGGGTCAATATCGTCGATCAACTCAATCCTTTTGTGACAAAATCGGAAAGCTATGTCAAAACAACCAAACCTGTTGCCGTAAATGGTTACGGCACAGCTGCGTATCATCAAGAAGCTGTTTTTGAAAATGGAAAAACACGGCCAATCGAATTTAGTGGATTATCTGTATTAAAAGTCGATCATTATTTGAAATTGATCCACAAGGGCGCACACGTCATCACGTATGAAGAAGTAGCAGAACAAGAAGTACCGCGCGCAGCATTAGAAAAATTAAAAAAATATTAAGAAAATACTTGCTTCTTTTTCCAACTAAAGGTAGACTATTGTTTGTAAATATACGAAATGAATTCGTAAGAAAGGGGTTTTAATCATGAAAAAAGTTATTAAAAGCGAACAAAACACAAATTTAATTTTCTGTATACTACCCCCTGACTTTCAAAGTTCACACGTATAGCAAACAAGGATGTTTTGTAGATACCTGTAGACTCTGTCCAATTGAGGGCAGAGTCTTTTTGTGTAAAATCAAGAGAAATTGGAGAAGAAAAATGACGTATATTATCAAACAGTTGATGCAGTATTTCAAGTTACACAAGTGGCGTTACACCATTGTTTTTTTATTTATGTTGATCTCAAGTGCGATGACGGTCGCGCCTACGTATTTATTGCGGTTGTTTATTGATGGGATCATTCAAAAAAGTTTAACCTTTCCTTTATTATGGTTGTATGTTGGTCTGTTTTTAGGTGCCATTTTACTGTCTTATGTGTCGGGATTTATTTGGAATTTTTATTTATTTATTGGCTCTTATGATTTACAAAAAACATTGCGCAATAATTTGATGGATCATTTTTTAAAGATGAATGCACCATTCTATCAAAAATTTCGTACGGGTGATTTGATGACGCGCTCAAGCGATGATGTGCAAGTTATGGGAATGACAGTTGGCTATGGCTTGATGGTCTTTTTCAATACGAGTGTTTATCTCTTTTTCATTTTAGCCATGATGGCTGTGACCGTTTCATGGGAACTGACATTGATTGCGTTGATCCCTATGCCAGTTTTAGCTTATTTTATTTTTAAATGGGGTTCTCAAGTCGATGAATCCTTTACGGACGCCCAACGCTCGGTTTCTGAAATGAACAGCGAAGTACTCGAGATGATCGATGGTGTACGTGTGATTCGGGCATTTGGTATGGAAGAAGAAACGGCCGCGATATTTGAAAAGAAGACTGAACAAACCAAACAAAAAAACGATATCGTATCAGAGATCGATTCACGATTTGGTCCTTTGATCACGACGATTTTAGCGATTAGTTTTGTCTTGAGTTTTGGTTTTGGAGCCCTTTTTGTTTCGCGTCAGCAAATTACATTGGGCGCGATGGTCTCTTTTCAAGTCTACTTGACGATGGTCGTATGGCCGATGATCTCTGCAGGTGATTTGATCAATGTCATGCAACAAGGAGCGGCTTCTTGGCGCCGCATCAACGAAGTATTAGAAACAGAAGATGATCTAGAAGCACCTGGTCATGAATCATTGGATCAAATCGAAACGATTGGATTTGAACAATTTCAGTTTGCGTATCCGAATACGCAACGATTGGTATTAAAAGGAATCGATCTCACTATCAAAAAAGGCGAGATCGTAGGGATCGTTGGAAAAACCGGAAGTGGGAAAACGACATTGCTACGCCAACTAGGCCATCGCTATCCTTATTCTCATCAGATTCCGCAACTAAACGGGCAAGATTTGACCCTTTACAAGATGAGCGATGTACGAGATAAATTAGCTGAAGTTCCACAAGAGCATACGTTGTTTTCTCGTTCGATTCGTGAAAACTTATTGTTTGGCGATGCTTTGGCAACAGAAGAACAGCTATGGCAAGCGCTTGAGTTAGCTAGTTTTGCTGAAGATGTAAAACGCATGCCAGAAGGACTCGAAACATTAGTGGGTGAAAAAGGGGTGTCATTATCTGGTGGGCAAAAACAACGGTTGTCTTTAGCCCGGGCTTTCTTACGACAAAGTGAAGTATTGCTTTTAGATGATGCTTTATCTGCAGTAGATGCTAAAACTGAACAGCAAATTATTGAAAATATGGAGACACTTGTGGAAGGCAAACAAACGTCATTGATCGTGACCCATCGTTTATCTGCTATCACCAAAGCCGATAAGATCATCGTATTAGATGATGGTCGTATCAGTCAGATGGGTACGCATCAAACGCTGATTCATACACCAGGATGGTATCAAAATCAGTATTATCATCAACAGATTAAGGAGGAGACAGCGAATGATCCAAACGAGTAAGCGTCTTCTAAGTTACATCAAGTATCATCGACAACGTTTTTGGCTGGGGGCAAGTTTACTGACGCTTGCGACCGCACTTGAATTGTATTCACCTATGATCGCAAAGCAGTTGATCGATCAAGTGATGACACCAGCTTATCAGACAGGGAATTTAAATGGCGACTTGTTGATCGTCTTATTGATGAGTTATTTTTTATTAAATTTAATCGGCTCACTTTTGCGCTATAATAGTTTGCTACTCTTACGTAAAATGTCAAACCGAATCGTCAAACGGATGCGGAATGATTTATTTTCACATATGCACCGTTTGCCGATTTCATACTTTGATCAAATGCCTTCAGGAAAAGTCGTGGCACGGATCACAAATGATACAGAAGTGTTACGAGGGAATTTTTACGTTAGTGTGATCAGTAATTTACTAAGCAATTTTATTCAGATCATTGGTGCGTTTATAGCCTTGATCTTACTTAATCGTATTTTAGGTTCGGCGATGTTGATCTTGATTCCCATTCTGATCATTTGGCAGCATCTGTATACAAAATATGCTTCACGCTATAATTTGGCGATGCGTGAATATATTTCTCAGATCAGTGGTCAATTGAACGAGTTTGTTCAAGGAATCGCTGTGATCCAAGCATTTCAAAAAGAAAATCAGCTCTATACTGAATTTAAAGCAACGGTTCAAAAATGGTTTTTAGCTGGACGAAAGTATTTACTGCTAGATTCATTAGTCGCTTGGGGATTAGGTGCGTTGTTGCGAAACGTCACGATACTACTTGTGATCACAACGTTAAGTGCGCAATTTTTAGGTGGGCGCATGGCCTTATCTGCAGGGATTCTTTATGTATTTATCGACTATATCAATCGTTTGTTTGATCCAATCGATGGTTTTGTCCAGACGATTACCAATGTTCAACAATCGCTTGCAGCTGGAAAACGGATTTTTGAATTTGCAGATCAAGATCCCGAAAGTAAACAAACGACCCCGTTTTTTATCAAAAAAGGAGCCGTCACATTCTCAGATGTCACATTTGGCTACAGCGATGAGCATATGATTTTAAACCAAATCGATTTTCATGTTTCACCAGGTGAGACAGTGGCTTTAGTTGGACACACAGGGTCTGGAAAATCGAGTATTTTAAATCTTTTATTTCGATTTTATGATCCCCAAAAAGGAAAAATCATTATCGACGATCAAGAAATCGCGAGATGTAATCGCCAAAGTGTCCGTGAAGCGATGGCGATCGTGATGCAAGATCCGTATTTGTTTACAGGGACGATCGCCAGTAATATTGGTATGAATCGTTTGGAAATCACAGATGAGATGATCAAAGAGGCACTAAGACAAGTCGGTGCAAGCGAATTAATCGAGCGTTACGATAAAGGGATCCACCATCCAGTAGTAGAAAAGGGAAATGAATTTTCAAGTGGAGAACGCCAATTGATCAGTTTTGCGCGTGCCTTAGTGGTCGATCCAAAAATCCTGATTTTAGATGAAGCGACAAGTCACGTGGATACGGAAACAGAACATATGATTCAACAAGCGATGGATGTGGTGAAAAAGGGGCGGACCACGTTTATGATCGCGCACCGCTTGTCGACGATCAAAGATGCAGATCAAATTTTTGTATTAGATCAAGGCCGAATCGTCGAACAAGGGAACCATCTTCATTTATTAGAGCAAAATGGAATCTATCACCAAATGTATCAGATGCAAGCCGAGCAATTATAAGCCATTTTTTCGTTTATTCGAGTACACAAGTAAGATTGATTGCGTAAACAAAGTGATCGTGATAATTTTTTTATATCACTAAATGAGTGAAATGTAATAGGCTTTTCATAAAATTTACATTACAATAATAAGAAAGAAAAAAATGAATGGTCTAACGCACTATTTGTTTCGTAAAAGGGATGAAGGTACATGAGAAAACAATTGATTGGAATTGCAGCAAATGAGATCCAAGATTCAGGAACGACGTTGCACCATATGCCGATCGCATATACGCCGCTAGGTTATGTCAAAGCCGTACAAAAAGCAGGTGGTTTGGCGATGTTGCTGCCGATCAGTCAACCAGAGGATGCAAAAGATTATGTTAGTCAGATCGATAAACTGGTTTTAGCAGGCGGACAAAATGTGTCGACTAAATTTTACGGTCAAACTTTGGAGACTGAGATGGATCATAGCTATTTAGCACGAGATGAATTTGAATTAGCGTTGATCGATGAGGCGTTAAAACAAGAGAAACCGATTTTTGCAGTTTGTCGCGGGATGCAACTGATCAACGTTGCTTTAGGTGGGAATTTATTGCAAAAAATCGAATCTGATCATATCATGCATATGCAAACTCCTGTACCAAAAGAAATCCCAACCCATGAAATCGAAACAAAAGAAAAAAGTACGTTACGTTTGATTTATGGTCAACGAACACATGTCAATTCGTTTCATTACCAAGCGGTGGATCAAGTCGCTGCCCCATTTACGGCAACGGCATGGAGCCCAGATGGAATCGTGGAAGGGATCGAAGCAAAAAAACATCGTATTTTAGGTGTACAATGGCATCCAGATTTTGCGTATGAAGTCTTAGCGCAAGAAATGCAGACATTTGATTATGTTGTAAATCAATTATAATAGGGGGAAAAAAATGAAAAAGCGGTTAGTGGCCAGTTTAGCAATTGCAACGTTATTATTAGGAGCATGCAGTACGACAGGAAATAAAAAAGAAAGTACAACAGATACAAAACAAGTGATCGAAGTCTCGACACCTGGGGAATTGTCGACATTAGATAGCGGTCAGTACAGTGATGTAAATAGTTCAGATATGATCGGCCAAGTAACAGAAGGGTTGTATCGTACCAATAAAGATGGTGATCCAGAACTTGCATTGGCAGCTGAAAAGCCAACAGTAAGCGAAGATGGAAAAACGTATACGTTTAAATTAAAAGATACGACCTGGAGCAATGGTGATCCAGTGACAGCAAATGATTTTGTTTATGCGTATCAATACGTGGTTGATCCAGCGAACGCGTCTAGCAGTAGTAACCGAATGGATATTTTTAAAAATGCTAGCAAGATTCGTCGTGGTGAAGCATCGGTCGATACATTAGGCGTAAAAGCACTTGATGATAAAACACTTCAAATCGAATTAGAAAGTCCGATTACGTATTTAGATCAAGTGTTAGTCGGCACACCATTTATGCCTAAAAATGCTGCTTTTGCGAAGGAAAAAGGCAAATCATATGGAACGACGACAGAAAACTTTGTTGGTAATGGTCCATTTGTGATCGAAGATTGGACAGGAACGAATGAGTCTTGGAAATTAGTCAAAAATCCTAAATATTGGGATGCGGACAATGTAAAATTAGATGAAGTCGATGTTCAAGTAGTAAAAGAAGTTGGAACAGGTGTCAATTTATTTGAAACCCAAGCACTTGATTTTACTACGCTATCTGATACGTATGCCAAACAATATAAAGACAATAAAAATGCACATTACGTTCCAAAATCATTAGTTGGCTATCTTAGTGCCAACCAAAAACGTGAAGTCACAGGAAATGTCAAAGTACGTCAAGCGATCATGCAAGCCATCGATAAAAAAGCATTCGCTGAAGATATTCTAGGAGATGGCTCGACCGCTTTGAATGGATTTGTTCCAGCTAATTTTGCAAAAGATCCAAAAACTGGTGAGGATTTCCGTAAAGAAAATGGCGACTTATTGCCTTACAATGTAGAGCAAGCACAAAAACTTTGGGCAGAAGCTAAACAAGAGTTAGGTCAAGATGAGATTACATTAGAAGTCTTGTCTGCGGATACGGCAGCAGCGAAGAAAACGATCGAATTTATCCAAGGTCAGCTTGAACAAAACTTACCTGGACTAAAAATTAATTTGAAATCTGTTCCGTTACAAAATCGTTTAGACCTACAAACACAAGGAGATTTTGATATCGCGTTTGGAACTTGGACACCAGACTATGCGGATCCAATCAACTTCTTAGAATTTTATGATTCTAAAGGTGGATTGAATACTTCTGGTTATGTTAGCGAAAGTTACGATCAAGGACTAGAAGAGGCACGTACGACGTTAGCCAATGATCCAGAAGCACGTTGGGATAAATTGAAAGAACTAGAAAAACAATTGGTAGAAACTGATACAGCAGTGATTCCATTATACCAAGGTGCAGTTGCATATCTACAAAGTGATCAATTGAAAGACTTACAAATCTACCCATTTGGTCGTACGGTATCGTATCGTTTGGCGTATGTCGAATAAATTCCTTTGATACACAAGTATCTTAATATTTGTTATACTAAACATATCAAGTAGATGATTGCTTGGTATGTTTTTTTGATAGAAATGTAAACGTTATCAAAAAAGGGGTGGGAAAATGCATTATGCAATTTTATTGATCTCGCATAGTCAACAAATTACCGATGGAATCAAAGAAATGATTGAAGACATGAACACCGTAGATCATGTAGTGATTCATTCATTAGGAGGGACTGAATCTGGTGATTTAGGTTCAGATCCAACTAAAATTTTGGAGGCAATTGACGCATCCTCCACAGAGACGGAATTTTTCGTATTTGCGGATATCGGAAGCGCAGTCTTAAATGCCGAGTTAGCCTTTGATATGCTTGATGAAGAACGCCAAATACATTATCACTTAGTCGATGCACCGTTAGTTGAAGGGGCATTTGCTGCAGCGATTACGGCAAGTATTTCAGAAGATATCGATCAAATTATAACCGAAGCCAAACGATCGACTAAAGAAGGGTGGAACTAGTGTGAAAAAAATTATCAATGCACCAGATCAAATCGTAGAAGAAATGCTCAGTGGGATTGTACGAAGTTATCCAAAGATCGTTACCCGAGTAGAAGATACCCGAGTTGTTGCCCGAGTGAAGTCTTCTGAGCAAGTAGGATTAGTCTCAGGAGGTGGTAGTGGTCATGAGCCAGCCCACGCTGGATTTGTTGGCGACGGCATGTTACATGCTGCGGTACTGGGAGATGTCTTTACTTCGCCAACGCCAGATCAAGTATTAGAAGGAATCAAAGCAGCAAATGCGAATCAGGGTGTGTTATTGATCGTAAAAAATTATACTGGAGATATCTTAAATTTCGATATGGCAAAGGAATTAGCAGAGATGGACGATATCGAAGTGGAAACGGTAGTAGTCGACGATGATATCGCGGTAGAAAATAGTACCTACACTGCTGGGAAACGTGGTGTAGCCGGAACGGTTCTAGTTCATAAAATTCTTGGAGCTGCTTCTAGAGCAAAGCGTTCACTACAAGAATTAAAAACACTTGGTGAAGAGGTAGTTGCTCAAACCAAAACGATTGGAATCGCATTAGAGGCAGCTACGGTACCAGAAGTTGGTCATAAAGGATTTGAATTGGCAGAAGATGAAATCGAGTATGGGGTTGGTATTCATGGCGAACCAGGGTATCGCAAAGAAAAAATCAAACCTTCAAAAGAACTAGCTGAAGAATTGGTCACAAAATTACTTGAGGCTTATGAAGAAACGCCAAAAGAAATCGCACTATTAGTCAATGGAATGGGAGGGACACCGTTGATGGAACAATTTGTGTTTATGAACGATGTCCTTGATCTATGTGCAACACATGCTATTCACGTGCGTTTTACCAAGGTTGGAAATTTGATGACTTCGATTGAGATGCAAGGATTATCGTTGACCATGCTTGATGTGACGACACATCCAGAATGGGTGGATGCTTTAGAAGAACAGGTTACAACGATTGCGTGGTGAGGAGGAAGACGATGAACTATACAATGGAAACAATTGAAGCTTGGCTTGACCGTTTTACTGAGGTGATCGAGCAAAATAAACAAGTACTTAGTGATCTGGATACGCCAATCGGAGATGGGGATCATGGAAACAATATGGCGCGTGGAGTCAAAGCGTACCAAGACGCAAAAGAAAAAAAAGCACCTGAATCCATTGCTGATGTCTTTAAAACTATGGCGATGGCCATGATCTCTAAAGTCGGTGGGGCATCAGGACCTTTGTATGGGTCCGCATTCATGGCGATGGCGCAAGCAAGTAAAGCGTATGAGACACTCGATACGGCAGAACTAGCAGCTGTTTTAGAAGCCGGTGCATTGGGGATAAAAAAACGTGGTAAAGCAGAATTAGAAGAAAAAACGATGCTAGATGTGTGGTGGCCTTGTGTGGAAGAGTTGAAAGAAAATCAGTTGACTGAAGAAAAAATCACTGCCTATGTCCATCATACAAAAGAGCTGGTTGCCAAGAAAGGACGCGCTTCTTATCTCGGAGAACGGGCAATTGGCCATATCGATCCTGGAGCGCAATCTAGTGGCTATTTATTTGAAACATTGATCAAGTAGAGGCCGTGATAAAAAGAGCTACTTATGAAACCACTGTTTATTCATTTTTTAGGAGGTGTGACAGATTTCTGTCATACCTCCTTTTTTTATTAAAAAACAAGGGAAACATCTCCTTTGTCGTAACGATGGCGTGTTTGAGAATATTCAAATGGAATCCCAGAATCAAGATAGACAACCTGTTCAAATTCCAAGATTGGATCGTGTGGTGCACAGTTTAAATATTGTTTGTCGTACGCGTCACAGTGATCGGCTTTGATTTTACGATGAGTTTTGCCGATCGTATGGCCTAGTGTTTGGGTAAGATGTCGATAAATTGATTGAGCTAAGATTTCCATATTTAGATCAGGTACTAGTGCGACCGGCATAGTGGTATATTCAAGTGCAAGTGGCTCGCCTTCGAAAATACGTAAACGTACGATATCATAAATCAATTCATCTTTTTTCAATACTAATTTTTCTTGTTCAAGTTCATTTGGTGTACTGATCTCAAACGAAATCAATTTCGTGGTCAATTCGCCTAAGTGACCTAGTTTATACGTCATCCCTCGTGAAAAAGCAGGTTCATAATCGTAAATCGAATTTGGGCCGACGACAAAGGTACCCAAGCCTTTAACCGTTGTGATCCATCCTTGGATCTTTAAGAGATTCAATGCTTTTTGAATCGTGACACGACTCGTTTGATAAGTGTGCGCAAGAGTTTGTTGAGTAGGTAAACGTTCTTCTTTTTTGAATGTTCCAGCTAAAATTTGTTGTTTAAGTTCATGTGCGATTTCTTGAAAATAAGGCATGCGTCTGTCTCCTTTATTAAGTTGTAAACTTAAACCTTTACAACTAACGCTTTTTCACAAATACAAGCGTTTACATTACGATGATAATACGTTAATTTAAAGTTGTAAACAGGTTTACAACCTAAATTATTACGATGGGAGATATGGATATGTCACAGGGGAGTTTTTTAGATAAGTTATCTGTTGTATTAGGAAATGTTGCAGCAAAAATCAATTCTTGGCGTTACATCATGGTGATCAAAAACGCATTTGCGGCATTGATACCAGTTATTATTACTGGTGCATTTGGTACACTATTTTCCGCAATGGTGTTCGATTCTGAAAATGGATTAGCACGAATCTCCGCTTTACGTTTTTTAGCAGATCTAAAACCGATCGCTAGTTCGATCAGTTATGTGACCTTAAGTTTTTTAACGATCTATGCTGTTTTTTTAATTGGAATCGAATTGGCTAAGTTAAATAAAATCGAGGGTGTATTCCCAGGTATCGTGGCAGTAATGGCCTATCTTTCTGTGAATCCTACGACATATGATTTTTTAACTGAAGAAAAGCGAAATGTTTTAGTGACTAATGTTTTAGCCAAACAATATACCGATACTAAAGGATTGTTTTTGGGAATGTTTGTTGCGATTTTATCGATTGAATTGTATTCGTGGTTGTCTCGTCAAGAACGACTAAAAATCAAAATGCCGGATACTGTTCCAGCTAACGTTGCAGTGAGTTTTTCTGCTTTGTTTCCTACGATCTTAACGATTACAGCGATCTCCGCATTAGGCTTCATCATTCACGCGCTAACAGGCTTATACGCCTATGATATTATTTACAACATCATCCAACGACCATTAGAAGGAGTCGTTCAAGGATTGCCAGGCATCTTACTTCTTGTCTTTATTGCTCAAATTTTTTGGGTCATTGGGATTCATGGCAATCAAATGGTCAAACCGATTCGTGAACCGTTGCTGCTTGCCGCGATTGCCGTGAATACAGAAGCTTTTGAAGCTGGAAAAGACGTACCCAATATTATTACGATGCCGTTTTGGGATATGTATATGAGTATGGGGGGATCTGGTGTAACGATTGGATTATTGATTGCGATTTTTATTACTGGAAAACGGGCGGATATGCGTGAGATCACAAAATTATCATTTGTTCCAGGGTTGTTTAATATCAATGAACCTGTGATTTTTGGGATGCCGATCATGTTGAATCCAATTTTAGCGATTCCATTTGTATTTGTCCCACTGATCACAGGGACGATTGGGTACATCGCTACAAGTATCGGATTTGCAGCAAAAGCAGTTGTGATGGTTCCTTGGCCGATGCCACCAATTATCAATGCCTATCTAGCAACAGCTGGTGATCTAGGTGCTGTGATCACACAGTGTATTTGTATTCTAGTCTCGATCATCATCTATCTACCATTTGTAAAAGTATCCAATCGTACATTGACTGAAGTCGCATAATAAGGAGTAACGACATGACAAAAAAAATTCCCGACACATTTATTTTAGGAGCAGCTTCATCTGCTTGGCAGACCGAGGGCTGGTCTGGAAAAAAAGAACAACAAGATTCTTATTTAGACAAGTGGTTTAAAGAAGAACAATTTGTTTGGCATGATGGTCAAGGACCAGATGTTGCGACTAATTTTATGCAACAGTATCAAGAAGATATCGACTTGATGAAAGAAATCAACTTGACCCATTATCGAACTTCGATCAACTGGGCACGTTTTTTCACGGACTATGAGCAATTGGTCGTAGACGAAGCCTATGCCACACATATGGATCATGTGATCGATGGATTGATTGCAGTAGGAGTTGAACCCATCTTGTGCTTAGAACATTACGAGTTACCAGCTTATTATATGGAACAGTACGATGGTTGGTCTTCAAAAAAAGTAGTCGATTGGTATGCCGATTATGCTAAGATCGTATTTGAACGCTATGGCGATCGGGTTCATCAATGGTTTACTTTTAACGAGCCTATCGTGATTCAAACTCGTTGTTATTTAGATGCGATTCGTTGGCCGCACGAACAAGATACGAAGAAATGGATGTTATGGAATTTTCATAAAACATTGGCTTCTGCTAAAGCGATCGCAGTATTTAAAGAAGGAAAATTTGAAGGTAGAATTGGTTGTGTCTTAAATCCTGAGATGGTATATCCTCGATCACAGTCAAAAGCGGATGTCCACGCAGCAAAAATGTATGATTTATTTTTTAACCAAGTCTTTTTCCATCCGATGGTTTTAGGTGAATATCCGGAAGAATTGATCACATTATGCCAAGAACATAACATCTATTTTGATCCAACAGATGAAGAACTCGAGATCATCAAACAACATACATGTGATTTTTTAGGGATCAATCAGTACTATCCCAAACGAGTAAAAGCACCACGTTTTGCTTGGAATGAAGCCACTCCATTTCATCCAGAAATGTATTATGAATCCTTCGAGTTACCAGGAAGACGTATGAATCGCTCTCGCGGATGGGAGATTTATCCCACGATCATGTATGATCTCGCCATGTATCTTCAAGAAAATTATGGGAATATTCCATGGTTTATCAGCGAAAATGGAATGGGACAAGAAAATGAAGAACAGTATCTTAATGAGGCTGGAATCGTGCAAGATGATTATCGTATCGAATTCATTCGTGAACATTTAGCGGAACTATTGCGTGCAGTAGAAGCAGGAGCAAATTGTGAAGGGTATATGCTTTGGGCCTTTACCGATTGTGTGTCCCCGATGAACGCGTTTAAAAATCGTTATGGATTGGTTCGTATCGAAGTAGATGAGACTCGAGCACGTTCGTTAAAAAAATCAGCCTATTGGTATCGAAACTTGATCGAAACACGTCAATTAGAGTAAAAGAGAGGAATTCCTCTCTTTTTTTATTTGGCAAAAAAAATGCTCAAAATCCGTAGTAAACGAGAATAAAATGAGATTTTTCTTATTAAAATTTAATTTTTATTCAAAACAAGGATTTACAAATAAAACAGAGTTGTCTATAATGACCTTATGTAATTGAGAATGATTTTCAATTGATAATGGAGAAATGGAGGCAAGACCATGAACCAAGTATATGATGTGATGATTATTGGCGGAGGACCCGCTGGATTATATAGTAGTTTTTATGCCGGATTACGTGATCTTTCAGTCGCACTTTTTGAGGCACAACCTGAATTAGGAGGAAAACTAAGCTTTTATCCTGAAAAAATGGTATGGGATATTGGTGCATTACCCCCTACAAAAGGAAAACAAGTCAGAGCACAATTAGTGGAACAAGGATTAACATTTGCTCCAGATGTGTTTTTAGACACCAAAATTACCACCATGGTCAAACAAGACACGAATTTCTTGTTGACAGACCAACATGGCAAGACCTATTTAGGAAAAACGGTTCTTTTTGCAATCGGAGGTGGAATTATCTCGCCACAAAAATTGCCCTGTTTTATTCAAAAGCAAATTGGCGCGTATATCCATTATGAATTTCCTGATCAACACGCGATTTTCAATAAAACATTAGTCGTTTCAGGAGGCGGAGATGGTGCAGTCGATTATGCATTAGAAGCCAAAGACTATGGTGCAAATGTCATCGTGTGTTACCGAGGAGAAGCATTGAAAGCACATGAAGCACAAATCAAAAAATTAATGCAAGCCAATATTACAGTATTCACGAATGTCGTGATCGAATCGATCGATCCACATTTCCAAGAACCGTTGATGTTGAACTTGCGTCACACCAAAACCAAAGCGGTACAATATGTACCTTGTGATCATGTATTGGTCCAGCATGGATACGATCGAGAAGCAGATCTACTGGATACGCTAGATTTTCAGTTTACACGTCAAGATGATTTTTATCTATTATGTGAAGAACCGACAAAAACTAATATTCCTGGTATTTTTGCCGCTGGAGATATCCATTCATGTGTAGGCAAAGTCAATTTATTAGCGGGGGCCTTCCAAGATGCCGCACAAGCTGTAAATCAAATCAAACTGTATCTGGAACCTGAAAGTACAAAGCAAGCCATGGTCTCTTCTCATAATCAAAAATTCCATGAGAAAAATCAGGAAATGCTAAAAGAAAGTTGGGCGGTAAGTGAGTAAGACCAGTTTTTCTAGTCATCTAGTCCAACGCGCGATCGTACTTAGCTTGATTGCGTTAGGGTTGATATTTCTTTCAAGTGGGATTGCATTGGCTAATGGGCAAGCAGAGATTACATTACCGCAGATCTATCAGATCCTAGTCTATAAGTTGAGTGGTGGATGGATTGGGTCTGTTGAGGGACTGCCGGATTCAACTGTAAATATCGTGTGGTTTTTACGCATGCCACGAATTTTTCTGTCGATTTTAGTTGGAATGGGTCTAGCGGTTAGTGGTGTCGTGATGCAAGCGGTAGTGCAAAACCCACTGGCAGATCCTTACATCTTAGGAATCTCATCAGGAGCTTCATTAGGGGCTACTTTTGCGATTTTGATTGGATTTGGTAGCTCAGCCTTTTTTGCCCAATTTGGTGTAGCCTTTGGCGCTTTTGTAGGTGCATTGATTGCCACCGTACTCGTGCTTGTATTGGCTGCAGTAGGGGGTAAGATGACGTCAACTAAGTTAGTATTATCAGGATTGATCATTAGTGCACTTGGCGGGGCCTTGTCGAATTTGATCGTCTATTTAGCAAATAATGCAGAAGGAATCAAATCGGTCACCTTTTGGTCGATGGGAAGTTTAGCGTCTGCAAGTTGGAGTAAACTGCCTTTAGTCGCTGCATTTGTTTGCCTCTTGACACTTTACTTTTTATTACAAGCACGTGTGTTAAATACGATGTTATTAGGCGATGAAGTCGCGGTTACGTTAGGAATCCGTTTATCCTTTTATCGTAAGATCTATATGATGCTTTCAGCACTATTAACGAGTATTATTGTCGCAAATTCTGGCATGATTGGCTTTGTTGGCTTGATCATTCCGCATATCGTTCGTGGATTTGTGGGTTCAGATCATCGTATTTTAGTCCCGTTATCTGCTTTATCGGGTGCACTATTTATGATTTGGGCAGATTTGTTCGCGCGCTCGATCTTAACGGGTGTGGAACTTCCGATTGGAATCATTACAGCAATTATCGGTGCACCAGTATTTATTTATATTATTGTGAAAAAGCAATACCAGTTTGGAGGGTAAACGATCTTGGAACTAGAAATCAATCAGTTAAACGTCACTTTAGGACAAAAAAAGATCTTATCTGATGTTTCCTTACAAACAAAAAAAGGACAATTTGTCGGTTTGATTGGGGCAAATGGTAGTGGCAAATCTACCTTGCTAAAAACGGTATACAAAGCTTTAAAACCAGATAGCGGTACCATTAGATTAAACGAACTAGACTTACTAAATAGCCATGAAAAACAAGTAGCACAACAGTTGAGCGTAGTGAGTCAATTTAATGAACTGAGTTTTGATTTAACGGTGGAACAGATCGTGTTTATGGGGCGCACTCCTTATAAAGGATTTTTAGAAGGAGAAAATGCTGAGGATGAACAGATCGTAACGCAAGCACTAGAAAAGACTGGACTTGAAACCTATCGTCATCGTAGTTTCTTATCGCTATCAGGTGGGGAGAAACAACGTGTCGTGATGGCACGTGCGATTACCCAACAACCCAAATATTTGATTTTAGATGAGCCGACCAACCATTTAGATATTCGGTATCATTTAGAGATTTTAGAAACGGTCAAAGAATTAGGGATCGGGGTCTTAGCAGCCTTACATGATCTAGAAGATGCCGCACATTACTGTGATTATCTTTTCGCATTAAAAGATGGACGAGTTGTAGCCAAGGGGACACCTGAAGAAGTGTTGACTTCAGCTTTAGTAGAAGAATTGTATGGCGTGAAGTGTCAAGTATATCGTCATCCGATCACCAATGGATTAGGTTTTTATTATAGTAGAAATGAGGAAAATACAAGATGAAGAAACGAATCGGATTATTATTAGGATTGGGCCTTGGCGTTGTATTTTTAGGTGCTTGTGGAACAAGTAACGCTACGACGAATTCTAGCGAACAAGCTAGCGGATATCCTGTGACGATTGAGAATTATACCCGTGCAGAAGGGGGCACGGAATGGACGAAGAAAAAAGAAACCTTTGATGCAGAACCAAAAAAAGTCGTTGCCAATACACGTCCAGCAGCTGAATTGTTGTTGCATTTAGGATTGAAAGATCAAATCGCTGGTGTCGGGGCAACATTTGGTGCAGCAGATCAAAGCGTTGAAAAAGAATTTAATACCTTAAAGGACCTTGGCAATAGCTATATTGGAAAAGAGACTGCTTTAAGTGTGGATCCTGATTTGATCTATGGTCGTGGGGGCTTGTTTGATAATCAAGATTGGGGCGTTGGTACGGTCGATTCCTTGAATGATATGGGTGTGAAAACGTATGTCTTAGAGTCTTCGATCACCGGAGCGACTTTTGATTCTGTTTATCAAGATATCGAAAATACAGGGAAAATCTTCCATAAAGAAGAGGCCGCAAAATCATTTGCTGATGAAATCAAAGCACGTGAAGAAAAATTAAAAGACAGTGTAAAAGATCAAAAAAACCAAACGTTTGCCTATCTTCATATGAGTGATCCTAGTCAAGTGTCTGTTTATAGCGCACACGATGAACCTTTCTTTAATGATCTCTTTAGTATGATCAAATTAGACAATGTCTTTAAAGATCAAGCTGGTGAAGTGAGTGAAGAAACGTTGATCAAAACAGATCCAGAAGTGCTCATTGTTGGCGATTGGTCGACGATCAAAGATAGTGTTACCGGTCAACAAGTAATCGATGCGTTATATAAAAATCCTAAATTATCAAGTATGCAAGCCATTAAAAATAAAAAAGTTTATGCAGTCGATTATAATTACCTGTTTGGTTATGGCTACCAATCTCTTACAGGTATGGAAGCTTTAGTCAAACAAATGAAGTAAACTCAAACCGTAGTGACCCTGGTCATTGCGGTTTTTTTAATGCATTTCTTTTGTCAAAAAAGAATCTATTGTATACAATATAAACAATCAAGCAAGACGTAACCATAAAAAAGGAGCGATTTAGAAGATGCAAACAAAAGCAGTCGTCATCAATCAATATGGTGGCAAAGATCAATTAGAAGAAGCAACTGTCACTTTACCAGAGTTAGGTGGAAAACAAGTATTAGTTTCTGTTGATGCAACATCGATCAACCCGATCGATTGGAAATTACGTGAAGGCTATTTAGCGCAAATGTTCCCATGGGATTTCCCGATTATTTTAGGATGGGATGTTGCTGGAACGATCGAAGAAGTTGGTCATGACGTAACAGAATGGAAAGTAGGCGATCGTATTTTCGCACGCCCAGATACAACACGTTTTGGTACGTATGCGGAACATACGATTGTTGATGAACATCTATTGGCTCCATTACCAAAAGGCGTAAGTGCCAATGAAGCTGCAGCGGTACCATTAGCTGGTTTGACTGCCTATCAAGCATTATTTGATCATGGTCATGTAACAGAAGGCCAAAAAGTTTTGATCCATGCAGGAGCTGGTGGTGTAGGAACGTATGCGATTCAACTAGCAAAAGCTAAAGGAGCGTATGTATACACAACGGCAAGTGAGAAAAATCATGAGTTGTTAAAATCTTTAGGTGCCGATGAAGTGATCGATTACCGTTCAACTGATTTTAGAGATGTAGCTAAAGAAGTCGACATGGTGTTAGATACCATGGGTGGCGATGTACAAAAAAATAGTATGGACATCTTAAAAGAAGGTGGCTATTTGATCAGTATCTTGTCGATCGAAGATGAAGACAAAGCAAAAGAAAAAGGCATTCATGCTAAAGCAGTTTGGTTAGACACAAACGGCAAACAATTGAAAGAATTAGGCGATTTAATGGAAGAAGGCAAACTAAAAAGTGTGGTTGGCGAAACCTTCCCCTTAACACGTCAAGGAATCTATGATGCGCATGCATTAAGTGAAACACATCATGCAGTAGGAAAAATCGTCATTGAAAAAGCATAACACGTTCAAATAGCCATCAAGTGATGGCTATTTTTTATGAAAATGAGTAAAAACTTTTTCATTTGTTTTCAAATAGCTTATAATGGACGACATGTACGAAATGAAAAAGTAAATTGTAGGTGAAAAACATGTCATTATTAATTGTCTTATTTGCAGCATTGATGATCCCCTTAGCGATGGCGCGATTTAATATTACTGCAGTGCCAACGGCGATTGCTGAAATCGTAGTGGGGATTATTATCGGAAAAACCGGACTATCGTTAATCGGTGAAAGCGATAGTCTATCGATGCTCTCTGGATTAGGTGTAGTTATCTTGATCTTTTTATCGGGGATGGAAATCGATTTTGATTTATTTAAAGCGAAAAAAGGAGACGACAAATCCGAACCTTCACCAGTTAAAACCGCAGTCTTGTCGTTTATAATGATTTTAATTTTTTCTGGTTTGATCGGATGGGGTCTTTTTATAACAGGATTATTTGATAATATCGTGATTGCGACGATCCTTTTTTCAACGATCGCATTAGGTGTTGTGATCGCAGCCTTAAAAGAAAAAGAATTATTAAGTAAACCCTATGGTCAAACGTTACTCTTAGTCGCAGTTTTAGGTGAAGTGGTTCCCTTGCTCGCATTGTCTATCTATGCTGCATTAACTGGAGGCGATAGCAAACAAATTTGGCTGATTTTGATTATTTTTGTAGTCGCAATCATTTTGTTGATGCGCTTTAGAGGGATCTATCATTTCTTTGAACGGATCAACAAAACAACGACGCAACTAGATATCCGCCTAGCTTTCTTTATCGTCTTTACGCTCGTTACCGTTGCAGAAACTGTAGGTGCTGAAAATATTTTAGGAGCTTTTTTAGCAGGGATCGTGATGAAGCTATTAAGTCCGAGTGAAGCGACACAAGAAAAATTGACTTCGATTGGTTATGGCTTTTTTATTCCGATTTTTTTCATTATGACAGGAGCGAATCTTGAATTGCGGAGTTTATTGCAAGATCCACAATCTTTGATTTTAATTCCATTATTGTTTGTCGGATTTATTGTGGCTAAAGCAGGCTTGTTTTTTGTTTTTCGTAAACAATTCCAAATATCTAATGCTTTAGCGAGTATCTTTTTATCGGCAACGACGATTACGTTGGTCTTACCCACACTTGAAGTAGCGGTATCCTTAGATCAAATTACGCATCAGCAAGCAGGAGCATTTACACTAGCAGCTGTCTTAAGCTGTATCGTTTCTCCTATTATATTCAATAAATTGTACCGACCTGAGCCAGAAGAAGTCCACAATACCTCACTGCATATTGTTGGATTGAATGTATTGACGATTCCAGTAGCACAACAATTGTCTAAAGGATGGTACGATATTAAAATGGTGACCGATGATCAACAAAATTATCAAACGTTCCATAATGCACTTGAGGACGTTACTTTACTGGACGATCTAAGTGAAGAGTCGTTAGCGCAACAAGGGGTATTTGATACTGAAGTGTTGGTACTGGCTTATCGCGATCATGAAATCAATTATCAAATCGCTAAAACAGCTTTAGCGTATAACGTCCCGCGAATCATCGTTCGCTTTGAATCACATGATTTAGAAAATACTCGATATGATAAATTAAAAGCACAAGGTGTCGAATTATTTAATACCTTTGATGTCAATATTAGTTTATTACGGGAAATGATTGATTCACCATCGACATTGAAGATGTTAAATGATACTGAATCAGGATTGTATGAAGTCACTGTAAGCAATCGCCGCTATACGGGAATCGCTTTAAAACATATGCCGATGATCGAAGAAATTACGATCAGTCGGATTTATCGTTATGGTGAATTTATTGCTCCACGTGGAGATACGATCATCGAATATGGTGATCATCTGATCTTTACGGGGAATAAACAAACAGTAGGTGCACTGCGAAATAAATTAAGTGTACGAAATTAAAAAAACTAAAAGACTTGGACAAATTTGTCCAAGTCTTTTAGTTTTTTTGTTTCGCCAATGCGATAAAATTTAAAACCATCAATAGACTACAGAAAACAAAAATCGCAGGATAATCAAATAGATTTGCGATAAACGCCCCGATCAAAGGCCCGATAACACTACCGATCGATTGGAAACTTTGATTGTATGAAAAGATCAAACTAGTATTTTCTTTTTTAGTATTCTTAGTAAGCAAACTTTGGATCGAAGGAAACAGCGCAGCATCTGAAATCCCGGTGAAAAATCGTAATATCATCAGTTGCGTGATCGACTGAGTAAAGCTTGTGAGCAAGAACGTGACCGCTGCAAGAGCAAAGCCGAAAATCAACACTTTATTGGTTCCAATCCGGTCACCTAAACGACCGAACAAAGGTGCTGCGATCATGGTCGAAATTCCCGGCATCGCCGCAACGATCCCGGCAATAAATGTAACGGATTGATGACCATTCAATAATTCTTTGACATAAAGACTTAAAATCGGATTGATCGCCATATTCACTAATTGAACACTTAATGTCGTAATAAACAGAGCCAAAATGATTTTTTGATGTAAGACTAGTTTTAAAGACAACTTTGGTTGGGAAATCACGACCGCTTCTTCAGCTTTTTTGGTCACGACATCTTCTTTTACTAAAAATAAAGTAAGCAAGAAGACTAAAAACATAATGATCCCTGTAATATGGAAAGATAACCGGTAGCCAAAGATACTCGCCAAGGTTCCACCAATCAAAGGACCTAAAAGGGTACCAGCTGTCGCTCCTGTGACCAAAATGCTCAAGGCCTGTCCAGATTTTTCACGAGGAGCTTGAACGGCGATCAATGCATTTGAATTTGAGGTGAATCCACCAAATGCACCTTGTAATGCCCGAAGCAATAATAGTTGCCAAACGTTTGTGACAAATCCCATGCTGAAAAATACGATGGCCATACCAAGTGCAGAACGCAAGAGCATCAATTTCCGCCCTTTTTTATCCGCTAAACGCCCCCAAAACGGAGAGACGATGGCCATAACGAGAAATGCTGCGGAGAACACTAAGCTACTATATAAAGACAGTTGTGATTGCGTAAAGGTACCAAGTTCATCGATGTAAAGAGAAAGAAATGGCATGATCTCACTCATTCCGATCCCTGTCATAAAGACTCCGAACCATAAGACGATCAAGTTTTTCTGCCACATAGACAGATGTTTGAGTCGATACAAAACGATTCCTCCTTGAATCTAGGATATCCTTATCTTAACGCAAAATGTAAAAAAATTCATGAAAATGGATTTTATTTTTCCTTTCAATTATGCAAGAAGTGTTGCTAATTCAGCTAGTGTACTGACAGTGAAAGTGGGCATGATCGCACTATGGTTTTCAGCATGTGTTGGATTAAACCAAATACTATCGATCATTGCTTGTTGGGCTCCTAAAATATCCGAACGTAACGAATCGCCAATCATGACATAAGCAGAGCGTTCATATTCTGGTAACAATTTGAAGATATACGCAAAAAAATCGGGATGCGGTTTCGCGATACCGATCTCATCGGAAATCACAATATGATCAAAGTAGCGGTCTAGTGTGGTTGCAGCTAAGCGCTGATATTGTGTGCTTGTTTTGCCATTTGTTCCCGCAATCAAGAGATAGCCTGCTTCTTTTAATGTGTGAATCAAGGCTTTAGCGCCGGGGATCATGGCATCATTTTGATCTAGTTGCAAACGATAATACGCTTCTGCTTCTTTACCATCGATTCGTTGTCCAAACGCTGAAAAGGTATCTGAAAAACGAGTATCAAGTAGCGGTTTAGCCGCCATTCCTTGTTCAATTTTTTTCCAAACGAGTTGATTGACATTGTGATAGGTTGTCAACCATTCGTGATAGTTTAGGTCAGCTTGTGCAAAGCGAGTAAAGACCTTTTTCAAGCCTTTTATTTCTCCTGCTTTAAAATCCAATAAGGTGTCATCTAGATCAAAAATCAAGATCTTTTTGTTCATCTTCCGTCTTCCTTTCTAAACTCGATTAGTTTTCGAAACTTTATTTAGTGTAAATGAAGTTATCAGCAATTACTATGCACTATAGCATAATAATCTTTATTTTGTTTAGGGATAGATTAAATTTGTTTATTCTATTTTTTCTTTGAAAGCGTTATGATTCTTTGTGAGAGGAGATGACACAATGAAAAAGAAAAAAAAGGCTGGCTTTTGGCAAAATGTATGGCGCTATAAAGCATTGCTTCTAATGGCTTTACCAGGATTTATCTGGTTTATCTTTTTCTTCTATATTCCAGTATTTGCCAATATCGTGGCATTTAAAGATTTTCGGATTTCACCAAATGGCTTTATTGATAGTTTAAGGCATAGTGATTGGGTCGGATTTGAGAACTTCAAGTTTTTATTCTCATCTTCTGATGCTTGGTTGATCACACGAAATACGATTTTGTATAATATTGTATTTTTAGCATTTAACCTCTTTTTTGCCATCGCATTTGCTATTATTATGAGTGAATTACGAAATAAAAAAATGGTCAAAGTGTACCATACGATGTCTTTATTACCTTACTTTTTATCTTGGGTCGTAATCAGTTATTTTGTTTACGCTTTCTTAAGTCCAGATAAAGGGATCATTAATCAATGGTTAAGTGGGGCAGGAAAGACACCGATCAATTGGTATACCGACCCAACTTGGTGGCCATTGATCTTTGTCATCATGAATGTCTGGAAGAGTCTTGGGTATAACAGTATTATCTATTATGCTTCCGTTATGGGGATCGATCCTACATATTATGAAGCAGCAATGGTCGATGGAGCAAGTAAATGGCAACAGATCAAGCATGTGACGATTCCACAGATCGTACCGATGATGTCCGTCTTACTGATTTTAAATATCGGTGGAATCTTTAGGGCAGATTTTGGGATGTTCTATAATTTACCGCAACAATCTGGCGCATTATACAACGTAACTTCTGTATTGGATACTTATATTTATAACGGCTTGATTGCAACTGGAGATATCGGCATGACAGCAGCTGCAGCACTTTATCAATCGGCAGTCGGCGCAATCTTATTGTTACTCACAAACTTAGTTGTTCGTCGTTTAGAACCAGATTCAGCATTATTCTAAAAAGGAGTGAAGGAAAATATGGCAACAAAGAAAAAAATCAACAAAGTAGAAGTCCGTTCCTTCAACTCGACGGCGAATATTTTGTTTAATATTATGATTGCACTGTTTGCGATCTCTTGTGTACTTCCCTTTATTTTCGTCATCATGATCTCTGTAACTAGTGAACAATCATTAGTAGAGATGGGCTATCGTTTTTGGCCAAAAGAATTTTCTTTTGAAGCCTATCGCTATATCTTTGCTGGTGAGATGAGTAAAAAAATCTTCCAAGCATTTGGCGTCACTGTATTTGTAACCGTATTCGGAACATTAGTGAATGCTTCGATGACATCACTTTATGCTTACGTGATTTCACGATCAAATTTCCCATTTCGTAGATTCTTTACGATCTTTGCATTGATCACGATGTTATTTACACCAGGGATCGTGGCAACGTATCTAGTCGTAAGCAACTTACTTTTCTTAAAAGATACGATTTGGGCATTGATTTTACCCTTAGCCTTAGGACCATTTAATATCTTGGTCATGCGCACATTCTTTATCAAAACTGTTCCAGATAGTATCATTGAATCGGCTAGAATCGATGGGGCAAGTGAGATGCGCATCTTTATGAGTATCGTGTTGCCACTTGCAGTACCAGGGATTGCCACAATTAGTTTATTTGCGGCATTAGGGTACTGGAATGATTGGTTTAATGCGTTACTTTATATTCAAAAAGATAGTTTAGTTCCGTTACAATATTTATTGATGAAGATCCAAAATAATCTAGATTATTTAGCAAAAAATGCAGGCATGGGTGCACAGATCCAAGGTGGTCTTGCCGCATTACCTAGTGAGTCTGCTCGGATGGCGATCGTAGTGGTTTCTACTTTACCGATTGCCTTGACGTATCCTTTCTTCCAACGTTATTTTGTTGGTGGATTAACTATCGGTGGCGTAAAAGAATAAAAAAATGAACGGAGGAGCATATATGAAAAACTGGAAAAAAGTTTTAGGTCTAGCAACTGCTGGGTTACTAACAGCAGGATTAGCAGCATGTGGCAGTTCAGAGTCAAGTGATGACAAAAAATCAGATGGTGGCGATACGACACTTCTGATGTATCAAGTCGGGGATAAGCCGGAAAATTACGATCAGTTGATGGAAATTGCCAACAAACGAATCAAAGATAAAATCGGTGTGACGATCGATCTACAATATATTGGCTGGGGCGATTGGGACCAAAAAATGCCAACGATCATCAATTCAGGTGAAGTATACGATATTGCCTTTTCTTCACAATATGTCGCAAATGCTCAAAAAGGAGCTTTTGCCGATTTAACCGATCTATCTCAAGAATATGCAAAAGAGTATATGGATGAGTTACCAGAGATGTATAAAAAAGGGAATATGGTCGATGGTAAATTATATGCGATTCCAGTATATGGAAATGCCTGGGGCCAACAAGTATTAACCTTTAATGATCAATACGTGAAAAAATATAATTTAGATATCAGCAAAGTCGATGGTTCATACGAATCAGCAACAGAAGTATTAAAACAATTCCATGAAAAAGAACCAAATATTGCCGCATTTGCAATTGGACAAAGTTTTAAAGCCTCAGGAAATTTTGACTATCCATTAGGAAAAGATTATCCTTTTGCAGTGAAACTAGATGAAACAGGGACACCAAAGATCATCAATCAATATCAAGATAAAGAACATCAAAAAACATTGAAAACATTACACGAGTGGTATGAAGCAGGATTGATCCCAACAGATGCTGCAACAAGTTCGACAAGTTACCCATTAGAAGGAAATACTTGGTTGATGCGTGAAGAAACACAAGGACCAATGGATTACGGTGATACGATCTTAACAAACGCTGCAAACCAACCATTGACTTCACGTCCGTTGACACCACAATTAAAAACGACTAGTCAAGCCCAAATGGCAAACTTTGTTGTATCAAACACCTCTAAAAATAAAGAAAAATCAGTCGAATTCTTAAACTTATTGAATACTGATCCAGAATTATTAAATGGCTTAGTATGGGGTGTTGAAGGAGAAGCATGGGAAAAAGTTGGCGATGATCGTTTGAAAGTGTTAGATGGATACAAACCAAATACACATATGTCTGCTTGGAATACTGGAAACAACATGATCCTTTATACACAAGAATCGATTACAGACGAAATGATCAAAGAACGCGATAAAAGTATTGAAGAGGCGAAAGAATCTCCAATCTTAGGGTTCAACTTCAAAACGGATAAAGTAAAAACTGAATTATCCAATATCGCAAATGTCATGAACCGTTATGCTTCCAATCTAAATACAGGTTCAGTAGATCCAGATGAAACATTACCAAAACTAAATGCTGATCTAGAAAAAGCAGGTTGGTCAAAAGTCCAAACAGAAATGCAAACACAATTAGATGAATTTATCTCAACGAGTAAATAAGAAGAAAGTGGCAAGTTTGACACTTGCCACTTTTTCTTTTAAAAATATGCTACAATAATCAAAACGATGTAAACGTTATCTTATAGGATGTTGTAGGCTAACTTATGCACCGTTTTAGCCAGATAAAAGGAGGAAGACAAATGGTCAGCAGTGGAATTCAACGTTTATTTTATGTCGCATGGTCGATGATCAAATTAAACCTTTATTTTTTAGTTTGTACCTGTATTGGAGGGATCGTATTTGGGATTGGTCCTGCGTTTCAAGCATTAAGTGATCTTTTGAATGAATATGGGATGAGTTATCAAGAGTTGACGTTCAAACGCTTTTTTACTCAGTTTAAACTGAATTTTAAAATCGGAAACCAAAGCTATTGGTTGGCGACAAGTTTTACGTTGTTATTAGGGTATAACCTGTATCTTTCCATTCAGTTACAAGGGTTGATTTGGTTGATGATCGATCTGCTTTTATTGACGACATTACTCTTAGTCAATGTGACGTATCTCTATATGACACTTTATCAGTCGACCTATGAGATTCCATTTTCTCAATTGCTTAAATTAGCTGTGATCAGTGTGTTTTATCATTTTGCTACATTCTTAAAAGTGGTGATTGGTTTAATAAGTATCGCGATTTTAACGTGGTATTTTAAAGGCTTGGCAGTCTTTTTGAGTGTGACGCTTGTCGCAGTCTGGAGTGGGTATGCTACAAAGAATATTCGCCAAATGATTGATGGAAAGCTTGATTCTCATGCCTAATCCATATACTCGTCTATTTAAAAAACGCTATTTGATGAATCGCTTGATGCAGATCTATAGCTTTGTGATCGTAGGGGTGATCGTCTCCACTGCGATCATTTTGTGCGTATTTATGGCACAGATGAATCAAAAGAAGATGCAAGAAGAAATGTCTCTCCTAGAAGATCGTTTATCCAATTATGTAGTCGATAAAGAAAATACAATGAGTTATATCTATACGGAATTGACTGGGGGCAATCAAGAAATCGAAAATATTCGCCAGTACTTGACGCTGTCTTCCTCTGCTTATTTTGATTATACCCAAGAGTATTGGGAAAAAACGCAGATGGATAACCGACTCTCAAGTAAAGTTGCAGGATTTTTTACAGCATTTCCAGATCTTGAACGATTGTATGTTCAATTAGATGATTCTCCAGGATTTTTGATGGCCGATCGAAAGCAACCCAATGGGAAAAAAGCGACGGGTGAAGTACCAAAACAAGATGGTTTGGTGATGACACGAATGATCATGGATCCGTTTAATCGGACGAGTTTAGGGAAGATTTCAGCCGTGTTTTCAAAACGAACAGTTTTTGGTGAGACCAAACAAGCCGCTTCTTATAAAGGGATCGATGCCTTTATTGTCGACCGAACGGATCAATTTATTTTTAAAAGCCAACGCTTTATCAAACAAGAAGCAGCCAAACAATTGGAAACCAGTTATCAACAAACAGGTCAGATCCCAGCTATCATCGCACAAGATTATGATGTGATCGATAAACAAACGAGTCGCGACTTTTCATTTATTATCTTGGGAAGCAAACGGATTATTTGGCAAAAAAATAGTCAAGTCTTTCTACAGATCAGCATAGTCGCATTGATCTTGATTGTAATCTTATTGACGATTTTAAAACGAACGTTCAAACATTATCTATTTCAAATCCAACGTATCGGTCAAACGATGCACCAAGTCGCCACAGGAGATCTGACACAAAAAATCGAGTTAGATATGATGCAAGGTGAACTACTTGATCTATCAGAGGAAATCAATGAGATGATCGAAAGTTTAGATCGTTATATCAAAGACAATTATCAATTAGAGATTCAAGAAAAAGATGCACAAATGCGTGCACTACAATCGCAGATCAATCCTCATTTTTTATACAATACGTTAGAGTATATCCGGATGTATGCAGTGAGTAAACAACAATTAGAATTAGCAGATGTTGTGTATGCGTTTGCTGCTTTGCTGCGAAATAACACACAACAAGAAAAAATGACGACCTTAAAAAAAGAACTCTCGTTTTGTGAGAAGTACGTCTATCTTTATCAGATGCGCTATCCGGACTGTATTGCCTATCATTTTGATATCGAACCTGAATTAACCGAGATCTATCTGCCGAAATTTTGTATTCAACCGTTGATTGAAAATTATTTCGTCCATGGTATCGACTACACAAGGACCGACAATGCAATCAGTGTCAAAGCCTTTCGCGAAGATCAAGAAGTTGTGATTCGTATCAAAGATAACGGTAAAGGAATGAGCCAAGAGCGATTACAGGCTGTCCAAGCACAACTGACGAAACAAAATACGACGTCGATCGGGATGGGCAATGTGTATCAGCGGTTGTATCATCATTTTGGAACTGATTTTACTATGACGATCCAATCAGAAGAACAAATCGGCACCACGATTACTTTGACGATAAAAGGAGTTGAACCGTATGTACCGCGCGATGTTAGTCGATGATGAATATATGATTTTAGAGGGATTGACACAATTGATCCCTTGGCAAGAATTGGGCTTTACGATCGTCAAAACGGCACGTTCGGCTAAAGAAGCTTTGGAGTATTTAGTCGATCATCGAGTAGAATTTATCTTAAGCGACATTACGATGCCCGAGATGAGTGGGTTAGAAATGATTGAACAGATCAAACAGCTTGATCCTGCAATCGAGATCATGTGTTTATCTGGATATCAAGAATTTGATTACGTCCGTGAAGGGATGAAACTAGGGATCGTCGATTATTTAGTCAAGCCTGTGGATCGCACAGAATTATATGAACAGGTGGCTCATATTAAAAGGCTGCTCGATCAAAAAGTACAAAAAGATCAACATGAACGTGCTGAAGCGATTCACCGTTGGATTCAGGATGAATTAAATGATGCGGAGTTTTTACGACTGGTTCCAGATCCAAAACAACAAGTAGGTCCATTTACTGTTTTAGGGATCGAAAGTGATGAGGCGACATTGGCTCGCTTTGTGGAAACCCTCGTCTCTTGTCATCAAGAATATTATCGACTGCAACAAAATCGCTTAGTTTGTGTATGGATCGGAGACATCACGCAACAAGAAAAACAACGACTTAGTCAATATGAGCACCTAGCAATCGGTGAGACGGTATCTGATTGGGAAAATGTGTATGAGAGCTATGAAAAAATTATCCAAAAAGAACAATTGGCTCGCTTTTATCCAGACTTATTGCCCAGTCGTTCAGGTTTTACGACTGGATCGATCGATGAAGAATTTTCATTTTTAGCTTTTAATAAATCCTTGATGATCGGCGATTACCATACGATCCAACACGAATTAGAACATATTTTTGATGAAGTGATCCAAAAACAATTACCACCAGAAGATACAAAATTTATTGCTTTTTTGATTTTTAATGACTTATTACGTCAATTCCCAGCTCAAATCATGGAGTTTTATGATGACATGATCCAGCATATCCGCATGAGCGATACGGTCTATCAGTTGCGCACGTTACTGGAAGAAACGTTGATTGCCTTGTATCATAAAAAAACCAAAAAAGTATTTTCAGAAGTAACCCAAAGTATCATTTCACTTACCAAAGCACGCTATCAAGAAGAACTGACCTTAAAGTTGATTGCCGATGAACTTCATTTGAATGTCGTTTATATCGGTCAAGTATTTAAAAAAGAGATGCAAGTAACATTTGCGCAATATTTAAATCAAGTACGCATCAAAAAAGCTCAAGAACTATTGCTCAATAGCAATCAAAATATCAATGAAATTGCTGATGCGATCGGATACAACAACACGACTTATTTTTCGAAAATGTTCAAAAAATTAACAGGCTTAACACCAAAAGAATTTCGTGAACACTATCAGACGATCGAATATGAATTCATTGAAGAATAGAAAGAAGGTACAGGATGTATACATTTCCTAAAGATTTTTGGTGGGGAGCAGCTACATCAGCTCCGCAAACAGAAGGTGCAAGTTTAAGTGTTGGAAAAACAGCAACGACTTGGGACTATTGGTTTGAACAACAACCAGAATTATTTTATGACCAAGTGGGGCCAACCGATACCTCGATGCTTTATACACACTACAAAGAAGATTGTAAACGAATGAAAGAGATTGGATTCAATTCATATCGTACTTCGATTTCGTGGGCTCGTTTGCTACCAGATGGTAAGACACTAAATCCAGAAGCAGTTGCGTTTTATCGCGAGTATTTTGAAGCGATTCATCAGGAGAACATCGAACCTGTTATCAACTTATTTCATTTTGATATGCCGATGTGGTTAATGGAAAAAGGGGGGTGGGAAGCTAGAGAATCGATTGACGCCTTTGGTTTTTATGCGCAAACGGCATTTGAGTGTTTTGGTGATTTAGTTAGTTATTGGACTACATTCAATGAACCACTCGTTCATGTAGAATGTGGCTATCTTTACGGGTATCATTATCCAGCGATAGTTGATTTCAAAAAAGCGATCCAAGTGGGATACCATACATTATTAGCACATGCCAAAGCCGTTGAAGCTTTTCGTCGAGTATTGCCAAATAAAAAAATTGGGATCATTTTGAATATTACTCCTAGTTATGCTAAAAGTGCGCAAGCTGATGATCAAAAAGCCGCACAGATATCTAATCTTTTCAATACAAAAAGTTTCCTAGATCCCGCTGTATTTGGGCATGTACCAGATGGACTACCTGATCTATTGATGCAACATGAGTTACTTCCGAACACAAAAGAAACAGATCGAGAATTACTAGCTAAGGGGATCGTGGATTTTATTGGATTAAATTATTATCACCCACGACGCGTTCAAGCGCCTCTTGCACCGAATATGCCTGCAAAAATGCCTGAAGATCTGTATGCTGCGTATGATTGGCCTGAAAAGGTGATCAATCCTTATCGAGGCTGGGAAATCTATCCTGAAGCGATTTATGATGTCGCGATTATGATGCGTGATGAGTATCGAAACATCCCTTGGTTTGTCAGTGAGAACGGAATGGGCGTAGCCGATGAGGAACGATTCTTACACGATCAAGAACTGGATGATACGTATCGTATCGAGTTTATGAAGACACATCTAGCTTACTTGCATAAAGGAATCTCAGAAGGTAGTCATTGTTTTGGTTATCATGCGTGGACGTTTATAGATTGTTGGTCATGGCTGAATGCCTATAAAAATCGCTATGGATTTTATCGTGTCGACTTAAAGACTCAAGAACGTATCTTAAAAAAGAGTGGTCAATGGTTCAAACAAGTGAGCCAACAAAATGGGTTTGAGGAGGAGTAAGAATGTCATTAGTTGTATTTGATATTGGAGGAACATCGATTAAATGTGCAGTATTTGAACATGAGCAGTTAATGAATCAAACGTCGTTTAACACACCGGATAATTATGAAAGCTTTGTACATGAGCTCACGGAGTACGTCAAAAAATTTCCTGAATGTACAGGGGTTGCGATTAGTGCTCCCGGAGCAGTGAATGAAAAGACGCGACAAATCGAAGGATTAAGTGCCATACCTTACATTCATTTTCGTCCGATTTTTGATGAACTGGAAGCGGCGTTTTCACTTCCTGTTACGATCGAAAATGATGCCAATTGTGCAGGGATCTGTGAGATGGAGATTGGAGCGGGTAAAACGATTGAACATGGCTTATTTGTCGTAATTGGAACCGGTGTAGGTGGTGCGTTATTTATCAACCGCAAATTATATAAAGGCGCGCACTTATTTGCCGGAGAATTTGGCTTGATGCTACCAAATAAAAATGAAACCTTAAGTAAAGTCGCAACCGCTGTAAATCGTGCGGCATTATATAGCCAAGAAACAGGAGATATGATCGATGGAAAGGAACTGTTCCGTCGTGCCAATAATCAAGACCTTGTCGCGCGAAAGCTATTAGATCAAATGTATGAAGATATCAGCTGTGCTTTATATAATCTTCAAGTGGCGATCGATCCACAGATGATCATGATTGGTGGAGGGATTTCTGCTCAAGAAGAAGTCATCGATGAGATCAAGATCCGTTTATACAATCGCTTGAAGGCGCAAACTGTTGAAGCGATCATGCCCGAAGTCGTTGCCTGTCAGTATCAAAATGAAGCCAATCTTTTCGGTGCAGCGTTTCACTTTTTACAACAGCATTAAAAAACTCTTCCAAAATGACAGTCATTTTGGAAGAGTTTTTTTAGTTTGATAATGAAAATGGCAATTCATTTGCAGCATAGGCTCTAGGGTGAGGGACGATACCAAGCGTATAGTCGATCGTACCCCCTTGCATCAATTGGTCATAAGTGAAAAAAGTCTTATGATGGAGTTGTTTGTTGTACTCGATATGGTCGATGAAGACGTGTTGGACTTGATTCGGTGTTGCATTGATCGTTAGTGTCTCACCGTTTGATAAATGAAGCACGGCATGTTTGACTAAAGGCATTCCAATTACAAATTCATTACTTCCAGGTGTTACCGGATAGAATCCTAAGGAACTAAAGACATACCAACCTGACATGCTTCCATTATCTTCATCACCAGGATAACCATGAGAGGTTGCATCAAAACATTCTGTCATCAGATGTTTGATCATCGGTTGCGCCATTTCAGGTTTTCCAGCGTAGGCAAATAGATAAGGAAGATGGAAACTTGGCTGATTGGAAATCGCGACTTGACCAAACTCGATCGCAGCCATTTCAGACATTTCATGGATCTCAAAATTATAGCCAGCGACATCAAAACGTGGTGCTTGGTTGCATAAGGCTATAAGTTTCTCGCTAAAGGCTTCTGCACTTCCGTAAAGGTCGATCAGTCCTTTAAAGTCTTGATAAACGGCAAAACTACTTTGCCATGCACTGCCTTCTGCATAGTCTTTGCCCCAACGAATCGAGGAGAACTCTTCACGGAATGTGCCATTACGATCTTTAGAACGCATAAATCCAGTTTCTGGATCAAATAGATGACGATAATTTTTCGCTTGTGCTTGATACTGATTTTGGGCAGTCGTATCTCCTAAAATCCCTGCAACTTGACTGATACAAAAGTCACTATAAGCATAATCCAAAGTATGGTTCACAGACTCGTGATAATCATTTGGTACATATCCATATTCCAAATAGTCCAGTGTTCCTTGGCGACCATAATTTGCTTTTTCACTTTGAACTGACGCACTTTTTTTCATCCCTTCAAAGAATTCAGGTAACAGATCTAATCGAATATTTTTCATTGCTGCATCGGCAATGACAGCATCGATCAATGTACCAGGCATCATGCCACGTTCGTCAGGAGACAACCATTTAGGTAAAAATCCAGTATCACGATAACTATTTAAAAAGCCTTCAAGCATTTCTTCATACGCTTCTTTTGCGATAAGTGAAAAGAAAGGAAAGACAGTTTTATACGTATCCCAAAAGCCATTATTCGTATATAAGACACCAGGCTTCACAGCTTGGTTGAATGTATCGTAATGAATGGCTTGGTTTGTTTCGTCATATTCATAAAAGGTTTGAGGGAATAAAAACATCCGATAAAGCGTATGATAAAATGTTTTGGTTTGTTCTGGATCAGTATGTTCAACTTCGATCCGATCAAAATACGATTGCCATACCATTTTTGCAGCTTCATAAAAATCAGCCAGTGTCAGATCTAGTTCACGAGTGAGATTGAGTTTTGCTTGTGCACGACTAATAAACGAAGTTCCAAAGTGGATCGTTTGGGTTTTAGTGGACTCAAATTGGATCCATAAGAAGCGCTGAGATTCTTGTTCATGTTCTTTAATCGTCGAAATAGCGTTTTCAAAATGAAAATGCATAAAAAATGTCAAAGATTTATCTTCACAATCGCTATAATTTGAAAATTCGACACGAAGTTCGTGTGCATTGAGTTGTTCATGAGCTAAATAGCCGTCTAGTGTTACTAAAAAGCCAGCTTGATTTTGAGCATCGTAGTCGATTTCTAAAATTCCACCATAACGACTAGGGACTAACGACGAGGTGATATTGTAACGCAATTGGTGGATTTTAAGTGCATAAGGTAAAAATGTAGCTTCGCTAGGACGGTAAGAACTTTGAGTATGGAATAATGAAAGTTCACTAAACGCTTCTCCGACAGGGGTCATGAGTACATGACTAAAATCACCCATCCAAGGACTAGGTTGATGCGTCAAGCGATAGCCTTGAAATGTATGATCTTCTGGATGAAACCACCAACTTCCTTTTTGGTCGGTGGTTTGTGGAGCGAAGTAATTCATCCCGAAAGGAACGCCCGTATAAGGGAGGCAGTTACCGTGAGAAAAACTATATTGATTGGCTGTTCCATGGCGAGTATCGATTTGTGTAATGTGATTAGTCATGAGAAATCTCCTTTGTTGAGTGTCTTGTAATAAGTGTAACGTCGATTTTTTGTGAGCTAGGTTTTTGTCCTGTTGTGATCCATTCTAAAAGTAGTTGTCCTGCAGTATAGCCGATTTTATCAAAATTTTGAGAGATCGTGGTCAATGCTGGATCTACTAATGCAGCGGCTTGGATATTATCAAATCCGATAATCGAGATATCATCAGGAACTGAAATTTTAACTGCTTTTAACTGTCGCATCGCTTCGATGGCGATCAAATCATTTTCACAGACCCAAGCTGTAATCTGCTTTTCTTGTTGGAGTGCTAAAAAATTCTCCAATGTTGGAAGTTCTTCTAAACTTAGAAAGAAAGAATCTTTTACCGCTTTTCGATAGCCTAGATAACGTTGCATCGTCGACTGTGGTAAGGGTTGACTATTGGTTAAATAGCCGATTCGTTGGTGCTGTTGCGCTAGAAGTAAAGTTGTTGCTTCAAATCCACCAATTAAATTATTGGCGATGACTGTTGGAAAATCAAGATCGGCACGTTCTTTATCCAAGATGACGACTGGGAAGTCAGCTAAAGAAAGCTCGATCAATAATTCTAAGTGATCTTGTTCTTTCGTCGCATAATAGATCATTCCCGAAAATTCTGTCTGGATACTCGTGCAATCATGTGAAGTCAAATAAGTAAAATCAGTCATCAATAGATCATATTGAGCATCTTGCAATATAGGAAGTAATCCTTCTGTGAAGTTTCCTAGAGAAAGATCATTATAGAACGGGAGTAAAAACAAGATCCGCTTTGTTTGATTTGCTTTAGGTGCTTGTGCTTTTACAAAGCTTCCGCGACCTCTTGTGCGTTCGATCAATCCTAAATTTTCAAGCTCGGTTAACGCGCGTTTTGATGTAATGCGGCTCACTTGATAGTCCGTTGAGAGCTGCATTTCAGTTGGAAGCTTGCTTCCTGGTGGGAGCTTTTTGCTTAAAATGGCTTCTTTTAAATCATTTAAAATCGTTTCATACAATGCAGCCAATCGTATCACCTCTTTTATTTGATATATCATTTAACTATATTTTATCTAATTTTCGTCAAAAGTAAAGAATTTTATTAATGAAAGCGTAGACAAAATAAAAAATATCTCGT
Organism: Enterococcus sulfureus ATCC 49903; assembly: GCF_000407605.1. Classification (GTDB taxonomy): domain Bacteria; phylum Bacillota; class Bacilli; order Lactobacillales; family Enterococcaceae; genus Enterococcus_G; species Enterococcus_G sulfureus. Next base: position 343,200 of record NZ_ASWO01000001.1, on the reverse strand, counting down.
ATAATCGCCTTAAATGATATATCAAATTGGAGGAAACTAACTATGGCGTATCAAGAAGTTCCAAAATCAGTAGTTCAATTTATGGAAAAGATTACCACTTTATGTGGCGAGGAGCATGCACATTGGGCAGAAAATTTTCAAGCTGCATTTGCCAATACTTTATTGACCACAGTAAAACGTCACGAGGATGGAACGACCTTTTTATTAACAGGTGACATCCCAGCAATGTGGCTTCGCGATTCTACTGCACAGGTGAGACCGTATCTTGTGATTGCAAAAGAAGATGATGATTTAGCTGCGATGATCAGTGGGTTAGTCAAAAAACAATTTTCGTATATCAATCTTGACCCTTATGCAAATGCGTTTAATGAATCTGATAATCATGCAGGTCACCAAAGCGATCACACCCAAATGAATGGCTGGATCTGGGAACGAAAATATGAAATTGATTCTTTATGTTATCCTGTTCAATTAGCGTATTTACTTTATAAGAATACGGGCAGAACCGATCAATTTAATAAAGCATTCGTCACTGGAGTTCAGAAAATTTTAACCGTTTTTAAAACTGAGCAACATCATGAAACATCGCCTTATCGTTTTGAGCGAGATACGACACGCAAAGAAGATACGTTAGTCAATGATGGAAAAGGCACACCGGTAGGATTTACAAAAATGACGTGGTCTGGTTTTCGACCAAGTGATGATGCGTGTGAGTACGGCTACTTAGTTCCGTCTAATTTATTTGCAGTCGTGATTTTAGGCTATATCGAAGAGATTTTTACAACAGTCTTGTCAGATGAATCGATTGCAACACGTGCGGCTACTTTAAAAGCAGAATTAGAAGAAGGGATCGCTACTCATGCCTTAACAAAAAACAAAGCTGGTGAAACGGTATATGCTTACGAAGTCGATGGATTAGGCAATGCATCATTGATGGATGATAGTAATGTTCCTAACTTAATCGCAGCACCGTATCTAGGTTATAAAGATATGCATGATCCGCTTTACCTTCGTACGCGAAAAACATTATTAAGTAAAGAAAATCCTTATTATTATGAAGGGACGTATGCAAAAGGAATCGGCTCTTCTCATACACCAGAAGAATATGTTTGGCCGATTGCACTGGCGATGGAAGGGATGACGACTGATGATCGCGCGGAGAAAAAACGGATTTTAGATCAACTCGTGGCAACCGATGCAGGGACTCACTTGATGCATGAAGGATTTCATGTCGACGATCCAACACAGTACACAAGAGAATGGTTCTCTTGGGCAAATATGATGTTTTGTGAATTGGTAATGGATTACTTTGATATTCGAGTAGAAAAATAAGGAGTAAATCAAATGAAGAAAAAAGTATATATTTTATCCCATAGTCATTGGGATCGTGAATGGTATTTGCCGTATGAGGAACATCATATGCGCCTAGTTGAATTGATGGATGATCTCTTGGAATTATTTGAGACTGATCCAGATTTTCATAGTTTTCATCTGGATGGTCAAACGATTATTTTAGACGATTACTTGCAAGTTCGTCCTGAGAATGAAACAAAAGTACGTGAAGCCATCGCTAAGGGAAAGTTACAGATTGGTCCATTTTACATTTTGCAAGACGACTTTTTGATCAGTTCAGAATCAAATGTACGTAATATGTTGATTGGACATGCAGAGTGTGAACGTTTTGGTCAAGCTGTCCCATTAGGTTATTTTCCAGATACGTTTGGGAATATGGGACAGACACCACAATTGATGAAACTAGCAAATCTGGATACAGCGGCGTTTGGACGTGGTGTAAAGCCAATTGGTTTTGATAACGAAGTCTTAGCAGCTGAAAGTTATACCTCACAATTTTCTGAGATGCACTGGCAAGGCCCAGATGGCAGTGAGATTTTAGGGATTCTATTTGCAAATTGGTATAGTAATGGTAATGAAATTCCTACAACTGAAACAGAAGCTCGAGCGTTTTGGGATCAAAAATTAGCCGAAGTGGAACGTTTTGCCTCCACACCACATTTATTGATGATGAATGGTGTTGACCATCAGCCAGTTCAAAAAGATGTCACACAAGCAATTTTCTTGGCAAATGAATTATATCCTGATTATGAATTTGTTCATGCTAGCTTTAAAGACTACATCGAAGCTGTAAAACAAGATTTGCCTGAAGCATTAAGTACAGTTACTGGCGAGTTAACGAGTCAAGAAACCGATGGATGGTTTACATTAGCCAATACAGCTTCCGCAAGAGTATATCTCAAACAGTGGAACACTAAAGTCAGTCGGTTATTAGAAAATCTAGTTGAACCACTTGCGACCATGGCATATGAGCTAACCGGGGAATACCCTCATTATCAAATCGATTATGCGTGGAAACTTTTGATGCAAAATCATCCTCACGATAGTATTTGTGGGTGTTCTGTCGATGAAGTCCATCGTGAAATGATTACCCGTTTTGAAAAAGCAGAAGCAGTGGGGAACTATTTAGTGAAGGAATCGTTAGACGTACTGAATCAAGCGATCGATACGAGCGATTTTCCTGAATCGAGTAGTCCATTTGCTGTTTGGAATACAAGTAATGTGTTAAAAAATGATATCGTCACACTTGATGTGGAACTTGAACGCATTTTATTTAAAGAAGCGTATCCGTCGATTGGGTACGAACAATTAGAAGCACAAGACAAAAAGACCTATACCGTGATCGATGCGAAAGGACAAGAAATCAACGCAACGATCAGTGCGGAAAAAATCCGCTTTGGCTACGATCTACCAAAAGATCGGTTCCGTGTACCGTATATGCAAAAATATGTCACAGTTTGTCTTGAAACGACTGAATTAGCACCATTTTCTTGGCAAAGCTTCGCATTGATTGAAGGTCAACAAACAGCGAATACCCATTCTTTCGTTACACAAGCTGGTTGTTGCTTAGAAAATGAACATGTGCGTATTGAGATCCAAGAAAATGGAGCCTTAACGTTTGTAGATAAAAGCGTCGGTCGAACATTAACCGATCAATTGATATTTGAAGACGTAGGCGATATCGCAAATGAGTATATTTTCAGACAGCCAGAACACGATCAAGCTTACCTTTCAACAGCATTTCCGCATCGCGTTGAGATTGTTGAGGATACACCTGTACAAGCTAAAATCAAACTGATCCATGAAATGCAGTTACCTGTTTCAGCCGATGAACGTCTCTTACTAGAACAGCTTAAAATTGTTGATTTCAGAGAGCGCAAAGCAAAACGAAGTGCAGATTGTGTACCCTATGTGATTGAAACAACGATTACGATGCATGGACAAACGAAATCTTTAGAAGTCGAAACAAAAGTTGACAATACGATCAAAGACCATCGTTTGCGTGTATTGTTTGATACTACGATCTTAAGTGAGATCCATGAGGCAGATAGTATCTATGAAACAGTCGTACGTCCAAATAAGGTGAGTCCACAATGGGAAAATCCGACCAATCCTCAACATCAACATGCATTTGTAAATCTTCACGATGAAGCGTTTGGTGTGACGGTTTCAAACTATGGTTTGAATGAATATGAGATTGTGGGATCAACGATTGCGCTGACTTTACTAAGAAGTGTGGGCGAATTGGGAGACTGGGGCTATTTTGCTACACCAGAAGCACAATGTTTAGGTGAACAAGTATTTCATTATGGCCTTCAAGTGCATGGTACTCCTGATACCCGCTATGAGACGTATAAAGTAGCCCATGCGGCTCAAATTCCATTGCAAGCTCGTCAGTTAACGTCATCGGGTACATGGCCAATAAATGGAACGTATCTTTCTAATCCACAAGAAGTATTTGAGTTGACAGCAGTCAAACGTCGCAAGGCAGATAATGCTCTGATCGTTCGAGGTTATAATCTAAGTGATCATACGGTTTCGTATACTGTCGAAAAACAAGGTGAAGCATTGACTCAAACCGTCAATCTTTTAGAGCAACCAATCGAATTATCAAATGAATTAGGACCGTATCAAATCCTAACACTAGCTGATCGATGATGGAAAGAGGAGTTGTTTTAGATTGTGCGCGTAAAGTATATTCCTCTGATTTTATTTTTCGATTACTCGATGTGATGGAGCTGACTCATTTTACGCATCTACAGCTTCATTTTTCAGATAATGAAGGGTATCGAATCGAAAGTGACGTATGCCCGGAATTAGTTTCGGCTGATCATTTTACCAAAGCTGAGATTCTCGAGTTTCAACGTTATGCAAAACAAAAACAGATCACGATTATCCCAGAGTTAGATAGTCCTGGGCATTTACAACATTTTTTACGTGTGTACCCACAGTTTCGTTTGGATGAGTCGATCAAATGCGCTGCAGATATCACAGATCCTAGATTTGTCGCGCATATCAAATCATTGATTACCGAAGTGCTCACTCTCTTTTCAGATAGCCCGGTGTTTCATCTAGGCTGTGATGAAGTTATAGACTGGGATCGTGTAGCTTATTTGCCTTCGCGTGTTCAAACATGTCTTAGTGCGACCAATCAAGTCGATTACATCAATGATTTGGCGGAAGTTGTTGAGCAAAAAGGAAAACGAGCACGAATTTGGAATGATGGCTGCTATCGAAAAAAAACAGAAAATCGATTAAAGTCTTCGATTGAAATCGCGTATTGGACACGGTGGCATAAAGAAATGGCGCCAGTTGATACATTTTTAGAACATCATCATCCTCTCTTCAATTACAATGACAATGATTTGTACTTTGTGTTAGGAGAAGCAGCAGGATATACCTATCCTAGTGTAGAAAAGTTAAGGGACTTTACGCCTGCTAAATTTGCCCAGCAACAATGGGATACGACACATCGTTCGAAAGGATTTTATTTCTCGATATGGGGTGATCATCCAGAGGCATTAGATGAAGATATGATTTTAACGAAAATTACACCTTTACTCACAGAACTTGCGACAAAATAAAAAGCAGTGGTCGATTTGACCACTGCTTTTTGATTATTGTACTTCAATTTTTAAGTAACCACGTTTAGCTGAACCCACACGAACCATTACAAAGTAAAGTCCGTACGTAATCACAGCTGGAAGGAAAATTCCCACAAATAGATAGATGATAAATGAACGAGGATCAGTAGCCCAAAGGTTCAATGGAGCGATCAAGGAGTTTAATCCTAAGCCAGCAAGTTCAAAACTCGTTTGGAAGTTAAAGCCAACGGTTGCGATTGGTGCACAAATGATTGCCGCCACAAATGGTGGAATCACCATTTGCGGATGTAAAGTAAGATTGGCAAATTGAACTTTTGGTGTGATCAATCCTTGTGCAATATTAGCACCGATCTTATTGTCTTTAAAACTCATAACAGTAAATCCGACAAATTGACACGTACAGCCAATCAAGGCAGCTGCAGAAGAAACAGGGTCAAGTTGAAGGGCGATCGCAAGTGCAGCAGATGAAGCAGGAGTCATGAGTAAGATGCTCCAAGCGAGTGCGACAGCCATTGAACCAAAAACAGGTGAATAATGAACAGTACTCGCAATCATTTCGCTCAATCCTAGTAGAAGTGGAGTCGTCACGTAAGCGAGTAATACTCCGCTTACGCCACCGATAAGTAAACTTCCAAAAGGAACTAAAATCATATCTAAAGGTGTTTTTCCAGTCAACCATTTTCCGACAAGAGCGGTGATCAATCCAGCCAAGACCGCACTGATCGGCTGTCCTGTTGTAAAAATTCCACCACCAGCTGCTTGGGAGACTGCATGACCGGTGATCGTCATACTATCGATCGAACCTTGTGTAAAGAAAACAGAATTGGCACCGACAGTCGAGGCGATCATGGAACTAAATACAACTAGGGTATTGGTCCCAAGCTGATACGCGATTCCGGCACCAAATGCTGGAGCAAGTAATAATTTCGCTAGTGTCCCGATTTGTGTAATCTCAGTAATCCCAGTAAATTTTCCGATGGTTTCAAATAACAATCCAATACCTAACGTAACCAACACCGCATTTGAGATTCCCGCTGAGACTTTGTAGACATGGTCTTTGACGATTTCTTTTTTCGTCATTTGTTTCGTTGTACTAGCTTCCATAATTAAATCCTCCTAACATTCTGTATATTCTAAATTTTCTAACAATTTGAATTGATATGATTCTATCGTAAAAAAATGAAAGTTTCAACCACTTTTTCCAAAAAAAATTAAATTTTTCTAAATATTGCAAAAGATATAGAGAAAACAAGAAAAAAACTCCCACTACGTCAAGTAGTAGGAGATACTAGATTTAGAGAGTCGCAATCGTTTCACGATCTTTTGGTGTTAATTCAAAGTCAAATAATTCTAGATTTTGTTTTTGACGGCCGTGGTGATGTGATTTTGGTATTACTACGACACCTTGATCTAATTGATAACGCAAAATGACTTGAGCCCAAGTTTTTCCGTAATAGTCGCCAATCATGGATAATGTATGTTTTGCCTCGTCACTTACACGAGTCAATGGTCCCCAAGCTTCCGGTACGACGTGGTGATTAAGACAAAAATCGATCCATTCTTGATTCCATTTTCCAGGATGAGACTCGATTTGGTTTATTGCAGGTTTAATGGTGCTATGTTTCATCAAAGCATCCAATTGCTCAGGTGAAAAGTTGGATACGCCGATCGCTTTTAATATGCCTTTTTCGACGTAAGATTCTAACACGCGCCAGACCAATGCGATTTGATCATTATTGTCCCAAGGGTGGTGAATCAAATAAAGATCGATATAGTCGGTATCAAGCGCAGCTAAGCTTTGTTGCACACCTTCATGAACAGCTTGTTCATCACGGTAGTACTGTTCTTCACCAGGGATTTTTGATGTGATAAAAAATTCTTTGCGGTCAAGACCGGATTCTTTTAGTGCTTTTCCCACAACACGTTCATTCCGATACATGATCGCCGTGTCAAAATGACGATAGCCAAGTGCGATCGCATCTAAAATTTCACTTGTATCATCATTGATCTCACCCATATATTGATGATCAACTTTCCCAAAAGTATTCGTCCCGCTTCCGATAACTGGAAGTTGAATACCAGTATTTAATGTAACGTACTCCATATAATCCGCCTCCTTATCATATAGTAAGTGTAGCAAATAAATGTAAATTAAAGGAGAATTTTGTTTTATTTGAAACGCTATTTCTTTTTTTATAAATATATTGTGAAATATCGTTGTAAAAAAAGAAAGCGTATGCTATACTAAACTCGACAATAAATGAGAGCATAAAACACAAATGCAACTCGTTTTGTTGTTTGTGTAGTTTAAAAAAATGATACCGTTATCTTGAAGAAAAGGAGGGAAGAAAATGTTAGCGATTGGCTTGATGTCTGGTACAAGTCTAGATGGAATCGATGCAGTATTGGTAGATATCGTTGAAGGTCCTTTTGAAATCCATGAATTGGCATTTGATACACAAGAGTTTTCAAAAGAGACAAAAGAGCGTATCAAAAAAGCTTGTCATCCAAAAGACTCTACGACCCCTTTGATTAGTTCATTGAATATGGAACTGGGTCAATTAAGTTTAGAAGCGTGCCAAAAAGTATTAGCTAAAGCAAATAAAACAGCTGAGGAATTATCCTTTGTCGCTAGTCATGGACAAACGATTTGGCATGATCCAAAAGCGAAAACCGGAGTATGTTCTAGCACCTTGCAAATTGGAGAATCATCTGTCATCGCTTATGGCTTAGACACACAAGTAGTCGACGATTTTCGTGTGATGGATATTACTGCAGGAGGCGAAGGTGCACCACTTGTACCTTATGCAGAATATTTACTCTACCATTCAAATGAGCATACACGCTTGTTGCAAAATATTGGCGGGATCGGAAATGTAACGGTCCTACCCAAACAAGGTTCGATAGAAGATGTATTTGCGTTTGATACCGGTCCTGGGAATATGATTATCGATGCATTGATGGATCATTTCTATAAAAAGCCTTACGATAGTAAAGGGGAAACCGCTAGAAAAGGCAAAGCAATTCCAGAATTATCCCAACGATTACAGCAACATCCTTATTTGATGCAAGAACCGCCGAAGTCGACGGGAAGAGAACAGTTTGGTGAAGAGTTTGTACGAGCCTTGATCGATCAATATCAAGCTTATCCACCAGAAGATCTAGTGTATACCGTTACCGATTTTACAGCATATAGTATTGCGACACATTATCAGCGATTTATTTTTCCGCATTATTCTAAAGATGAAATTGAAATTATTTTAGCTGGTGGTGGAACACATAATGATTTCTTAAAAGAACGTTTGCAGCATTATCTAACTGATTGTTCGATTTGGGTACAAGAGCAATTCGGGTATTCAAGCGATTCCAAAGAAGCCGTGGCATTTGCGCTACTTGGCTATGCCACACTAACTGGAAAATCAAGTAATTTTTGTTCTGTAACCGGTGCGAAACGACCTGTAATTTTAGGTAAGATCACCCCAAAACCTTATAATTAGAAAGAGAGGATATTACTATGTTAGACAAATTTACAGCTTTTGTAGAGCAACATTTGGCTGGGCCGATGGAAAAACTAGCCAATCAGCGTCACTTACGCGCATTACGTGATGGGATCATTGCAACCTTGCCATTGATCATCGTATCATCGTTCTTTATGATTATTGCTTTCCCACCATTACCGCAAAGTTGGGGAATCACGCAATTCTTATCTTCACATGCAGCAACGATCTTGTTACCTTACCGAATGACGATGTATGTGATGAGTTTATATGCTGCATTTGGGATTGGTCATAGTTTAGCGAAGTCGTACAAACTAGATGGTTTATCTGGTGGGATTTTAGCAACGACGGCATTCTTACTGACATTTACGCCGGTAAATATTCCAGCAGAAGCTCAAGACGCAGCAGGGGTTACTGGATTTGTATTGCCAATGGCCAACTTAGGTGGGGGCGGAATGTTCGTTGCGATCATTACGTCGATCATTGCTGTTGAGATTTATCGCTTTACAGATAAATCAAAATTCAAAATCACGATGCCAGATCAAGTGCCACCAGCTGTTGCACGTTCATTTGAAGCCTTGACACCAACCTTGATCATTATTTTAGGTATGGGAACAATTACGTACTTCTTAGGATTTGATTGGCATACATTAGTCTCTACGATTGTTAGTCCATTAGTCAAAGCTGCAGATTCACTACCAAGTGTGATCTTCATCGTTTTCTTAACAACATTCTTCTGGTCATTTGGGATTCATGGAGCATCGATTGTTGGATCATTAGCACGTCCATTATGGTTACAACTTTTAGAAGGCAATACAACTGCCGTAGCAAATGGAACAGCTTTACCTCATATTGCTGCAGAACCATTTTACCAATGGTTTATCTGGATCGGTGGAGCAGGTTCAACCATTGGATTAGCGATTTTATTAGCCTTCAGAACGAAGTCAAAATATGGCTCGACTTTAGGGAAAACTGCCTTGATCCCAGCGATCTTCAATATCAATGAACCTTTGATTTTCGGTACACCAATCGTCTTGAATCCAATTTTGATTCCTCCATTTATTATTGCTCCAATCGTAAATGGAATCATTGCTTGGACTGTTACTTCACTTGGATTAGTTAATGAAGTAAGTGTAAATGCCCCTTGGACATTGCCTGGGCCAATTGGAGCCTTTTTAGCCACAGGTGGTGACTGGCGCGCGATCGTCTTGAATGTCATCTTGATTGTCTTGTCCATTATCATTTACTATCCATTCGTTGCCATCTACGATAAAAATGAATTGGATAAAGAAAAAGAAATGGCTGCAACTCAAGCTTAATAAGGAAAACCAAAAAGCCAAGAAAGATATTTTCTTGGCTTTTAGAAATAGGTGAGCGTATGAAGTATGTAGTGGGAATCGATAGTGGCGGAACCGCAACAAAAGTCAAAGCCTATACACTAGATCAAACATGCTGTTTTGAACAAGTTGTTGGACCAGGAAACAGTTTACTATTTCCTGAAGAAACGATTGTCGAACTGAGCTATGCACTACGATTGGTTTACGAAGCATTAGGTCCTGATTGCGAAGGGATCGCAATTGGACTAGCTGGATTAAGTGCTGCGAATAATCAGCAAGAAATGACGACACGAATCAAGCAAGCGATGCCTTTTACATCAGAGATCCCTTTTCATCTTTATAATGATGCACAATTAGCGTATCTAGCCAGAAATGGTGTAGCAGCAGGCATTTTAGTGATTGCAGGAACTGGCTCTGTAGTAGTAGGGTATCAAAATGGACAGTGGAGTAAAATCGGTGGTTGGGGTCCAGTATTAGGCGATGAGGGAAGTGGGTATGCCTTATCTTTACAGGTATATCGTGAATTGACGAAAACGATCGATCGTCAAACGGAACTAAATGACTGGCAACGTGCTTTTTTAGAGTGGTCACACCAAGACAGTGCTCAAGAAGCCATTCGAACCTTTTACCAAAGTGAACGACAAGAAATCGCCAAAGCAGCTCGATTTCTTGGGGAATATCAAGACCGATTTACCTATTGTCATGAGGTCCTGTGTCAAGCTGGAGAAGCATTGGCAGACATGATCAATCAATGGGGAACTTTAAATTGGACTACATCACGAAAACTAAATTGTGCGTTTAATGGTAGTGTGGTCGAAAAAAACCCGATCGTACAACAAAGCTTAATAAATCATTGTCGCTATCCACTAAAGATCGCAACACAACACCCAAGCCCTTTTGCAGCTTGGCGACTATTTTATGAACAAGAAGGAGAACAATCATGAAACGAGAAATTGGAATTTCGATTTATCCAGATCATAGTGATCCAAAAAAAGATCAAGCTTATTTAGAATTAGCCGCTTCACTAGGATATACGCGCTTGTTTATGAGCATGCTAGAAGTAACGGAAGGAAAAGAAAAGGTCAAACAGAAATTTTCTTTTATTATCAATATTGCCAAAGAACTTGGTTTTGAAACGATTCTAGATGTTTCACCACGTATCTTTCATGAACTTGAGATTTCATATGATGATTTGACGTTTTTCTATGAATTAGGAGCAGATGGTATTCGATTGGATCAAGGATTTGACGGCAATAAAGAATCGTTGATCAGTTATAATCCATATCAATTGGCGATTGAATTAAATATGAGTAATGACGTTGCCTATCTAGAAAACATCGTGTCTTATCAGCCGAATCTACCTTATTTATACGGCTGTCATAATTTTTATCCTCAAGAAGGAACTGCTTTAGAATTTGATTTTTTTGTAAAATGTAGCGAACGTTTCAAAAAATTCGGCTTAAAAACAGCCGCATTTGTCACAAGTCAAACAGCGACGATGGGGCCTTGGGAAGTTTCGGATGGCTTACCGACGTTAGAATTATGTCGTCATTTACCTATGGAACTTCAAACACGGATTTTATTTGCAACGAACCTAATCGATACCGTAATTATCGGAAATGCTTATGCAAGTGAAGAAGAATTACGCGCGATGGCCGCAGTTGATCGTTATAAATTGACGATCGGTGTCGTGCCGACGCATTCATGGAATGATTTAGAAACTAAAATCGTAGAAGATGCCAATCATTACCGTAGAGGAGATAGCAATGCATTAGTGGTTCGTTCGACTCAAGTGCGTGTCTTGTACAAACAAGAAGAAAATCCAGCACAAGACAATGCACATGCCTTTGAACGTGGTGCGATTTTAATTGGGAATGATACATTTGGGCAATATAAAAATGAATTGCAAATCGCATTGACGGATCATGAGGATCCGCGCAAAAATCAAGTTGCGTATATTCCAAAAGAAGAGCAGATACTATTAGATTTTATGAAACCTTGGACCAAATTCCAATTAATCAAAAAATAATCAAAAAAACAACTAGAGAATGATTTATCTCTAGTTGTTTTTTTAGTGCCACTGATTAAAATCATGAATCAACTCTCGACTAGTTGTGATCGCTTCTTGATAATGTGGGAAGTGACTAATGAAAAGATAGAAAAGCGTATCGATTACTAGAAATTGCGAAAGCAAAGAAGTCGTAGCCGCACTACGATTGATCGATTCTGTCGGTCGTGCAGTTTGTAAACTTACCGTTGCTAGATCAGCTAGCGGATTTGGACCAAATTGAGTCAAGGTGATGATTGGGATTTTTGCTTGTTGTGCGGCTTGAGCCAAGTAAAGCAATTCTGGTGTTTTTCCAGAATTCGATACTACTAGTAAAATGGCTTGTTGTTTACAGTTGATGAGTTGTGGAAGTAAAATATGCAAATCGTGTTCTTGGCAAACGACTTTACCGATTCTAGACCATTTATGTACAATATCTTGAGCACTTAGAGCTGAAGCGCCGACGCCAAAAGAAAATAAAACGTCTGCATGCTCTAACAGTGTGATCGCTTTTGAAAAAGCCGTTTCATCAAGAAGGCTTGTCGTTTCATTTAAACTGATTTGAGCATTAGAACTAATTTTTTCTTTAATAGAATAAAACGAATCATTGGGATCGACATCATTATAATTCGTCGTTTGGATTTTACTTGTTTGAAGTTCAGTGGATAGTTGGATTTTAAAATCAGTCAAACTGTCATAGCCGATTTTTTTTGAAAAGCGAACAACCGTTGGTGCGCTAACTCCAGAAGCATCCGCAATTTCTTTAGCTGTCATCTTGACGACTTGGTCAGGATGCGCAAAAACAAAATCATAAATTTTTTCTTCTGAATTTGAAAGAGTCCGTTTAAAACTCTCCATCCTAAGAAATACGCTCATAAACATTCTCCATTCTACAGATTATCTTTATTATACCATAGCTCAAAATTCAAAGATATTTTGAGTACTGATTTGTGGTGGAAAAGTAAGAATTTAAATAACGTACGATTGATTATTACCACACAAACCAATTTGAAATATTCTTGTGACTTTTAAGACGGATAGCGAGAAAGCTTGTCTACATACTAGGAAAAGAGAGGTTGTGAAATAAGAGAAAAAAGGATCGAAAAATATAGAATTTTTTTCACAAACGATAGAAGATATCACGTAAATTACATTTAATTACATAAAAAATAACGAATGTTTTCATAATTTTTCATTTTATCAAATGAGAGAAAAGATTGACAAAAAGATAATGGAACCGATTAACCTATTTGTTCTATAAAAGAAAGGGTTGCACTATAGTAGAAAGTGTGATACATTGAATAAGTAATACTTCGATATGTGAAAAATTGTTTATCGTTTTTAGATGATATGCACTTCGATTTACACGTCTGTTGTCATTACAAATTTAATACACATAGGTGTAATTTTTGGAGGAAATATTCATGAATAACGGTACAGTAAAATGGTTTAACGCAGACAAAGGTTTCGGTTTCATCACTGCTGAAGATGGCAACGATGTATTTGCACACTTCTCAGCAATCCAAGGCGAAGGTTTCAAAACTTTAGAAGAAGGTCAAGCAGTGACTTTTGATATCGAAGAAGGCCAACGTGGACCTCAAGCTACAAACATCGTAAAAGCTTAATTAAAACGAACTTTTCAAAGAAGATCTTACGAGATCTTCTTTTTTTTGTTTTCTTTTTTGGCTGTTCAAGTTATGGTATGATGAACAAAAAGGAGGCGAGAGGATGCGCATTATCATCGTAGGTGGCTCGATTGCGGGCGTGAATGCAGCACTAGCTTGTCGACAAGAGTATCCGAATGCACAGATTACGTTGATCGAGCAGCAAGCTCATTTAGGGCATTTGCCAAGAGAACTTTTTTTTTCACTTGAGCAACAGCAATTTACGAGTCACGAGTTAGTCCTTCAAGAAGAAATCAATAAAACGTATCAGATTGAAGTATTCCTTGAGACAAAATGTGAACGGTTACGTGATCATGAAGTGGAGTTATCGGATACCACGAGATTGCCATTTGATAAATTGATCATTGCGACTGGTTCGACTCAACGCTCACGTTTAGCTGGAACACATGAAACATTTCAAACACAATGGTTGTACAAATCTGTGAAAGACCAACATGAAATCTACAATAAGATTAAACAAGCCTCCTCTATTGCTATAGTAGGAGCAGGTGCTGTCGGGATTTCATTTGCATCTGCTTTGGCAAAACAAGAAAAAAAAATAACGATATATGAACGAAATGAACGCCCATTGGCCCGTTACTTTGATGAAGATATGACACCGATTTTGACCCGTTTTTTACAAGCCAATCAAATGGACTGTTTATTTGGTCAAGCCGTAGAACAGATTACCCCAACAGAAAAAGGATATCAGGTTACAACAGCAAATACGACTCAATCAGCAGATTTAGTTTTATTAGCTGTAAATACGCGGCCAGAGACACAAGAATTGACAACGTATCTTGCGAAAAATACTGATGGAACGCTTTGGGTAGATGACTACTTGCAAACGAGCCAAACGGATGTATTTGCGATTGGAGATGCGATTCATGTCAAATTCAGACCAACCAAAGAAGAGCTGTATATTTCGTCTATTGAAAATGCTAGACGCACAGCCGAAGTAGTGGCAAAGAATCTACATCGATTGATACAAAAAGATATAGGAAGTATCCGTCCATTTGAGGGTAACTTTTTTGGTGTAGATTATCTATCGTTAGGCTTGCTTGAACAAGAAGCGATTTTCGTCGACTATCCTGTCGCGATAAAATCGCTTAAACTGACCGCTACTACGTTTTTGAAGATTGTGTTTCATAAAAAAACACGTCGACTATTAGGGCTTCAATTAGTTGCTCAAGAAGTATCGATACAAGTAAAAGAATGGGCCTATCAAGGAGTAGACGATGCGATAGTAGTAGATGAATGGCTTATACATTTAAGCAAGATGATATAAAGGAGAGAGATGATGCAGATCGATGTGCTTTTAGAAAAAAAAGAAGCGATCTATGTCCAGATGTTGCGCACAATCGTATTGTCTGGTGGTCAGATTACATTAACAGCATTACGTGAAACAACAGGACTTTCAAAGACAGCGTTCGAGCAGTATCTTAAAGATATCGAGCAACTTGGAAAAAAGGAGACAAAGTACTATTCGATCACATACAGAGACTACACTATACAACTTGACTTTTCACCAACTATCAATTTAGAGATGGTCATGATGTATTTGATTGAACAGAGTAGTTATTTTCAGTTACTACAATTTATTTTACTTCATCCAACATTCACAACAGTCCAACTCATGAATCATTTAGGAATGAGTGAGTCGACGGTTTTTCGTAAAATCAAAGAAGTAAATGTCATTTTGAAAGAATTCCAAGTCCAAATCAAAAACGGCGAGTTACAAGGTGAAGAGTTGCAGATCCGTTATGTGTACTATCAATTGTTTTCTTTGATGATGCCTTATTGTACTTTAGATTCTTTTTTGACGATACCAGATTATGATCCATTTATTCGGGCACTCTCACGTACTTTGGATTGCCAATTTTCACGAACACAAAAAGAAAAAATCACTTTATGGTGGTATTTGACTCAAAAACGTTGGCTAGCAAAGAATCCAAATTTTGAGCGTTTAGCTATGATTTTTCGACCATTTTTAGAAGATGAATGGTATAAGAAAATCGATCGCTTTATGAGTTTATACCTTAGTCGGATCGCGATCGAGAATAATATTTATGAAGCGATCATGTTGTATATCTTTGTGATTTCATTTGAGATTTTAGGAGAAGAAGATTTTTATCAGTATGATCTTTCTCGAAGCAAACGCTTGCCTACTGCGCGTTTGGATCTGTATTTGCGTGAGACGATCTTAGTGGATTATCGACCTAAACGTTTTTCAATCGAGCTAGAAAAAAAAGTAGGGTATCAACTAGCCCAAGTTGATCATGAAGTATACTTTTTCATGGGGAAAATTGAAATGTATGATCGTGAAAATCTATTGACGATTCAACGGCGATTGCTTGGCCACAAACGAAGTCGTTTGTTACAAAAAATGATGACGATCGTATTTGAACAGCTGGCTCCGGAGCATCACCCAAACAATAGCTTGCAAGATTTTTTATTAGTGAATTATGCAAGTATTTTAACGATGATTGAGTTTTCTAGTGTTCAACCCATTACAATTGGATTAGACTTTGAACAATTGCCGATCTATCGTTTTTTATTTTTCCAATTGGTACAAATGGAATTGAAACCTTTATTAGGTGTCGAGGTAGAACGTTATCAAGCCAATCGTGTGGTGGATATCGTGATCTCACCACGACCTAAACCAACTTATTTGATAGAAGAACCGCGTTATTGGTATGCCGTATCTGAATTTGATTCAACGTATGATCTACAAAAAATCAGCCAATTGATCGAATCGATTCGATTAGAACGCACTTAAAAACGGAGTGATCGATGTGTGATCAGTCCGTTTTTTATTACGTAAGTTATCGAAACTGTCAAAAAATAAGAAAATCGATTTTATTTTGATGGTCGATGCTTTACACTTTACAGTATGATACGGATATAGAAAAGAAAACGATTACATTATAGGAGGAATCACACATGACAGAACCAACTTACATTATGGCGATTGACCAAGGGACAACAAGTTCACGGGCGATTATTTACGATAAAAAAGGACAACAAATCGGAAGTTCGCAAAAAGAATTTACCCAATATTTTCCTCATGAAGGTTGGGTAGAACATAATGCGAATGAAATTTGGAACTCTGTCCAATCAGTTATCGCAGGCGCATTTATCGAATCTGGAATCAAGCCTTCGCAAATTGCAGGTATTGGGATCACCAATCAACGTGAAACGACTGTTGTGTGGGATAAAGCGACGGGAAAACCGATCTATAATGCGATCGTATGGCAATCAAGACAATCAGCCGGAATCGCCAATCAGTTAAAAGAAGATGGGTATAGTGACTTTTTCCATAAAAAAACTGGATTGATCATTGACGCGTATTTTTCTGCTACTAAAGTACGCTGGATCTTAGATCATGTCGAAGGCGCACAAGAGCGAGCTGAAAATGGAGAACTATTATTTGGTACGATCGATTCATGGTTGACTTGGAAATTGACGGATGGTTTAGTGCATGTTACCGATTATTCGAATGCGAGTCGTACGATGATGTTTAATTTACATGAACTTGACTGGGATCAAGAGATTTTAGATCTATTGACTATTCCAAAAGTCATGTTGCCTAAAGCGGTATCCAATTCAGAGATTTATGGCTATACTCAAGGCTTCCATTTCTATGGCAGTGAAGTGCCAATCTCAGGGATGGCTGGAGACCAACAAGCAGCATTGTTTGGTCAAATGGCTTTTGAACCGGGAATGGTCAAAAATACGTATGGTACAGGCTCATTTATCGTGATGAATACGGGTGAGACGCCACAATTATCTGAAAATAATTTATTAACAACGATTGGATATGGCATTAATGGAAAAGTCTACTATGCGTTAGAAGGAAGTATTTTTGTCGCGGGATCTTCGATTCAATGGTTACGTGACGGCTTAAAAATGCTTGAAAAATCAAGTGATTCAGAAGAAGCCGCTCGCCATGCGACCAATCAAGATGAAGTCTACGTTGTTCCAGCATTTGTTGGATTAGGTGCTCCTTATTGGGATCAAGAAGCACGAGGTTCGATGTTTGGGTTAACACGTGGAACGACTAAAAATGACATCATCAAAGCAACGTTACAATCGATTGCTTACCAAGTAAAAGATATCGTTGATACGATGCAACAAGATACGAATATCAAGATCCCGGTCTTAAAAGTCGATGGTGGTGCAGCAAATAATAGCTACCTAATGCAATTTCAATCGGATATTTTAGATACGCCGATTCAACGTGCACATGATTTAGAAACGACAGCACTCGGTGCAGCATTCTTAGCTGGACTTGCAGTAGGTTATTGGAAAGATACAGATGAGATTCGTGAATTCTACGAAGCAGGAAAATTATTTGAACCAGAAATGAACACAGAAAAACGCGAAAAATTATATAGTGGTTGGAAACAAGCCGTAGCAGCAACACGTACATTTAAACCATAAGGAGGATGAGAAGCAATGAGTTTTTCAATAAAAGAGCGTAAAGAAATGTTGGCCACTTTACAGCAGGATACGATGGACGTGCTGATCATCGGAGGTGGGATTACAGGAGCGGGTCTGGCGTTACAGACCGCCGCTTCTGGTTTGAAAACAGGATTAGTTGAGATGCAAGATTTTGCAGAAGGAACGTCTTCTCGTTCCACTAAATTAGTTCATGGTGGTATTCGTTATTTGAAAACTTTCGATGTTGAAGTGGTGTCCGATACAGTCAGTGAGCGAGCTGTGATCCAAGGTATTGCACCGCATATTCCTAAGGCAGATCCAATGCTACTTCCGATATATGACGATGAAGGAACGACGACGTTTGATATGTTTTCTGTTAAAGTGGCGATGGATCTATACGATCAATTAGCTAATGTAACGGGGAGTGAGTATGCCAACTACACGTTGACAAAAGAAGAAGTATTAGAACGTGAACCGTATATCAAACAAGAAGGATTGCAAGGCGCAGGTGTGTATTTAGATTACCGTAACAACGACGCCCGTTTGGTTATCGACAATGTAAAACAAGCCGTAGCAGATGGCGCATTAGCCGTTAGCAAAGTCAAAGTCACTGGTTTCTTATACGAAGCAGATCAAATCATCGGAGTTAAAGCACGTGATGAATTAAGTGGAGAAACAATTGAGATCAAAGCGCATTATGTCATCAATACGACAGGTCCTTGGGTCGATAAGATTCGTCAACTCAACTTTAAACGTGCGGTCGTACCTCAAATGCGTCCAACAAAAGGTGTTCACCTTGTGATTGATAGTAAGCGTTTACCTGTTCCGCAACCAACGTATTTTGATACGGGCAAACAAGATGGACGAATGGTATTTGCGATTCCACGCGAAAATAAAACCTATTTTGGTACAACAGATACCGATTACACCGGTGATTATACTGATCCTGAGATTACACAAGCAGACGTGGATTATCTATTAGAAGTCATCAACTATCGCTATCCTACAGCTAATATTACGTTAGCGGATATCGAATCTAGTTGGGTAGGATTGCGTCCATTATTAACAGATAATGCAGGTTCAGATTATAACGGTGGGGATAATGGTTCGATTTCAGACCGTAGTTTCCAAAAAGTCTTGGACACGATTGCGTCATTCAAACAAGATGAAGCGACAAGAAGTGATGTAGAACGCGTGTTGAAAAACCTTGAAATGAATCGTGCAGAAAAAGCACCTTCTAGCGTCTCACGTGGAAGTAAATTAGAACGTGAAGCAGATGGACTGATCACTTTAGCAGGTGGAAAAATTACAGACTATCGTAAAATGGCATTAGGTGCCTTGAAACTAATCGTCTCATTATTTGAAGAAGAACATCAACGAAATGTAACACCAGTTGATTCTGCACACTATCCGGTTTCAGGTGGGGACTTTGATGCGACACGTGTCAACGAAGAACTTTCACGTCTAGCACAAGAAGGGATTGAAAAAGGATTACCTGAAGAACAAGCACATTACATTGCCGATTTTTACGGAACGAATGCAAAACACGTTTTTGCTTATATCGATCAACACCCTTTATTCAAAGCAGATCTTTCTGTAGCAGAAGCGATTTGTTTGCGGTATGGATTAGATCACGAAATGGTCTTAACACCTGCAGATTATCTTGTTCGCCGGACCAATCATTTATGGTTCCAACGCGAAACTTTAGATGAAATCAAGCATCCTGTAATTGAAGCCATGAGTGAATATTTTAACTGGGATACTACACAAAAAGAGCACTACACTATGGAACTGCAACGTATAATCGATGATTCTGATTTAATTCATCTAAAGAAAGAAGGAAACTAAATGAGCGGCGAAATGACTCAGATCGTAGGCGAATTTATTGGTACAATGATTCTGATCTTATTAGGAGACGGTGTATGTGCTGCTGTGAATCTAAATAAAAGTAAAGCGCAAAATTCAGGTTGGATCGTGATTGCAATGGGATGGGCGATGGCGGTAACGATCGCTGTCTTTATGGTCGGCTTTATGGGACCCGCGCAATTAAACCCTGCAGTAACTGTCGCGATGGCCTTAACAGGACTACTTCCTTGGCATTTAGTATTACCCTTTGTGATCGCTCAAGTAGCCGGTGCAATTGTTGGGGCAGTTTTAGTTTGGTTATTGTACTTGCCTCATTGGAAAGAAACCAAAGATCAAGGTGCGATTTTAGGAACTTTTGCTACCGGACCTGCGATTCGTCACTATCCATCTAATGTGATTGCTGAAACGATTGGGACCTTTGTATTGATTTTAGGATTATTGACCTTCACCCAAACAGAATTTTTAGGTGGCGCGAATGTCTTTGCTGTTGGTGCATTGATTTTAGCAGCGGGTCTTTCACTAGGTGGACCAACAGGTTATGCGATTAACCCAGCTCGTGATCTAGGACCTCGAATCGCGCATGCTATTTTACCAATCGAAAACAAAGGAAGTTCTGATTGGGCTTACTCATGGGTACCGATTGTTGGACCGATCTTAGGTGCTGTTGTAGCCGTTTTGTTATTTCAAGTTATGATTTAATCTAAAGATCAAAAAAGAAGTGGAGTACTCCACTTCTTTTTTTGTAGGCAAAATGCTAACTAGTCTTGACCAAGGTTTAGTATGATAGAACAGTTAACAGTTAAAGAAAAGAGGGGAAAAAATGGAACATACATATCAAGAACAAGCACAGACGATTTTGAAACTCGTTGGGGGAAGTTCAAATATCAAAGAAGTTACGCATTGTTTTACACGATTACGCTTTTATTTAGATGATGAGCAACAAGCAAAAAAGACCGAACTAGAAGCGCTACCTTATGTCTTATCGGTAGTCAAAAGCAATGGTCAATATCAAGTAGTCCTAAAAAAAGATGTAGATAAAGTATTTCAAGAATTAGAACCGATGCTATCAACTCAAAAAAATACTCCAGAATCATCGAAGGAGAAAGAAAAAATCGGGACGAAGATTTTAAATACCGTGGCCGCTATTTTTACGCCAGTTATTCCGGCGATCGCCGCATCTGGAATGTTAAAAGGGATTTTAGCTGTAGTTGTGATGATCATGAAATCATTTTATAATACGGATATCACGACAAATACTACTTATGTTATTTTATTAGCAGCATCTGATGCATTATTTTATTTCTTGCCGATCTTTTTAGGTTATGCTGCAGCTAAAGTATTTAAAACAAATGAGTTTATTGCAATGATCATTGGGGCAACTCTTTGCTACCCTGCGATCGTCACATTGATGACAGGAGAAGGAGCTGTTACATTATTTGGATTAAATCTAACCAAAGCAAGTTATACGTCTTCGGTGATTCCGATTTTGATTGCGGTATTTTGTTTGGCATATGTACAACGTTTCTTTGACCGTGTGATTCCACAAGTACTGAAAATTATTTTAGTGCCGACATTTTCATTGCTAGTTATGGTCCCAGCTACACTGATTGTGTTTGGACCGATCGGGATCTACATTGGAGAAGCGATCAACTGGGCATATTATCAACTAATGGGAATTAGTCCGATTTTACTTGGTGGTTTTATTGGTGGAATTTGGTGTGTCTTGGTTATTTTTGGTGCACATCGCGCGATTATTCCAATCGGGATCAACGATGTTGCCCAAACCGGTCGACAAAATCTATTAGCTTTTGCCGGCGCTGCCAATTTCTCACAAGCCGGCGCCGCATTTGGAGTCTTTTTACGTTCTAAGAATAAAGGATTAAAAACGGTAGCGGCTTCTGCTACCGTCACGGCGTTGTTTGGGATCACAGAACCTGCGATCTACGGAACGAACTTACGCTTGAAAACACCAATGATCTATGCCGTGATTAGTGGTGCATTAGGTGGGGCCTTGATGGGATGGGGTGGATCATATGGAACGGCTTTTGCTAATCAAGGTTTACTAACGATTCCGGTTTATGCAGGTGCGGGTACCAAAGCCTTCGTATGCTATCTTTTAGGAATTGCGATCGCCTTTTTTGGTTCATGTTTATTGACTGTAATCTTAGGTTTTGAAGATATTCCTGAAGAAGATATGGCAGATCGTATCTTAGCTAGTGATGAGGCAGTCGATTTATTGACCCCAACTAGCGGAACAGTTGTAGCCCTGTCTACTTTACCAGATGAAGTATTTGCTAGTGGCGCGATGGGTAAAGGGTTTGGAATCAAAGCCAATCATGATAAAACCACGATTTATGCTCCAGAAAATGCAGAAGTCATGACTTTAGCACCAACACGTCATGCAATTGGATTGAAATTAGCTAGCGGAGTAGAGTTGTTGATCCATGTAGGGATCGATACACTAGAATTAAATGGACAAGGCTTTGAAGCATTGGTCAAACAAGGAGATCTAGTGAAACGAGGAGAGGCTTTATTGCATGTAGACATGCCAGTTATTAGAGAAGCAGGATATGATGAGACAGTGATCGTGATTGTGACGAATACACAAGATTTTTCAATGATCGAATTACCAGAACAAACACAAGTAAACACGACAGATATTGCATTAACTGTTAGAAAGTAGGCTATTATGAACACACAATTTCCAGATAATTTTTTATGGGGAGCTTCTTCCTCAGCATTTCAAATCGAAGGTGCATTTGCAACAGATGGGAAAGGCAAAACGGTAGCCGACCATAATGCCCAAAAGCGAGCACATCTACAAGCGGATACCACGACGGCTAGTGATTTTTATCATCATGTTGAAGAAGATATCCTATTGATGCAAGAACTCGGAATGAAGACCTATCGATTTTCATTTTCATGGGCACGAATCATTCCAGATGGTGATGGGAACGTCAATCAAGCGGGTCTTGATTTTTATCATCATGTCGTCGATACATTACTTGCCCACAATATCGAACCAATGGTCACGCTGTATCATTTTGATTTGCCTTATGCACTAGTGGAACAATACAACGGATGGGCAGATCGTCGTTGTATCGACGCTTTTACACGTTATGCAAAAATCTGTTTTCAAGAATTTGGTAGCAAAGTACATTACTGGCAGATCAACAATGAACAAAACTTAATGATTCGTGTACCAGAACGGATGAATATGTATGAAGTACCCGTCGAAGAAATCGAAAAGGTACGCGCACAGATGGATTACAATATGTTTGTTGCACATGCTCGCGTTACGAATCTTTGTCATGAACTTCTTCCAGATAGTAAGATTGGGCCAGCTGTTTCGTCTACCATGACGTATCCGGCTTCGAATCGTCCTGAAGATGTTTGGGCTGCGCGGATGAATGATAACTTTAAAACAAATTATGCGTTAGAAATGTACACGTATGGCCGATATCCTGGATATTATGAACATTATTTAGAAAAAGCAAACATTGCACCGCAACGAGAAGCAGAAGATGAAGCCGTTTTAAAAGCTGCAAAACCTGATTATTTAGCGGTGAATTACTATCGGACACTCGTTGTCAGTCATCTGCCAGAAGATGAAGCCCATCCATTTGGAACAAAAGTCAATGAGATCGATTTTGATCTTTATGGCTACTTCAAACACGAAACCAATCCTAATTTGGTAGCATCGACGTATGGCGCTCAGATCGATCCAATGGGACTACGTTTAGTGTTAAATGAGTACTATGAAAAATACCGCTTACCGATGATTATTACGGAAAATGGACTAGGCACTGCGGATGAATTAACCGCAGATGATAAAGTGCATGACGATTACCGTATCGACTATTTACGTCAACATATCGAAGCGTGTCGTTTAGCGATTGAAGATGGTGTTGAGTTATTTGGATACTGCCCATGGTCGGTAATGGACCTTTTAAGTTCTCATCAAGGGTTTAAAAAACGTTACGGTTTTATCTACATTGATCGTACAGACGAGGATGAGAAAGAATTACGTCGAATCAAAAAAGATAGTTACTATTGGTACCAACAAGTAATCCATAGTAATGGTACAAAACTTTAAGAATAAAAAACCCGAATCGAAGACTCGATTCGGGTTTTTGTTTATTTAAATTTAGGTTTGATTTTCCATTCGAAGATCACCAGTAAAGCAATGAACCATATTGGAACAAAGAACAAGGCTTGTCTGGTTTCGCCTTGTAAGAACAATACAAAAACGATAAATGCTAAGAAGGCCACGATCAAATAACTAGTATAAGGAAATAGAGGCATTGGAAATTTGCGTTTTTCTTTTGGTTTCCCTTTTGCTTTTTGTTTTTCTGATTGACGGTATTTAAAATGAGCAAAGACGATCATAAACCAGATAAACAAGAAACAAATCGTTGAGATACTTGTAATCAACGTAAAGACTTGTGACGGCATAAAGAAATTCAAAATGACCGCAATCAAGATAACGGCACTAGAAAAGAAAATCGCCGCCGCAGGTACATAATGACGAGTTAATTTTGAATAACGGCTTGGTGCATTTCCTTCTCGTGATAGCGAATGCAACATACGTCCAGTAGAGTAAATCGCTGAGTTACAAGCTGAAGCTGCTGAACTTAACACGACTAAATTGACGATCGTTGCCGCAGCCGCTACGCCGATATCCGCAAAGACTTCTACGAAAGGACTTTGATCAGCATTTAATGAATTCCATGGATAGATCGACATGATCACAGCCAAGGCACCGATATAAAACAGTAACACACGGATCGGTAAGCTATTGATCGCTTTTGGAATTACCGTTTCCGGATCCTTAGTTTCACCTGCAACTAAGCCGACTAATTCGATCCCTACAAAGGCAAATGTCGCCATCTGGAAGGATTTTAAAAAGCCACTTGCACCAGTTGGGAAAAAGCCACCATAGCTCCAGATATTACTTAAACTCACCGTTCCTTTAGAGGTTTTAAACCCGATGATCATCAAAACGATACCCGTTACGATCAAGGCGATGATCGCGATTACTTTAATCAATGAAAACCAAAATTCTAATTCGCCAAACAGTGCAACGGCAACGAGATTCAATCCAATCAATAAAGCTAAAATAATAACTTCAGGTAACCAAGCAGGGATTGAGGGAAACCAATACCGGACATATGTTCCAGTCGCAGTCAAATCAGCCATTGCGATCGAGACCCAGCAAAACCAATAGGTCCAACCCGTTACGAACGCTGCTTTAACACCAAGATATTTGGCAATAAAGTCAATAAATGAGTGTTTTGAAGTATCTGACAGTAACAATTCCCCTAGTGCACGCATGATCAAAAAGCACATCGCTCCCACAGCAGCATATGCAATTAAAATCGATGGTCCAGCTAATTGGATCGAACGTCCTGATCCAAGGAAAAGTCCTGTTCCGATCGCGCCACCTAGTGCAATCAATTGCACGTGACGATTTTTTAATCCCCGATCGAGAGATTTTTTTTCTTCTGTCATCTTATCATCCTATCTTAAAAAAAGTACAATAATTATATTTTAATCTATTTCTCAGAAATTACAAGTGATATCTTTCATAGTAATTGAAAAGACAACGAAAATAGAGTTAAAAATAACATGTGTATCAACTGTTATCATAGGATATCTATCGCTATTTCATTTTCACGAAAATAACATTATTTTTTCATAATCATTTGAATCGCTTGTTGGATTTTAGCATTTTGTTCGCTAGGATCGTCTGCTGGTTGTTCCAAACAAGCTTTTAAATTTTCAGCGACGATCAATCCCATCGTACGGTCGATGCTTGAACGTACCGCACTTAGCTGAGTAATCACGTCGATGCATTCTTTTTCATCTTCGATCATTTTTTGAATGCCGCGCAATTGGCCTTCAGTTCGTTTTAGACGATTCAAAATTTTTCGTTGTTCTTCAGGAGTGACTTTCATGAGGCGTTCCACCTTTCTATTCGTTCTTTTATGATTATACCCACCTATGTATAGAAGTCAAAAATTTTATTCACTCAAAGGATTTATTGAGCTGATCACATTGATTGACAGAAAAAGTAGAATAGTTTATAAATACCCTATAAGGTATTTTAAAAGTGATTAGAGGAGGAAATAAATGTTCTCATTATTTACTAAAGTTAAGAGTATCTCAACGACTGAACTTGCAAACCAAAATTTGAATCAGGTGGTACTACTCGATGTTCGTAGTCCTAATGAATTTAAATCAGGACATATCCGTCAAGCTAAAAACGTCCCCTTGAGTAAAATTGCGCAGTACGAAGGCAATCGAAACGAACTTTATGTGATCTGTCAATCTGGCATGCGCAGTAAGCAAGCAGCCAAACAACTAAAGAAAAAAGGCTATGATGTAACGAATATCCGTGGGGGTATGAATCAATGGTCTGGAAAAGTAATTGGAGGGAAATAAATGAAAGTCATTATTGTAGGAGGCGTAGCCGGCGGGATGTCAGCTGCCACTCGTTTACGTCGATTAAATGAACAAGCCGAAATTATTGTATTCGAAAAAGGTCCTTACGTTTCGTTTGCTAATTGTGGATTGCCATACTATGTATCAGGTGAAATCGATTCACGCGATAAGTTATTGGTTCAAACACCAAAAAATCTAAAATCACGTTTTGATCTTGATGTTCGGCCAGAGCATGAAGTACTCAAAATCGATCCAATCGAGCATACGGTACTGGTGCGTCATGGTGAAGAAACATTTACAGAACGTTACGATAAATTGATTTTATCTCCAGGTGCAAAGCCATTTATTCCACCAATTGAAGGCATAACTACAGCTGAACATGTCTATAGTTTGCGTAATGTTCCTGACTTAGATCAATTGATGAGCGGAATCACCGATGAAACAAAAGAAGCAGTCGTAATCGGAGCTGGATTTATCGGTCTGGAAATGGCAGAAAATCTACACAAACGTGGTATCAAAGTGACCTTAGTGGAACAAGCTCCCCATGTATTGCCACCATTAGATGAAGAAATGGCAGCTTATATCAAGAAGGAACTAGAAAAACAAGGCGTGACCGTATTGACCTCAGATTCGGCAGTCGCCTTTTTAGAAAAAGGTCGCCTTATTGAACTGGCGTCAGGCAAACAACTAAATACGGATCTAACGCTCTTATCAGTAGGTGTCGTCCCTGCAAGTGACTTAGCAAAAGATGTGGGTGTTCAATTAGGGATGCGCGGTGGTATTCTAGTCGATGAAGATTATCAAACAAGCCAAGCTGATATTTATGCCGTTGGGGATGCGATCATCGTCAAAAATCAAATTACAGGTGCAGATGCCTTGATCTCGCTAGCGTCACCAGCAAATCGTCAAGGCCGTCAAGTTGCCGATGTCCTTTCAGGATTGCAGCGTAAAAATCAAGGAAGCATTGGAACGGCGATCGTACGTGTATTTGATCAAACAGCTGCTTCGACGGGGCTAAGTGAACGCCAAGCGAAACTTGCAGGATTTGCAACTAAGGTCGTACATGTTACTGGAAAAGACCATGCGGGGTATTTTCCAGGAGCAACAGATATTACATTAAAACTAATTTTTGATGCGGAAACTGGCGTCATTTATGGGGCACAAGGTATCGGACAAAAAGGAGTAGATAAACGAATCGACAGTTTAGCCACAGCAATCAAAGGCAAGTTGACCGTATTTGATCTGCCTGAGTTAGAATTTACGTATGCGCCGCCATTTGGATCGGCAAAAGATCCAATCAATATGCTAGGATACGTGGCGATGAATCAACTTGAAGGGATCAGTGAGTCGATTCAATGGTATGAGTTAGCTAGTGAAGTAAAAAATGGTGCAGTATTACTTGATGTGCGTAATCCTAGTGAATTTGCGAATGGCCGATTTCCACATGCGCTTGAGATCCCGTTAGATGAGTTGCGTGAAAAAATCGAAACATTAGACAAAACAAAAGACTATATCGTAAGCTGTCATAGTGGATTACGTAGTTATATTGCAGAGCGTATGCTAAAACAAGCAAGACTACACGTTAAAAATTTAGATGGCGCCTTTGCGCTTTATCAAACAGTGAAACCGGAGGAAATAGACTATGTATAGATCAATCTCAATGCCAGAATTTGACCAAGAATTAAAAAAAGGACTCAACGTTATCGATGTAAGAGAACGCGATGAATATGCAAATGGTCATGTGCCTACTGCAATCAATCAACCCCTAAGTGAACTCGCGCAACAAAGTGCGACACTAGATCCCGAAAAAGAATACTATGTCATCTGTCAATCAGGTGGTCGCTCTGCTAAAGCCTGTGAATATTTAGCTGATCAAGGACTTGATGTGATCAATGTGATGGGTGGAACATCTGCATATAAAGGAAAATTAGAGTAGTAAGTAAAAAGAAGATCTTGAATAGAGATCTTCTTTTTTTACGCTTAAAGGAGTGCTAGAATAGACACGAAGAGGATAAAGGAGGATATGTATGAAACTAGAAAAACGACAACGTATTTTATTTTTTGGAGATAGTATCACGGATGCTGGACGTGATCGATCAAATGCTTTGGATCTAGGTAAAGGATTTCCTTTTATCGTAAATGCGACACTACAAGCTATGGCGCCTACTTATGAACTAACGTGTATCAATCGTGGGATCAGTGGCGATCAAATTCAAGACTTGATCGAACGTTTTGATTCAGACTGTGACGCGTTAAAGCCGGATGCAATCATCTTATTGATTGGAATCAATGATGTTTGGCATCATGTAGACGATGCAGATTTTGCTGATCTCAAGCAAACGATTCGATTTGAAAAAGAATACCGTGAATTATTGACACGTATGCAAGCGATAACGTCAAATATTCTGATTTTAGAACCGTTCTTACTTCACGAACCACAAGATCGTGCAGCTTGGCGTGTGTCTCTTGATCCTAAAATCCAAGTGATCCGCAAACTCGCTCAAGAATTTTCATGTGAATTTATCGCATTAGATGGCTATTTTACACAACTTGCACTAGAAACGACTGCCCGCTATTATACAGGCGATGATGGGGTACATCCCACGGCAGCTGGTCATTATGTGATCGCACAAAAAATTATTGAAAAAATCGAGTTGGTGCCTTATGACTAAAACAGAGATTCAAAAAATTTTACCTGGGTTAGGGTTGTCTGTGGGTGTAGCGATCTTAGCTAAAAGCCTTGCTTTGCTTTTTCCGACATTAGGTGGCGCAACGATTGCGATCTTACTTGGGATCGTTTTAGGAAATACGGTTTTTAAACAACCGATACTTCAAGCAGGAACAAAATTTTCAGAAAGCCGGTTATTAGAATATTCTGTTGTATTACTAGGATTTACCGTAACGTTTCAAACGATTGCGCAACTAGGCGTTCGAGGATTTATTTTTGTATTTGTGATGATGACCGTTGTCATTATAAGTACGCTTTATCTAGGTGGTGCATTTAAATTTAATCGCAAAATGAGTATGATGATGGCAGGGGGAAATGCAGTTTGTGGATCATCTGCTATCGGAGCGATTGCACCAGCCATCAAAGCCGATGATCAAGAAAAAGGACAGATCATTACATTGGTGAATTTATTAGGAACGATCATGATGTTGACGCTACCGTTTTTAGGAACGAGTTTTTTCCCTAAAGATGTATTGGCTCAAGGTGCGCTGATTGGCGGGACCTTGCAATCGGTTGGACAAGTGGTCGCTGGAGCAAGTCTGATCGATCCATCAGTTGTGCAATACGCGATGTTGTTCAAGATTTTGCGTATCATCTTATTAGTCGTTGTAGTTGCTATATTTGAAAAAATGGCGCAAGCTACTGCTACCTCTCATGCAACTGAAGCAAAAATAAAAAAACGTACGAAAAAATTTCCAATTCCTTGGTATGTGACAGGATTTTTGATCGTGTGTATCTTGAACAGTTTTATTACGTTACCTTCTAGCTTTGAAGCCGTCGCACATTTCTTAAGTACGTGGTTTGAAACAACTGCGTTAGCTGCGATTGGATTGCGTTTGGATCTACGTCGTTTTATCAAAGAAGGTCCAAGATTCTTGTTTTATGGTCTTTCTGTAGGTGGAGTCCAAACTGTAACAGCTCTCTTGTTTTTAGTTGTGTTTCCAGTGTAAAACAAAAGGAATTTTACTATGTTTTTTTTGAAAATATGGTAAACTAAATGCATTAAATGACAAGGAGCGATCGTGATGCCATTAATTCGAGTAGATGTGACAGAAGCCTTTACAAAAGAGACGACAAGACAAATTTTAGATGTGATCCATCATCAAGTAGTCGATGTTTTTAAAGTTCCTAAAGGTGATCGTTATCAGATTTTATCACGACATAGTCAAGATGAATTGATTTTGGAAGATACAGGTTTAGGTTTTGAGCGAACTGCAAATCGTATTTCGATTCAAGTGTTTAGTCGACCGCGTGCCAAAGAAGATAAAGTTAAATTTTATAAAGGCGTCGTCACACAATTAGAACAAGAATTAGGGATTCAAGGTAAAGATGTGTTGATCTCGATTTTTGAGAATAGTGATGCAGATTGGTCGTTTGGATTTGGTGAAGCACAGTTTTTAACCGGTGATCTATAACTACACAAGGATTTTTGTATAGACTTACAAAAATCCTTGTTTTTCGTATCAGTAAATAATAATTATGTTAAACTTAAAGAATCAAAGAAGAAAAGAGTGACTATATGCCTAGAAAATTATTTTGTGAGATCTCACCCTTTACGTATCAAATTTCAGTCAAGAAAAATATTTTATTAAAAAAAATCCGCGATCGTAAATCGGAACACCGATTTGCGCATACGTTTCGTGAAGATGTCCTTCCTAATGTGGTTTACAAGCATAATTCCTTGATTCGACGTAAATTAGGAAATGTTCGTAGTGATTTACAAGATAATAAAGCCATCAATCTTGCTTTATCTACACCTAAAGTAAATCATATTACGATTCAACCGGGTGAAACATTCTCATTTTGGCAATTAGTTGGAGAATGTAGTGCGAAGTTAGGATATAAAGAAGGGTTGACAGTTGGTCGTGAAGAAGAAACGAGTTCTGGAATCGGTGGTGGTATGTGCCAGTTTACGAATTTGATCCACTGGATGGTACTGCATACACCACTTGAGATCGTAGAACATCATCATCATGATGGGGTAGATATGTTCCCTGATTTTGGTCGTAAAGTGCCTTTTGGGACAGGAACTTCGATCGTGTATAATTATTTTGATTACCGTTTTAAAAATAACACGGATCAAACGTTCCAATTGATTACCTATGTCGATGAAAAATATTTATATGGTGAAATTCGTTCAGAACGACCGTTAGACTACAAATACCATATCCAAGTTGAAAATGAGTTTTTTAGTGAAGAAGCAGGAATCGTTTACCGCAATAGTGAAATCTATCAACGTGTTATTGATAAAAAAACAGGAAATGAAGTAGCTAAAACATTGATCAAAAAAAATCATGCAAAAGTCATGTATGACACCTCTGATCTAGAAGTAAAAGTACTCGCTTAAAAAGACTTCGAGCAACTCGCTCGAAGTCTTTTTTTATCCTAAACCATACCATGCAACGCCTTCAGCGCGCCAACCTAATTGGACGAGACTATTGCGTTCATACAAACTACTGGTATAAAAATGTCTTCCATCATTTTTGTTGTACAAACGGTAAACAGGAATACCATTAGCCACTACATGATAGGCAACACCTTCATCATGCCAACCAAGACGTACAAGGTACTGTTTTTCAGTTACAGATTTTGTATAAAAATGTTTTCCAGAATTCGGATTATATAGTCTATAGACCTCGTCTCCTGTTGCTGCAGCAAACCATGCAACACCTTCAGCACGCCAACCTAAATTCACTAAGGCCTGATATTCAGTCGCATTTGTAGTAAAAAAATGTTCTCCAGAATTTCGATTATACAATCGAAAATTCGCAACATAATGATGCGTATCAGATTCGATCCAAGCTAAAACCGTACTATTGATACGAGTGCCAAAATTTACTTGGCTTCCGCCATAGGTATGTGTCGCTAAAAGAGTTCGATTAGCATTATAAACTGGGCTGCCACTTTGACCGCTAGTTGTATCAAGATCATAGTAGATCCGACTATTTTCAATCGTATCGATCTTACCAGTTGATTTCCACATCGTTTCACCTTTTTCAGCTGGAAAACCAGTTGTCTGAACTGTTTCATTAGGAGTAGCTGATGTAGAAAGACCAAACCATCCGGTCTTATATCCAATCGGACGGTCCAAACGAATCAAACCGATATCTTGTGTGGGGTCTTGTTTATTTGTCCACTCCGTCACAGAAAATAATTTTATCGATTTTGCACTACCAAAAGGAGCTGTTGTTCCGTTTAGACCTGGGTAAATCGTTACATTTGTAGCCCAACCACCATTGGCTGCGCTATAGATCATATGCCCAGCTGTTAATACACCATCGCTTGATACCATTGCGCCACTTCCAATGTAAGTAGCTCCATTTGAAAAGGTTGCGGTAATAAATACAGTTGCACTATAAGGGTATGTCGCTGTATTTGTGATGTGCGTGCGCTCATCAGTTGCTAGTATACTCTCTGCTATTGAAGACGCGTTTTCTTGTAAAGGATAAAGTAGACTTCCATCTAGTCCAGTTGGAGGCGTTAGGGTCATAGTATCATCAGTGATCAATGTTCCGATTTGAGGAGGCAAAGAAGTGGCAGCAGATTCAGGTAAGTAATAGGTTTCATGTTGACTGGTTGTAATCATCATTTGGTCATCTGCAACAACTGTAGAAACAGTGAATAGAATAAAAAGAAAACTAAATAATCCGAGCCATTTGACTTGAGAATATCTCGACATCTTTAACGCCTCCTTTCAAAGCGGAGCAACAAATCGTATTTGTTCAATTTAAAACAAATTAAAGCTTTTTTTACTCAGATAGCTAATTATTTTTATTAAAATAATTATGATTATATAAAATTCATTATCTATATTTCACTTAATTTATAGCATTTTTAAGAGGGTTTTTCAATTTTTTTCACAAAATAAATCTTATAGTTGAGGTTCAATTTTTTTTGATTTTAGTGCGCTTTAATTAGTGAAAAAAATAACGAATGAAAAAGTGCGTATAGGATACAAAAAAATAATTTAAACCGTTTTTTTCATTATTTTATAGAGGAAGAACGTGTCATTTATTTTTTTAGCAGTATGGAAACCGATACACATTTAAAAAGGCATACAAAGCATAATGAGGTATTCTCAATAAAATAAAACGTTTTCTTTACGTAGGATATTTAGTTATAGAATCCATAATTATCGAAAAAAGTTTTTTTGTTAACGTTTACAATAAAAGTTTTTTTTGTATAATGAGTATATAAACGAGGAGGGGATCACGTGGAGATCGGGATTATTGGTTTAGGAAAAATGGGGGCGAATATCGCCTCGAATTTACATGACCAAGGATATGCGGTTAGAGGAATGGATACTTCACCAACAGTCTGTGAAGCGATTCAAGCAAAAGGTATTCCAACATTTGAGACATTGCCATTATTTTTAGCCTCATTTACGAACCAACGTGTCATCTGGCTGATGTTGCCAGCAGGAGAGATCACAGAAAAAATCGTCCTGACATTGAGTGAGGAATTGGATGAAAACGATATCGTGATTGAAGGGGGAAATTCATTTTATAAAGATTCGATCCGTCGAGCCGAATTATTTTCAACAAAACAGTTAGGGTATTTGGACTGTGGAACTTCTGGAGGTATCAGTGGTGCTCGGAACAATGCTTGTCTCATGATTGGTGGCAATCAAGAAACATTTCAAGAATTAGAGCCATTATTTCGAGATCTCGCTTGTCAAGATGGATATCTTTATACAGGTGAAAATGGAAGCGGTCACTTTTTGAAGATGGTCCACAATGGCATTGAATATGGCATGATGCAAGCTATTGGAGAAGGATTTCAAGTGGTACAAAAAAGCGATTATGATTTTGATTTAACACAAGTTGCGAAAGTGTGGAATCATGGTTCTGTCATTCGAAGTTGGTTAATGGAGCTGATGGAGATGCAATTTAAAAATGATCCAGAATTGACCGAATTTAGCCCAGTTGTCGCCGCTTCAGGTGAAGCCAAATGGACTGTCGAAACGGCACTTGAAATGAATCTTTCTGTTCCCGTTATTGCATTAAGTTTGTTTGCCCGAAATCTTTCACAAGAACCTGAACCATTTTCAGCTAAAGTTGTTTCAGCGCTACGTAATGGCTTTGGGGGCCATGATAGTCATAGAGCACCAGTAGACAGATCCATTTAAGGGGGAACGAGGATATGGAAACATTGACAGTTGTACAAAGTTTATTGATCGCATTATGGGTAGCAGGGATCATGTCACGTTGGCTAGGAGGAGGCGCTTCGCTTAATCTACGTTTTTCACCGATGATGACCGGTTTATTTGTAGGGATCGTCATGGGCGATGTAGCGCAAGCAATGATCGTGACGGCTGCATTGCAAATGATCTATATGGGCGTATTTTCTCCAGGTGGTTCAATGCCAGCAGAACCTTCTGTTGCCGCAGCGATTGCCGTACCGGTAGCCTTATTAGGAAATCTTCAACCAGAAGCCGCGATTGCTGTGGCGGTTCCGGTAGGTTTACTGGGAAGTTATCTCTATCAAGTACGCTTCTTTATCAATACATTTTTAGGGAAATATACGGACAAAGCGGTAAAAGAATTAAATACTAAAGCAATCAAGCGGTCGATTATTTTGTACCCAACACTGGCCTCATTTGCGCTTTTTGTTCCCTTGATTTTTATTGCACTCTTTTTTGGAGCACCAGTGATCGCAGACGTCATCAATGCTCTAAAAGGTACCGTAGTTATTCATATTCTAGAAGTCGTAGGTGGGGGATTAGCAGCAATTGGGATCGCAACGACCGTGTATGTGATTGGACGTAAAGATTTCTTAGTCTTTTTCTTCCTAGCTTACTTTAGTAGCGTCGTATTTGCATCGTTAAAAATCACGATGGTGACCTATGCGATTTTTGGAACATTGATCGCGTTGATCTTTATCCAAGCACGTAAACACAATCAAACAACACCACCAGTTGCCCATCCGAACGCAGCGAGTTTTGATGACGATGACGACTATGACGACGGGTTCTAATAAAGGGGGATATCAAAAATGAAAACGATCACAACAGATGTACAAGCACCGGAAGAAATCACAAAAAAAGATGTGACGAAAGCCTACTTAAGATGGTATTTCGCCAATGAGATTCCACACTCATTCGAACGCTATCTCGCACCGTCCTTGCTTTACGCGATGATGCCGATTTTAAAGAAAATCTATAAAGACGATGATTCCTTACGTGCAGCGTATAAACGTCAATTACTCTTTTTCAATACCCAATTAAGTTGGGGTGGCGGTGTGATCACAGGCTTGATGTCTTCTATGGAACAACAACGCGCACAAGAAGAACATGAAGAAACTGAAATCTTGATGCAAGATGATTTGATGTACAACACCAAAGCCGGATTAATGGGTGCATTAGCTGGAATCGGCGATGCGATCGACTCTGGTACAGTTCAATACATCTTTATTGCCATCGCGGTTCCGTGGGCACAACAGGGAAGTCCGTTAGGTGCATTGTTCCCATTCTTATGTTTTTCGATTTATCAAATGGTGCTAGGCGCTTTCTTTGCTAGACAAGCATTTAGTATGGGACAAAATGCATCAGGTTTGATGCAAAGTGCTGGTGTACAAACGGCAATCGAGATGCTATCGGTTTTAGGGTTGTTTATGATGGGTGTCCTCGCTGGAAATTATGTCAAAGTCACCTCGAGTTTAAAATTTGATATCTCAGGTCGAGAATTTGTCGTACAAGATATCTTAAATCAGATCATGCCAGGGATTTTACCGTTAGTCGTTGTAATGGGTGTGTATCTGTACTACACGAAAAAAGGATTGAATGTAACGAAAGCATTATTGTGGCTAACTGCGATTTTGATCGTCTTAGCTGGCATCGGGATTTTATAAAAGGGAGCGAATGAAAATGGGGAAAATTATATTAGCACGTGTGGATGAGCGCTTGATTCATGGTCAAGTAATGGTGACTTTATCACAAAAAAATGGGGTCAATTCGATTTTTGTCGTCGACGATGTCGTAGCGAAAGATAAATTTATGCGAGAACTATATAAAAATGCGGGTAGTCGTACTGGTCAAAAAACGATCGTTGTAACACCAGAAAAGGCAGAATTTTATTGGGATGAATATGAATTTAAAGAGTACAACTGTATTTTGATTGCGAAAACGGTTAAAACCATCTATGAACTAGTCAAACATGGTTTACCAATGAAAGAATTGAATGTTGGGGGCATTGCACAAAAAGATGCGGAGAAAGATGTTCTTGTGACAAAATCAGTTTATTTGAATCAAGAGGATGCATTGCGCTTAAAAGAATTACATGATGATTATGGTGTAGAGGATATTTATTTTCAAGCCACACCTTCTTCATCAAAATCAAGTTTACAAGATGTCTTAAAACAATTTGGATTATAGAAAGTTATAGGTGAAGCATATGGGGACGAGCGAACGATTTCAAGACTGGGTATTTCGATATCAATATATTTACAATTCACGTAAAAGTGAGCAAAAAAAGCAACGGTTTATTCAAGCGATTTTAAAAGACGTCTTTTCCTTTAGACAAGATGTCGCTGTGATGGAATCCAATCACACTCAGATCCAACGAGATATCTATATTGGAGATGTCAAAACGGCGAAAACGGTTATTTGTACCTATTACGATACACCGATGGAATCACTTGGAGCCTATACTTTTTTTGATACGAAAAAACAAGCCCGAAAGACGATGACCTATTTATATGGCGTGAGTTTCTTGATGTTGCTGATCGGTATTTTGTTAACGCTTGCGTATACGCGCTTTGCCCCACATGCTTTTGACTTTTCTTCCCCAATCACTTGGCTGAGTGTAGGCGGATTTGGACTGTACTTTTTGATTTTACGCTATGTAACAAAAGGCAGTGCGGTAAGGAAAAATCTCATCCGCAATACATCTTCGATCTTAGCGATTTTAGAAATGAGTCAAGAAAATAAACGAGATATCGCGTATATTTTATTTGATCGTGGGTGTTATGGTCCGCAAAGTTTATATGAAAACCAAGTCATCAATCCACAGGCTAAATGGATCTATTTAGACAGTATCGGTGCACATGCGCCATTACATCGTGTAGAACAACAAGCAACGAAAGGGCAGTTGACTTATATTTTCGCAGCACAACAAAAAAACGAACACTATTACTTACCTAAAAAACGACTAAAAGATCGTCGATTAAATATGGAAAATATGCATCAAGTTGTCACTTGGTGTATCTCATAGAGGAGACTAAAATATGATTGGAATCGTAATTGCCACCCACGGCACGTTAAGTGATGGATTAAAAGACGCGGCAGAAGTCGTTGTCGGACCCACACAACAACTTAAAACCGTCAACTTGTATCAAGGAGACGATATTACAGCATTAGGAGAGACAATCAAAGAAGCGATCGAAGCAGTTGATGGACCAGAAGGTGTCGTGGTATTAACGGATCTTGCCAGTGCAAGCCCATATAACCAAACCTTACTGGTCAGTCGTCAATTACACGAAACGACTAAAGCAAATCTTCATCTAATCAGTGGAGTGAATTTGCCAATGGTGATCGAAGCAATCAACCAACAATATCTGGGTCAAAAAAGTGCAGAGGTGTATCATTTGCTTGTTGAGCAAGCAATTTCAGGAATCACGCATTTTGAAGAAATCGCTGAAGACGAGAGCGAAGAGGATGGATTTTAAAAGGAGGAGAGACGATGCAGTGGGGATTTAGATGGTACGGTGAACAAGATTCGATTCCGATTGAACATGTGGCTCAAATTCCAGGAATCAATGGGGTAGTTGGCACACTTTTGAATAAATTACCAGGTGATGTCTGGGAGATCGATGAGATCAAAACTTTACAAGCACAAGCAGCGAAAAAAAACTTAACGGTCTTAGGGATCGAAAGTGTTGCTGTCCATGATGCAATCAAAGCTGGAACAGATGAGCGCGATCAGTATATCGAGAACTATATCCAAACAATCCGTAATCTTGCTTCATGTGGGATCAACTTGATTTGTTATAGTTTTAAACCGATTTTTGGTTGGGCGAAAACGGATCTATTTTATGAGAATGAAGATGGGAGCTTTTCGTTAGTCTACGATCAAAAAGTGGTCGATCACATGGAACCAAGTCAAATGTATCAGCTGATTCATAGTCAATCAAAAGGATTTAAATTACCTGGATGGGAAGAAGAGCGATTAAAAAAATTCGATGCATTATTTGCACTATACGAAAACGTGACAGAAGCTGACCTTTTGGAAAATCTACGTTATTTCTTAATGAAGATTATTCCAGTGTGTGAAGAAGTCCGCGTGAAGATGGCAATCCATCCGGATGATCCACCATGGGAATTATTTGGCTTGCCACGAATCACAAAAAATTTAAAAGATCTACAAACGATCCTTGGCTTAGTCGATTCGTCATACAATGGATTAACCTTTTGTACCGGTTCACTAGGTGCAGATCCTGCGAATGATCTAGTTCAGATGATTGAATCTGTTGGCGATCGGATTCACTTTGTCCATTTTCGAAACGTCGCGTATTTAGGTGAACGAAAATTCAAAGAATCGGCTCACTTATCAACAGAAGGGTCTTTGGATATGTATGCCATCATGGAAGCGTTAGTCAAAGCAAGATTCGATGGTGTGATTCGCCCAGATCATGGCCGAACGATCTGGGATGAAGTCGCGATGCCAGGGTATGGATTGTATGATCGTGCATTAGGGATCAGTTATTTACAAGGATTACATGAAGCGATTTTAAAAGGAGGAGATCACGATGCTCGTTAAATCAAAAACAGTCTCGATAGCAGAAGCGATCCAACACCACCGACTATTGCCCTTATATACGCCTCACGATTTAACGAAGTTAGATGAATTAGAAGACGTCTTGATTCAAGCCGGATTGCCGATCATCGAGATCACGCTTCGTTCCAGTCAAGCAATGGATGCGATCGCGTATTTAGCGAAGCGTAACCGTCTCCTTGTTGGGGCTGGCACCGTTCGTACACTTGCGCAAGCACAAGAAGCCGTTCACGCAGGCGCTCAATTTTTAGTATCACCTGCAGTGGTACCTGAAGTATTGGACTATGCACGCGGAGTCGACATTCCGATTTATCCAGGAGTCGCCACACCTTCAGATATTCAGCTAGCCGTTAGTTATGGCGTATCGACTGTGAAATTTTTCCCAGCCCATCTTTATGGTGGATTAGAAGCAATCAAAAGTTTACGTGGTCCATTTTACGATATCGGATTTGTACCTACAGGTGGCATCGATGAACGCAATTACTTAGACTATTTAGCTACAGATGGTGTTGTGGCAGTAGGTGGCTCTTTCATTGTTTCCGATCATGTATTGTCTCAAGCCGATCACGGTCTTCATCAATTGTCTCAGTTGGTCGAAGCAGCTAAAAAATAGGAGGATCGATGAAAAAACCTAAAGTATTCATCTTAGATATGGATGGCTTGATGTTTGAAACTGGACGATTAGCCTATAGAGCCTACCTCACATCTGCCAAACTGTATGATTATCAAATGACTCACGATGTGTATTATGATTTAACAGGACGAACACATCCTGAGATTTTAGTCAAAATGAAGCAGCTCTATGGGGTCGATCAACCGATAGATGACTGGCGTCAAGAAATGATCCAAGCAAAAGAAGCCTTGTTGCAACAAGAAAAACGTGTCTATGCAAAATCGGGTTTGTTTACTTTATTGGAGTATGCGCGATCAGAACAGATCAAAGTCATTGTTGCATCTTCGAATTTAAACAGTCAGATCATGCGCTATTTAGAAATGGAGCACGTGACATCTTACATCGACGCTGTTGTAAGTGGAGAAGAAGTGAAGCAAGGAAAACCTGATCCAGAGATTTTTTTGACTGCACTCGCTAAAAGTGGTGAATCTAAAGAGCATGCACTTGTTTTTGAAGATTCGATCGTGGGCATTCAAGCTGCTACAAACGCTGGGATCGCGTCTGTGTTGATCCCAGATGACATCACCGATCTTCCGCAATATCAAGGACAGCATTTAGTCGATGAAACCCAGTTTACAAAAGCCACTGCATCCGCAACGTTTGTGTTTGATACGCTAGCTCAAGCGACTGATTATCTTCGTCAAATAATGTAAATAAGAGATACAAAAGATTTACCGTCGCGTAGAACTTTTGTATCTCTTATTTTAAAAAACTATCGTTATCTTGGACCTTTAGAACGAACTTGGTTACAATGCTAGCAATAGCAAACTATCAAATAGGATGGGCTATAGGAACAGGAGGAAAAGTATGAGTGATTCCATTCGATTAAGTATCAAATCGATGTATACGAATTTAAGTGAAAAAGAAAAAAAAATAGCAGACTTTATTTTAGAAAATCCTGTCGTAGTGGGAAGTAATTCGATCAATGATTTATCAGAAACTTTGGAGATCGCTCCTTCAACGATCTTTCAATTTACACGTAAAATTGGGTATCAAGGATTCAAGGATTTCAAATTAGCATTATTGACACAAGGACGTAGCGAGACAGAAATCACGATCCATGAAAATATTTACGATAGCGATAGCTTATTAACCAAAGCCCAAAAAGTTTTTGATACGAATATTTCGACGTTATTGGATACTCGGAAATTTTTGGATCAAGTCGCATTAGAACAAGCGTTAGAGTATCTAAAAGATGCCGAAGCTGTTTATTTTTTTGGTGTTGGAGGATCAGAGATCGTAGCAACAGATGCTTACCATAAATTTCTTCGTGCCCCACTTCGCGTGCATCACAGTACGGATTACCATATCCAGTTGATGGAAGCCTCCTTGATGAAGCCAAGTGATTGTGCGATCTTGATTTCGCATACGGGACGTTCACATGAAACGATCGAGATTGCAAAAGCGGCAAGAGAAGCAGGAGCGAAATTGATCGTCTTAACGAGTTCGAGTCAATCGCCGTTAGCCTTATTAGGAGACGCTGTATTTGTGTCGATTGCAGAAGAAACTGAATTTCGTTCTGAAGCCTTATCTTCACGAATCGCGCAGTTGAGTATTTTAGATTCGCTATATGTTATTTTAATGTTTGAGCGTAAAAAAGCCTCAAAAGAATCGATGGCAAAAGTTCGTAAACGAATCGCAAAATTAAAAGCGACATAAACTAGTTTCCTATTCGGGAAGCTAGTTTTTTTGCTTTAATATAGTTTTAATCTATATATAGTCATAAAAAATAAGACTTATCCTATAGAAAATCCTCATGGTACAGTATGAACACGATCTTAAAGGGGGACAATAACATGCAAACAACCATCGTCGGATTTCCAAGAGTAGGAGCAAATAGAGAATTAAAATTTGCAACAGAAGAATACTTTCGTCGTGAAATTACGGAAGAACAGCTAGAAGCGATTGCAAAAACATTACGTCAAACCCATTGGAATACCTTACAAACACAACAACTTGATTGGATTCCAAGTGGCGATTTTTCTTTTTTTGATACGGTGTTAGATGCGGCGGTATTGTTTAATTTGATTCCACAAAAATATCAAGCATTGAATCTTTCCAAGCTAGAGACCTATTTTGCAATGGCACGAGGGTATCAAGGAGAGCGTGGAGATGTGACCGCATTAGCGATGAAAAAATGGTTTAATACCAATTATCATTATATGGTGCCTGAAATCGAAGATACCGTTACTATCAAAGTAGATGCGTCACGTCTAGTCGCACAAATCAAAGAAGCACAACAATTAGGGATCACACCACGACCAACGATCGTAGGGCCTTATACTTTAGCTAATTTAGCAGTGTATACAGGCAAAAAACAAGCTCAAGACCTCTATCCAAAATTAATTGAAGCCTATCAAGAAATATTCACGATCATCCATGATCTGGGATGTGAGTGGGTTCAGCTAGATGAACCGGCATTTGTATTTGACCTTGAAGACCATACTCAAGTGGAGATAAAACGT
Source organism: Enterococcus sulfureus ATCC 49903 (assembly GCF_000407605.1). Taxonomy (GTDB): domain Bacteria; phylum Bacillota; class Bacilli; order Lactobacillales; family Enterococcaceae; genus Enterococcus_G; species Enterococcus_G sulfureus. The sequence goes on along the minus strand of NZ_ASWO01000001.1, from coordinate 301,308 downwards.
CTTTACGAGAACTTATTAAGCGGAAAATTGCAACCTAAAGTCTTATTACAAACCTATTTTGGTGATGTACGAGACTTGTATCAGACATTGATTGACCTTCCAGTAGCAGGGATCGGTTTAGATTTTATCGAAGGACGTAAAAATTTAGAATTGGTTCAGACAAATGGGTTTCCTAAAGATAAGATTTTAGTTGCCGGTGTGATCAATGGGAAGAATATTTGGCGTAATCAGTACCAACAGACGCTTAACACGATCGAGCAACTACAAAAAGAAGCACAAGTCGTGTTGTCTACATCTTGTTCCTTACTACATGTACCGTATACCTTAGAAAATGAACCTGATCTTTTGGATACGACACGGGCACATTTCGCGTTTGCAATCGAAAAATTAACGGAACTTCAGGAATTAAAAACGATTTTAACAACTAAAGATAAGACTGCGCTTCAGCACAATCAACGCTTATTTGCACAAACACGTTTTGTTAAAAATCAAACAGTGGAACATGCGATCAACTCTTTAAACGCACAAGATTTCACTCGCTTACCAGCTTTAGCAACGCGTGCAGCGATTCAACGTGATACGTTTGATTTTCCAATATTGCCTACGACGACGATTGGTTCTTTTCCTCAGACCAAAGAAGTCAAGCAATGGCGAGCGAAAGCCAAAAAAGGTGAATTGTCTGCATCAGCGTACCAACAAAAATTACAAGAGAAAACAGCAGCTTGTATCGCTTTTCAAGAAGAGATTGGCTTAGACGTATTGGTCCACGGTGAGTTTGAACGCAATGATATGGTTGAATATTTTGGGGAACGTTTGGCCGGATATTTGTTTACAAAAAAAGCTTGGGTTCAATCTTACGGGACACGTTGTGTGAAACCGCCGATCATATGGGGAGATATCTACCGTCAAGCACCATTAAGTGTAGCAGAATCGGTTTATGCCCAATCGCTAACCAACAAACCAGTAAAAGGAATGTTGACTGGTCCAGTGACGATTTTGAATTGGTCCTTTCCAAGAGAAGATATCTCCTTAAAAGAATCGACGCTACAGCTTGCTTTAGCGATTCAAGCTGAAGTACTGGATTTAGAAAAACACGGGATCCAGATTATCCAGATCGATGAAGCAGCATTGCGTGAAAAATTACCTTTACGAAAAAGTGATTGGCATAGTCAATATTTAGATTGGGCTATTCCAGCATTTCGTTTAGTTCATAGTAAAGTCAAAGCAAAAACTCAGATCCATACGCATATGTGTTATAGCGAGTTTACCGATATTATTAAAGAAATCGATCAAATGGATGCTGATGTGATTTCATTTGAAGCGTCACGTTCCAATTTAGATATTTTAGATGCTTTAAGAAAACAAGACTTTCAAACTCAAGTCGGACCGGGCGTTTATGATATCCATTCTCCTCGAATCCCGACTGTTGCAGAGATTGAGCATACGATTGAAAAGATTTTAGAAAAGCTACCGGTCCAACAAGTGTGGATCAATCCCGATTGTGGCTTGAAAACTCGAAATGAAGCCGAAACTTATGAAAGTTTACGTCATCTAGTCACAGCAGCAAAACAAAAAAGGAGGGATCTCGATGCGAATCGATCACTTGTTTCAAGAAAAGACCGTCTTTTCGTATGAAGTATTCCCACCTAAAACGAATTCTTCACTGGAGACGATCTACACGACACTAGATCGTCTAAAAGGACAACAACCTGATTTTATTAGTGTGACACTAGGAGCAGGAGGTTCGGCTAAAAATTTACAAACTGTCGAGATCGCTCAAAAAATCCAAGAGGAACAATTTCTTCCTAGTGTAGCGCATTTACCAGCAGTCCATTTTACTAAAGCTGAAATCAAGCTGATCTTGGATCAATTACAAGCCAAAAAGGTCGAGAATATTTTAGCACTTCGAGGAGATATTCTCCCCGGGCAAACACCAAAAGGCGATTTTGAACATGCGACTCAACTTGTTGAGTTCATAAAAGAACACGGATCCTTCAATATTATTGGTGCTTGTTATCCTGAAACGCATGTGGAAGCGTGCAATGCGATTGAAGATATTCGCTTTTTAAAAGAAAAAGTCGATGCTGGAACGAATCAGTTGGTCTCGCAATTATTTTTTGATAATCAGTATTTTTATCGTTTTTTAGAACGCTGTGCACTCGCACGCATCGATGTCCCGATCCAAGCTGGAATCATGCCAGTCGTAAATAAAAAACAAATCGAACGCATTGCAAAAATGTCGCATGTGACCTTACCTGAGAAATTTTTAAAAATGATGGCACGATATGAACACAATCCAGAAGCGATACGCGATGCGGGGATCGCATACGCGGTCGATCAAATCGTCGATCTAGTTGCACAAGGAGTGGATGGGATCCATCTTTATACCATGAATAATCCATATGTGGCCAAACGAATCCGTGAAGCCACTCGCAGTTTATTTGAACAAGCACCACTTACTCTGATTGCAGAGTAGTGGTGCTTGTTTAGGTTGTTTTGCAAATCGAACTTGAGTATGAGAATATAGAGAAAAAGGGGGAGTTTCGATGATTGAAATCAAGCAACTTTCAAAACACTATAGCAGTAAACGGGCACTCGATAGTCTAGACTTAACCATCAAAAATGGTGAGATCTATGGATTATTAGGACATAATGGTGCCGGAAAATCGACCTTGATCAAAATGTTGGTCAGTATTTTACATCCGACATCTGGGTCGATCATAATCGATGGGAAGCCTTTAGCTGAACATCGTGAAGCGATCAAAAAACAGATTGGTTATGTCGCTGATTCACCAGATCTTTTTTTACAATTGACCGCGTATGAATATTGGTCGCTAATGGCTGCGGCCTATGACGTATCTCAAGAAGAATTTGCGACACGTCTAGTGGAATTGACGGCTCGTTTTTCGATGCAAGAACATCAAACCGAAACGATCGCCAGTTTCTCACATGGAATGCGCCAAAAAACGATGATCATTGGGGCCTTGCTTTCAGATCCTGATATCTGGATTTTAGATGAACCACTACAAGGTTTAGATCCTCAAGCTGCCTTTGATTTAAAAGAAATGATGAAACTCCATGTCCAAAAAGGGAAGACTGTGATTTTTTCGACGCATGTACTTGAAAGTGCGCAACAGTTATGTGATCGTTTAGCGATTTTAAAACAAGGAAAACTGTTATACGATGGAACAGTCACAGATCTACTTGCCTTACATCCAAATGAATCGTTAGAAACGATTTATCTTTCACTCGTTCATCAAGAACAAGCAAGTGAGGTGTAGATCATGAGGCAATTAAAAGAATTGATTCGGGTGAATTTGCTATTTGCCAATCCACAAGTCACACAAAAAGGACGATTGAAAGGCAAGTCAGGTACGCCTTTGATTCGGTCGATCTTATCACAATATGTTTTATCTGCTGTTATTTTCGTTGTCGTATATGGATTGATCATGATCCAAACTGATTTTTCTAAGCAACCGCAATTGTTTACTTATTTCGTTGCGCTATTTAGCGTACTTGGATTATCACAAACGATCAATGCGATCATAAATGTCTTTTTAGAGAGTAAAGATTTACCGGCATACTTGCCTTTACCGTTTACACCACGCGCGATTTTTAGTGCAAAGCTGATCGTAGTTAGTCTGACAGTAGTTCCTTTTTTATTACCTATTTTTGTTTTATTTTTATTAAGCGGTATTAAAGCACAGGTGCCGCTTATTCTAGCAGTTTTGATTGCACTCGTATTATTTTTGCTTTGTTTATTGTTTTTATATTTGATTTCGAGTTTACTTGTATTTAGTTTAGCTAGAACGCATTTTTATAAAAAACACAAAAAAATCGTAACATCGGCGCTATTATTTATCACGACCGGGTTGGTAATAGTAGGGGTTTTGGTCTTAAATCAATCTGATGCGCTTGAAACTACAAACGGAGCACCAGCATTGGTCGTGTTTTTGCCTTTATTTTGTTTAACGACGCAAGTCTTATCTTTGGCAAGTTTGTATTCATTGATTGGATTAATTGGTTTGTTATCGTGTTTACTATTGATTTTTCGCTTTTTCATTTTTCCACGGTTTTACGAAGAGTTGATTGAAATCTCGACGATCCAAGGAAATCCGACACGTAAGATCAAACAACAACAAAGTCTTACGAAATTACTTTGGTCTTATAATCTGCAGCTGATTAAAGATCCTAATTTATTGTTACAAGTATTTTCTAGTTCACTTGTGTTTCCAATTATCTTCTTTTTTAGTTTTGGATTTAGTAATGTTTGGAATCTTAGTGGGGTTGGAAATCAGTATAGTGTGACCCTATTTTATGGCGGAGTATTGCTTAGCTATCTGGTGACGACACCATTATCTCTAGTCGCAATTTTATTGTCTTTAGATAAAGAAAATTATCTTTATATCCATGCCACTCCGATTTCGATTCGTTATTATCTACGCCAAAAATTCTTATTTGGCTTTATCGTTCAAAGTATTTTGACGTTTATTTTAGCCACGTTGGCTTATTTCTTATTTCATATGAGTCTTAGTCTATGGATAGCTTTTATTCTTGGTGGGATTTTAGGAAGTTCTGTCTTTTCTCAAGTCTATTTTTGGCGTGATTTTCGGTTGTTTTCAAGTCACTGGACAGATTTAACACAGTTATTTTCAAGAGGATCTGGGACGTTTGGCTTATTATTGCTTCAATTTGGAGGATTAGTCGGGGGTGGGCTAATCATTGGTGGGACGGTTTGGCTCATGATGATAAGCACGACGTTTTTGATTCCCTTGGGTTTGCTCTTACTACTTTTAATCGTCGCAAGTGGCGTACACGGGTATTTCTATTTAACCTATTGGAAAAAAGTATGAGAAAGTGGCATCTTGGAGTTTGTCTGCTTGTATGTATGTGTTGGCCATTATCGGTTGAAGCGTCCTCTGTGCTTGCGATGCAGCGACTTTATAATCCAAATAGTGGCGAACATTTTTATACCGCTTCGATAACAGAACAACAAATGCTAGTGGACTTAGGATGGCAAGCAGAAGGAGTGGCGTGGAATGCACCGCTTCAAGGTTTGCCGGTATATCGTGTATACAATAAAGAAGCTGGAGATCATCATTACACCGTGTCGGAAGTTGAAAAAGCTCAGTTAGTAGCACTTGGTTGGCAAGATGAAGGAGTGGGATGGTATGCCGCTTCAAAGGGTCAAGCTGTGTATCGCGCGTACAATCCATATGCAAAAACAGGAACCCATCATTATACAACAAGTCAAGCAGAGATCGATCAGTTGTGTCAATTAGGGTGGCAAGACGAAGGAGTCGCTTGGTATAGTAGCAAGCAAGATCTAACCCTAACACCAACACAACTCGAACAAGAAATCGCACAAGATGCGTTGGACTTAGTTAAAGCTTATCGCGCAACACGAGCACTTTTTCAGCTTGTTCCTCAAGTCGAGTTAGCACAAGGCGCTTTTTTAAGAAGTCGTGAGCTTTCAGAGTACGATACGAGTGTAGAGGATCAACAAAAATTAGCAGCGCATCTTCGTCCAGATGGTCAGTCTTTTGTTTCGATCTATCAAGAATTAAATCATCCAGAATTTACAGAGATGGCTGAAAATATTGCGATCATCCCCACGCAATCAACTGCGAAGCAAACCGCGCAATTGGCGATCGACACGTTAGCCAATAGTCAGCAAGGTCATCGTGAAACGATGGAATCAACTAAGTATACAGATCTTGGTATCGGAGTATCGCAAACAGCTACTCAAACCATTGTCGTACAACACTTTGCTAAAAAATAAAGCAGCAGCCGATTGGCTGCTGCTTTATTTACTTGTTTTTACTTTGCGATTCTTAAATACGGTGACAAGGATTGGAACAAGTGATACTAGGATAATACCAATCATGATAATTGAAAAGTGTTCGTTGATAAATGGGATCGAACCAAGGAAATATCCTGCAAATAATCCAATCGCTGACCAACAAATGGCACTGACGATATTGTAAAAACTAAACAATCGCCAACTCATCTGACTTGCTCCTGCGATAAAGGGGATAAATGTACGCACGAAAGGTAAGAAACGCCCAATAAAAATCGTATGCTTTCCTTTTTCATTAAAGAAATGCTCGGCTTTCTCAACTTCTTCTTGCCGGATAAAGCGTGATAATTTTCCATCATATAATACTTTTAATCCAAATGTTCGGCCTAACCAGTAGTTGAGTAAATCACCTAAGATCGCAGCAACGACACAAGTCAGAAACAAAGTAGGCAAGTGTAACACGCTACTGCCGACTGCCGCAAGTGCACCAGCTGCAAACAGTAAGGAATCACCTGGTAAAAATGGGAAAATGACGACACCTGTTTCAACAAAAATAATTAAAAATAATAGGGGGTAGATACCCCAGCCGTATTGATTGACCAATGCCAAAAGATGCGCATCGATATGGATAATAAAATCGATCAGTGCCAAAAGAAATTCGCTCCTTTAATTATAGTCTCATTTTATATAGTAAAGAAGTTTAAGAGGAAGGTCTAGAAAAACTTTGAAAAAAAGAAAAACTTAACTTATTTCATAAATTTTTTGACCAAAGCAAACTTTTTATCTGTATAAGGAGGATAGAGCATCGACAGTTTAGGCAAGTCGCGTTTTTTGACGATCGCCTTTTGATGTGAAAAGGTCAAAAAGCTATAATGTCCATGATAATGGCCCATCCCAGATTGTCCGACCCCACCAAATGGTAAATATTCATTCGTTAAATGAAGGAGAGTATCGTTGATGACACCACCACCAAAACTTAGATTAGCCAAGACAAGATCTTCTTCTTTTTTCTCTTTTGTAAATAAGTATAAGGCTAACGGTTTTTCACGTTGTTGAATCGGATGAAGGACATCTTGTTCAAAATGTGATTGTCTATACGTGAGAATCGGCAGTACCGGACCAAATAATTCTTCTTGCATCAACGCATCTTCAAATGAAAGCTCTGTGACGATCGTTGGCGCTACATAGCGAGAAGGCGCATCGATTTCTCCACCTAAGATCACTTTTCCAGTAGTATGTTGTAGGAGGTCGACAAAACGTGAAGCATGTTTTTCAGTAGCTAAGCGACCAAAATCTGGGCTTTCTTTTGGTTCAAGACCGTAAAATTTTTGTAAGTACAAGGTTAATTCCCGTGTAAAATCATGTGCGATGGTTTCTTCAACGAGTACATAGTCTGGAGCGACACAAGTTTGACCAGCGTTTAAAAATTTTCCCCATGCGATTTTTTCAGCAGCTGTCTGGATATCGCTGCTTTGGGTTACAATAGCCGGACTTTTTCCGCCGAGTTCTAGCGTAACTGGAATCAAGCGTTCACTTGCTGCTTTCATGACGATTTTTCCTACAGCAGGACTACCGGTAAAAAAGATATGATCGACTGGTTGGTGTAAAAGAGTCGTCGTTTCTTCGATTGCACCAGGGACTACAGCGACAAATTCAGGCTCAAAGATCGAATGGATCATGTCTTTTAAAACGTTTGTGACATGAGGTGTGTATTCAGAAGGCTTGATAATCACAGTATTTCCAGCGGCAATTGCACCGATCAAAGGTTCGATCACGAGCTGAAAGGGATAGTTGAACGGACCAATGATCAAAACAGTTCCTAAAGGTTCAAAAATCGAATAACTCGAAGCACCTAAGAGGTAAGTTGGATTTTTTGCTTTTTTTGGACGCATCCAGCGAGCTAATTTTTTACGAGTTTGTCGAATACTTTGTAAAACATAGCCGATTTCAGTTGCATAGGTTTCAAAAGCCGATTTATGTAAGTCTTGTTCAAATGCTTGGTAGAGTTGATCGGTATAGGCTAAGATCGCACGTTCTAGTTTTTTTAATTGTGTTAAGCGAAAAGCTAACGGGCGTGTTTGATTGGTAGAATAAAATATTTTTTGCTGTGCCACAATAGTTGGGATATCCATAAGTCACTCTCCGATATGATAGGTTTTAGTTTAGTGTACGCTAAATCGTAAAGAAAACAAAAAAATAAGCGCTAGAAGCTTCTAGCGCTTATTGATCGATTCGATTATAGAGATTTTGCTACTTCAGCTACACGGTTCAATCCATTTTCAACGATTTCAGCTGTTTTAGAAGGGTCAGCATTGTGTCCTTCGATGATCACTTCTTCAGTGATGTTCATTCCGAACATACCGCCGAATGTTTTTTCCATGTAAGTTACAGCAGTTTCCATTGCAACTGCATCACCAGAAGAGTAGATTCCACCACGAGCGTTTAATAGAATAATTTCTTTACCCGCTTGTAATTGGTTCATTGTTCCATCTTGGTTGTATGAGAATGTGTATCCAGCTTGGAAAATGTAATCGATAAATGTGTGTAACGCAGCAGGGATCGTTAAGTTCCACATTGGGAAAGCAAATACGACTACGTCTGCTTTAGAGAATTTTTGTTGTACGATTTCACGGATATCCATTAATTTTTGTTCAGCATCTGTAAATGGTTTGTCTGTCGCCATTTTACCAAAAGCATCAAATAATGTTTGACCGATATAAGGCATATCTTGAGCGAATACATCAAATGTATCGATATTTACTTTTGTTGCATCTAAATTTTCTACAAATGTGTTATACATTGCAGTTGAAGTTCCATCTGGACGGTTGTTTCCTTTTACGACTAATACGTTTTTCATAGAATTTATTCCACCTATTCTTAATCTTTAATTTTTTAACTGAATTTAGCATACACTATTTTTTTATGACTTACAATAAATAAGCTCTTACTTTTTTATAGTATTTTTAAAATACCTCAGGAATACTTGAATAAATAAAAAAATAAAGGTATACTAAATCAAAAGTTTAGGCAAGCCTAAAAATAAAAAAGAATCGAAAAGAGGGAAGTTATGATTCAAATAAACGATCTTTGTGTCAGTTATCGCAAAGGAGAACCAGCAGTCGACCATCTCACACTTACAGTTGAACACCCAGCTTTGATTGGGATTTTAGGGCCTAATGGGGCAGGGAAGTCGACCTTTATCAAAGGGATATTAAAGCTGATCCCCGCTAGTGGAAAAGCCTTGATCGATACACAACCAATCGACAAGTGTCGCAAAGAGATTGCCTATGTCGAGCAAAAAGCCGAGATCGATCGCACGTTTCCAATCACAGTAGCAGAATGTGTGTCGCTTGGTCTATATCCACATCGCCCATTTTATAAGCGCATCACAAAATATGAATGGGAAAAAGTATTTACTGCATTAGCAAAAGTTGAGATGCAAGAATTTGCATCTCGTCAGATCGGTGAACTCTCAGGAGGTCAATTTCAGCGAGTACTAGTCGCACGAGCTCTAGTACAACAAGCCAAAGTGATTTTTTTAGATGAACCTTTCGTTGGAATCGATCGTCAAAGTGAACATTTGATCATGGAAGTGTTACGCGACTTACGCGATCAAGGAACGTATATTTTTATTGTTCATCATGATCTAGGTAAAGTCGATGATTATTTTGACCAAGTCGTATTGATGAATAAACAGCTGATTGCCTATGGTCCTACAAAAGAAACGTTCATTCCGCAGTGGATTACAAAAACTTACGGCACTCAAACCATTATTTTGGAAAGAAAGGAGGAAATGAAATGATCTTTTTTGACGCGTTGAGGCAATATGAATTTTTACAGCATGCTTTAGTAACCGCACTTGCGATCGGGATCGTTTCTGGAGTGTTGGGCTGTTTTATTATTTTAAGAGGCTTGTCTTTAATGGGGGATGCAATTTCACACGCAGTATTACCAGGAGTAGCGTTATCGTATATTTTTGGCATCTCTTATTTCTGGGGAGCACTATGCTTTGGTTTAGTCGCTTCATTTTTGATTTCGTCGATTTCCAGTCAAAGCGTGATCAAACAAGATACAGCGATCGGGATCACCTTTAGTAGTTTTTTAGCTTTAGGAGTCATTTTGATCGGTGTTTCCAATAGTTCGACAGATCTATTTCATGTGTTGTTTGGAAATATTTTAGCTGTTACCAAAACTGAAATGTGGCAGACGATCTTGATTGCAACTGTTGTGATATTCGTTTTGGGTCTCTTTTACCGTCCATTATTTTTGACGTCTTTTGATCCGATGATGGCAAAAGCGGCCGGAATAAAAGTTCAGTGGTTTCATTATTTATTGATGATGCTGTTAACCGTCGTCTCGATTACCGCGATGCAAAGCGTTGGAACGATGTTAGTCGTCTCGCTGTTGATCACACCTGCAGCCACAGCTTTTTTATTCAGTAAACGACTGCATTATATGTTAGCACTCGCGGCATTATTTGGTGCTAGTGCTTCGTTTTTTGGACTCTGGATTGGGTATGTTTATAATTTATCAGCTGGATCAAGTATCGTATTGTTTGCGGCAGCACAATTTGTTCTCGCCTTTTTATTCTCGCCGAAGCACCAATTGAAGTATGCCCGTGTATATCGTAGTGTAGGTGTGAGTGCTGCAGTTTTAGGGATGGGTAGCTTGTTTTTCTTTTCTTCAGATACGATGAAAGAAGATCAGATGAACGTTGTGGTTACCAATTCGATCTTATATGATCTTGTCAATCAAGTTGGTCAAGAACACGTAAATGTCCATTCGATGGTTCCGGTAGGGAAAAACCCTCACGAGCATGAACCTTTACCAGAAGATATCAGCAAGGTCAGTGAGGCTGAGGTCGTGTTTTATAACGGTTTAAATTTGGAAGCGGGTGGGAATGGTTGGTTCCAAAAATTGATGGAGACGACAAACAAACAACAAAATCAGGATTACTTTGCGGTAAGTCGTACTGTTGAGCCATTATACATCGATGGTACAAATGAAAAAACATCCGATAAATTAGATCCACATGCCTGGCTAGCACTTGAAAATGGTCAAAAATATGTTACGGAGATCGCGCGTGTTTTAAGCCAAAAAGATCCTGAACATCAAGAAGCTTATCAAAAAAATGCGCAAGCGTATAATCAAAGATTGCAACAACTAGACGATCAGGTTCGACAACAAATGGCGCAAGTCCCTAGAGAGAATCGCTTGATCGTGACGAGTGAAGGTGCTTTTCAGTATTTTTCAAAAGCATATGACATACCGTTTGCGTATATCTGGCCAATCAATACTGAACAAGAAGGCACGCCACAACAAGTTCAATCTTTAGTCGATCGTCTAAAAGATAGTGCAGTACCTGTTGTCTTTGTTGAGACGAGTGTGTCGAAAAAGCCGATGGAAAGTATCGCAACACAAACCAATAAACCGATCTATAGCGAGTTGTTCACCGATTCGATTGCCCCAAAAGGAGAAATTGGAGACAGTTACTATGCGATGATGGAATGGAATCTAAATCAGATTGCGAAAGGATTAACACAAAAAAGTGAACGAGATTAATCTCGTTCACTTTTTTTTCTAGACATTACTTTTTTCTTTGGCACTAACACGGCAGCTTTTTCTTCTTTTTCTAGATGATAATATGTCACAGTAGGTGGTACCCCTAATCGTGCAGGGATCGCAGTCATGCCAATACCGGTATTGACAGATAAAAGAGTTTTTTCTGCAAGGAGATAAAGACCATGTGTGAACTTTGTTGAACCTTTGTGAGTAGGACGATAGCGCGGCAAGCGAATCTGTCCACCGTGACTGTGGCCGGCCATTACTAGATCAAAGCGCTCGATATGCGGGATGACTTCAACGCTATCTGGTTCATGCGTGAGTAAGATATGCCAATCGGCAAAAGTTTGTTGATACTTGTAAGTTGGATGACCTTTGATTGCGTCATCTAGTCCTACGATTGTCAGAGAGACTTGGTCATTTGTAAAATAAGTTTGTTCATTAACGAGCAATTGGAAATCAGACTTTTTAAAAATCTCACGAACAAAATATTGTCCGTCATGCGCATAGTCATGATTGCCTAAAATCGCAAACTTTCCTAAAGGAGCATGTAATTTTTTTAGTTTCTCAACTAATTTTTTCGTATTACGTTGAGGCCAATGCGCGTAATTTGAGATCAAGTCACCGGTAAAGATGATCATATCTGGTTTTGTTACTAAAAGTTGTTTGATCACACGATTTAGCTTGCGTGGTGGATACCACCGCGAAAAATGAAGATCACTGATCTGCGCGAGAACAATACTAGTTTTTCCTTGATAAAGATCGGCCGCGCTTGTAATATCCAACACTTTTTTCTTATCTTTACGGATAAAATAATGTGTTTCAAGCAAGCGACTTGGCTCGATAAAAAAGATATACACTAGAAAACCTACGAGCAGAAGGAGACAAAAATAAAAGAAGATCATGCAAGAAGCGCTCCTTAACTAGAATTAATAGATAACCTTAGAATAGGCGAAAATCACAAAAAAAGCAATCGAACAAAACAAAAAAGATTCGTTTGATTGCTAAAAAATTACATATATTATTTAAAATGCTTTCGTACCGGGGAAAGATGCTTTTGTCGAGAGAAACGAGTTGAAAATCGTTTGGGAATCACAAACAAGACCGTATCATAAGGTAAAGAAATAACACTCCATAAAAGACCTAAACTATTTTTAGAACGCGTATACACAAGTTCGGACAGTCCATAAAAAAGACCTAAACTGATCAGTAATAGACTCCATTTCGTTACGCTAGCTGGATAAGTTGATTGATGTAAAAGCCAAGTAAAGAGAAAAGGCATGACATAAAAATAAGTCGCGAATATCCCAAAGCGCCAATTGCGAACGAAGAAAAAACATTCTCGAATCAATAGAATCAAGCTAAATAAAAATGCTAGTGGTGGAAATAGACTGAATAAAGCGGTGTAGATCAAGCCGAATACAAATAAGACGGGCCCATTGACAAGCGCTGCAATCGCCAAAAAGGCGAGAATAACAACTAATTTTCCCCAAAGTGATGTAAGACAAAGTAAAGTAAATAAACCAAATAAACACCAATAACTAGCACTCGTACGAACTTCTTGTTTGGTTTGTGGTGTTTTGAATCGTGTGCGTAATTGTTTGATCAACTGTTGCACCTTCACATCCCCCATTTCTTATAGATAGTATACGGTAAACCTAATCTCAAAACCTCGTGCCTAAGTCTGAGTTTTCAGTAAAAATCAGTGCTTTCCATTTAGAAATCTTGAAAAATATGCTATTGTATGAAAGAGAATTAAGGAGGAACACATATGATTTTTGATACTCATACTCATTTAAATGCTGAACAGTTCCAAGATGAGATCGAAGAAACAATCGTCCGCGCAACAGAATTAGGCGTAACGCAAATGGCTGTTGTGGGATTTGATACGCCAACGATCGAGAAATCACTTGAACTAAGCCGAAATCACAAAAACATCTATAGCATTATTGGCTGGCACCCAACAGAAGCTGGAAGTTATACAAAAGAAATTGAAACACGACTATATGAGCAATTAACGCTCCCAAAAGTTGTAGCGCTTGGTGAGATCGGATTAGATTATTATTGGATGGAAGATCCTAAAGAAGTTCAAGCCAAAGTATTCAAACGCCAGATCGAAATCGCCAAAGAGTTTCACTTGCCAATCAGTATCCATACACGTGATGCAATGGAAGATACCTATCAAATCTTAAAAGAAGCCAATATCCAAGATATCGGTGGGATCATGCACAGTTTTAGTGGTGATGGCGAGTGGGCGAAGAAATTTTTAGATTTAGGGATGCATATTTCATTTAGTGGTGTGGTGACGTTTAAAAAAGCACTTGAAGTAAAAGAAGCAGCTCAGGTCGTGCCACTTGAGCGTCTATTGGTCGAAACCGATGCGCCGTATCTTGCACCAGTTCCATTTCGTGGTAAACGCAATGAACCAGGCTATACGAAATATGTAGTGGATGAGATCGCTGCCTTACGTGAGATGAGCGTCGAGGATGTAGCCCAACAAACGACTCAAAATGCGCGTCGTTTGTTTAGGATCGGTGAGTAAAATGGGGAAACTAAAAGTAGAAGAGATCATCGTAGTCGAAGGAAAAGACGACACGAGACGATTGCAACAAGTACTAGAAGTCGATACGATTGAAACGATCGGTTCAGCGATTAATGATCAAATCTTAGAACGAATCGCGCATGCACAAGAAACTCGCGGTGTGATCGTGTTTACGGATCCAGATTTTTCTGGTGAAAAGATTCGAAAAACGATCATGGCAGAGATCCCTGATGCCAAGCATGCTTTTTTACCTCGTGATCAAGCTGTACCCAAGAAAAAAGGCGGGAGTTTAGGCGTCGAGCATGCAAGCGATGAGGCGATTTTGGAGGCCTTACGAAAAGTTGTCACGCCAGTAGCAGAAGATGAAGCTGTAGGGATCGATCGCGCCACTTTGATGGCGTATGGTCTGATTGCAGGAGATAAAGCCAAAGAACGTCGTGAAGCATTAGGGGATCTTTTGCGGATCGGCTATACGAATGGCAAACAATTAGAAAAGCGCTTGGCGATGTTTCGAATCGATGAAGCAACGTTTAAAGACGCAATGAAACAAGTGGAGGAAAATTTGTGAACGAATATCGCGAAATCGCAACACCATCTCGAACAAAAGAGATCTTAGCCAAACATGGCTTTACCTTTAAAAAAAGTTTAGGACAAAATTTCTTAACTGATCCTAATATTTTACGCAAAATCGTTGAAGCAGCTGAAATTGATACGCACACGAATGCTGTCGAAGTAGGACCTGGAATTGGGGCGTTGACAGAGCATCTAGCACAAAATGCACATCAAGTCCTAGCCTTTGAGATTGATGACCGTTTGATCCCAGTTTTAGCAGATACATTATCACCTTATGACAACGTAACAGTTATCCATCAAGATATTTTAAAAGTCGATGTAGCTACTGTTTTTAAGGAGCAATTTAAAGAGGAGTTACCAATCAAAGTCGTTGCGAATCTACCGTATTACATTACGACTCCGATCATGATGCATTTTTTAGAATCAAAAGCGAATGTAGCTGAAATGGTCGTGATGATGCAAAAAGAAGTGGCAGACCGCATTTCTGCAAAACCTGGAACAAAAGCATATGGCTCGCTTTCGATCGCTGTGCAATACCATATGCATGCTGAAGTCGCGTTTATCGTACCAAAAACGGTATTCGTTCCACAACCAAATGTGGATTCAGCGATTCTAAAATTAACACGCCGTGAAACGCCTGCTGTTGAGGTAACTGACGAAAAAGCGTTCTTTAAATTAACGAAAGCAGGATTTTTACAACGCCGCAAAACGTTATGGAATAATTTACAAAGTTATTATGGCAAAGACGAGGCTACAAAAGCTTGGTTGCAAAAGAGTTTAGATGAAGCGCAAATCGATCCTTCAAGACGTGGCGAAACCTTGAGTTTAGAAGAATTTGCACGCTTAAGTAACACAATGGAAGCTTTAAAATAAAGACGTGACCTTACTTTTGTAGGGTCTTTTTTTATTCTAAATAAGTGTCTTGACACCTGGAACTATTCTGGTACAATCAAATTATCAAACGTGTCTTGACACATAAAGGAGTACTGTATGAAAACTCGTTCTGTTCGTTCATTGACAATTGGTGCATTACTGATTGCGATGGGGATCTTGATTCCAATGATGATGCCAAAAATCGTGATCGGCCCAGCTTCATTTACCTTAGCTAGTCATGTACCTGTCATGCTTGCGATGTTTTTTTCACCAACGATGGCAATCGCAGTCGCACTGGGAACTACTTTTGGATTTTTAGTTACGACACCATTCATTATCGCGGCTAGAGCACTGACGCATGTTGTTTTTGCTACGATCGGTGCCTTTTATCTTCAACGGTATCCGCAAACTGTCGCGCATCCAGTAAAATTTCAATTATTTAATTTTGTGATGGCGATGATTCATGCTGTAGCCGAAGTAGCGATGGTATGGGCATTTTATGCGACAGGTTCAATTAGTGGAGCAACGATTGATCAAAATTTCTTTGGCTTCCTTTTTGGTCTATTGGGCGTGGGAGGGATCTTACATAGTATGATCGATTTCACGTTAGCTTTCTTTATTGCAAAAAATCTTAGTCGTCTCTTTTATATTCCAGTTTTTGCCAAAGCGAAAGCACAAAGCCGAACGTTTTCTGAAATTACACTCGAAAAAAAATAGAAAACTTGTGAAAAAACGATTGTTGTTCAAAACACCGCGTGGTATAGTAAACGTGTGAAGTCACTTCACAAAAATCAGAGTAGGAGATAAAGCGTTAAGTGCCAAAAGGATGGGATGTTGCCTATTGGACGAAGGATGAAGATCCGCGGTTTTGTCTTCGCATTCGCTGCATATCATGTGTAGCAACTCGCTAAGGAGATGCTAAAATGAACACCAAGAAATTAAATGCCCGAATGATCGCCTTGATGGGGATCTTGATTGCACTGATCGCGATCTTGGGTAAAATGTTAGGGATTGAAACGCAATTTCTAACGATCAGTTTTTCATTCGTTCCCACGATGATCATGGGAATGTTATTTGGTCCTTTGTGGACGGGGATCGGCTGTGTATTAGCTGATTTTCTAGGAATGGCACTATTTGCTAAGTCCTCATTTTTTATCGGATTTACATTCAATGCTTTTTTAGCTGGCGCCATCTATGGTTGGTTTTTCTATCAAAAACCAGTGACTCTAAAACGCGCATTAGGTTGTGTATTGACGATTACCCTAGTGATCAATCTTTGTTTGACACCCATTTGGTTGTCGATCATGTATGGTCAACCCTTATTTAGTTGGGTGATCTGGGGACCACGTTTGATCAAAACGGTCATCTTTTTCCCGATCCAAACGTGTCTAGTGTACTTCTTTGGAAGTGTCACGACGTTAGATCGTATCGTCAGACGTGCCGCTATTAAATTAAATTCATAATTTCAAGGACCACTCGAACATCCGCGAGTGGTTTTTTTTCATATAAAAAAGCTTTCTGTAGAAACGTTTCTATAAAATATTTGAATTATTTAATTAAGAAAACGCTTGCTTTTTATATTTAGGGCATATATACTACAAATTGTAGAAACGTTTCACTAGATTTCAATACGAATCTTATCGCAAGATAGAAAGGAAAAAATATATGAATAAGTTGAAAGAGTTCTATAGTCAAAGGCAACTACACTGGATGATATTACCAGGGGTCGCATTCATGATCGTCTTCAACTATATTCCGATTTATGGAATCATTATCGCCTTTAAAAATTATACGGTTGTCGATACGATTTCATCTGCGGAATGGGTCGGATTAGAGAATTTCAAAATCATTATGCAGGACAGTTTCTTTTGGGAGGCCGTGAGAAATACGATGGCCATTAGTTTGTTGAAGTTAGGCTTAGGATTTTTTATTCCGATCGTCTTAGCGATTATGATTTTTGAAATGAGTGATGGTCGTTTAAAGAAATTTATTCAAACCGTTTCATATATTCCCCATTTCTTTTCTTGGATCGTATTAGGGGGAATGATGATTTCTTGGTTGTCGACAGATGGATTTTTCAATCAAATCTTTATGTCAGTAGGATTGATGGATAAAGGCGTCAACCATTTATTGAATCCAAATGAATATTGGTGGATCGCTGTACTATCGGATTTATGGAAAGAAGTGGGTTGGGGGACGATCTTGTATCTAGCTGGGATGTCTCGAATCGATCCAACATTTTATGAAGCAGCACGCATCGATGGTGCAACTAAAATTACACAAATCAGAAAAATTACGTTGCCATTATTGACACCGATCATTTCGTTAAATTTGATTTTAAATGTAAGCGGAATCTTAGGGTCGAATTTAGATCAAACCTTAGTTTTGATGAATACGCAAAACCAAAATCGTTCAGAAGTCATCAATTCATTTGTGTATAAAATGGGTCTAGTACAAGGGGACTTCTCTTATGCAACGGCAGTAGGTCTTGGCGTATCGATCATTTCAGTGATCTTACTGGTCATCACAGACCGCGTAACACGCAAAATGAACGACGGGAAATCAGTTATCTTATAGGAGGGGACTTTGGTGATAAAAAAACGAAAGCAAGAAAACAAATGGTTTTACTTTTTTAATACGTTGATCTTGATTTTATTTTCCTTGGTGATCATCGTTCCAGTCTGGAATATTCTGGTTTCTTCATTTTCATCAGGTTCTGGTCTAGCTGGTAATGGACTTGTATTATGGCCGAAAGGATTTACTTTAGAAAATTACCGCCGTGTATTTTCGGATTCTAGTATTCCAAGAGCGTTTATGATCTCTGTATTAAAAACTGTGATCGGTGCTCTGACACATACATTGTTTTGTGCAGTCGTCGCGTATGGCTTAAGTAAAAAACGTTTAGTCGGTAGAAGTATCTATACGACGATGGGGGTCATCACCCTTTACTTTAGTGGTGGGATGATCCCGACTTACCTATTGATCAAATCATTAGGGTTACTGGATACGTTTTGGGTCTATATCATTCCAGCGTTATTTAGCTATTATGATGTCGTGATTTTAATGAACTTCTTTAGAGAGATTCCGCCATCATTAGAAGAATCAGCTAAAATCGATGGTGCAAGCGAATTTCAAATTTTCTATAAGATTTTCTTACCATTAACGAAACCTGCATTAGCGACGATCATCTTATTTAACGGTGTAGGTCAATGGAACGACTTTATGACAACGAAATTATATGTCACGAAACAATCCTTGTATCCACTGCAAATGAAGATCTATGAAATCATTGTGCAATCAAATTTAAGCTCGTTGACCGACAGTGGAAGTACGGATTATGTCGTGCAAGCAACCACTAGGGGAGTTCAGTTGGCAACGATCGTCATTACTACCGTACCAATTTTAGTCATTTACCCATTATTACAAAAACACTTCATCGGCGGCATGATGGCTGGTGCGGTAAAAGAATAAAAACAATTTAGAAAGAGGGATCGTGATGAAAAAAGTTTTAAGTGGGATGATGTTGGGGATTGCTGTTTTGGGGTTAGCTGCTTGTGGGAATGGAGATAAAAAAGAATCGGCGACACCCGATTTTTCAATCAAAGATCGTTATGAATTAGATAAAACCCAACCAGCTTGGAAATTAGATACAAAAAAAGAACCAACTAAGATTCGTTGGTATATCAATTCAGATTGGACAAGTCTACCTTTTGGTAAAGATGTGACGACAGCTCAAATCAAAAAAGATTTGAATATCGATATCGAATTTTTATCAGGAGATGATGCAAAACTAAACGCGATGATCTCAAGTGGCGATATGCCAGATATCGTAACGTTGATGGATAAATCAAGTCAAGCAGCACAAAAAGCTAACTCTTGGGCCTATTCATTAAATGATCTAGCCAAAGAATATGATCCCTACCTATTAGAAGTAGCCAATCAAGATACATTCAAATGGTATTCATTAGATGATGGCAAAACGTATGGCTATCCAAACTACTCAAATACTCAAGCCGATTACGATAGTGGCAATATTCCAGTAAACGATAATTTCGTGATTCGTGAAGATGTCTATGAAGCTCTAGGGAAACCAAGTGTCTCGACACCAGAAGATTTCAAAAAAGTGATGGACGAAATCAGTAAAAAATACCCAGATATGACTCCATTTGGCTTTACAACAGTCGGCGATAAAGCGGGTCCTTTCTTAGATAAATTACAAGATTTCTTGGGTGTGCCACTAGAAGATGAAGATGGCAATTACTATGACCGTAATGTGGACAAAGAATACATCGAATGGTTACGTACGTTAAATGAAGTCTATCGTAAAGGCGAGATCAGTGATGATAGCTTTACCGATGATGGGCCAACATTTGATGAAAAAGTCAAACAAGGGAAATACGCTACGATGCTAGTAGCAGGAACAAGTGGTCAAGGTGGAAACTTCGCTGAATTCAATAAAAATTCAGGTACGAAATACGTTGCGATCGATGGTCCATCAAGTACAAGTGGCCGTGAAGCTACTTTGAATCAAACTGGTATCTCTGGTTGGTTGATCAACTATGTGACAAAAGATGCGAAAGACCCAGCTAAAGTTACACAATTGTTTACGTATCTAATCGACGAACAAGGTCAGATTTTAACGAAATTCGGAGTTGAAGGTGTGACATATGAATACAATGCAGACGGCAAAATCGATTACTTGCAAGAAGTGAAAGACTTAGAAAAATCAGATAACGATGCATACAACAAAAAATATGGAATCAGCCGTTTCAACTACTTTAATAACGACCGTGTGAATGCGATGAAAGTCAAAACAGATAATGCCTTGACGCAAATGCAAGATTGGGGTGTTGGGAAATTAAAACCTCACTTTATCGTGGAAAATATCAATCCAGATGCAGGTACAGCTGAGGCACGCTCAAACAGTGCGATCGAAACGAAATTAAATAGTACAGTCATTTCAATGATTCGTGCAAAAGATGAAAAACAATTCGACAGTACATTAGATGAATTCAAAACGTTCTTAGACAACAATAAATGGGATGCTGTGAAGAAAGTCAAATCAGAGAAAATGCAAGAAAACAGAGAAAAATTAAAATAATCAATAGATAGAAAGGCGGGAAGAAGAGGAAAGGGATGGAGCGATTCGGATCCTTTCCTCTTTGTTTAGGATGATCAATAAATTTTTTGCATACGAAGGATGGTACTATCGTGTATTTTCTTTTCTAGCCGATTTAGTTTTACTGAGTTTCTTATTCTTATTTCCCGCACTGACTATCGTGCTTCTTGGTCCTGCGTTGATCGCACTTTACCAGACATGTGACCGGTTGTATCAAGAACGAGATATTCCAACGATCAAAACTTACTTAACTATCTTCAAAAAACAGTTCAAACGTGGCTTAGCACTCGATGGCTTACTCGTCGTTTACACGCTGATCGTATTAGGGATCGTTTATAGTTTGATGGAGATTTCCACTTATTTAAGTATCCTTTCGATTATCTTGATTACCTTTGCCACATTGTATTCGATGATGTTTATCTTAATCGATAGTTTATATGATTTTGACTTAAAGCAAACCGCAAAAGAAAGTATTTATTTTGTGTTAAGCAGCACAGCCAATGCGATTATTTTAGTAGTACTGCCTGTCATTGGCTTGCTTGTATTCAATAAAATCAATTTATACTTATTTATTTGTATCGGCATTGGCGCAATCGCCTATACACAAGTCTTTTTCTTTAAACGCGTCGTAGTCAAAGAGGAGCGTGATGAAGTTGACGGCAACCCAAAATGAAATCTTAGCTTTTTGGAAAGCAGTCCAACAAGAAGTGGCCGAGATTGAACCAGAATACACCCTAACCAAACAATCAACGAGCGATCCAACTGTTGAAGTTTTTACTTTGACGTTTACAGGTCTTTATCAAGAAACCATCTATGGATTTTATTTACGGCCCAAAACTACTCAACAGGTTCCAGTGATCATTGAAAGTTTAGGCTATTGGACTACACTCGAAGATCCGTTTCAATTTATCCACTGGCCACAAATGGGCTATGCCTGCTTAGTGATCGACAATCGAGCTCAAGGTGGCAAGACGCTAGATCAAGCGCCATATCAAACTACCTCTCATCCCGAACCATTTGGACGTGGCATCTTAGATCACCATGATTTTTATTTTAAACGTTTGCTTGCCGATCAGTTGCGCTTAGTTGATTTTGCGACAACGCGCGATGAAGTAGATCAAACACAGATCATCTTTCGCGGTGGTTCTCAAGGTGGCGGAGTCGTGTTGTTACTTGGTGCTTTATTGCCGGATGTGCCAAAGTGGATCTTTGCCGATGTACCAAGTCATGCGAATATCTATCATCGCGTCTTAGAGGAAACAGGTTCCTATGGTGTGATCGGTCGCTTCTTGGCTTACTATCCTAATCAGCGCAAAACGATCGAACATGAACTAAGTTATTTCGATTTACAGTATCTCGCTGATTTGATCACTTGCCCCGTCAGTATCAGTGTTGCAAGCCACGATCCGGTTTGTCCGATGGCTGACTTTTTCCATGCGTATCGCAAGATCACGTCACCAAAAACGTTACGTGTATATTGGAAAAAAGAACATGAAGGCGGCGGAGTGAAACAACTCGTACGTGAAATCAACCAAATCAATCAAATCACACAGGAGTGAATGAATGATGCAGATCGCAACATACAATATTCGTTTAGACACAACAGCAGATGGCGAGTGGAGCTGGCAAACGCGTGCCCCACATGTCTGTGCGCTACTTGATTTTCATCACTGGGATATTATCGGTGTCCAAGAAGTACGCGCCAATCAAAAACAAGCATTAGAAAAATTACCTTATCACATGTGTTATTACGAGCGTGAAGGAGATGGAAGCGATGAAGGTTTGGCCTTGTTGTCCCATCCAAGATTTACGATTCGAGATCAAGGATTCTTTTGGTTATCTGATACACCGGATCGATCGAGTATCCATCCAAAAGCAGGGTGTAAACGAATCGCGATCTGGGTCATTTATGAAGAACATGGACAACCGTTTTTGGTGATCAATACCCATCTTGATCATATTTCAGAAAGTGCTCGTTATGAAGGAATGCGTGTGTTATTGCATGAATTACAAGAAAAAATCGCAGACTATCCCACGATTTTACTGGGCGATTTCAATGCTACGCCAAATGAACGAGTCCATTCCTTATTGAAAGGGTTTACGGATGTAAAACTGCAGACGCCGCACTACTACGGACCGAAAGGCACATTCCAAGATTTCGATTATAACCGACCGTGGTCTGATTTAGAAGAAATCGACTATGTGTATACGAAAAACTGTGCCATCAAAAAAGTGGGATGTATCACGGATTCTTGTGATCGACGTTTTCCATCCGATCATTTTCCAGTCGTGGCTACACTTGAAATCAAAAAATAAAAGTAGATAGGTGAAAATAGATGAAAAAAGAACAATTAGTCAATTTAGTAGAACAAATGACCCTAAAGGAAAAAGTCGATCAGTTATTGCAGTTAGCGGCTGATTTTTACTCAGAAAAAGCAGAAGCAAAAACTGGACCAATGGCACAGCTCAATATTACACAAGATACTGTCAATCATGCAGGTACAACGTTAGGGATCTCAGGTGCAAAAGAAGCGATCCGAGTCCAAAAAACTTATATGGAAAACAATCGATTGCATATCCCAACGTTACTCATGGCAGATATTATTCATGGGTTTCGGACGATTTTCCCGATTCCATTAGGTTTGGGAAGTAGTTGGGATCTACAGGCAGCCAAACAAATGGCAGAAGTCTCCGCAAAAGAAGCTGCTGTATCGGGCTTACACGTGACATTTTCTCCGATGGTCGATCTTGTTCGTGATCCACGATGGGGTCGTGTAATGGAATCGACAGGTGAAGATCCATTTTTAAATGCTCGTTTTGCAGAAGCTTTTGTAAAAGGTTACCAAGGAGACGATCTTGAACATGATTTCATGCGTGTCGCTGCTTGTGTCAAACACTTTGCGGCGTATGGTGCGGCGTTAGCTGGTCGTGATTACAATACGGTGAATATGTCTGAACGTCAATTACGTGATCAATATCTACCAGGATATAAAGCAGCACTCGATGCTGGAGCAAAACTGGTGATGACTTCGTTTAATACGGTAGATGGCGTACCGGCAACTGGAAATGAATGGCTATTTCGTGATGTATTGCGTGGTGAATTTGGATTTGATGGCGTGGTGATTTCTGACTGGGGTGCTGTACAAGAATTGATCCCACATGGTGTCGCAAAAGATCAAAAAGAAGCCGCGCGCCTTGCGATCCAAGCATCAGTGGATATCGAAATGATGACCAATTGTTATACCGGCTATCTAGAAGAATTGATTACAGAAGGAACAGTGCCAGAAGCGATGTTGGATGAAGCCGTTTTACGTATCTTAGAATTGAAAAATGATTTAGGCTTGTTCGAACATCCTTACCGTGGTGCAGATGAAGCACTAGAAGCGCAACATGTTTTATCAGATGAACATCGTAGTATCGCGCGTGATGTAGCTCGTCGTTCGATCGTATTATTAAAAAATGAACATGCAACACTTCCGTTACGCAAAGACCAAACACTTGCGTTAGTGGGGCCAGCTGCACAGTCACATGATGTATTAGGTGTTTGGTCATGGCAAGGTAAAAAAGAAGAAGCGGTGACCTTAGCACAAGGTGTGCAGCATTATGCCAAACAGGTCCACACACAAACAGAAGCGTTCGATTATTTCGCCCCTTCAAAAGAAGCGATTGAAGAAGCGGTTAGTTTAGCTAAAGAAGCAGAAGTCGTTATTCTAGCATTAGGAGAAGAAGATTGGATGAGTGGTGAAGCTTCAAGTCAAACGGATATTCGCTTGCCACAAGCACAATTAGAATTATTTGATAAAGTACGTGCGGTCGCAAAAACCTTGATCGTCACATTATATAATGGGCGTCCACTTGATTTGACTGCGATTCAATCAGCGGATGCGATCGTAGAAGCTTGGTTCCCAGGAACGGAAGCTGGAAACGCGCTTGCTGATATTTTGTTTGGTGTCTACAACCCTTCAGGACGACTAAGCATGTCATTTCCAGAAAATGTAGGTCAAGTCCCTGTATTTTATAATACCGACAATACAGGACGTCCTTACTTAGGTGATCCAAATGAAAAATATGTATCAAAATATTTAGATGCCTCGAATCAACCACGCTATCCATTTGGATACGGATTAAGTTACGGTGAGGTTACGTATAGCCAAACGATCGTACATCAAGATACGGTTCAATTAGGTGACACGATCACAGTCGAAGCCACGATTTCAAATCACAGCGACTACAAACGTCGGGAAACAGTGCAACTATATGTTCGGGACATCGTCGGCAAAGTCGTGCGTCCAGTTCGTGAACTAAAAGGATTTACTCAAATCGATCTAGCACCACAAGAAAGTCAAACCGTTCGTTTTGAGTTGACGACCGATCAATTGTTCTATGTACACTCCAATCAAGAATGGTCGACAGAACCTGGAGAATTCCACGTTTGGATCGCACCGAATAGTCAAGAAGGCGTGAAAACAAGTTTCACACTTGTTTAATCAACCGACAAGAAAGGAAGAGACGATGCAACGACTAACCAAAACGATAGCTGCTGAATTTTTAGATTCAGGAGAACTGTATACTCTAACGCAGGACGATATTATGATCAACCAACTATATGGCACGCCACTAGATGGAAGTGTGACGCAACTTTATTTACGAATCAAAGAGCAACATCCTTATACGATTATTCCGTTGATCGGAACGACTTCACCAAGTACGTTTTCAACAGGAGAGACCTCATTTCATTGGTCAGGAGAAACAGCAGGGATCTCGTATCGTGTCACGTTTGCTTTAGGAGAAGAAGAGACTTGGTTTTGGACAGTCGACTTGTCGGGAAATGGACAAGCAGTCGATATCATTTTGGGTCAAGATCTCGGAAATGCTTCAAAAGGTGCTGTACGATCAAATGAAGCGTATATGTCACAATATGTCGATCATGTTGTGACGAAACAAAATGAGCAGATTACCGTGACTTCTAGACAAAATCAACCGCAAGATGGTCAATTTCCAGTTGTGGAATTGGGTGCACTTACACCGCTTGTAGGATTTGAAACAGATGGTTATCAATTTTTCGGCACACGCTATGAAGAAACAGATGAGCCTGTCAGTTTACAAAAAGAATATCTAGATAACGAAATCTATCAATATGAATTTGCTTATATTGCACTACAAACCATCGAGTACACACTAGATAAACCAGTTACTGCAATCTTTTACGGTGCGTTTGTGGCGGATCATAAAGCGGCAGTTACTCAACCGATCTTTACAATAGAAACAGTAACGCCACTATACGAACGACTTGTGTCTAGTGAGGCGACGAGTACCAATGAAAAGATGCATTCTCATATTGGACGACCGTTAGTAGGACGTAGATGGACTGAAGAAGAGGTCGATCAGCGCTTTCCAGTCAAAGCAAAAGAAGAATATTTAGACGACGGACAGATCGCAGCGTTCTTTACGACACAAGAGCGCCATGTGGTATTAAAAAATAAAGAGCTTGCGATGGAACGCGCAACGGGGCATATCTTATTAAGTGGAATCGATTTAGACGTAGACCATCCAGTTATGAGTACGACAACTTATATGTATGGCTTGTTCAATTCACAAATCGTATTAGGCAATACTTCGATGAATAAATTGATGAGCAACAGCCGTAATTCACTCAATCGCTTAAAACATTCTGGACAGCGGATCTATCTCAAAGACGGTGAAAAGTGGCGGATGCTAACACTTCCTTCGGCATTTGAAATGGGCTTGAATTCTGCAACTTGGTACTATTCATTTGCGGATGACTGTATCAAAATCACTACATTTACAGCAGTAAATCATCATCAGATCCGTACAGTAATCGAAAGTGAATCTGGAAAGACCTATACGTTTGCTATCACCAATCATATCTTGATGGACGCAGCCGAAGAAGAACCAACGTTTCGTTTAGAACAAGAAGGACAGTCGCTTACAATCAGGCCAAGTGAACAATCTGTAATCACAGCGAAGTATCCTAAATTGGCTTATCAGATGACGATAAATCATTCATTTGAATTGACCAATGAATCGCTATTGGTGGAGCCACTTGCAAAAACGGAACAACTCGTCTTTGTCATTAAAGAGCAAGCGCAGCTTGAATTAATGATCGAAGGAAGTTTAGATGGCACCTTTACTAAGCAAATGACGACCTTTAAAGAAGAAGAAGCTGCGATGGTGGCGACGATCAGCGAACTATTGAATCGCTTTGAGCTATTCCATGATACAATTGACGTGACGAGTATGAATCTGTTGACGCGTTGGTACACTCTCGATATGTTGATTCATTACCTTTCTCCGCATGGACTTGAGCAATACGGTGGTGCAGCGTGGGGAACAAGAGATGTTTCGCAAGGACCGACTGAATTTTTCTTAGCGACCAATCGCTTAGACGTCGTAGCTTCGATCATTACCCATATATTTGAAAATCAATTTGAAGACGATGGCAATTGGCCACAATGGTTTATGTTCGACCGCTATGAAGAGCAAAAAGCCGATGAGAGTCATGGAGATGTCATTGTTTGGCCGATGAAAGTTGTCGCAGACTACTTGGAAAAGTCGGGAGATTTTAGTATATTAGATAAGCAGATTTCATACACTGATCGAGAAACGTTCAAGAAGACGGAACAAACCGCTTCATTATTTGAACATCTCCAAAAAGAGATCCATTATATCGAACAAAACTTTTTACCGGGAACCGCGCTATCGTGCTATGGTGACGGAGATTGGGACGATACGTTGCAGCCTTATGATAGCCGTTTGAAAAAGAATATGGCGAGTAGTTGGACGGTCGCCTTGACGTATCAAGTGATCAAAAAGCTCGGTACCTTGTTACAAGCAACACGTCCTGAAGTTGGACAAGAGCTGCTTGCATTAAGCGCGCGGATCTTAGCTGACTTTGATACGTACATGCTAAAAGACGATACGATCCCTGGATTTGTTTACATGGAAACAAAAGATGAAGTAGAATACATGATTCATCCTACTGATCAAAAAACGGGTATCCATTACCGATTATTGCCAATGACACGCAGTATGATCGCAGAAATCTTGACGCCCAAACAAGTAGCGACACATCTTGATACGATCAAAGAGCATTTGTATTTCCCAGATGGTGTACGGTTGATGAACCGTCCTGCAAATTATCAAGGTGGTGTGAGTCATCACTTTAAACGAGCGGAACAAGCAGCCAATTTTGGTCGTGAGATCGGATTGCAATATGTCCACGCACATATCCGATTTACAGAAGCGATGGCAAAAATCGGTGAAGCAGGTGAAACGTGGAAAGGGTTGAATACGATCAATCCGATTGGGCTGCGTGATCGAGTATCCCATGCGGCACTGCGTCAATCGAATGCGTATTTTAGTAGTTCAGATGGCGCCTTTAACACAAGATATGATGCGCAAGATCATTTTGCCAAATTAAAAACCGGTGAAGTTGCGGTCAAAGGTGGATGGCGTGTTTATTCAAGTGGTCCAGGGATCTACTTAAATCAATTGATCACCAATGTATTAGGCATTCGAGTCTTTTTTGATCATTATGTATTTGATCCAGTATTACCTACAGAATTAGATGGGTTACGGCTAACGTATCGTTTACAAGATAAAGATGTAACAATCGTCTTCCATATCGGTGGCCATGAGAAAAAAGTTGTGATCGATCAACAAGAAGTCAAGACGACACGTGAAAATAATCCATACCGCTTAGGTGGGATCGTCATTGCACATGATACGATCAACGAGCTGATTCATGACCAAAGTATGATCGAAATCTATAGTTAAAGTATCGTCAAGAAAGGAGCAGTCATGGTAGGAATCAAAGATATCGCGCAAGCAGCTGGAGTGTCGATCTCCACCGTCTCTTATGCGCTAAATGGCAACCCTAAAATTACAGAACAAACACGAGAAAAAATAATGAAAATCGCGGCTGAGATGAACTATATTCCGAATATGGCTGCTCGGACGTTAAAACGTCAACAAACGGATATTATCGGAGTCTATTTAACCGATTATGGTGGTAGTTTTTATGGTGAATTACTCGATGGTATCAAGAAAGGTCTTGAGACACAAGGGTATGAAATGATTGTTTGTAGCGGGAATAAATCGCAGTTGTTTTTACCTGAGCGTATGATCGATGGAGCGATCGTTTTAGATTGGACCTTTAAGACACAAACGATTTTAAACTATGCCGAACGTGGACACAAATTAGTCGTGTTAGACCGCGAGATCGAACATCCAGAAATCAGAAGTATTTTGTTAGACAATAAAGGTGGTGCTACACTTGCCATCGAGCAATTTTCGCATTTAGATACGAAAAAATTGTTTTTGATCACAGGACCTAAAAAAGCTTATGATAGCCAAAAAAGGTTAGCAGCCAGTACTGCTGAACTTGATCTTTATGGTATCGAGTATGAATGCTTCGCAGGAGAATTTACAGAAGCTTCTGGTTATGCTGTGGCCAAAGAGATTTTCGATACAAATCCCACATTGCCTGTCGATATTTTTGCATTCAATGATGAAATGGCTGTCGGGATCGTCAATTATGTTCAGACACTCGGTCTGACACTGGGTGTAGAGGTTCGATTGATTGGATTTGATAATATCGAGATTGGCAAATACTTGCAACCTGCATTGTCGACGATCGCGTATTCTCAGCATCGCTGGGGAATGTTGGCTGCCAATAAAATCGTAAAATTACTACAAGAAGAAGCAACGGAATCTGAGTGGATCTATACGACCTATATCGAACGAGGAACGTCACGATCAGGAAATTAACGAGCTGCAACATCCAAAATGGATGGTGCAGCTTTTTTTATAAAACAAATGTGATTTTTCACAAAGTATTGACGGATAGAAAAAAATCCAGTATGCTCGAATTTTGGAGAGGAGAATTTTATGGGATTATTTGTTAGTTTTACCTTGATTATGAGCATGCTATTTATTGGAGAATGGGCATCAACAAAAACCAAAGCTGTCGTGCCTTCACTGTTTATGACAGCCGTTTTATTTGTTTTAGGGTTTTGGACGTTTTTTCCAAAAGATATAGTGGAGCAAGTCGGATTTGGAATGACCTTTGCTAAAATTTGTGTGCCTTTGACACTTGTGCATTTAGGAACAAAAATGGATCTACGTCAATTAGTCGACCAATGGAAAGCAATCGTGATCGCACTATTAGGTGTCTGTGGGACGATTGCTTTGTGTTTAACGATCGGGACGATGATTTTTGATTTTCGTACGGTGATTGCCTCAGTCCCACCGTTAGTTGGAGGATTAGTTGCCGCATTATTGATGTCGGATAATTTAAAAGCGATGAATCTAGACACCTTAGCAGCGCTACCGATCTATATGCTGATGTTTCATGGATTATTGGGATATCCGATCACTGCGATGTTATTAAAAAAAAGAAGGCAAACGCTTAAAAGCAGAATTCAAAACCAAACAAGCACAGCAACAAACAATTGAGATCGACGCGACGCCACTAGAAAAAGTCAAATGGATCGATACGTTGCCAAAACAATATCGAACGCCTGCGTTTGCCTTAGCCCGTGTTGGTCTTGTGATCGTACTGGCCAATGGGCTCTCGATTCTCTTGCAACATGCGGTGAACGCAAACATTTTATGCTTACTATTGGGGATCGTATTTAGTCAATTTGGCTTACTCGAAACCAATGTGTTGCAAAAAGCCGGTGTCTTCAATTGGTTAATTTATGGTTTGACGGCTTATATTTTCTCACAATTAAGTACGACGACACCAAGTACTTTGTTCCATTTTATTCCACAGATCTTCACCTTGATGATCTTAGCGATCTTGGGCATGTGGATCATGACACGCTTGATACATAAATTCTTTGGCTATAGTAAAGAGATGGCGCTTGCCACCGCTTTGACCGCGTTATTTGGATTTCCAGCTGATTATATCTTAACGAATGATGTCATCAAAGAAGTAGCTGAAACTAAAGAAGAAACCGAATACCTTACGGCACATTTGATGCCGAAAATGTTAGTGGCTGGCTTTGCGACTGTTTCGATCACGTCGATCGTGATTGCTAGTATCTTTATTAAACTACTATAAAAGGCTTATAAAACAAGCAGATTGCTGCTTGTTTTTTTATTGTTTAAAAATAACAAGGATATGGTTTGACGAATGTTAAATCCTCATGTTATTTTGAAAAAAAGAAAGGGGAATGCACTATGAAACGTATCGCATTATCTTATCCGCTTGGTGTCGACACGCCACGATTTACCGACAATCCGCCGGTCATGATTTGGCCGCATTCTTCAACGGATAAAGGAGACAAATTCAATCAATCGTTCCATATGTCGGTCAATCATAGTGGCACGCATATGGATGGAGCGAATCATTTTAATCCAGATGGCAAGCAATTATGGGAATATCCAATCGAAACGTTTGTTTACGAAACGGTTCGTGTGATCGATTTAGAAAAACAGGACGATGAATTGATCACTAAACAAGATCTAGAGCCATTTGAAGAAATCATCAAAGAGGCGGATCTTTTGATTGTAAGAACAGGGTTTTATCGTTATCGTAGCGATGCCCATCGCTATGGTCAACATAACCCAGGATTTACCCAAGATGCGGGTGAGTATTTTATGACGTTTGAAAACTTACGTGCGATCGGGATGGATCTGCCTTCTGCAGGTGGGGGACAAACGATGGAACCGCATGGAGTAGCTTTTCATCAAACGGTTTTAGGTTTAGGACGAGAAGACGAGCGTGCGATTTTATTGATCGAAGATATGAAGTTAGACGAAGAGTTGACAAATATCGAACGTGTCTATGCGTTGCCTTTACTCATTAAGGGAATCGACAGTGGACCATGTACGATTTTAGCCGAGCTTTCAGAATAAATGGAGTGGACTAGTGACTCGTCCACTCCATTTGGTATTCATATTCGCCAGTCGCGGCATCTTGACTTTTTCCAATGACGATAAAGCCTTCTTTACTATAAAAGCGAAAGGCTTGCTGATTTTTAGCATAGACCGCTAGTGTTAAGGATGGCGCGATCGTTTTAGCTTTTGCTAGTAAGGTGTGACCGATCCCTTGTCTTTGAACACTTGAAGAGACGAAGAGACCAGCAATATCCCCATCGACTAGTCCAATAAAGCCTACGATTTCTCCTTGTTGTTGGTAAACATAGATTTCCGCGGTCTTCATCGCTTCACGAACAGTAGGAAGTTGCTGTTTCCAATAAGTTGGATCGATGAAGTCATGTGCCGTTTGATTGGTTGCTAGCCAAATAGTCAAAACACGTTCTAACTGATCTGGGTTCATTTTGGTGACCATAAAACACCTCCAGTAACCAGTGTAGCATGTTTCGTGAGAATTTTAAAAGAGTCGCATAATAGCTGTTTACAAAGGCATAAAAAGCAGTTAAGATATGAATGAAATCATTAGGCAACACAACTTAAGCACTATAAATAAAAGAAATCCTTCTGTCTTAGAAGCGGATTTCTTTTTTTCTTTGCCTAAAGACAGAAATCAAGGAGGAATTAGATGAAAAAATTAATGGAAAATACGCGGTTTCGCGAGATCTTTTTAGTGACGATCGGTGCATTTATTTTAGCGATCTCAATCAATGGGATCTTACTACCAAACCTACTGGTAGCAGGTGGAGCGAATGGATTAGCTGTCGTCTTGCATGCGCTATTTAATTGGAATATTGCTTTTGTACTGTATATGATTAATATCCCGCTACTGGTCCTATGCTTTATTTTTTTAGGAAAACAAACGGGATTAAAAACGATTTATGGTAGCATGAGCTATCCGTTTTTTGTTTGGCTGACTTCAGGGATTGCCCCATTAACGGATAATTTATTTTTAGCCACGATCTATGGTGGGGTTGTCACAGGTGTTGGGTTAGGTTTTGTTTTTCGAGCAGAAGCATCAACAGGTGGAACGGCGATCATTTCACAGATCGTCCATAAATATGCGAAGATCCCCATCGGTGCAGCGATGTCGATCGTAGATGGATTGGTGATCTTAACGGCATTTATCGTATTTGATACTGAAATCGTATTGTATTCATTGATCTGCTTGTTTTCAATCGGACGTGTCGTCGATGCTGTCCAAACGGGTCTTGGACGATACAAAAACATGCTGATTATCAGTGAAAAAGCACCATTATTGCAACAAGCGTTACTCGAACAGCTAGATAAAGGGGTCACACGAATCCCGATCGAAGGTGGATTTGATAAAACACCTAAAACCTTATTGATGACTACGATCAAAGAACGGGATTACTCGATGATCCGTGAGCATCTACTGGCTATCGATAATGAAGCCTTTATTGTGTCGATGAATGCAAGTGAAGTCCATGGTAAAGGGTTTAGCATCAAACGGATCATGGAACAAATCGATTATTAAGAACAGCTGCTGTGCTGTTCTTTTTTTCGAACAATTTTGCAAGACGTTTGTTATGTTTGAGCAAAAAAACACAAAGTAAGCTATAATGGAATCGAAAGCTTTTTTTGAGAAAGGATGTTGAGAAAATGAGAGAAGAACAAGCGATTCAACGACTACAAGACATCGTAAGACTAGAGACCGTAAATGGGGAAGAAAAACGTGTTGCTGATTATTTAGAGGCGTTATTTTCTGAGTATGGGATCGACACGACACGAATCGAATATGCTCCTGAACGAATCAATTTGATTGCGGAAATCGGTGAAGGGAACGGTCCTGTTTTAGCCTTTGATGGCCATATGGATGTGGTGGCGACTGGTGATGAATCTGCTTGGACCTATCCTCCTTTTTCGGCAACGATTGAAAATGGCCGCATGTTTGGTCGTGGTGTGACCGATATGAAATCTGGACTTATGGCGGCCGTCTTGGCGATGATCAATTTAAAAACAAGCAATGTCAAAATTCCAGGAAAGATCCGTTTAATGGCCACGATCGGAGAAGAGCTAGGCTTATTAGGTGCGCAACAGCTTGCAGAATTAGGCTATGCTAAAGATATCGATTCATTGGTCGTTTGTGAACCAAGTGGTGAAAGTCGTGAAGTCGTCTTAAAAATGCCACTTCCAGAAGGCTTAGTGAAAAAAGAAGGCAATGTTGAACAACGGTTTATCTTTATTGCCCACAAAGGCTCCTTGACCTACGAAGTACATGCAAAAGGACGTGCCGCACATAGTTCGATGCCAGAACTTGGAAAAAATGCCATCGACTCATTAATGTACTATTATCAAAAACAACAAGAATACTTTGATACGATCACAACAAAAGATACGATCTTAGGACCGATGACGCCTGTTGTAACCTTGATCAGTGGTGGTGAACAAGCCAACTCTGTACCTGAATTTGCTAGTATGACGACCAAAATCAGAACGATCCCAGAAGTGCACAATACGACGTTGATCAAAGAGTTGACGGAATTGATTGAAACCTGTAATCAACAGACAGCTGCTGAATTATCGCTACACATTTTACAAAGTTCATTTCCAGTGAAAAGTGATCCAAAAGCGAAAATCGTAGGATTGACGAAAATGATCGTTGAAGATGCAGTCGGAGAATCGGTACCGATCATTGGAGTAGCAGGTGGAACGGATGCTTCACGTTTTGTCGAATACAACCCAGATATCCATGTCGTAGTTTGCGGACCAGGAAATGCCAGTGCGCACCAAGTCGATGAGTTTGTTTATGTCGATACGTATTTACAATTTATCGATGCATATGAACAAATTATGCGCCGCTTCTTTGAATAAATATCAAGTATAAGCTAAAAGAATACAAAGAAACGAGATGGAATCGGCCATTTCGTTTCTTTGTGTTGTAGCGTTGTGTGCATTTGTCATGTATAATAAACCCGAAAGCAGTGTAGGGAAAACAAGAATAAAGGAGAGCAACATGAAAGGAAATGGAATCAAAGCACTTATATTTATGAGTTTCGTTCTGGTGTTTGTCCTTTTGATTGGAGGAATGTGGTACTTTATGCATGAAGATCAAACAACGACACCCACTACAGAATCAAGTCAAGTCGTAAGTACGAGCAGTAGCGAAACGACGACGACTAGCAGTGAATCAAAACCCAAAACGATCGATGACCGAATACAGGCGATGACGGTTGAAGAAAAAGTCGGACAGTTATTTTTTGCACGAGTACCGGATGTCCAACAAATCGAAGATATCAAAGAATATGATCTAGGTGGTTATGTTTTATTTGGCCGCGATGTTCAAGGCTTAACGGAACGTCAATTAAAAGATAAGATTTTAAGTTACCAGCAAGCCAGTAAGATTCCGATGCTGATCGGTTCAGACGAAGAAGGTGGATTGGTTAGTCGTTTAAGTACCAATCCGCAACTCGTAACCGAACCATTTGCTTCACCACAAACGCTTTATGCTCAAGGTGGGATTCCAGCGATCGTTTCAGATACGAAGCAAAAAGCAGATACGCTTAGAAGTTATGGCATCAATGCAGGATTATTTCCCGTCGCAGATGTCGCCACAGATCCTCAAGCCTTTATCTATGATCGCACGCTTGGCCAAGATGCGCAATTAACAGCGGATTATGTTGCCGCAGTAACGAAAGCCTTGAAAGAAGAAAAAGTTGGTTCGACTTTGAAACATTTTCCTGGCTATGGCGACAATCGTGATTCACACGTAGAGATCGTCACGGATACGCGTTCACTAGAAGAGTTGCGCCAAGTCGATTTTGTCCCATTTGCCAAGGGGATCGAAGCCGGGGCAGATAGTATTTTGGTTAGTCATAATATCGTATCAAGTATCGATCCTACAGAACCGGCATCGATCTCACCTGTAGTGCATAAAATCTTACGTGAGGAGTTGCATTTTAACGGAGTGATCATGACAGATGATATGGACATGGCCGGACTTGCCGACTTTATCTCGCAAGATGAAGCAGGATTAAAAGCGCTGCAAGCAGGAAATGATTTGGTGATGTCGTCAAGTTATGACGTACAGATCCCAGTCGTCATCGCAGCAGTTGAAAATGGCGATTATCCTGAAAGCCAATTAGATGCTTCCGTTAAACGTGTACTACAATGGAAACAAGATTTAGGATTATTAGCGAATTAAGCAAGAAGTACAGTGAATGCTGTGCTTCTTTTTTTGTCTGGATAGAATCTATTCATAATGTGAATACTTCACATGCTATAATTTGAAAAATAATGATTGGAGTGACATTCTCAATAGTTATTTAGTTGATTAAAGGGGGAACAGATAATGAAAAAGAGCGCAAAAATTTTAGGAGTTGGTTTGACTACATCGCTTATGATGCTTGGCGTATTGGATTTAGCTGAAGCGACCTCAGCAGCCGAAGTCAAAGGATATACAATGTATCGTCTGTATAATCCAAATAATGGCGAACATTTTTATACCAAAAATACACAAGAGCAGCAGCAATTGGTTAGAGTAGGTTGGAAAGATGAAGGAATCGGTTGGTTTGCACCTTCAAAAGGGTCACCAGTCTATCGTTTGTATAACAAAAATGCAGGTGATCACCATTATACATTGAATCAATCTGAAAAGGATTCTTTAGTGAAAGTGGGGTGGAAAGACGAAGGGATTGGCTGGTATTCAGAAAACAGCCAAGGAGTAAAACTTTATCGTGCTTATAATACGAATGCCAAAGCAGGAAGTCATAATTACACATTAAATAGTGCAGAGCAAGCGATGTTGATCCAATCGGGTTGGAAAGATGAGGGAGTTGCTTGGTATGGGATGAAGACAGTAAAGCCAACTTTAACCGGTGCAAGTGATACGACTGTGGAGCAATCGGCGGAAAAATTCGATCCTTTAAAAGGAGTAGCAGCAAAAGATTTTCTAGGGAATAGCTTATCAATAAAAGTAAGTGGTTCAGTAGATTTAGCTAAACCAGGTGTCTATACGTTGACTTATAGTACGGTAGATGGTCAAAAAAATACGACGACAGTCACACGTAAGATCACCGTTAAAAAAGTAGAAAATCCATCAAATGAATTGAAGATCGTCAAAGAATCTGCTATTTCGAAATTAAATGAGTTCACACTAACGACTTCCCAAAAAAATCAATATATCAATCAAATCAAAGGTGCGAAAACAGTAGCGCAAGTGCACGAAGTAAGTGCAGCTGCTAAAACACAATCAGATAAAAATAGTGCGGCAACACAACAAGCGCAACAATTAGCCACTGCGAAAAAAGAGGCTATCACCAAGGTGAATGGATTGAATTTGACGGCTGCACAAAAAAACACGTATATCAATCAACTCAATAACGCGAAAAAAAGTGCCGATATCAAGAAAATAGTGACCAATGCACAAACGCAGTCTGATCAAAATACGAAAGCCGCACAACAAGCGCAACAATTGGCAGAAGCCAAAAGTGCTGGTAAAAATACAGTAGCCAATTTAAACTTGACGAATGCTCAAAAAACAAGCTACACCAATCAACTCGATGGGGCAACTTCAAGTGGACAAATTACTAAAATCGTATCGGAAGCAAAGACACAATCAGATAAAAATACAGCTGCAGCACAACAAGCCCAGCGCTTAGGGGATGCTAAAGCTTCAGGAATCGAAAAGTTAAGTCGTATGAACCTGACTAATGAACAAAAAACGACTTATACAATGCAATTGAATCAAGCAACATCAGTTGAACAAGTGAATCAAATCGTAGCGAATGCACAAGCACAATCTGATCAAAATGAGGCAGCGGCAAAACAAGAACAAGCGTTAAAAGCCGCAAAGAAAGAGGCGGTTACGAGCGTAAATGCAGTCAATTTTGACTATGCCAAAAAAGTAGCCTATACAGATCAAATCAATAATGCAAAATCGATTGCCCAAATCAATCAGCTGGTTGCTCAAGCTAAAGCACAAGAAAAATTATCCAGCGCACAAAATAATAGCTATGAAACTCTTTCTAAAACTCAAATCGCTCAAGCAGCACACTCATCTTTA
Organism: Enterococcus sulfureus ATCC 49903; assembly: GCF_000407605.1. GTDB lineage: Bacteria > Bacillota > Bacilli > Lactobacillales > Enterococcaceae > Enterococcus_G > Enterococcus_G sulfureus. The sequence continues at coordinate 263,912 of NZ_ASWO01000001.1, read as the reverse complement.
TTAAGAATACCTAAAATAGTTACTGATCAAAAATATGCAAACTTTACTACGATTTCACAAATCATCAACAATGAATATCGAACTAAAAATCAAACGATCGCAACAGTTTATGCTCAGCTAGAACAAAATCCGAAAAAAATATATATTGGACCAGAAAAATATAGTCAATTAACCGGTATAAAAGAAGTGAATAGACGTTATCGTGCGAGAATGCTACAAAATATCAACGAATATCGATTATTATTAGATCTCAAATCTTTACAAGCACCAGGAATCTCAGAAGATCAAAATGCGTATAGCTACGAACATGCGATGAACTCACATATAAAAATGAATCATACTTCTGATAAAGCGTTAGACAAACTTAGCTCACTGTTTCTTCATAATAATGGTAGTGGTGAAAATTTGTTTCCTCGACCTCTAGTAGGAGGACCTAATAAAGACGTGACACCAGAAGCTCTGGCAGATAGTTTCTTTAAACTGATTTTAGAAGAATATATATCTATTGACAATGATGATAAATGGGGACATCTGCGAAATGTTACTGAAGATTTTAATTGGTATACAGGCGGAATCTATATTGATAATTTTTTTATCAATCAAGTGGGTAATGCTATTTTTGGATTCTACACACAGTACGCTTATTCATTTGCTGCAGTAGATGATTTGTATAGATAAAACAAAACCACCGTTCGTATCTCGAACGGTGGTTTTTCATATTACGATTGAAATTGTGCGTGATACAAATCGTGATAGTAGCCTTTTTGTTCTAAAAGTTCTTCATGGCTTCCTTGTTCAACGATTTGACCAGAATCCATAACAAGGATCTTATCGGCATTGCGAATCGTGGATAGGCGATGTGCGATCACAAAACTAGTCCGACCATTCATCATTTCTAAAAAGGCCGATTGAATTTTCTTCTCGGTCAACGTATCGACCGAGCTTGTGGCTTCATCTAAAATCAACATCGTCGGTTGGCTGATCATCGTACGCGCGATCGTCAACAATTGACGTTGTCCGTCAGAGATTTTCAACCCTTGATGTCCAATCGGAGTATCTAATTTAAGCGGCAAACGTTCGACGAATTCATGCATATAAGTTTTCTTTAATGCATGTTCGATCAGTTCATCAGAAGCATTTGGATTACCGTACGTTAAGTTATCATAAAGGGTACCATCAAATAACCACGTTTCTTGTAAGACCATTCCAAAATCTTGGCGCAACTGATCACGATTCATTTGATCGATCGGTGTACCGTCAATTGAGATGGTACCTGCTGTAACTTCGTAAAAACGCATCAGTAAGTTGACCAATGTCGATTTTCCAGCACCCGTTTTCCCAACGATTGCGATCGTTTCGCCTGGTTTTGCGACAAAATTAAAATCTTGGATCAATGTTTGTTCAGGAACGTAGCTGAAGTCTACGTGATCAAAGGTGATCTCACCTTTTAAAGGCATCTCCATCTCTACGACAGGCTCAACACTTTCTTCTTGCTCTGCTAATAGATCAAACGTCCGACGCAAACCTGCTAAAGCGGTTTGGATCGGTGTGATCATCCCAGAGATCTCGATAAAAGGTTTTGTAAATTGACTTTCATAAATCGTAAAACTTGAAATGATCCCGATCGTCACCAGTGTATTGCCAGAAAGCATCAGATAAGCACCAACACCACCGACAGCCACATAGGCTAAATGATCCACGAAACGTGACAAGGGATTCGTTAAAGAAGAAGAGAACTGAGCTTTTTGTCCTTTGACATTTAATTCACCATTGATCGTTTCAAAATTGGTTTGATTGACTGCTTCACGATTGAAGGCTTTCACGATTTTTTGATTGCCCACCATTTCGGTGACAAAGCTCGACACATCACCTACGATACGTTGTTGAGAGGCAAAGTTGGCTTGCGATGCTTTTGCGACCGACCAGTTGACAAAGAAAATGATCGGTGTCGATAAAAGAACAACGATTGCTAGCGTCGTACTCATTCGAAACATTAAAAATAAAGCTAAGATCACGACCGAAACACCTGAAAACAGCTGATTAAAGACACTCGATACCGCTAAGGATACCGCGTCGATATCGTTAGTAAAACGAGAGACGATACTCCCGTGTGCCTCTTGGTCGTAATAACGTAGTGGCAGACGATTCAAATGTTCAAAGGCTTCTTCACGTAGATCTTTGGCTGCACCATAGGCCACTCGGTTACCTAAACGTTGGATCAACCATTGGCTAATCACATTGATCAGAATCAAGATCGCAAAGAAGATCAATTCACGTGTTAACCCACGGAAATCGACTTGTCCTTTGCCGATCATTTGATCGATCGCGCGCCCAATCTCTAAACTCATCAAGACTGCACTTAAACCATTAAAGATTCCAAGTAAGATGGCAAGTCCATTTTCTAATTTATATTTTCCTAAATAGGGAAGGAACTGGCGAAACGCCGTCCAATCGGTTTTTTTCGCATTCATTCCGTTTCCTCCTCTTGTGATGCAACGATTTCTTGATACTCAACAGATGTCGCCATCAATTCTTCGTGAGTTCCTTGAGCAAGCAACTCCCCACTATCCATCACTAAAATCTGTTCAGCTTGTTGGATCGATCGTACGCGTTGTGAAATGATGATGACAGTACCATTTAATTGTTGTAATGCTTTACGTAACAATAGATCCGTTTGATAATCTAAGGCGCTTAAGGAATCATCTAAAATCAAAATAGCTGGTTTCGCAATAATGGCGCGTGCGATCGTCAAGCGTTGACGCTGACCACCAGAGAAGTTTTTTCCGCCTTCAAAAATTTGAGTATCTAATCCGTCTTTCAAGCCTTCAACAAATTCACGTGCTTGCGCGATCGTCAATGCTTCCCAACATTCGTCATCCGTGGCATCTTTTTTCCCCCACTGCAAGTTCTCGCGGATCGTCCCGCTAAATAGCACTGCTGTTTGTGGCACCATAGTGATCTCACTGCGCAAGGTTTCTAATGTAAAATCGTGCACATCGATCCCATCCAGTAAGACTTGGCCACGACTTGTATCATAAAAACGTGGGATCAATTGGGTAACAGTCGATTTTCCACTCCCTGTAGGTCCAATAATCCCCACAGTCGTACCTGGTGTTACGGTAAAGTTGATCTGTTTTAGCGCAAGGCCATATTTTGGACCATAACGAAAATCGACCTCTTTAAATTCGACACCACCAGCTAAGCTCGTTTTGGCACTTGTATCTGTAGTCGATACGATACTTGGCTCAACACTCAAGATCTCTTTGACACGATTGGCAGAAGCTGCTGCACGAGTGAAGATCAAGACTAAGTTTGAGACAACGATCAATGCAAGTAACATTTGATTCATATAGTTGACTAAAGCAAGTAGTTCACCTTGTTCTAGATTTCCACTATTGACTTTAAGTCCACCTAGATAGAACAAAATAATGATCCCAAAGTTCATCAACATCGTAGTCGCAGGTGTTAATAAAGCAGAAAGATTCCCTACACGTAAATACACACGGTTTAGTGAATCAGTGGCTTCATTAAATTGTGTCGTTTGTTCTTTCGTACGTGAAAAGGCACGAATCACCCGAACTCCGCTTAAATTTTGGCTGACCAATTCATTTAAACGGTCCAAACGTTCTTGAACTTTTTTATATAACGGTACAGAGCGTGAGATGATCAAATATAAGATCACACAAAAAATCGGCAAGACGATCAAAAAGAGTAATCCAGTTTGCCAATCGATGTAGAACGCCATAATGATTGCACCGATACTTAAAAAAGGAGCACGAACGACTAACCGAATCAACATGGCAAGGGCCAGTTGCAATTGATTGATATCATTGGTCATACGAGTGATCAAGGTATCCGTACCAAATTGATTCAACTCATCATGTGATAATGTATTGATTTTTTTCATTAATTGATTCCGTAACTCCGTACCAAATCCTTGTGACGCAATCGAAGCATAATATTGACAAATAACAGCACAAACTAGCCCAATGACTGACATCGCGACCATCCAAAGGACCATGCGCATGACCTCGTTCCAATCATTTTGTCGAATCCCAGCATCGATCAAACGAGCCATCTGCAAAGGCAGGATCAATTCGAAGACAGCTTCTAAGAATTTAAAAAAGGGTCCTAGTATCAGCTGCTTGCGATAATTTCGCGCATGGGCGAACAATTCAAACATAAAAAACCTCCTAAAAATAAAGTTTTTCTTCTATTATAATAGTGCAATAGAAAAACGCTAATCTTAGTGTACTAAAAAATGTAAATAAAAGAAAGATTTCAACCTAGTTTGCATAAATACGGTTATGTTACGTTAAGATGTCAGTGACATGAAATAAATCTAAGAAAACCTGTTCATTGGTAATGACTGAAATCAAATACACAAAAACGTAATAATCTGTAAAAATTCTGTCATATATAGATGTGAAACATTGGGTATAATAGGAAACGTTAGAAATGAACCGGTATAAAATAACAAAGAGATATGAAATGAAAGGGGTCGGGCTGTTTGAAACGAAAACATTTGCTTGCGAGTGTAATTACGGTAATGGGGATTCAACTAATTGCACCAGCGATGATTCAAGCGGAATCATTAGACACGTTGAACCAACAAGAAGAACAAGTAACAAAACAAAGCCAAGAAATTAGTACGGAGGTTCAAGCAGCGTTAACAGAAGTCAACGACGCCTATCAACAAGTAACAAACTTACAAACACAGATTGCAGACAATCAAGAAAAGCTTGCGACGTTAACGACCGATATCCAAAAAACACAAGAAACCGTTCAAAAACGTAAAGCAGTTGTCGCAGAGCGCTTGAAAAGTATCCAAATCAATCAAGCAAGTGAAAGCAAACTTGAAATGTTGCTGAATGCAAAAAGTATCCAAGATTTCGTTAACGGAGTCTATGCCATTACGGTGATGCAACAATCTGAAAAAGCAACGATCGACAGTTTAAATGAAGCAACACAAAAACTTGAAGACTTGAAAGAAGACGCACAAACGACGCAAACAACACTTGAAGCCAATCAAGCAGAGTTAACCGATAAAGCACAAACACTTGATACAAAAGTCGCGGCGTTACAAACAGAACTAGCAGACAAGCAAGATCAACTTGCACAGATCGCAAGTAGCAAACTAGTAGAAGAATCAAGACTTAAAGCAGAAGCAGAACGTGCGGCTAAAGAAAAAGCAGAACAAGAAGCTCAAGCCAAAGCACAAGCAGAAGAAGCGCAAAAAGAACAAGCAGCAAAAGAAGCAGCTGCCCAAAAAGCTAGTGAAAAAGCTGCACAAGCAACAGCCGAAACTTCAAAAGAAGAAACAAAAACGGTAGCGACTGAAACAAAACCAACCGAAACACCAAAAGCCGAAACGAGTACGCCAACAGAGACACCTGCGACTGAAACGCCCGCAACAAACGGTAAAGTCGTGTATGTCCAAGCCACCGCATATTCTCGCGCAGAACCAGGCAGCTCGAATTTTACTTTTAACGGAATCGACTTGAGACAAAATCCTCAAGTGATCGCGGTAGATCCTTCAGTGATCCCAATTGGGTCGATCGTCAATGTTGAAGGATATGGTACAGCGATCGCCGCCGATACAGGTGGGGCGATCAAAGGCAATATCATCGACGTCCATTTCCCAACAGTGGAGCAATGTACAGCTTGGGGACGTAAATTCAATGTGAAAGTAACGATTTTAAATTAACGTAGACATGATACTAAAAAGTACCGGCCCATGTGGCCAGGTACTTTTTTCAAGCAATAAATGTGAAGAAAATATGAAAAAATAACGAAATATATTTTTCTTTTACCTAGCGAGTCAAAACCATCTTAAACTTCAAAGAAATTGATGACAAAAACCACTAAAATTCTAAAAATTTCCCAATATTCGAACAAAATACTTGAAAATCTATTTTTTTCGAAAAAGTTTTGACTTCTTTTGAATAATTCTGTAGTCTTATTGTGATTGTGTAAATTATGATTTACATAACATAGTAACACTAGAGTTGATACATAAATAAAAAAACACAGCAGATATAGGAGTGAAGCCCATCTTATGGCAAAAAATGTAAAATCTACTATTGGAGTAATCGCAGTTGGAATCGTAGCAGTCGGAGTGGTGGCAGTAGGATATAAAGTCAATGCGGACCGTCAAAATGAACAAAATGTGGATTATGTGATTTCACTGATCGATCAAGAGAAAAAACAATTACCAGAAGTCCAAAAACTAGTGGATGGCTTATACTCTTCTGACAAAAAAGTTTTTTTGAAAAAAGATTTAACGAAAGAACAAATCGACGTGGTGTCTAAAAAATTATCGGATATCAAAGCAGATAACAGTCGCTTAGATGTCAAAGATAAGAAACTAACGCAACAGATCGAAGCCTTTAATCAAAGTAAATCAGAATTAGGCGAACAAATCAGTATCGCCCAAAAGAAATTGGCTACACAAAATGCAACAACAGATCTATTTAGTGAACCGATTACCGATTGGGAAAAATTTGATGAGAATGCCTATATTAAAGCCGACATCAAAGACACAACCGTCAATAATGCCAAAGAGCAAATGAAAAACTTATCAGACGATGACTGGACTAAGATCTTGAATCAGTATTTAAAGAGTGCGACAGACCAAATCAATCAAATCAAATCGATTCGTAAAACGATCGAAGAATTATTGCCTAACGGTGTCATCAGCGAACAAGCAACAGCTGAAGCTCAGGCGAATCTGGTAGTCGAGATCGAAAAAGTGAAGAACCCAGAAGTTCAAGCAGAATTAGCGGCGTCAGCCACTGAAATCGCAAACCAATTGGCACTAGCTGCAGCACCTGTTGTCGAAAGTACAGTCGAACAAACTGTTGAAAGTACAGTTGAGAGTACGGTGGAATCGACGGAACCAGTTGTAGAAACACCAGAATCAACTTATGAAGAACCGGTGTATGTACCAGAAACACCAACGTATCAACAACCGACAACACCAAGTTATCAACAACCGGTAACACCAGTACAACCGACGACACCAAGTACGACGCCGTCATCACAAGCACCAGTAGAAACAACACCATCTTCTGAGACACCCACAAGTTCTCAAGGTGCAGCAGTAGATGGCGCAAAAGATACACAAGCAACTAATCAAGCTTCTTAATATTAGATCAAGTAACTATAAAAAGAATGGAGAAGAATCATGGCACGAAGAAGTAAAAAAAGTTCTCTTGGAAAAAAAATCATGTGGACGGTTTTTGGCATCGTGATTGCTCTTGTAGTAATTGTTGGTGGAGTAAGCGCGAAAGTATATTTTGATGTTAAAGGTGCAGCGGACAAAACCTATCATGAAGTTAATCGCAAAAATAAAATTGACCCAACTCGTGATGTTGAAGTAAAAGATGGCGATCCTTTTAGTATTTTATTAATGGGAATCGATACTGGAGATCTTGGACGAATTGATCAAGGTCGTTCAGATTCGATGATGTTTGTCGCGGTTAATCCAAGAAAAGAATCTACTCGTATTGTCAGCTTAGAACGCGATACCTATACTGAAATCGTGGGGCATGGAACACAAGATAAATTAAACCACGCTTACGCATTTGGTGGGCCGGCAATGTCTATGGATACAGTTGAAAAATTACTAAATGTACCAATCGATCATTATATTTCAATCGATATGGCTGGGATTCAAACAATCGTAGACGAAATCGGTGGAATTGAAGTTAACAATACACTTGAGTTTACTTATGAAGGATCAACATTTAAATACGGGAAAATTGAATTAAATGGCGAGGAAGCTTTGAAATATTCTCGTATGCGTTATGAGGATCCTCGTGGAGATTATGGTCGTCAAGAACGTCAACGAAAAGTTATTGCCGCAATTGCCGATAAAGCGATTGATATTAATAATGTGACTAGATATAAGAGTATACTAGATTCATTAGGAGATGCTATTCAAACTGATTTGAGTTTCGACGAAATGGTAAGCTTAGCTCAAAAATATCGTGATTCGTTCAGAAAAATTGAGATGGATCAATTACAAGGTGAAGGCTTCATGAAAGATGGAGTATCTTATCAAGAAGTTTCTCAAGCTGAACGTGATCGTGTCAAAAAAGAATTAGATAAGCAATTAGATATTATGGAATAATTCAATTAAGAGGAGAACGTTAAAAAATGGACCAAACATATAATTTAAACCAACTTTTTTCTATTTTATTAAAAAGAATTAAAATGATAATTTTTTGGGGATTAGTTGGCATAGGAGTTTCTGCAGCAATAACTTTCTTTGTTATTACGCCGAAATATAGTTCACAAGCGCAACTAGTTGTTACACTACCTCAAACTGAAAATACGAATGTAAATGATGTAAATAGTAATCTTCAAATGATTAATACGTATAAAGATTTTATAGTAAGTGATTTAGTTTTAAATCAAGTAGAAAATAGACTTAAAAGTGACTACAATATGAAAATGAGTCCAGAAGAGATAAAAGATTCCATTTCGATTGCTCAAAACCAAAATTCGCAGATGTTTTCAATTATATCATTAAGTCAAAATGCTAAATCTGCAGCAAACATTGCGAATACAGTAGCAAATATTTTTAAAGAAAACGCAAAAGATGTATTGAATGTAGATCGTATAACAATTATTTCAAATGCAGTAGTGGATACTGATCCTGTTTCACCTAATCATAAGTTATTTTTAATTTTTGGAATGTTGGTTGGTATAGGCTTAGGGATGGTATTTGCGATGATTGCTGAATTGATGGATCGAACTGTTAAGGATTCACAATTTATTGTAGAAGAATTAGGATTTACAATTTTAGGTACAGTACCAGAAGTCTCAGAAAAAGATATTGCAAATTATATTAAAAAAGCTAAAAATTTAGCTGCTACGCAGTTAAGTACTAGGAAAGCAACGACAAGCGAAAATATAGTTAACGAAAACCTTGTAGAAGAAAAAAATACAAAATCAACTAGAAGAAATCGTTCAAGAATATAGGAGGACAAGAAATAATGGCAAAAAAACAAAAAAAGAATAAACGAAATAAAGAAACGACAAATCCAGTAGCATTAATTACATTAATGGATCAATCATCTCCTATTTCAGAACAATATCGAACAATTCGTACAAATATTCGTTTTGCTTCTTCTTCAGATCATGAGATAAAAACAGTAGTAATTACCTCGTCTGGACCTGGTGAAGGGAAATCAACAACTTCAGCAAACTTATCGGTAGTTTTTGCAAATTCTGGTCAAAGAGTATTATTAATTGATGCTGATTTACGCAAACCTACAGTGCATAAAACATTTAATTTAATAAATAATGCTGGATTTAGTAACTTGTTAAGTACAAAAGAAAAGCTTGTCAATTTAGTTCAAGAAACAACGGTTCCAAATTTGCATGTGCTAACGAGCGGACCTAAAGCACCAAATCCTTCAGAGTTACTAGGTTCATCACGTATGGAGCAAGTATTACAAGAGTTAAGAGAAGAATATGATTTTGTCATTTTTGATATGCCTCCAATTGTAGCAGTAACTGACGCACAAATTATGTCATCAAAGGTAGATGGTACATTAATGGTTATTCGTGAAGATGTTTCTAGAAAAGAATCACTTTATAAAGCACGTGATTTATTAGGTATGGTAAATGCTAATGTATTAGGTGCTGTATATCATGGTGCAAAAAATGCAACAGATCAAGGATATTACTATTACGGATCATAAAATAGAAAGCGGAGTGTTAAAATGATTGATTTACATTGTCATATTTTACCAGGAATCGATGATGGTGCAGAAAATTTAGATGCAAGTATTGCAATGGCTGAAAAAGCAATAGATCAGGGAATTACGCATGTTTTATGTACGCCACATCACAATAATGGTAAGTATACGAATCCTAAAATATCAATTATTGAACAAGTGGCAAATTTACAAGCAGAACTTGATAAGCGTAATTTGCCATTAACGCTTTTTGAAGGTCAAGAAGTTCGTATTACAGGTACACTGATAGATGAAATTAAAAATGATCGAATTTTGTTTACAGATATTGAAGATAGATACATTTTAATCGAGTTTCCTACATTAGATATTCCAGCCTATACAGAGCAATTATTTTTTGAACTTCGTGGAATGCGTAAAGTACCTATTATTGTTCATCCCGAGCGTAATGCTAAATTTAGAGAGAATCCTAATTTATTGATACCTTTTTTAGATATGGGATGTTTAGCACAGCTTACCGCACCAAGCTATATAGGTGTGTTTGGTAAATCAATTCAAAGAACAGCAAAAATAATGGTTGAACATAACTTAGTTCAGATGGTTGCTTCAGATGCCCATGGTGTACATAAACGTAATTTTTATCTTAAAGAAGCGTATAAAAAAATTCAAAAAGATTTTGGTAAAGAAGTTGTTACTGAAATGCAGCAAGTTGCAAAAGATATCGTAAATGGTGATTCTATAATTTACCCTAGTCATAGTGAATTGAAAATGAAAAAGTTTGGTTGGTTTTAAGGAGATGAAAAAAATGGAAGAATCTAAGATAAGTGTTCCTAAAATTGATATAGTTAATCAGATCAATACAGAGTTATTTCAATCTATAAATTTAGAAAAATTATACGCAAAAAGAACTACTTTTTTTATGAAGCGTGTATTAGATGTAGTAGGTAGTTTTTTTGGATTGATTATTGCAGGAATTATTATTTTATTTGTTGCATTTTTAATGAAGATTGAGGAACCTAAAGGTCCAATTTTCTTTTCTCAAATTCGTGTAGGGAAAAATGGTAAACCTTTTAAAATGTACAAAATTAGATCTATGTGCATAGATGCAGAAGAAAAGTTAGCAGAATTATTAAGCCTTAATGAAATAGAAGGTGCTATGTTCAAAATGAAAGATGATCCTCGAATTACCAAAATTGGTAAATTCATTCGCAAAACTAGTATTGATGAACTTCCCCAGTTGTGGAATGTTTTAAAAGGGGATATGAGTTTAGTTGGCCCAAGACCACCGTTAGTCAGAGAAGTAGAACATTATACGGAACATGATAAAGAGCGTCTATTTGTAAAACCTGGATGCACTGGTTTATGGCAAGTAAGTGGACGTAATAGTCTCAGTTTTAATCAAATGGTAAATTTAGATATCAAATATATAGAAAATTTAAGTTTAAAAAATGATACTGTAATTATTTTTAAAACTGTATTGATGATGATCAAACCGAATGGAGCTTATTAATTTATGAAGAAAGATATAAAAATTTGTTTAGTTGGATCCAGTGGAGGGCATCTGACACATCTTTATTTGTTAAAAGATTTTTGGGAAGAATATGATAGATTTTGGGTTACTTTCGATAAAGATGATGCAAATAGTGTCTTAGAATACGAGAAAAAATATTATTGTTATTTTCCTACAAATAGAAACATAAAAAATTTATTCAAAAATACTATGTTAGCAATAAAAGTATTGAAAAAAGAAAAACCGGATTTGATAATTTCTTCAGGAGCTGCTGTAGCTGTACCATTTTTTTATATAGGAAAATTATTTGGTGCAAAGACAGTTTATCTGGAAGTTTTTGATAGAATTGACTCTCCGACACTTACGGGTAAACTAGTAAAACCAGTAACAGATAAATTTCTAGTTCAATGGGAGGAATTGGAAAAAATATATAAAAATTCAAAAAATATAGGTGGGATATTTTAGTGATATTTATTACAGTTGGTACACATGAACAACAATTTAATAGGCTTTTAAAAAAAATAGATGAAATTAGTGCGAGCATGCCGGATGTAGAGTTTTTCGTTCAAACTGGTTATTCAGATTATAAACTTAAAAATTGTAACTATAGAAAATTTTTAAATTATAAAGAAATGAATGAATTTATAGAAAATGCTGATTTAATAATCACACATGGAGGGCCGTCAAGTTTTTTTAGTGTGCTATTAAAAAATAAGCCTTTAATTGTTGTCCCTAGAAAATTTGAATATGGAGAACATGTTAATAATCATCAACTTGAATTCCTTAAAAATATAAATGATAAGGGTTATAATATAGAGTTTATAGAAAATTTAGATTATCTTGAAGAAAAAATTACTAAGAATACAAGCTCTAAAATATTCAAATCTAACCATAAAATATTCATTGCTAATTTTAGAAAGGAAGTAGAATCATTATTATGAGTAAAGAGCATAGCGAGTATAAGTTATGCATCATAATACCTACTTATAACTCATCTAAAAATATAAAAAAGATGCTTGAATCTATAGATTTAGAAAATAATCAATTCATTAAAGTTATCATAGTTGATGATAACTCTAACATGGAAGAATTCTTAGAAACTCTTGATATAGCTAGAAATTATCCCCAAAAACAAATAGAAATTGTAAAAAATAATAGTCTTAATAAAGGAGCTGGATCATGTAGAAATATAGGATTGAGACTTTCGAAAGAAGATTGGGTTATTTTTGCTGACAGTGATGATCATTTTATTCCAGGATATAACGAGATTATATTCCCTTTTTTACATACAAATTTTGATATGATTTATTTCTTACCAACTTCTACCGATGAGAATAATAATGTAGGTAATCGGCACGACGGTTATGCTGAATATTTTTCGGATTATTTTCATCAGAAGAATGATTTGTCTTTAAGGTATAAGCTACCAGTTGTTTGGTCTAGAATATATAATAGAAATTTTTTATTTGATAATAGTATTATTTTTGAAGAAACTATTGTAAGTAATGACAGAATGTTTGCAGCAAAATCTGGTTATTTAGCCAGAAAAATCTTTGTGTCTAATGAAATTATTTATAGTTGGGACTATAACAATAATAGTTTAACGACAAAAATGAGTAAAGAAAGGTTTTTAGTTAATTTGTTTGTAAATATTCGTGTTAATAGTTTTTATAAAAAGAATTTAACATCCAAAGAATTTTCTAATGTTAAAGAGACAATTACAAAGTTTTTTGCTTTATCATTAATAAGATATAGATTTGGACTTCGTTTTTCATTTAAAATTTTATTTTTAGGATTAAAGAATGGCATGTCTTTAGTGCGCTTTAAAGATTTTGAAAGAATACGTAATTTTTTTAAAAATAACAATATGTATAAGAGAAGTGAATAAAATGACGAACAAATATGCGTACTATAATTTTTTTGATAAGTCTAGACGTTTTTTTAAAAGTGAATACTTACATAATAGATTTCATGAGAAAATACTAAACAGCCTAGAGTCAAAATGTGCAAAAATAATAAATGATTATCAAAATACTGATTTATATTTGAATAATAGTAGTATTTTTAAAGAAGAAATTGCTTGGATGATGTGGTGGCAAGGAGAAACACAATTTCCTCCACTAGTTAAAAAGTGTTTTGAGAACAATAAAAAATATTTAGACAATATAATTGTTATTACTGAACAAAATTATTTAGAATATATTGATATACCGGAAAGTATTTTGGATAAAGTATCGAAAGGAATTATTTCTTTAACACAGTTATCCGATATTATTAGAGTTAATTTATTATATAAATATGGTGGCTTATGGTTGGATGCTACAATATTTCTAAATGATTTTAATTTTGTTGAAATATCGGAAAAAAAATATTGGACATTAAGCGGCTATGATTTTTTTAAAGGTAAATATGTTTCGAAAGGCCGTTGGAGAGGTTTTATACAGTATTCAAATAGTAATTTGGTTGTACAATCTTTTATGGTAGATATGTTTAATTATTATTGGGAAATTGAGAATGAATTAATTAATTTTTTTCTTATAGACTATTTTTATGCTATTGCTTATAAATATAATATTGGTAAGTTTCAAGAAATGATTGATAATATTGAGCCCTGTGGAAAAGATGTTTATAAATTAGATGAGCATTTAATGGCTAATATTCCTGTTGATATCGATAATTTGTCATCTAATGTTTTCAAGTTAAATTTGAAACACGACTATTTAAAGTATAATAAAGATGAAAATTCTTTTTTTAAAGTATTTTTACAGCGATAAATTAGATTAAGGAGTAGTACACAAATTGGAAAATACCAAACTCGTAAAAACTAAACAGCTACCTACCCATAAGATAATGTGCATATTATTTTTCTTTTATTCTTTTTTTCAAATATTATCTTTTATAAATGATTCTGGCCAGAATTTTATAGATTTTTCAAAGCATTTTAATAGTATAATAACTATTTTAATATATTTTGTGGGTATAATATCAATATTTGAGAACTTAAATAAATATTTCAAAGAGCAAGTTATACTATTTATCTTGTTAAGTTTATTTTTTTATGTATACCAGTTTATCCATGGGAGCTACATCAATTTCTTTTTTATACTTTTTTTAGCATTTGTTTTCGGAGACAATATAAAAGAAATATATATATCAATTATGTGGGGAATGATTTGTGGAACTATTTTTGTAGTATTGTTAGTGTTTACTGGTACTATAGAAAATAGCGTAGAAGGATTTAGAAATAATAGCATCGAACGTAATAGCATGGGGTTTTATGGCTTGATGATATTTGGAAGAATCATAAGAGTAATTGCTATGCTTCACATTCTGATCTCGGATAAAATAAAAATTAAATATGCAATGCTAATAATTGGTGCTAGTATTTTTGCTTATTTAGTGACTAAAACTAGATCTGAATTATTTGTCACTTTAATTATATATTGTATTCCTTTACTTATTAAAATTTTTACAAAACGTAATATTGTAAATTTTTTCTACAGATTTAATATATTTTTACTAATTTCAATACCAATAATATCAGTTTTAACTGGAAAATTTTATTATAGTTCACTTACTCTTCAAAAGCTTAGTGAATTCACAACTGGAAGACTGATATATTCTGCGAATTTATGGAAACAATTACCGTTTAAATTTTTTGGTAATAGTAATTATTTATTCTCTAATGGTTTGACAAAATCAGATGTAGGATATTTTTATAATTTTGTTGATAATGGTTGGGATCATTTGATTTTACTACAAGGACTGCTTAGTTTTTTTATTTTTATGGTTGTATCTTTTGTATTGTTGCAAAAATTTAAAATATATAATAAATATAAACAAATAATTTTATTTACAATTTTAATTTTTCTTTTTACAGTTTCGCAATCTGTAATGTTCAATGTAGTCATAAATCCTTTATTATTACAGTTGGGGCTGATATTTAAAAAGACATCTAGTATAGGAAAGCGTGAGTATATTTGAAGAAAGTTATTTTTGTGTTAGACAGATTGGATATGGGTGGACTACAAAATGTTAATGTGACTTTAGCAAATGAATTGTCTGAAAATTCTAGTTACCAAATATTTATATATTCTTTGCAAAAAAAAGTTTCATTTTATAAAGTAAGCCATAAAGTAGCATTGGTATATGGAGAAAATAATCTAGATAAATATTTTGTATTGCTTTTAAAAGTAATTAATTTTATATTCAAAAAATTTATGAAGAAGGATAGTAACATTGTTAGAAACTATCAAATATTTAAATTAAAAAAATTCATGAAAAAATATAGTATAAATACAGTGGTACTCAACGGACCAGCTCTTTTATTTGCTAATAAGTTTGATAATAAAATTTATAATGTATTAATGTGGATGCATAATAATTCGGAAAAATATTTAAATGATTATTTTTCTATTAGTCGTAAATTATTGATTAATTGTATGAAGTCTGCTGATAAATTAGTTGTTTTGACAAATTCAGATCAACAAGACTATTCACATTTTTCAAATAATGTAGTTAAAATCTATAATCCTTTGACTTTAGATAATATAAAACTATCAAATTTAGATAAAAATATTATATTAATGGTCGGCAGAATAGATATACGACATAAAGGACTAGACTATTTGATTGAAATTTCAAAGCAAATACCTGATAATTGGCAAATTAATTTGGTTGGAGATGGTAGTCCACAAGATATAAAATGGTTAGAAAATCAAATAGAAAAAAATAATTTAAATGAGTCAATAAAACTATTAGGAAAAAAAAGTAAAGAACAACTAAGAGAAATTTACTCAAATGCATCATTATATCTAATGACTAGCAGATGGGAAGGATTTGGGTTAGTTTTAACTGAAGCAATGAGTGCTGGACTTCCTATAATTGCTTTTGAGCAAAAAGGATCTATAGAAATTCTAAACGATGGAGAATACGGTATTTTGATAAATAAAAAAGATACCAAAAATATGATTAAATGTATAAATCTATTAATTGATAACTACTCGCTAAGA
The DNA here is from genome assembly GCF_000407605.1 of Enterococcus sulfureus ATCC 49903. Taxonomy (GTDB): domain Bacteria; phylum Bacillota; class Bacilli; order Lactobacillales; family Enterococcaceae; genus Enterococcus_G; species Enterococcus_G sulfureus. The sequence goes on along the minus strand of NZ_ASWO01000001.1, from coordinate 247,683 downwards.
AAAGAATATCAAAAAAAATCTCTAAAAAGGATAAAAGATTTTGAAATAAAAAATATAATTGATATATGGGATGAAATTTTATAATATTTCCAAAGATTGGAGGTTTTTTCTATTAATTCAAGTTTGAAAAATGGTTTCTTTTATACAGCTATAGGTAAGTTTAGTTTAGTTTTTACAAATTTATTAGTAAATGCAATTCTTTCTAGAATCCTTACACCATCTGAATATGGTGTAGTTGCCATTGTACAAGTATTTATACTATTTTTTCAAATACTTGTTGAGGCTGGAATAGGTCCAGCTATTATACAGAATAAAAATTTAAATAATAAAGAAATTTCTATATTATTTAATTATTCTATAATTTTTGCGTTTATATTGTCTATGTTTTTTGGTTTTTTTGGTATAGTTTTAGCAAAAATATATCAAAATAATATATATTTAAATTTATCTTGGGTACAATCTATAGCCATTTTTTTTAATGGATTAAATGTTGTTCCATCTGCAATATTAAATAAGAATAAGCAATTTAAAACTATAAATTTTAATCAAATTTTATCTAGTTTTTTTAGTGGGTTAATTGGTATATTTTTTGCAATAAAAGGTTATGGAGTTTACTCCTTAGTTTTTAGTGCTATTGGTTTGTCTTTTTTATTTTTCATATTAAATTTTATTAGAGCAAGTATAGTACTAACAAAAAAATTAGACACCATTGTTATGAGAAAAATTTTAGGCTTTTCTATTTACCAATTCTCTTTTAATTTTATTAATTATTTTTCTAGAAATTCCGATAATATTTTAATTGGTAAATTTTTAGGCCCGATTGATTTAGGAAATTATAGTAAAGCGTATCAATTATTGATGATGCCAAATAGTGTTCTTTTAGGGATAATTAATCCTGTTTTGCAACCTGTGCTATCAGATTATCAAGATGATGTAGAAACTATTAAAAAGACATATTTAAAAATTGTTCGTTTTTTGGCGTTGATTGGAATATCTTTATCTGTGTTTTTATCTTTATTTTCTAAATCAATTATATACTTTATTTTTGGTAAACAATGGGGATTAGCCGTCTTTCCATTTCAAATCTTGGCAACGACTGTATGGATACAAATGACATTATCTTCAACCGGCGCAATTTTTCAATCACGAAATAAAACAAAAGATTTGTTTTTAACTGGATTACTCTCAGCTATTATTTTAGTAGGAAGTATTTCAATTGGAATATTGACTAATGATTTAAATAAGCTAAGTATTATTTTAACTGTTGGATTTTATATTAATTATTTTGTTAATTTTTCTTTAGTTATGAAATTAGCGTTAGATGATAATTTGTTCACTTTGCTAAAAGAATTAAGAATTCCAATATTAATAGGGTTTATTGAATTTTTAGTTTTATATGTTACTAAATTTATTTTACCTAGTTCTCTAAACGTATTTATTGACTTGTTGATTTCGGGTGTAATATTTGTAATTATTTTCGCAATATTATTATTTGTAACAGGTGAGTATAAAAAAATATTATTATTATTATCTAAAGAGTGAGGAGTTATCACATGAAAAAAGTACGTAAAGCAATTATCCCAGCAGCAGGTTTGGGGACAAGATTTTTACCTGCAACAAAAGCTATTGCAAAAGAAATGTTACCTATCGTTGATAAACCAACGATTCAATTTATTGTAGAAGAAGCTTTAGCTTCAGGTATAGAAGATATTTTAATTGTTACTGGTAAAGCAAAACGTCCAATCGAAGATCACTTTGATTCAAACTTTGAATTAGAACATAATTTAGAGTCAAAAAATAAAAAAGAATTATTAGCACTAGTTGAAGAAACAACTGGTATTAATCTACACTTTGTGCGTCAAAAACGTCCTTTAGGATTAGGTCATGCAGTTTTACAAGGTAAAGCGTTTGTTGGAGATGAGCCATTCGTAGTTATGCTTGGTGATGATATTATGGAAGATAAAATTCCATTAACAAAACAATTGATTAATGACTACGATAAAACAACAGCTTCAACGCTTGCTGTAATGAAAGTACCTCACGAAGATACATCTAAATATGGGATTATTGCACCAGATGAAAAAGTAGGACCTCATTTATATGGAGTAGATCATTTTGTTGAGAAACCAAAACCTGAAGAAGCACCAAGTGATCTAGCTATCATTGGTCGTTACTTATTGCGTCCTGAAATTTTTACTATTTTAGAAAATCAAGAGCCAGGTGCTGGTAATGAAATCCAGCTTACAGATGCTATAGATGAACTAAATAAAACTCAACGTGTGTTTGCTCACGAATTCAAAGGTAAACGTTATGATGTTGGAGATAAATTAGGAATGCTAGAAGCTAATATTGAGTTTGGATTGAAACACCCAGAAATTAAAGATGGACTAAAAGAGTACTTGAAAAAATTGTCTTCTAAATTATAGACTTGTATTTATAGCCTGTTCATATGAACAGGCTATCTTTTTGATAAATTCGTAGTATAATAAATTATACATAATTTAAAGGAGCAAATTAAATGAAAATTTCTGTTTTTGGGCTAGGCTATGTTGGGTTAGCGAATGCCTTATTATTAGGTCAATCGGAAGATGTAGTTGCATATGATATCGTAGACGAAAAAATAAAGATGTTACAAAATAGTGAATCTCCACTAGAAGATAAAGAAATCCATGAATTTATGGAGCGTGATGATTTAAATCTTGAATTTACGACTGAATTTGAGAAAGCCGTAAAGCACGGAGAATTTTTAATTATTGCAACGCCAACAGATTACGATGAAAAGAAAAATTATTTCAATACAAGTACGGTTGAAAATGTAATCGAGCGTGCATTAGCGATTGATCCAAATGCAACTTTTGTAATCAAGTCGACTGTACCAGTAGGGTATACAAAAGAAGTAAAAGAAAAGTTTGGTACCGAAAATATTATTTTCTCTCCAGAATTTTTACGTGAAGGTCGTGCATTATTTGATAACTTGCATCCATCTCGTATCGTCATCGGTGAAAATAGTGAACGTGGTCAAAAATTGGCGAATATGTTCAAACAAAATGCTTGGGATGAAGAAACTCCAGTGTTACTGACAGATTCGACAGAAGCAGAAGCCATCAAATTATTCTCAAACACTTACTTAGCACTACGTGTAGCTTATTTTAATGAATTAGATACCTATGCAGAAGTTCGTGGCTTAGATGCTAAGCAAATCATCGAAGGTGTTGGATTAGATCCACGTATTGGCTCTCATTATAACAATCCTTCATTTGGTTATGGTGGCTATTGTTTACCTAAGGATACGAAGCAGCTACGTGCAAATTACGAAGAAGTTCCAAGTAATATTATTGGTGCAATTGTAGAAGCAAATACGACACGTAAAGATTTTATTGCCGAACAAATTTTAGCAAAATCACCTAAAGTCGTTGGAATCTATCGTTTGACGATGAAAGCCAATTCTGATAATTTCCGTTATTCGTCAATTCAAGGTGTCATGAAACGTTTGAAAGCGAAAGGGACTGAAGTTGTTGTCTTTGAACCGACTTTAGAAGAAGAAACCTTTTATAATTCACGTGTGATTAAGGATTTAAACGAATTTAAACTGATGTCTGATGTGATTGTTTCAAATCGTCTTGAAGATGAAATCAAAGACAGTGCAGATAAAGTGTATACACGCGATTTATTCGGGAAAGATTAATATATATGTAAATTGATAGAGATACGGAAAAAGCTAAAATTTTTTGCTTTTTCTGTGTCTCTAATTTATTAAGTAAACCGACTAACAAAATTATCTTTTGATTCCTAAGGTTGTCCATTGTAGATCCTATTATTGTATAACTATAATAATTTTTCAATCCTTGATTTTTTATTAAAAATTTCTTTGCTTTTTGTTAAAATTTGACATATAATTTAGCTACTATGGACTGCTTTCTAGCTGTAGAATAGGGGATTGAAAGGATGAGGTTTATGAGAAAATGGATACTTGGATTACTTGTTGTCTGTGGACTTTTCTTTGTAAGCGGTTTGACAGTATCGGCAGATTCGGGGATTTCTGCTGATGAGCAACGTATATTAGATGCTTTAAATACAGGAATATCTGTAGGAGGCAAAACGTTTTATCTCGATCAAAAAGATATCACACAAGCGGAGAATCATTTAAAACAAAATGAATTGACTGCATCAGAAGTCAATCAAACAGTCGATTCCATCAATCAAGCCAAGGCATTGATTGCGGCTCAAACGATCGATATGAGTGATATCAATAGCTTATCAGATTTAATCAAAGCATTACCAGCAGATGTTAAAAATCAAGTTAGAGGCTTGATTACAAGTGCTGCGAATGTTTTGGGCTTAACGATCAGTTTAGATGGTGTCGATAGCTATTCGATTACAACCAAGCAAGGCAATACAGCATTTTCTACAGGAAGTCCAGTCAAAAATACGGGAACAACATATATTTATAGTCTTATTGTTTTAGTAGGCTTAGTGCTTACAGCAATAGGAGCGTTCATCATTGGGAGGAAAGCAAGTCTTGCATAATTCTCGTAAATGGTGGAAGCGGATAGGCGCAATGATCATTGCACCTATTCTTTTTTTGGTTATTGGCTATTCTTTGCTTTATGTCATCGGACAGCCAGTCATTCAGCTTGTGAGTTCTTCTGTAGAACTATTTATGCTGAGTGAGCCGCCAAAGTTTGAAACACAAGTTGCTGCATCGACCACCACAGCAACTACAACTCAAACGACTAAAACAAAAGAGACAACGAGCAAAAAAGAGACAGCAAGTAAAAAGACTACAAGCGCAATTACCTATCCAAAAAGTGGGGAAAACTATGGAACTGTAAAGATTCCAGATCTAGGTGTTGAAGAGCCGCTGTATTATGGCGATACTCGCGAAATATTACGTCTGGGTGCAGGTCAGTATATGGGATCGGTTTATCCTGGAGAAGTTGGCACGACATTGATTGGTGCACATAACAATACAACCTTTAATCATATGCTAGTGGGTGAAGCGGGAACGAAAATTATTTTGGAAACGACTTATGGTACGTTTACATACGAAGTAGAAAAACGTGAGATCAAAAATTATCAAGATGCAGAAATTTTAAATCAATTGAATCAGAAAGAACGGAAGCAATTGATCCTTTATACCTGCTATCCGATTTATAGTATCGGGATGACGCAAGATCGTATTTTTGTCACAGCAAAAATGATCGACTCATCAATGAACTAGAGCAATCAATTGGATGATGGAGGGAAATAAGGATGTCGCAAGGAAAGTGGAAACAAAGTGCTCCTAGAATTATTTTAGCGTTTATCGCTACACTCGCGATCGTGAGTACAGTATTGTTGATCACGTTAAAAGCAACGATTTTTAATCAGGAATATATGATCACGCAATCTAAAACATCTGGCTATGTGGCAGAGATCACAAAAGATATCAATGACTATATCCAAGACAATGCGCGTGCGAGTAATATTCCACCAGAAGTAGTGAAAGACAGCGTCAAAGAAGATCTAGTTCAACAAAATGTAAGTTCATTTATTCGCGCGATCTATACGGATGTGCCGTATCGATTGGTTGGGACAGATGCGATCCGCAATAATTTAAATCAATCGATCGAAACGTATGCTAAAGAAAAAAAATTAGACATTACAGATAATGAAACAAAAACGAATATCCAGCATTTCGTGGATGAAAGTGTGACGGTATTCGAACGATACGTAGCGATTCCAACATTTCGTACGTTTGCGAAACAATTGATTAGCTACAATAAACAATTTGTCATGATCATTATTTTAAGTGGGATCTTCTCATTGCTTTTACTGATTGGATTGGTACTCGTCAGTGGTCGGTATCTTCATCGACGCTTGCGTTACTTAGCCTATACATTTGCAGGTTCAGGGCTGATGCTGATCGTTCTACCAACTATTTTATATAAAAGCAATCAAATCGACCATTTAGCGATCCATTCAAAAGCACTATATAGCTTTATTACGATCTATTTAAAAAATGCCTTATTGTTAGTGATTCATTTGGGGATTGGATGTGTAGTTGTGGGTGTGTTAGCAATGATCATGAGTGAAATACTTAGACGGAGAGTGAGTCGTTAGTTACGGCTTGAGGAGGAACTATGGAAGAGACGATTAATATTTTTGAATTGTTTACGATTTTAAAGAAACGTTTATTATTGATTATTGTATTCGCTCTATTGGGTACCGGGATCGCCGGAGGAATCACATTTTTCGTGTTGACTCCACGATATCAAGCAGCAGCTGAATTGATCGTGCAAACGAAGAACGATACAAATACCGGGAGTAACTTGCAATCAGATGTTAGCGCGAATATTATGATGATCAACACTTACAAAGATATGATCAAAGGGAAAATGATTTTGTCACGGGTACAAGAAAACTTAGCAAGTCGCTATCAATATGATCTTAGTGTGGATCAATTGCGTAACATGATCCAAGTATCACAGTCACAAAATTCGCAAGTCTTTCAAATTCAAGCGACATCGATCAATCCAACTCAAGCAGCTGATGTAGCCAACGTCACGGCTGAGATCTTTCAAAAAAGTGTCTTAAAAGCCATTGATGTTAATAAAGTGACGATTACATCAGAAGCTGAGATTCCAACGATCTCGATCTATCCAAAAAATAATTTAAACCTAGCTATTGGTTTTGTTTTAGGAACGGTATTGGGAATCGCGTGTTCATTATTATTAGCGCTTTTAGACAAGACGATTAAAGATGAACGTTTTATTTTAGAAGAAGCTGAATTACCTATTTTAGGTGTGATCAGTGAAGTAAGTAAAAAAGAAATCGTGACTGGAAAGTCTGTTGTATTTGAAATCAAAGGAAAACCAGATGCTATTGACGAGTTGATACATCGATCGGAACCAAGAGTCTAATTTGGAAAGTGTGGAAAAAACATGAATAAGAAAAAACAACCTGTACAAGGAGTTTCACTCGTTTCGATGATCAACAAAAATTCAACTCTAGCAGAAGAGTGTCGTATTATTCGTTCGAATATCCAATTTAGTGCAGTCGATCGAGAAATGAAATCGATTGCGATTACCTCTTCTAGCATGAGTGAAGGAAAATCTACCGTTGCAGCCAATCTTGCTGTACTGTTTGCTGATAGTGGGAAAAAGACATTGCTAGTCGATGGTGACTTACGTCGTCCGACAGTTGCACTAACGTTTAAGCAAAGTAATCATATTGGGCTTTCAACACTACTTACCGATATGAATGGAAGTATTCATGATGTGGTACGTGATAGCAATATCCCTGAATTAAGTATTTTAACAGCAGGACCAAAACCGCCAAATCCTAGTGAGATGTTGAATTCAAATCGCATGCTTGAAGTGATGGAAACATTAGAAGAAATGTTCGATTTGATCATTTACGATCTTCCTCCGATTTCAAATATTACAGATGCACAGATCGTTGCAGCAAGAACGAATGGTACTGTACTAGTAAGTCGTCAGCAACAAACGAAAAAAAGTGAATTTTTAAAAGCAGTCAATTCATTAAAAATGGCAAAAGCAAACGTCATCGGTGTCGTGTACAACGGCATGAAGAAAAATAGCGATAGTTATTATTACTACGGATAAAAAAGTGGTCGCAATAATGCGACCGCTTTTTTGCATTCTATGTGAAGTATGTTAAGATTAAAATGTAAGCGAATAACCATGCTACTACATACTCGAAAGGTTGAGAAAGGAACACATCATATGGCAAAGAAAATAAATCCTGTAGCGGGTGTATCTTTAATGGCATATATTGATAAAAATTCCATACTTGCGGAACAGTGCCGTATCATCCGTTCAAATATTCAATTTAGTTCGATTGATCAACCGATTCAATCGGTGGTCATCACCTCTGCTGCAGCAGGTGAAGGGAAGTCTACCGTGGCCGCTAATTTAGCTGTTGTCTTCGCTGATAGTGGCAAGAAGACATTACTTGTAGACTGTGACTTAAGACGTCCGACTGTAGCGTTGACATTTAAACAATGGAACCATGATGGATTGACGAATCTTATTGGGAAAGGAACGGAGAAAATAGAAGACTTCGTCCACGAGAGTGGTATCGATAATCTATCTATTTTAACCAGTGGTCCGAAACCACCCAATCCAAGTGAAATGTTAGGTTCACAAAGAATGACTGATTTAATGAATGAATTTAAAAAAGAATTTGATTTTATTATCTACGATCTTCCGCCCGTTTCAATCATTACCGATGCGCAAATTATCGCCGCAAAAGCAGATGCAACAGTGCTAGTCGCAAGACAAAATCAAACACAAAAACAAGATTTTTTACAATCCGTAAAGTTATTAAAAATGGCAAAAGCCAATGTTATCGGTGTCGTGTACAATAACGTGAAAAAAAATACTGATAATTATTACTATTATGGTTGAGATAGTCATAATATGACTACCGGTTAGTGTATAATAAGTCGAAAGCAAATGATTAGACAGGAAACCTATGCCCTGTCTGATGATTTGTTTTTTTTATTTTTATAAAATGTGTTTTTTTATATAAATAACTTGGTATAATCATAAAGCAATACAACTTTGAAAAAGTTGAAGGGGAAATACATTTGGGGAGAAAAGTACAATTTCTTAGTACAGCAGCGATTTTAGCGAGTCTTGCAGCGGTGTCGATGACTGTTTCAGCAGATGAGACAACAGGATATACAATGTATCGTTTGTATAATGGAAATAGCGGCGAACATTTTTATACGAAAGATAAACGTGAGCAACAAGAATTAATCAATGCAGGCTGGAGTGCTGAAGGAACAGGTTGGTATGGACCAGAGTCTGGTTCACCAGTTTATCGTTTATACAATAAAAATGCTGGCGATCATCACTATACGATGAGTGCTAAAGAAAAAAATGAATTGGTTCAAGTTGGTTGGTCGGTTGAAGGGATTGGCTGGTATTCTCCAAAGGAAGAGTATAGAAAAACAGTACCGCTTTATCGCGAATATAATCCTAATGTAAAAGCTGGAAGTCATAACTACATATTAAGTGATGGTGAGCATAAAAACTTAGTGAATTTAGGTTGGAAAGATGAGGGTATTGCGTGGTATGGCTTAGCGACGAATGCTCCTGTATTTGAAGGCATGTCTTACTATGATGGCACGTCTCAGTATAATGTTTCTTATGAGCAAACATTAAAACCGTACAAACCGTTAGATGAGATCAAAGCCTATGACTTTTTTGGAAATGAACTTAAAGTCAAATTAGAAAGCAATGTAGATGCGAAAAAACCTGGCGTATATAAAGAAACGTATACTGCTACAGATAGTTTGAACCAATCTACGATTATCAAACGTGATGTAACAATTACAAAGGTGTTTAGCCCGGAAATTAGATATGATACTTATCATTCTGTAAATGTAAATGAAACAATCGATTTACTAGATGGTGTATCAGCTAAGGATTATGCAGGTAAATCTTTAAAAGTAAACGTATTGGGAACAGTAGATACAAGTAAAAAAGGTTACTATTATATTCGCTATTCTGAAGTTGACGAATTCGGAAACGAAACAATCGAAAAATCAACAGTACAAGTTTATTAGTATCACTACAAAAGCAAACGAGTGTATATATGCTCGTTTGCTTTTTTGTGCTGAAATGGAATATTTTAAGTTCTATTTATATCGTTATTTTATTTATTTTTAAAACGTTTTAAAATAGCAATTTATATATAATATATGTTATTTGTTATATAAAAAAATCTCGTTGTTTTCATAAAATTATTATGTAAAAATTAATAAAGCATTAAAAAAATTTAATGGGGGAAGTCTATGAAAAAGAATAAACTTGGTGTGATTATCGCAACAACTGTTATGCTTGGGGGTATAACGTTGGATTTATCGATGACACCTTACAAAATCGTCACAAATGGGGAACGCTACATTACAGCTTATGCAGCAGATAATGTGCAAAAAACAGTAACAGAGCCTGTAAAGATTTCTGAGATGCTGACAAATATTGGAGATTCTAAGCCACTTACAGATCCAACTAACGATCCCGATGCAAAAAGTGAGTATCGTTTGACTGAAAATCTTGATCAACAAGGAGGAGCTATCGTTTATCGTGATCCGATTTCGTTAGAGCATCCGTTTACAGTAAAGGCTCGAATCAATACCGGTCCTAAAGCAGATAATCAAGGTGGAGGAGACGGGATCGCCTTAGTTTTTGCTCGTGGTCCGCTTTTTTCAAAGTCTGAGTCTGAATTAGCAGCGTCATCACTTTCTAAAGGGGAAGGAATGGGGCTAGACAAACGCGATGGTATCGATAATTTCACTGGATTTGTTGGATTTAAAGTAGACACGTACCATAATAGTGCAGATTACAATCCAGCTTCAAAAGCCTACGGAAGCATCATTCGAAATAATGATGCTGGGGAAGTACGAAATTTTGATAATCGTACAGAAGGGACAAAAAGTGGTACAACCTTCCCAGCGGATGTTTCTAGACCTTTAGACATGTATCGAGATATTCTTTTTTCTTACACTGTAGAAGATCAAACTGATGCGGATGGTAATGTAACCAAATTAAAAACGTTAACGATTACCTATGATGAAAGTAACAATCAAGGCTTTAAGACGACTTGGTCGATAAATAATAAAGATTTACCTGCATTTTTTGACAATACGGATCCAGTTTACTTTATGGCATCAGCTAGTACCGGTGGAAATAAAAATCCTCAGTCGATAGAAGTTGATTCTTTAACGTATACGCAAGGGTTTGATCGTACGAAACATCAACCAACATTGAACGATACATTAGTAGAAAACACCAAAACACTAAGTGGTACAGGGATTCCTGGAGATGATATCGTCATTTACGGTAGTGGAGTCGATGCGGATGGTAAAAAAGAAGTACTGGGACGTACGACAGTCAAAGAAGATGGTACGTATAGCTTTGGTGGAGACGGTGAACCTGAACTAAGTCGCCCCTTAGTAAAAGATGAAAAAATCACTGCAGTTGCTGTTTCAAAACCAGACGAAGTTACTGGGAAAATAACGGAAAGTGACCCTGCTACGCAAACTGTTAAAGCGTACAATCCCGCTGACCATGCGATTGCGTTAACTCAACCTAAAAATACAGATACAAGTGTCTCTGGAACAGGAACTCCAGGAGACACGATCGTCTTAAAAGATGCTAATGGAGATACAATTGGTACTACTGTTGTTAAAGCAGATGGCACCTATACAATCGATAACCTTTCACGTCCATTGATTGCGGATGAAACACTTACTGCGACACCTATGACTGGTACAAATGCTGGAACACCAGTTGATACGACGGTAGCTTTTGATAAAGCAAGTCATGTTGCAACAATCGGTGACACGAAAGAAGGCGCAACAAGTGTTACGGGTACGGGAGTCAAAGGTGATACGATCACATTGAAAGATGCTGATGGAAACACATTAGGAACAACTGTCGTCAAAGATGATGGCACGTACACGATCGATAAGTTAACACGTCCATTAAATGTAGATGAAAAAATTACAGCAACACCAACTACAGAAGTTACACAATTAGATGGTACAGTCGTAAAAGAAACCGGAACACCAGGTGATACGACGGTACAATATGATAAAGCACAACACGAAGTAACGATCGATCCGTTAGCAGAAGGTGCGACACAATTAACGGGTACAGGAACTGCGGGCGATGTTATCACGGTCACAAACGGTTCCGTTACTAAAACGACCACAGTGAATCCAGATGGTACGTATACGATTCCTCTTGATACACCAGTCGTATTGGATGAAAAATGGACGGCAACACCAACGACAAATGGAACGCATAAAGGTGATGAAGCAGGACAAACAGTTGCTTACGATAGTGGTCAACACATCGTGACCGTCAACAAACCAGTCGAAGGTACGAATAAAGTAACGGGTACTGGAACTCCTGGTGATACTGTCACTGTAACGGATGCAGCCGGTAATGTACTTGGTGAAGGGAAAGTTGCAGAAGATGGTACGTACAGTGTGACGACCAATCGCGAACTTACTGCCAAAGATGGCGTGATCGTGACCCCAACGACCCAAACAAGTGAAGGTGAAAAAACTGGGATCGCGTCAGAAAAAACAGTTGGTTACGTTGAAAGTTTACACAACGTAACGATCGACCAACCAAAAGAAAAAACAACTGTGGTGACGGGTACTGGTAAAAATGGCGATACGGTTGAAATTAAAGATTCTGAAGGTAAGGTATTAGGAAGTGCAGTCGTCGTAGAGGGTACGTATACTGTTTCCACTAATCGTCCATTGAAAGCAGATGAAAAATTGACTGCAACACCAGTGACGACGGTATTGACGCCTGATTTAAAATCAGAAACGACTCAAGCTGGAAAATCTGAAGAAACGACTGTATTGTATGATGCAACGAAGCATACTGTACAACCTAATACTCCAACAGATATGGTCCAAGAAGTAACAGGTAAAGGAACTCCAGGAGATACAATCACTGTAACGGATAAAAATGGAACAGAACTTGGTACAGGTTTTGTGGATGATCAAGGGAATTTTGTTGTCGAAACAAACCGTCCATTAGATCCAGGCGAAACATTGCAAGTAACGCCAAGTACTGGAGAGAATAAAGGGACTGCAACACCTACGACCGTCGAGTACGATGAAGATGCGCACAAAGTAAAAGCAAATACACCAGTCGACACAAAACCTGAAGTTACAGGTACCGGTGTAGCAGGCGATACGGTGACGGTTCTAGATAAAGATGGAAAAGAAATCGGAACAGGGAAAGTCGATTCTGAAGGAAACTTTGCGGTTACGACAACACGTCCACTTGTTCCAGGTGAAGATTTGACGTTGGTACCAAGTACCGGAAGCAATAAAGGTACACCAACTGCAACAACAGTGGACTATGATAAAGCTGGACACACTGTGACACCAAATACGCCAGTGGATACGAAACCTGAAGTCACAGGTACTGGGATTGTAGGCGACACGGTAACGGTAACGGATAAAGCTGGAAAAGAGATCGGAACGGGAACGGTCGATACAGATGGTAATTTTGCGATTACAACAACACGTCCATTAGTTCCAGGTGAAAACTTAACAGTAACACCAAGTACCGATGGCAATATCGGAACCGCTGCGCCTACGACTGTCACTTACGATAAAGATGGTCATAAAGTAACAGCTGATACACCAAACGATATGACTCCAGAAGTCACAGGTAAAGGAGTTCCAGGAGATACGGTAACCGTAACGGATAAAGATGGAAAAGAAATCGGAACGGGAACGGTTGATACAGATGGTAATTTTGTAGTCGAAACCACACGTCCACTTGTTCCAGGTGAAGAATTAACGGTCACACCAAGTACTGGTGACAATACAGGGACACCAACAAATACAACTGTTTCATACGATAAAGATGGTCATAAAGCAACACCAAATACACCAGTCGATACAAAACCAGAAGTGACAGGTAAAGGTGTCGCAGGCGATACGATCACTGTAACGGATAAAGATGGAAAAGAAATCGGGACCGGAACAGTTGATAAAGATGGCAATTTTGTAGTCGAAACGACACGTCCGCTTGTTCCAGGTGAAAGCTTGACAGTGACGCCAAGTACTGGCGATAATGTGGCAACACCAACGGATACAACAGTCGATTATGATAAAGCTGGACATACACCAACTGTAGAAACACCAGTCGACACGAAACCAGAAGTGACGGGAACTGGAGTAGCAGGTGATACCATTATCGTAACGGATAAAGATGGAAAAGAAATCGGAACGGGAACGGTTGATAAAGATGGGAATTACGCTATCGAAACCACACGCCCATTAGTGCCAGGTGAAAACTTAACGGTTACACCAAAAACAGGTGATAATACTGGAACACCAGCGGATACAACTGTTTCGTACGATAAAGATGGTCATAAAGTGACACCAGAAACACCAAAAGAAGGCGATACAGCAGTTAGTGGAACGGGAACGCCAGGCGATACCGTTGTTGTAACGGATAAAGATGGCAACAAACTTGGTGAAGGAGTTGTCGATAAAGATGGGAACTTTACCGTTGATCTAGATCGCGAAGTAAAACCAGGTGAAGACTTGACCTTGACACCAAATACCGGTGACAACAAAGGAACACCAACTACTGTTGAAGCGGACTACGATAAAGCCGCGCATAAAGTGACACCAAATACACCAGTCGATACAAAACCAGAAGTAACAGGTAAAGGTGTAGCTGGTGATACGGTAACCGTAACGGATAAAGATGGCAAAGAGATCGGAACAGGTACTGTCGATAAAGATGGTAATTTTGTAGTCGAAACAACACGTCCACTTGTTCCAGGTGAAAAATTAGTTGTGACACCAAGTACAGGTGATAACATTGGAACACCAACCGATACTACAGTAGACTATGATGAAGCTGGACACAAGCCAACTGTGAATGCCCCAACAGATACGAAACCAGAAGTAACGGGAACCGGAACACCAGGTGATGCGATTGTTGTAACCGATAAAGATGGCAAAGAAATCGGGACCGGAACGGTTGATAAAGATGGAAATTACACTGTCGAAACTACACGTCCATTAGTACCAGGTGAAGAATTAGTTGTGACACCAAATACCGGTGACAACAAAGGAACACCAACCGATATAACGGTTTCATATGATAAAGATGCACACAAACCAACAGTAGAGACACCAGTGGATACGAAACCAGAAGTAACGGGAAGTGGAACACCAGGTGATACCATTGTCGTAACGGATAAAGATGGCAAAGAAATCGGAACGGGAACGGTTGATAAAGACGGAAATTACATTGTCGAAACCACACGTCCATTAGTTCCAGGCGAAAACTTGACCGTGACACCAAATACCGGTGACAACAAAGGAACACCAACCGATACTACGGTTTCATATGATAAAGATGGCCATAAAGTAACACCAGAAGCACCAAAAGAAGGCGATACGAGTGTTAGTGGAACTGGAACACCAGGTGACAAAGTTGTGGTAACAGATAAAGACGGCAACAAACTTGGTGAAGGAATCGTCGATAAAGATGGAAATGTTACAGTCGATCTAGATCGTGAAGTCAAACCAGGTGAAGAGTTGACCTTGACACCGAATACTGGAACCAATGTCGGAACTCCAACAACAACGACACCGAAGTATGATCAAGATACACACAAACCAACAGTAGAGACACCAGTGGATACAAAACCCGAAGTAACGGGAACTGGAGTACCAGGAGACACGATCGTTGTAACCGATAAAGATGGAAAAGAAATCGGGACAGGAACGGTTGATAAAGATGGAAATTATGCTATCACAACCACACGTCCATTAGTACCAGGTGAAGAATTAGTTGTGACACCAAATACCGGTGACAATAAAGGAACACCAACGGATACAACGGTTTCATATGATCCAGATGGTCATAAAGTAACGCCAACAACACCAACAGAAGGCGATACGAGTGTTAGTGGAACTGGAACACCAGGTGATAAAGTTGTGGTGACGGATAAAGACGGCAACAAACTTGGTGAAGGGACCGTTGATAAAGACGGAAACTTTACCGTTGATTTAGATCGTGAAGTCAAACCAGGCGAAGCATTGACTGTGACACCAAATACTGGAGATAATAAAGGCCCGGCAGCAACCGTTGTAGCAGATGAAAAACCGGCAACTTATAATCCAAATGACCATAAAGTAACGCCAACGACACCAACAGAAGGCGATACAAGTGTTAGCGGAACTGGAACACCAGGTGATACGGTCGTCGTAACGGATAAAGATGGCAACAAACTTGGCGAAGGGACTGTGGATAAAGACGGAAACTTTACAGTTGATCTAGGACGTGAAGTCAAACCAGGCGAAGCATTGACTGTGACACCAAGTACTGGAGATAATAAAGGTCCAGCAGCAACCGTTGTAGCAAATGAAAAACCGGCAACATACAACCCAGCTGAACACGTTATCAGTGCGACAAAACCAACAGAAGGCGATACGAGCGTTAGTGGAACTGGAACACCAGGCGATACAGTAACGGTAACAGATAAAGCTGGTACGGTAATCGGAAGTGGTACAGTAAATCCTGATGGCAGCTTTACGATTCCAGTCAATCGTCCATTAGTGAAAGATGAAGTCGTAACGTTGACCCCTTCTACAGGTGACAACAAAGGAACTCCAACAAATGAGATTGTAAATGGAAAATCTACACCTGTTGAGCCAGCACATAAAGCAACTGTGGCAAAACCAACAGAAGGTGATACAAGTGTTAGCGGAACTGGAACACCAGGTGATACAGTCATCATTAAAGATGCTGCGGGTAACCAAATCGGTAAAGGTACTGTCGATGCGAACGGGAACTATACTGCACCAGTAAGTCGTCCCTTAGTTGCTGATGAACTTATCAGTGTGACGCCGATGACTGGAGAAAAAGCGGGAACTACGACAAAAGAAATCGTCGATAAAAAAGCAGCTCCAGTTGAAGAAGCGCATAAAGTTGCTGTAGTAAAACCAACAGAGGGCGATACAAGTGTTAGCGGAACTGGAGTACCTGGAGATAAAGTCGTGATCACGGATGCGAATGGTAACCAACTTGGAAGTGGTGTCGTGGACGCGAACGGAAACTATACAGTCCCAGTGAGTCGCCCATTAGTTAAAAATGAAGGTATCATTGTGACACCAATGACTGGAGAACAAGCAGGGATCGCAACAAAAGAAATCGTTGATGAAAAAGCAACAACTCCAGAAGCACATAAAGTTGCCGTAGTAAAACCAATAGAAGGCGATACAAGTGTACGTGGAACGGGAGTACCTGGAGACAAAGTCGTGATCACGGATGCAAATGGCAATCAACTTGGGAGTGGTGTCGTGGATGCAAATGGAAATTATACAGTTCCAGTAAGTCGTCCATTAACTGCAAACGAGATGATCGTTGTAACACCAATGACTGGAGAACAAGCGGGAATCGCAACAAAAGAAATCGTTGATGAAAAAGCGAAACCAGTTGAAGAAGCACATAAAGTCGTTGTAGATAAACCAATTGAAAACGACACAGAAGTAACAGGAACTGGAACACCAGGAGACACAGTAGTCGTTACGGATGCGAATGGAAAACAAATTGGAACAGGTACTGTCGATGCCAATGGAAATTATAGCGTTTCAGTACGCCCATTAGTAAAAGACGAAATAATCAACGTGACACCGGTAACGAACGGTCAAGCAGGTATTACAACGAAAGAAATCGTTGAAGAAGAATCAGCACCCGTTGATGTAGCTGATCAATTGACGATCGAAAAACCACTTGAAGGTGCAACGACTGTTAGTGGAACTGGCATACCAGAAGATACGATCGTCATTACAGATGCTAAAGGAAATCAATTAGGTACAGCTGTAGTGGATGCAGATGGAAATTATACTGTTTCAGTCAATCGACCACTTATAGCAAATGAAACGATTACCGCAACAGCAGTAACAGATGGCAAAGCTGGCGAAAGTATTGATGAAATCGTTCAAGAAAAAACATACAATACAAATGACCACAAAGTAACTCCAACAACACCAGTCGCTGGCGATAAAGTCGTAACAGGAACCGGAACACCAGGCGACAACGTGACAGTAACGGATAAAGACGGCAACAAACTTGGTGAAGGCACTGTCGATAAAGATGGGAACTTTACAGTTGAACTAGACCGTGAAGTCAAACCAGGTGAAGAACTAACAATCACACCAAGTACTGGCGACAACAAAGGTCCAGTGGCTAATGTAACGGTGAAAGACACAACACCAGAATACAATGCCGCAGACCACAAAGTAACTCCAACAACACCAGTTGCTGGCGATAAAGTCGTAACAGGTAAAGGAACACCAGGCGACAACGTGACAGTAACCGATAAAGACGGTAATAAACTTGGTGAAGGCACTGTCGATAAAGATGGAAACTTTACAGTTGAACTAGATCGTGAAGTCAAAACTGGTGAAGAATTAGCGATCACACCAAGTACTGGCGACAACAAAGGTCCAGTGGCTAATGTAACGGTGAAAGCTGCTCAAGATGATTCTCTAACTGTGAAAAAACCAGTTACAGGAGATACATCAATCAGTGGAACTGGTAAACCAGGTACTACGATTATAGTAATCGATAAAACTGGAACAACATTAGGAACTGGAACGGTAGACACCAAAGGTCAATTTGTGATCAACTTGAACCGTCCATTAACACTAGGTGAAGAAATCACGATTTCATCTAATGACGGAGAACAACAAAAAGTTACAGTTGGATCAAAATTATCCGGAACTGGATTTGGTCACTTAACCAATACAGGTTCAGGTACTTCTACCAATAGTAATCCTTTTGCAAGTGGATCAAGTACTGGATACAAACCAAGTACGACATCTTACAAATCATTACCATCAACAAATGAGAAAGTCTCTATCGGTACGACGATTGCAGGCGCATTCGCTGTATTATCAAGTTTTGCTTTAGCGATCTTCTCAAGAAACAAACGTAAAGAGTAATTAAAAATATATAGGAAAAAAAATCGACCATAGCTCATAGCTATGGTCGATTTTTATTTTTTCATGATTGTAGCTAGGTCTGATTTACTGTATCATTAGGTAACGATCTCGATGGGAGGGATTTGTGATGAGTGCGGCTATTTTAGCAAATATGGCGATTTTATTATTGGCGATTTTATTGTTTTTCTTTTTACGAAAAGGAAAAGTATTAGAAGACGTGAATGCGCCGCTAGAACAGTTTGGTTATTTTGTTGGGGTGACGGTTGTTGGAATATTATTGATGCGGTATTCGGTAGTGGTTTCTGGGGCGAGATACGACTATCGTTTTTTATTGTACGCGTTATCGATCAAATACCTTGGACCAAAAGTCACGTTACCAAGTATCGGTGTGATCACACTGTTTCGTTTTGTATGGGGAGTCGATGTGAACTCGCTTAGTGCATTGGCTTTTGGTGTGATTTTGATGTTGACGATCGGTATCATGTACAATATTCTAAAAAAATATGTTGGACCGATCCAGCAAGTGATTGGTTTGATTTTGTATATTTTCGCAATCAGAATAGTACTAAACGTCATCATCTATAAAAATATTGCCAGAGATTTTGAGTTATACATGGTATTGGTTGCGTCAAGTATTGTGATGTTTGGAATTTTATTTGTAGTGTTTTCACGTATCGTACAGATTCAAGAACGCTCAGAAATCGATTTTTTGACAAAGTTACGGAACAGTCGACGGTTTTATCAAGATATTTCGGATATGAAACGTGAGACGAAAGAGATGGTTCTTAGTGTGATCGATATCGATTACTTTAAGCAAGTCAATACCGTTTACGGACATCTGGCTGGTGATCACGTCTTGCAAATGGTAACCAAAGCCTTTTTAGAATTTGAACGTGACTCATTTGTTTTTTATCGAATGGGTGGTGAAGAATTTACGTGTTTGATTTATGGTAAGTCCTTAGAAAAAGCCAAAAGTTTATTAGAAACTTTACGAGAAGAAGTCTCACAATTAGATAGTGGATTAAAAACAAAAGAGGGAACTACTTTTCATGTCACATTTTCAGCAGGCGTGACGACAGTAAATCGAAAAAATCCAATTACAGAGGCACTTGAGGCAGCGGATAAAGCTTTATTTCAGGCGAAGGATAATGGAAGAAATCAATTAGTTGTGGCAGATCAATTTAGTACACGAAATGGGGAAGTCGAATGGCTACAATGAACGAGCAGTTTTATTTGGTATATCAACCGATCGTATTTGTTTCAGAAAATCTAGAACATCATACACGTGAGTATGAAGTGTTATTGCGATCAAGAGAAACACACCGTTTTCCTAAGCAAATATTCGATAGATTATTACGTTCAGAGACTGAATACTCAGCATTCATGCTTTGGTATGCTAAAACACTTGAACAAAAATTGATTGAGTGTCCAGAGATCAGTGTTTCAGTAAATGTTCAATTGGATCAATTTTGTCATGAAGGGACACGCCATTTTTTGGAGATCTTAGCCCCTTATGCTACACGAGTCATTATTGAAATGACGGAGCATGAACCACAGTTTTTAGAGCAAGAAAAAATCGACACCTGTTTTGCCCAAATTCGAGCGCAAGGATTTTTAATCGCCTTAGATGATGTCAATACGGGACGAAACAATCTGCAGCTACTTGAACAATATGCTAGTGAAGTCTATCGATTAAAATTTTCGTTATTACATTTTAAAGAATTATCACCAGCTAACCTGGCTTCATTATTAGAAGGGTGGCGTCATGTTGCCAAAATGTATAAAAAAGAATTCGTAGTCGAAGGAATTGAATCAAGCTGTGTGTCAAAATATTTAAGTGAACAAGGCATCTGCTTACAACAAGGATATTTATTTGGCAAAGGGAGTTGCCTAAGTTGTGAGTAGTAAGGAGAAAGTGAAGATGAAAAAGTGGCTAAATTTTGTAGAATCAAGATACACGCAATTTTTTAGGCCGAGCAATAATGAATTACAATACTAAAGAATGAAAGTGTGTTCTGATAAAGCAATAGAAAAATTCCCTCTAACATTTGATGATAGAGGGAATTTTTTTATTTGGTTATAAGCTTAGTAACGGAATAGACACCTGGCTGAAGTGGATGATCAATAAGTTTTTCAATCATTTTATTAAATGTATAATGATCATCTAATAGCACGATATAATCGTATTGTGATAATAGTGCGTTAAACTCTTTATCATCCATTATAAAGTTTTCACGCGCCTCGACGTTTGGTGAGAATAATGTATATTTTCCAACTGATTGCACCAAATAGCTATCAACAGAGGATTTATCCGCTGAAACTACGAGATAGCGTGATTGATTAAGCTCCATCGTATCTGCATTGATTGCTTGAAATTGTCCAGGAATGGTAGTATCGTATGTTTTATTTGTGAATAAAATGCCGTTTGTTTCAGAAAGAATCAATAATAATGAACAGAAGACGAGCAATAGTGTACTAATTTGATAGAGTTGTTTGCTTTTTAGTGAGGCGAAACTACGATAGGTGCGTTTTGCAAATACTGGTTCATAAAGCAAGTCATCAAAGGTTCGTACTAGAACAAATAAACTAGATCCTAAACAAAAGAAGACGATACTAGAAGCATAGCGTTCGAATCCGGCCAATACAATTGCTTCTTGTGTGGGCATTGAAAATAAAAACATCGCGTAGATTCCGAGATAATAAAAGAAGACGATCAAAGCTTCGATTACGATCCATCTGAGCAGATGTGTTTGGCGCTTTAAGTATAGTCGGATCACAAAATAACTGATAATCAGTAAAGCAAATGTCAAGATGATTCCCTGAGTCGAAAGCGTATCGAATGAAAACACTGTGTGTAAAAATTTCTCGTGGATCGTGGACCGAATACTAGCATCTTTTTCTTGAAATAGTTGCTGATATTCCGAAAGATTTACTTGGTGTTTAGACTGAGTAAAATGGTGCGAAACATGCCAAGACCATAATCTAGAAGGTAATACAGCTGCAATTACAGGAAGTAAAAAGTGTAACAAAGTATGAGTTCTAGTTGAGCATTTTGATTCTTTGGTTAAGTGTAAATAAAGATAATACGCCGCTACAAGTATGACGAAAAAAATGGCACTATTTTTAATAATACCTAATACACCTACAGTCGCAACAAAATAGATAGCTTGCATGATTGGTCGAGAGCGGAGCGCTGAAAGGCCGGAAATACTTGCTAAAGCAATAAGCGGTAATAAAAAATCGACAAGTAAATTATCCATTCTGATTGCAATATTAAAATAGTTGAAGCTTACAATTCCAGTAAATAAAATCATAATAAACAATGTACGCGTTCGATCTTTTAAGCAAGCAAAAAATGCATAGA
The DNA here is from genome assembly GCF_000407605.1 of Enterococcus sulfureus ATCC 49903. Taxonomy (GTDB): domain Bacteria; phylum Bacillota; class Bacilli; order Lactobacillales; family Enterococcaceae; genus Enterococcus_G; species Enterococcus_G sulfureus. Next base: position 225,799 of record NZ_ASWO01000001.1, on the reverse strand, counting down.
AACAAGTAAAGATAAGAAAGGCTTGGCTAATTAATAGTATGGGTTCATAATAACCGATGAATTTAGTCGTATAATATAAAAATAGCGCGCTACCCATTGGGTAAGAAGTAAAACTAATAATTGTATCCATCGAATCTGGTAAGCGATTTTGAGTTACTAGAAATTTAACGATTGTAGCCCAGTGTGAAAAATTATCGTAGTGAACAAGATTCGTTTTCCACAATACACTAACTAAAATCACAAAATAAATAAAAAGTAAGCTACTTTCTACTGAAAACGTAATAAGCATAGTATTTTTTCGATCCAAAAATGCCAAAATTCCTAGCAATATACCACTAATCAATAAAAAGTAAGCTACAATAGCTAGCGCCTGTAAATAAGCACCAAAATACAAACATAAAATAATCGAGCAAGCTGTAAAAAAATAACTTAACTGACTGTCGATTTTTCCTAATCGTTGAATCCCTTTTTGTAATCCCCAAAAAGAAAATAACCAAAGACTAATACGCAAGAACATCAGCATGTGTTTGTTCTCCTTTAATAAGTGTTTGAATGTAAGTTCTAAAATGATGGTCTTGATAGAGCTCTTCTATATTTTTTATTCGATAACGATAGCGTTGAGGTGCTTCCTCTTCGATAAATTCTAAAATCAGCGTGAATGAATCAACGTGTAAGCGATGGAATACATTTTCTGTAGTAGATATAGTACTTGAAAATACTAAAGTTTCATAATCGAAGTATGTCCATTCTAACTCTTCATTTTGGATTGGAATTGCCAAATGAGCAGCAGGATAGTAACTTGGCTTGTATGCTCTAGGCTTCGCTTGCTGTATTCGATTTTTGATATTGACGATAAATCGATCAAAGTTTGTTACCCAAGGATCTCGAGTCTGAGGGAGCGAGTGATTATATGCGCTATAAATCAACAATAAATACTCTAGATAGCTCGCTTCATCTGCTTCAACCAAATTCACGCCATATAACCAAGAGTCGCCTAATTTTTGTACTCGAGCAATCGTTCCTTGTCGTTTAATACGTTTATTATATTTGTCGAATAGGTAAAATGTTAAAACTGTGTCTGGTTTAATATAGTAAGGTTCTGTGGAGGAAAAGGCCAATCCATTCTCTGAGATATTATAAGTTTTTGTTTCAAGTAAACAAACTTGGTTTTCAAAAACTTGTATTGGTATTTCAGTTAAAAAACGCTCGCTTGCACGATAGATAGGTCTACCTAGAAAGAACAAAACTGAAAAGGATAGATTAAAAATATTTGTACATAACCAAAATGTGATAATACTGCCATACATGATTTCAGAACCGAATTTTCCGTAGTTAAAGGTAACGATTCCTAGAATCGACAAAAATAATAAGATAGCTGGTGGAAGTGCATAAAGTAAATCTCGTTTAGAAGATGTAGCATTTTTATTGGTTACTTTGAAGGTTTTCATCTTGATGCCAAAAGTTTGCAGTAAAATCGGAAGTACTAAAAATGGTGCGAAAATCGTTTCTTGAACTTCGCCCCATCGTTGTGTTCGAATACGATTTGAGGCATCGCGCATGGATAGATGGACCAGTATATAACTTGGTAGCCATAATGCAACCAGTTGAAAAAAATTGGCCACAACGACTTGAGTATTGAATACAGTAAATAAGATAGGTGCTAAAATATACAAAATTCGTCTTGAAAATGCCCACCAATATAAATAACTGTTTAAAAAAATTAATTTTTGCGGCAAGCTTAATTTTTTATTGGTCAATAAGTGTAGATTATGCACACTTTGAATCACACCACGACCCCAACGAATCCGTTGATTGATTACGCTTGGGATATCATATGGTGTGAGGCCGCTAGCCATCGGTTCTAAAGTTGAAATACTCTTATAGCCTTCGCTGTTAATCAATGCTCCAAGTTCAAAATCTTCTGTAATCGTATCTGTAGGAAAGCCACCTGCTGCAGCAATAGCCTCTCTTGAAAGAACAGTATTTGATCCTGTGTAGATTGCTGTATCGTGTGCATTATTAAACACATTGATTTCTTTTGAAAAGAAATCTTGCTCGTTTGGGATGTTATCTTCTGAAAATAAATTATATTGAAACACATCAGGATTATAAAAACTTTGCGGTGTTTGGACAAATCCCAAAGGTTTGACTTGTTCATCTTCGAGTCTTTGCTGTACATTTTCAATAAAGTAAGGAACTGTTTCCATTAGAAATTCTGTATAAGGAATCATATCTGCATCAAACGTAGCAACGAGCGGAGAAGATGTGTGTTTTAGTGCATTGTTGATATTTCCTGATTTAGCTTCCGTATTGTTTGTTAAGGGAATATAACCAATCGAAAATTTCTTAGCTAATGATTCGACTTCAGCACGCGCCATATCGTCAGATAAATAGATATGGACTTTATTTTTATCTGGATAGTCCATGTGACAAGCAGCATTGACGGTTTTTAACAATAAATCAGCTGGCTCGTTGTGTGTGACGATTAAGACATCGATATCTGGAAAATCTTGTGGATCTACGATTGGTTTTTGCACTGTTTTCGTTTTACTTTTGCTCCAAACTAAAATCATTGCCGTGAAATTAGAAACAATTTCACTAAACCAAAGTAAAATACCAAAAATTAAAGCAAACCAACTACCTTGTATCGGCAAAGTATATAATCCACGCCAAGTTAAATAGATTAGTGTGAAAACAAATGCAGAAAAATAAAGAATTTTTTTCAAACTATTTTGTTTAATCATGATCACTCCTTGTCTACAAAAATATATTTTTTCTGAACGTGGTAGCTAAAAAAGAAAAGAGCACTATCCACGATTAGCTTCAATGTTACTGATTTTCCGATTGGCAAAATTGTATACAATATAAAAACAATTGTAGCAGATAATATGATTTGTACGCCGACTAAGCCAAAGTATTTCAAAGCGCTATGTGAACCTTCTTGTTTGAAGACAAATGAGCGGTTTAATAAATAGTTTACAATAGCTGAAATCACTCGTGCAATCACAGATGCATTTAAAATAGAAAGATATGACAAGTTAGGTGTGAAAAAGACTAATAAAGCATATACTCCTACATCAACCAAAAATGAGAAGACTGAAGAAAAAAAGTAACGCAGAAAAACTTTATAGATGGCTATTGAGTCCTTGACTATACGAAAATGTGATGAGGCATTCTCTTCAATGTAGACTGTATCAATTGGTTCGATTACATGCTGAAATCCAGCTTTTTCAGTAGCAACGAGCATGTTCATTTCGTATTCAAAACGTTCACCTGGAACAGTTAAGCATTGTGGAATAAGTGATCTGGGAATGACTCGTAAACCTGTTTGAGTATCAGGGATCTTGATTCCTGTTGTCAGTGCAAGCAGTTTACTTGTTAAGAGATTTCCAAATTTACTTCTAAAGGGAACATCTTTACCAAAATATCTTGAACCAAGGACAACTTGATTAGGTGATTGGCGTGCACGATGAATACAAGCAAAAATATCTTTAGCTAAGTGTTGGCCATCCGAGTCGACAGTAACGAAAAAATCAGCTTCTGGATAGTGATTTAGCATCTGATTCATAGCCGTCTTTAATGCAGCACCTTTTCCTTTGTTCAAATCATGCTTTACGATACGAACATTTTCAAATGCCAATGTCTGATTAAAAATGAAATCGTAGTCCGATGAACTGCCATCATTTATAATTAAAATTGGAAAGGTAGTCGTGACTTTTTGACGTAACGTTTGGACTAATTGGACTAATTTTAAATCTGGTTCTAGTGAAGGTATTACAAGCAATACATCATTCATAAAAATCCCCATTTCTCCCCTTAATTAACTGAAACTATACTATATTATAACCATCGTTCGCTAAAAATCTAGACTAAGAAAAGAAAAAGAAAAAATTTTACAGAAAATTCAGTTAGTTTAAATAAAGCAAGTATGTATTGTAAAGGAATAGAATTAAGTAGAATAAAAATAAAATAAAAAAATTCTTAGTGTTTCTTTTCCAGTGAATTAAAACGATTTAAAAAATCGTGTTTCAATTAAAAAAAGTCAGATAAAATTGCAAGTTTTTTGAATCTGACTTATCATAAGAAAGATTAGAGAAAAATAGAAAGGAAATCGAGATGTTAACAACAGCTATTTTAGCAAATATGGCAATCTTGCTTCTAGCTATTTTACTCCTCTTTTTTATTCGACAAGGAAATAGCATTCCAGTGAAGAAGTTTAATTTGGAAACAATTTTTTATATTTGCTATGTCACGACTGTAGGTATTTTTTTGATGCTGTATTCCGTTGTAGTCGACGGAATATTATACGATTATCGTTTTTTACTATATATTTTTTGCATTAAATATTTAGGCCCAAAAGTAACCTTGCCTAGTATTTTTTTTATTGCATTGATTCGCTTTTTATGGGGATTCGATGCTACAGCTTTTAGTTCATTTACTTTTAGCTTGTTTTTTTTAATTTCCATTTATCCAGTATTCAAGTGGATAAAATGTTACATTTCACGTGACGTGCTTCAGTTGGTCCTACTAATTTTCTATTCAGTCGTTATCCGAATCATAGTGAATCTATTGTTTGATCATGTGCTTTTTCGCAACGTTGGGACTTATTTTCAACTGGTTGTAACAGGGATCGCGATGATGACTGTCCTGCTATTTATTTTAAAACGAATCAATGAGCTAAAAAAGAGAGCGGAAATTGATTATTTAACAACCTTACCGAATAATCGTAAATTTTACGCGGATTATCAGAGAAGGATCCAAAAAGAAGAATCATTGTATCTGGCAGTGATCGACATTGATTTTTTCAAAGAAGTGAATACAAATTTTGGACATTTAGCTGGTGATGAGGTATTAAAAAAAGTAACGACAAAATTTAAACAGTTTACGTCTAACCATTCTTGTATTTATCGTATGGGTGGTGAAGAATTTATTTGTTTGATTCAGGAGAAAACGATTGAACAAGCGACTTTAGAGTTAGAAGAATTACGAATAAGTATTGCTGCAATGGATAGTGGTTTGCTAGATTCTAAAGGCAACCAATGGCCGATCACGATTTCAGTGGGTGTGACAGAGTGTATGAAAACAGTACCTGTAGCAGAAATTATTCAACGTGCAGATAAAGCTATGTATATAGCAAAAGATGCTGGTAGAAATACTATACGTACGGCGTAATTAAAATTTTAATTCGTTTGGAGAGTGAAATGATGAACATTCTGATTGTTGGTGCAGGATTATTTGGATCTGTCGTCGCGCATGAGCTTGCTCAAAACGGTCATCATGTGACGATCGTCGAAAAACGCGATCATATTGCAGGAAATATTTATACCAAAGAGATAGCGGGGATACAGGTGCATCAATATGGTGCACATATTTTTCATACGTCGAATCAAGAAATCTGGAAATATGTGCAACAGTTTGCTGAATTTAATCGTTACACCAATATGCCAATAGCGAATTATCGTGGAGAGCTTTATAATTTGCCGTTTAATATGAATACCTTTAATCGATTGTGGGGCGTTGTGACGCCAGATGAAGCAAAAGCAAAGATCGACGAGCAGCGGGCACATTTAAGGAATAAAAAGCCAGCCAATTTAGAAGAACAAGCGATCTCGTTAGTGGGAACAGATATCTATGAGCGTTTGATCAAGGGTTATACACAAAAGCAATGGGGAAGACCGTGTACACAATTGCCGGCATTTATTATTCGCCGGTTGCCTGTTCGCTTTACGTATGACAACAATTATTTTGATGATTTGTATCAAGGGATCCCAATTGGTGGCTATACGAAAATGATCGAAAACATGTTGGATCATTCCAATATTACAGTCGAATTAAATACGGATTTTTTTGCGCAAAAAGCAGAACTTGAAGCTGCTGCAGATCATATTATTTTTAGCGGGATGATCGATCAGTACTTTAATTATCGATATGGCCCATTAGCATATCGTTCTTTGCGCTTTGAACATGACCTAGTAGATTGTGAGAATGTGCAAGGAAATGCAGTGGTCAATTATACCGATTCCAGTGTTCCCTATACGCGAATCATTGAACATAAACATTTTGAATTTGGAACGCAAAGGCAATCTGTACTCACAAAAGAATATCCACTAGAATGGACTCCTGGACAAGAAGCGTATTATCCTGTCAATGATCAGGAAAATACCGTACGGTTTAAACAATATTTTGACTTAACGAAAGAGCAAACCCATGTGACATTTGGTGGAAGATTAGGATTATATCGTTATTGTGATATGGATCAAATTATTCATCAAGCGTTGCATTGTGCACGAAAATTTAAATAAAAAAACAGATCTCGTAAATGCTACGAGGTCTATTTTTTTGTGTCAATAAGAAAAAACTATCAAAAATAAATTTTGAAAGTCAAAAAATTAGTTTAAAATAACAAAAAATATAATAAAAAAATAGCACGTTTAAAGTCTATGCTAAAATCATCGATGAACTTGATAATATAAGATATTCATTGTTTTTTATTTAGAATAAAATAACACTATAAAAAATCGATTCACAAATCTGTATGTGAAAATAAAGAATTGTGAATTTTTTGTGTCTTAGTTTTTGGCTATTCCATGCTACGATTTGGTCATTGTCAAAGCAGAACGACTTATAAATCTGTGATTTAGTTTTCTTTTTACAAAATAGAAGAACAATAGATGATCTTTTATTTTGTAAAAAGAACAGGCAATAATTTTATATTTATCGGAGGAAGTTATATGGAATTGCATTCAACAAAGACACGTAAGGTATCTGTTTGGCTTGCACTAATCGTGTTAGCGTTACAATCATTGGTCCCGACTTTAACAGTTGTTGCCGAGGGTGTCGAGGAAACAAAAGATAACGCAGTTGTAACTGTCAAAAGCTTAACAGAAAGTGGACAAACAGAAAATGAAGTACAGATCAAAGCTGTTTTAGCACTCGCAAACACTACAGAAACAGATGAAACAGTAGATTTAGAGGCGAACACGGCCATGACAGCCAAAAGTGAAACTGGCACGATTACGCAACCAAGCAACACGACACTTCAAGTAGTGGTACCAAAAACGACTAAAAATGAAATCGTCGTGACGTTTACTATGGATCCAAATCGTGTACCTGATCGAAAATTTACGTTGACAAGTAACACTAAAGTAAGTGAAGTGACCTTAAGTGCACCTTATCAAAGTAAAACAGTGACTACGGAATCTACAGCTTCTAGTGTCGCAACTGATTCAAGTCGTGTTACAAGTTCTAATGCAGTTGCGACTTCAAGTACTACAACAAACTCAAGTGCAACTGTTCAAAGCACGACACGTGAAAGTCAAACGAGTGCACAAGCATCTACGGAAACTACACCAAAAGAAGATGCTGAAGCTGACCCTGATCCTGAAAGTACAGTTAGTTCAACAAGTGCGACAGAAGAAAGCAGTACATCAAGCAGTACATCAAAAGCAACACAACCACGTGTCCAATCTGCAAGCATGCGTGACCCTAAAGAACTGGAAAATGTATTTACGTTTGATAGTTTGAAAATTGACGATAAAGATGTTTCCTCCGAGACAACGATTGAAGTTACATCAAACTCTAAAGTGGCATTAACCTTAACTTGGGATACGGAAAACCAAAAAGATGGTGTTGTGAATAACGACACCGCAAGCTATCAATTGCCGGATGTGTTCAAACAAGTGACTACTCCAGTACAACCCGTTATTGTAGATGGCATTCAAGTTGGGACGTATATCGTAAAAAATGGATTATTGACATTGACCTTTAATGAAGAAGCACAAGAAAATGACATTAAAAATGGAACCTTTACATTACAGTTAGAATTCGATGAATCAAAATTTAAGGAACAAGCGTTACAAGAAGTACCGTTTCACGATACGCAAGATAAGACATTGACGATTGCGATGAAGCCTAGTACGACGATTACAGAGTTAACTAAAAAAGGAGAAGCCGATCGCCAGGAAAATGCACGTAATCTAAAGTGGACGATCGACTACCTGAACTCAAGTGCAGCTACTGTAAATAGTCCAACGATAAAAGATGTATTACCCGCTGGTGTACAAGCCGCTACTTCATTTGTAGTCATTCCACTAACTATTGGTGGCGATGGGACTGTTCGTGAAGGGCAAGCGATCAAGATCACCCCGAAAAAAAATACAGCACAAGGATTTGACCTCACCTTACCTGACGTAAAAGGGTACGCGGGCTATCGAATCCAATATGAAACAGCGATCGATGATCGTACAAAAACAACATTTGAAAATCAAGTAACCGTGACAGCAAATGGAGAAACTTCTGCTCCTGTAAAATCGACGATCGACAAGTTGACACGTACGGATACTTTAGAAAAATCTGGAAAACAAGTAGATGGAACTGAGGATATTATCGAATGGACATTGACCCTAAACCGTAATGGTAGTGGCGTTACGAATGCCATTTTAAGCGATACGTTACCTGCGGGGAATACGCTTGTCAAAGATTCTTTAGTGATTACGAAAAACAATACAGAACCGGTTACGGTTTCGAGTAAAAACAATCAATTTCCAACTAAATTAGTATTAGGTAAAATTGAAGAAAATGATATTTATACCGTTACTTATCGTACAAAAGTGGATTATAGTCAGATAAATAATGGCGTCTATCAACAAAACAATCGCTTTGAAAATCAAGCAACGCTATCAGATGGTCAAACAGCGATCAATAATGCCAAAGCGACGGTAGACATCAATCGTTCACCGTTGTTGACCAAATTTGGAAACGCGACAGTCGATTACGATACGAAAAAAATTCATTGGACATTAACGATCAATGCCGCAAAACAAAATTTAAAAGATGTAATGATCCAAGATAAGATTCCTAATGGCTTGAAGTTGACTGGAGATATTTTAGTTAAAGTCGAAGGGGAAAAAGATGCAACAAAATCTCAGTTTCCAATCAATTTAAAAAAGGTGGGCACAAAAAAAGTAACCATCGAGTATGAAACAGAAATCACTGATTTTAGTCAAGGAACGTTTACGAATGAAGCAACCATCTCAGGAGAAGGGATCGGTACGGAGACCGCTACAGCAAGTCAAGGCGTGGGCATTGTAGAAAATCAATTTACCAAAAGAGCAACGGGTATTGATTATGAGAACCAAACAATCGGTTGGGAAATTACAGTCGATCCGACACGTGAAGCGATGCAATCACTGACGATTACAGATTCGTTTGTAGATAAAGGCCAAGTTTTTTCACCTAATGATTTGACAGTAACAAAAGGCGGAAAAGTCTATACTGCTTATGAACTCTCACGGGTTATGGATGGCTTTGTTTTAAACTTTAATGAATTTAGTCCAAGTAATCTATTAAATGAAAAGTTAGTGATCACTTATAAGACTTCATTTGATCCCAATAAGGTAGCTGCAGATTCTCAAACAAGCGAACCAACAGGCAAAAATAAGTATACCAATCTTGCAACATTTGCTGGTAAAACAAAATCAGGAATTGATTTTACATCTGACAAAGAAGCTAAAGCTACACAAGTAGTAAGAGAAGACTCTTGGAACGGTGGCTATAAATCGGGAACATTTGCAACTGATTTAAAAGATGCTTCTGATCGTAAAATCAACTATGAAGTGTATACCAACTATCAACGTCAAAACTTAGGGTCTAATGTACAATTTACAGATACGTTAGGTTTTGATGGGAAAATCGAAAATGTCCAAGTCTATGAATATATTGTCAACAAAGATGGAGAAGTAACAAAAGGCAACCAAGTGACAACGGGCTTTAAAACACCTGAAATCTCTGAAAAAGGCAATACGCTGACGATCGAGTTTAACGACACAGTTGAAAAACCGTATTTGATTACGTATACTGCGACGGTTCCAGAACGATCATTAGCTGAGTACACCAATAAAGCTAGCTTAATCGCAAATGGCAAAACGTCTTCTTACACGAGTACAATCAAATATGATCGCTCAGAACAATTTTTAACGAAAACATCAAATGCTGAAAATAATCAAGCCTATACCGGTGATGAAATCACTTGGACAGTTGACGTGAACAATAGTTTATCCGTTATCAATAATGCAGTCATAACAGATACGATCAGTGACGGTCATGTCTATAAACAAGATTCTTTAGTAGTGAAAGATCAAGAAACGGGTAAGGAATTCGAACTAGGTACCGATTATACACTGACTACAGAAAATCAAACATTAGTATTGGAATTTGAAAATCCATTAACAAAACATGTAGTACTGAGTTATGCCACAGTCGTTTTAACAAAAGATGGACAAATTTCAAATACTGTTTCGTTAGAGGGTTCAAATTTTGAAAAAAAAGAAATCGAGAGTTCAGAAATTACTGCAACAGCATTTGCAAGTATCGATGGACAAATGGATCCTAAAAAAGGCGTATTGCACCTGAAAAAAGTGGATAGTGCTTCAAACGAGCTCATCAAAGGGGGAAATGAAGCAACATTTGACTTGTATTATATGTTAAATGACAACCCAACGTTATTTGGGACGTATACCACTAAAAATGGGGAAGTAAGCATCAGTAATCTCCCCTTACGTGAATATACAGTAAAAGAAACTACTGCGCCGATCGGCTACACTGCAGGTGAACCATTTAAAGTGGATGTCAATAAAAAATATGCGAATAAACAAGAAAACGTGATCGTCAAAGAAGTGGCCAATACACAGCAAAAAATTGCTGCAAGTGTCATCAAACAATGGGACGATCGCGATGATCAAGATGGAATTCGTCCAACAAAAATCCAAGTACAATTAGTGAAATATCATGATAAAAAATCGAACGATAGTGAGCAAATTATAGAAACATATACGTTGGATAAAGAAAATGACTGGAAGTTAACGATCAAGGATTTACCAAGTCATGATGGGACAGACCAAAATATCTATGAATTTAGAGAAGTAGCGGTTGCAGATGGCTACACAGTAAATACTGAATTAAATACAGAGACTATGACGACGGTACTAACCAATACACATGCTATTGATACGAAAACACTTGAAGCAACTAAAATTTGGAAAGATGCCGATAATCAAGATGGAATCCGACCGGATAAAATCAATATTCAATTATTAGCTAATAACAAACAAGTTGCGGAACAAGTCGTTACAGCAGACCAAAATTGGACAGCAAGTTTTAAAAATTTACCAGTAAACGAGCAAGGTAAAGAGATCACGTATACACTGAAAGAAACAAGTGTAGCAGGATATGAAACGACTATCGAGGGGATGACGATCACCAATACGCATATTCCTGAAACGATAGAAGTGCCTGTTACTAAAATTTGGAAAGACGCCGATAATCAAGATGGTCTTCGTCCAGAAATGGTTAAAGTCGACGTACTTGCAAATGATACATTAGTCAAAACGATCGAAGTGACGGCTGATCAAGACTGGCAAACAACAGTTAAAAACTTAGCAAAATATGAAAATGGGAAAGAAATCAAGTACACGTTACCCGAACAACCTGTAGCAGATTACACTAGCACAATCGACGGGACAACGATTACGAACACCCATACACCAGAAACTACAAAATTAGCGATTGCCAAAACGTGGCATGATGCGAATAACCAAGATGGGTTAAGAAAAAATCAAGTAACCGTTCATATTTTAGCAAATGGTCAAAAATTAGCCGATCAAACACACGTATTATCTAGTGAGAACAACTGGCAAGTGACAGTAGAGAATTTACCTAAAAAAGCTGCTGGAGAAATCATCGAGTACAGTATCGTAGAAGATGCAGTGGACGGGTATACGCCAAGTGTTACCTCTAAAGTAGAAAAGAATGACATTACATTTGAGTTGACGAATACACATGACGTAGAAAAAACGAGTGTTGAAGGAACTAAAATTTGGCAAGATAAAGACGATCAAGACAGTTTACGTCCAGACTCGATCACGGTCCGCTTGATGAAGGGTGAAAAAGAAGTTGCTTCACAAGTGGTTACAAAAGAAAACAATTGGACGTTTGCATTTACCGATTTAGATGCAAAAGAAAATGGACAGGATATTCAATATACTGTAAAAGAAGATAAAGTTCCTCAGTATACAACAGCGATCAATGGCACAACGATCACGAATACACATAATGTAGAAACGATCGATATCCCAGTAACAAAAGTTTGGGAAGATGCCAATAACCAAGATGGCAAACGTCCAGCTAAAATCGAGGTTGCCTTGTTTGCCGATGGAGAGCAAGTAGCAACAAAAGAAATCACAGCAGCAGATGATTGGAAAACAACATTTACTGGCTTTGAAAAACGTTCCGCAAAAGATAAAGAAATCAAGTATACGATCAAAGAAATCACTGAAACTAAAGCATATACGACTACAATCGATGGCACAACGATCACCAATACGCACACTCCTGAAACAACTAGTGTGGATGTGACAAAAGTTTGGCACGATGCAAAAGATCAAGACGGTATTCGTCCTGAAGAAGTTGAAGTAGAGCTGTTTGCAAACAATGTTTCTGTTGGGAAACAAACTGTAACAGCAAAAACCGATTGGAAAGCAACATTTACTGATTTACCAAAATACGAAGCAGCTAAAGAGATCGACTATACTGCAAAAGAAGTGACAGAAGTTCCAGGTTATACAGCAACAGTTGAGGGCACAACGATTACAAATACTCATGTTCCAGAAACGACTGAGGTCAACGTTACTAAAAATTGGAATGATGCCAATAATCAAGATGGTCTTCGCCCTGAAAATATTCAAGTAGAATTGTATGGCAATGATGAAAAAGTTGCGACTAAACAGATAACTCAAGAAGATAACTGGCAAGCAACTTTTAAAGATCTTCCTAAAAAAGAAAATGGGAAAGAAATCAGTTACTCGATTAAAGAAAAAGCTGTTGAAGGATATGAGACGACAATCGATGGATTTACGATTACGAATACACATAGTCCAAGTCTAAAAACTGTTGATGTAGAAAAACAATGGAATGATCAGAACGATCAAGACGGCAAACGTCCATCTGAGATCACGATTCATTTATTGGCTAATGGCGAGGAAATCGATTCTCGTAAATTGACTGAAAAAGAAGAGTGGAAAACTGCATTTACAGACCTTCCAGAATATAAAGATGGTCAATTGATCACCTATTCTGTAACTGAAGATGAAGTCAAAGATTACACGCAAGCAATTGAAGGAACGATCATCACCAATACACATAATGCTGAAACGATCGATCTACCCATCGTGAAAACTTGGGATGATCAAAATAATCAAGACGGGCTACGTCCTGAGAAAATCCTAGTTACGGTATTTAGTGATAAAGAGGAAATCGGTCAAGTAACTTTAACCGCAGAAGAGCAATGGAAAACCGTTCTTCAAGGGTTAGCTAAATACAAAGATGGCAAAGAAATTACTTACACCATTAAAGAAGAAGCAGTATCTTCTTACGAAAGTTCAATTGACGGCACAACAATCACGAATACGCATGTTCCAGAAATGACGAAAGTCGATGCAACCAAAGTTTGGGAAGACGAAAATGATCAAGATGGTCTTCGTCCAGAAAGTATCGAGATCGAGTTGCTAGCAAATGGGCAAAAAGTGGCTACACAAAAAGTAACAGCTGATGAAGAGTGGAAAACGACCTTTACAGATTTACCTAAATATGAAGCTGGTCAAGTAATCGAGTATACGCTAAGCGAAGTGGCTGTTGAAGGATACGAAATGACAGTCGATGGCACAACGATCACGAATACACATATTCCAAAGACAACTTCAGTACCAGTTGTAAAAATTTGGGATGACCGTGATGATCTAGATCAGATTCGTCCAGAAATGATCACGATCCATTTACTTGCAGATGATAAAGAAGTGCAAACACGTAAAGTAACCGCGGAAGAGAATTGGCAAACAGAATTTAAAAATCTACCAACGTATCGCGATGGTAAAATGATTCATTATGCTGTAACAGAAGAAGCTGTAAAAGGATATACAACGACAATCGATGGCAACATGATTACCAATACACACAAAGTAATCGAAGTTAGTGTGGGCGATTTTGTTTGGTTAGATGAAGACAAAAATGGTAAACAAGATAAAGGTGAACCAGGAATCGCAGATGTTGTGCTGATTCTGACTGATATGAATGGCAAACCTGTCAAAGATATCGATGGAAATCTTGTTCAACCAACGAAAACAGATAAAAATGGGTATTACCATTTTGACCACTTACCAGCTGGTCAATACCAAGTAAGTATCGATAAAGAAGCATCAAAAGACGCTTTAGCAAACTTGGAGCCAACGATTGAAGGTCAAGGAACACGTGAAGAAGACTCCTCAACTTGGATCGCGACTTCAGAAAACTTGACTAAAGATGGTCAAGTCGATAACACATTGGATTTTGGTTTCGTTAAAGTTGAAAAAGATGAGCCAAATGAAAGTGATAAACCAACAAGCTCAAGTGAATCAACAAGTACAAGTGAATCAACAAGCTCAAGTGAAACAACGAATTCAAGCGAACCAACGAATTCAAGCGAGACAACAAGCCCAAGTGAAACAACAAGCTCAAGCGAGACAACAAGCTCAAGCGAGACAACAAGCTCAAGCGAGACAACAAGCTCAAGCGAGACAACAAGCTCAAGTGAATCAACAAGTTCAAGCGAGACAACAAGTTCAACTGAGACAACAAGTTCAACTGAGACAACAAGTTCAACTGAGACAACAAGTTCAACTGAGACAACAAGTTCAACTGAGACAACAAGTTCAACTGAGACAACAAGTTCAACTGAGACAACAAGTTCAACTGAGACAACAAGTTCAAGTGAAACAACAAGTTCAAGTGAAACAACAAGCTCAAGCGAATCAACAAGCTCAAGTGAACCAACGAATTCAAGCGAGACAACAAGCTCAAGCGAGACAACAAGCTCAAGCGAGACAACAAGCTCAAGCGAGACAACAAGCTCAAGCGAAACGACAAGCTCAAGCGAACCAACAAGCTCAAGTGAATCAACAAGCTCAACTGGATCAACGAATTCAAGCGAGTCAACAAGCACGAGCGAATCAACAGATTCAAGTGAAACAGAGAAACCAACAAAACCAATCGAAGTTAGCGTGGGAGATTTTGTTTGGTTAGATGAAAACAAAAATGGTAAACAAGATAAAGGTGAACCAGGAATCGCAGATGTTGTGCTAATTCTTACTGATATGGACGGAAACCCAGTTAAAGATACCGATGGAAATCTTGTTCAACCAACGAAAACGGATAAAAATGGCTATTATCATTTTGATCGTTTACCAGCTGGTCAATACCAAGTAAGTATCGATAAAGAAGCATCAAAAGACGCTTTAGCAAACTTGGAGCCAACGATTGAAGGTCAAGGAACACGTGAAGAAGACTCCTCAACTTGGATCGCGACTTCAGAAAACTTGACTAAAGATGGTCAAGTCGATAACACATTGGATTTTGGTTTCGTTAAAGTTGAAAAAGATGAGCCAAATGAAAGTGATAAACCAACAAGCTCAAGTGAAACGACAAGCTCAAGTGAAACGACAAGCTCAAGTGAAACGACAAGCTCAAGTGAAACGACAAGCTCAAGTGAAACGACAAGCTCAAGTGAAACGACAAGCTCAAGTGAAACGACAAGCTCAAGTGAAACGACAAGCTCAAGTGAATCAACAAGCTCAAGTGAATCAACAAGCACGAGCGAATCAACAGATTCAAGTGAAACAGAGAAACCAACAAAACCAATCGAAGTTAGCGTGGGCGATTTTGTCTGGTTAGATGAAGACAAAAATGGTAAACAAGATAAAGGTGAACCAGGAATCGCAGATGTTGTGCTGATTCTGACTGATATGGACGGAAAACCTGTCAAAGATATCGATGGAAATCTTGTTCAACCAACGAAAACAGATAAAAATGGATATTATCATTTTGATCGTTTACCAGCTGGTCAATACCAAGTAAGTATCGATAAAGAAGCATCAAAAGACGCTTTAGCAAACTTGGAGCCAACGATTGAAGGTCAAGGAACACGTGAAGAAAATTCCTCAACTTGGATTGCAACTTCTAAAGAATTGACAAAAAATGGTCAAGTCGATAACACCTTAGACTTTGGTTTCGTTAAACTTGAACCAACAGAACCAACAGAACCAACAGAACCAACAGAACCAACAGAACCAACAGAACCAACAGAACCAACAGAACCAACAGAACCAACAGAACCAACAGAACCAACAGAACCAACAGAACCAACAGAACCAACAGAACCAACAGAACCAACAGAACCAACAGAACCAACAGAACCAACAGAACCAACAGAACCAACCATACCAGTCGTACCATCTATTCCTAATGAAAAAGTATCTCAAAATGAATCTGGATCAACAGATTCAAATTGGATAACTTCATCTTCATTGTTAGAAAATAATTCTTCAGTAAACCCATATGCTGCGAAGACGTTACCGCAAGCAAATGAACAAACACAACGTTTCTTAATGATTATTGGAATGGTTATTGTAGCGATTGCATTGACGATTTGGAGTGTACTATTCTATAAACGTCAACAACAGTAATATGAAAAACATCTTCTCTAGACTATAAGAGAAGATGTTTTTTAATTTTCTTGAAAATTTACATTCTAAACTGGTCGGTGTTTTTAAACTATGATACGCTAAAGTTATCTAATAAAAAGGAGGTCCTTTATGTTTCGCTTACTCCGTTTGGCAATATACCTGATTGCATCAATAGTAGGATCTATTATCGTTATTCATTATTTAGCTTATCCTACTTTAGTAAGTTATCCAAGATTAGCACATGCGATGGATCGATTTGCGTATACGCAAGAGACGCTGTTATTCTTTTTCTTCTTAAGTGCTTTTTTATTTTTCTTACAATGGGAATATCGTTATTTTTCTGCAATCTATTTATATTTAGTGTATAGCATTTATTTATTTTTACTTTTTGTAGTGTTGTTTGGAAAAGCAAGTAATTATCATTCCTATTCGTTTGATTTATTTGATTTTGTAGTTCGAGATAAACGTACAATCATGGAAGCTGTATTAAATACATTATATTTTGTTCCGTTAGGTGGTCTATATGCATTCAAAGCAAAACCGTGGGAATTTGTCGTAATCGCTTTTTTCACGATTTTAGGTATTGAAACCTTACAATATGTGTTTTATGTTGGAACATTTGCGTTTAGTGACATTTTGCTGAATTTTATCGGGTGTACAATTGGCTATAGTTTAGTGAAATGGTTAGGATATCGTAGAATTCAACATCCTAAAAAAGTTGCCTGAAGAAATTAGGTGTGCTAGAATCTAGGCTGTAAACATACAACTATAAAAAGCTACTACCGGGTAGCGAAGAGTCTACTCTATTCCCATAGGTCTTTGGAGGAATAGAATAGGCTCTTTTTATTTTGAGGAGGAAAAAGACATGGCATGGATCTATTTAGTAATCGCAGGAGTATTTGAAGTAGTATGGGCGACGTTAATGAAAGCAAGTGATGGATTTTCGAAATTAGGATTTAGTATCGCGACTGTGGTTGGAATGGTGGCAAGTTTTTACTTTTTAGCACGAGCATTAAAAACGTTACCGATGAATCTAGCTTATCCGATTTGGACGGGTGTCGGTGCTGTGGGGTCGATTTTAGTCGGTGTTTGGCTGTATAAAGAAAAATTATCGCTTGCTACATGGTTTTTTGTTGGACTATTGATTATCGGAATCATTGGAATCAAGGTCACAAGTAAGCATTAGAATAGGAAAGGCTCTTTTTTTTCATAAATCGATATAAAAAACGCGCTTTATTTAAAGTGTTTTCAGTCACATTATGACTGCTTAATGGTATAAAATAAAACATATTACATAATAGTTGTTTTGTTTTTATCAAAGGAGTGATCTATATGTTACAGTTTGTTGAAGCGTCGATCTCCAAAAAAATTCAAATTGCAGAGTATTTATATGTTCAACGTGGTGAAATCGATCCAGTTTACATGCAAAAAGATTTAGAATTATCGAATTCCACGTTTAAACGATACGTACAAGAAATTGAAGAATTATATCAAGCAGAATACGTGAATGGGATTCATTACAATGTGTATGCATTAAATAAAATCATTCGTTTTCTCGTCCAACAGTCCGCAAAGTTAGCGTTATTGAGGCATTTAGTATTTTATCCAGGTGAGTCTAGTGAATTTTATCGAAAGAAAACGTTGATGGCTCCTGCTACCTTTGCCAGAGTTTTAGGGCAGATCAAAGGCGACCTACGTCATTTCAATATGGAGATTCTCCAAGACAATGGATATTGGATCAAAGGCAAAAATGAACAAGAAGAAATCATGTTATTTGCTTATCTAGCAAGTTCATTTGGACTAGATACAAACGAACTTAAAGAATTAGTGAGTGAGTTCGGCGGTCAAGCACAATTGGCTGAATTAGAAACATTCGATTTTACATTTTATAAATTTTCGAATTATCAGTTTGAAGAAAAATTTTTCGAACATTTATATTTGTTCTCATTACTACGTCAATTTCAATTCAATCAAAAAATAGGTGTAGAAGAGATAGTAAGTGTCGATGTCGTCACGAATCTTTTACGTAATGCGTATGAAGAAAATGAGCTAGAAGCACATCAACGTTTTTCACATGTCGTACATACGATGTGTCATGATACAGTTTCGTATGAGAAACGTGAACTATTGATTCAATTGTTTATCAAAACCAATTTTCATTTAAAACTATTTCCTTATAAAATGAGGATTTTTGATTTACGTCAAGATTTTTTTGTTAGAAAAATGTATCATACGCATCCACATCGTCGGGCTATGATCGAACCGTTTATGAAGCAAATGTCTCAATTATTAAACGTCGATTTGTTTCAACGTGAAATCAGCATCATTTATTTTTTAGTATCCGAAAATATTTTAACGTTTGAACAGCAATATGGGTTTCATTTATATGTCCATTCTACTTTAGGAGAAAAACACGCAGATTTTCTTGTGAAAGAATTAGGACCATTGCGCCAATTCTTTTCAGAACCTTTCGTAATCAAAAAGCTAAAAGATCTCGAGTTATTGGATACACATCAAGATATTATTTTATTGACTAACGAAGTTTTTGAGACGTATCCCACAGACAAGCAATACATCATTAGCGATTATCTAACACTAACCGAATTTTTACAATTTAGTGTTTGGCTAAGGGAACGGACAACACATAAGCTGAGCTACCCAGCTTGATCGAAATAAAACAGAATGCCTTCTTCAAAGTAGTTATGAAGAGCGCATTCTGTTTTTTGCTAATAATATTAAGTAAAATAGCATTTATTTTAAATAAATTTAAATGAAAAATGAAATGTAAATAGTTTGTAATAAAATAAGCAGTGTTTTACAATGAAGTGCAGGAGGAATATGAAATGTTGAAATTTATCGAACCATTTATTGAAAAAAAGATTCAATTAGCAGAATATCTTTACATCAATCGGGGAGAAGTGGATACAGAATTCTTGATAAATGAGCTAAACTTATCAAATTCAACTTTGAAACGATATACAGAAGAAATCAATGAATTATACAAAGAATATTAGTATAATGGCACTTATTATAACGTTTATGCACTGAAAGAAATTGTATTTTTATTCTCATACATAGTAAGTTCGTTCAAAACAGATCAAGAAGAAATTTATAATATAATCATTGCTTTAGGTGGAGCTTCAAAATTAAAAAAAATAAAAAATATTGACTATTCCGAATTTAAATTTTCAAGTTATCCTTTTGAAGCGGAATTATTTAATAATATTCATGTTTTTGCTTTGATGTGACAATTACAATGTAGGGTCAGAGGAACTAGTCATATTGGAGAAAAGATTACATTTAATCGTATGGATAAATTTTTAAAGTCTAAGTATAGAGAAAATGAAGAAACAAATCGTGAGCGATTTACACACATTGTACACACTCTACTTTATGATAAAATTATATACGAGAAAAGAGAACGATTAATTGAACTACTTATGAAAACTGCTTTTCATTTGCAATTATTCCCATATAGCATGAAAGTTTTAGATTTACGTCAAGATTACTTTGTTAGAAAAATGCTTTATACATATCCACATCGAAAGGAAAATTTAGATTTATTTTTATCCCGAATGTCTCATTTACTGCGAGCTGATTTAAAACAATAGTTGCTATGCAATTATTTTAGTTCATATATTTCTTAAAGTATAAAAAAAGAACAACACCTTGATCAAAAGGTGTTGTTCTTTTTTTGTTTTATCTTGAATGTCCAACAATTGCGTTACCACTGTAGCCAAAACCTACACGTGTAATATTAGGATTTAATTCCCAATCACGGTGACCAGTACCACTTGCAGTAATCATATTAGTTTCATAATACCAAGCATTGATCACTTGAACACCAGGAGCGTAGTAAAAGGCGATTACTTCGTCTGCACGGCGCCAGTGGTCATTTGGGATATTGTAGCCGTTATTTGCCATCGTGTAAGCACGAGCATTTGCAGTAGCAGCTAGATCAGCATCCCAAACAACAGGATTCAAGCCTTTTGATACACGCAAGTCATTTAACGCATTCAACGTAGCGTCACTTGAGACAACCGTATTTGTTGGTGTGTTTGTATTTGTATTCGTATCAATAATTACTGGTTTGTCTTGATTCGGTGTTGAGGGTGTCACGACCACAGTTGTTTCTTCTTTAGGTGCTGTGGTTGTAGTCCCAACAACAGTTAATTTTTGACCGACAAAAATCATATTGACGTTACTTAAATTATTCCAAGAAACGATATCATCCACAGAGACACCATTTTTATCTGCGATCATGCCAATTGTCTCACCAGATTGAACCGTATAAATTCCATTAACAGCAACATTTTCTTGTTTTGGAGTTTCAGCCACTGGAGTTTCAGCCGGTGTTTCCACCGGAGCTGGAGTTTCCGCGACAGGCGTTTCAGCCGGAGTTTCAGCAACAGGCGTTTCAGTAGGTGTTTCAACCGGAGCTGGAGTTTCAGCCACAGGCGTTTCAGCAGGTGTTTCAACCGGAGCTGGGGTTTCCGCGACAGGCGTTTCAGTAGGTGTTTCAACCGGAGCCGGAGTTTCTGCGACAGGCGTTTCAGTAGGTGTTTCAACCGGAGCCGGAGTTTCTGCGACAGGCGTTTCAGCCGGTGTTTCCACTGGAGCCGGAGTTTCCGCGACAGGCGTTTCAGCCGGTGTTTCCACTGGAGCTGGGGTTTCCGCGACAGGCGTTTCAGCCGGAGTTTCCACTGGAGCCGGAGTTTCCGCGACAGGCGTTTCAGCCGGAGTTTCCACTGGAGCCGGAGTTTCCGCGACAGGCGTTTCAGCCGGTGTTTCCACTGGAGCTGGAGTTTCTGCGACAGGCGTTTCAGCCGGAGTTTCCACCGGAGCTGGAGTTTCTGCGCTTTGTTCGATCGTCAATGTTTGACCAATAAAAATTAAATGAATATTAGCTAGTTTATTCCATTGACCAATTTCGTTGACGCTAACGTTAAATCGATTCGCAATCGCACTAACGGTATCACCGGCTTGTACAGTATACGAAATTTTTGTTTTGGCGGTTTCAGTAGGTGTACTTGTTTCAATAGTTGATTGGGTAGTAGTACCAACTACTAATTTTTGACCCACAATAATTAAATTTTGATTTTGAATTGAATTTTGTTCAACTAGTGACGCGACAGTGGTGCTGTAGGTTTTAGCAAGGTCACTTAGGGTATCACCTGCTTGAACCGTATGTGTCAGGGTTTGAGTCGTTGCCGTCTGATTGACATCAATTGTTTCGTCAGCACGGACAGTTTGATTCTCTAATGCGACGGTAATTCCGCCAAGCGTTGTAGCAGCCATTGTAGCAATCAATTGTTTTTTCATACCTGGTTTATCACTCCTTAAGTCAAGCTTTATAAGTTTTAAGATTTCTTAATCTTCACCCATTATAAGCCGAAATGATATCTTTTGCTAAAAAAATGTCCATTTGACTTTTATTTGTAACATTTCTAGCAAAAAAGCAACGAACAATTTCGTAAGATATGACATAAATTGATACAAATTATCATAGAAACGGGTATTTTTGTTGCTTTTGTTCTAAATAGCGTTGATATTCTTGTGTCATCCCAAAATAATTTAATCGGAAGCGATTTTCTTCTTTAGCATTTAAAGTAAAGGGAAGCAGACGTGTTACTTTTCGGGTGATGACAGTTGAGGGGAGTTTTAAGTACTCTAGTAAATTGGT
The DNA here is from genome assembly GCF_000407605.1 of Enterococcus sulfureus ATCC 49903. Lineage (GTDB taxonomy): Bacteria > Bacillota > Bacilli > Lactobacillales > Enterococcaceae > Enterococcus_G > Enterococcus_G sulfureus. The sequence goes on along the minus strand of NZ_ASWO01000001.1, from coordinate 203,569 downwards.
TGGTTGAGTGATGATTGTATTGGAAAGTTCTTGAATGGGTCTAAAGAGTAATAAACAATGAATAGCACGTAGGATATGTTGTTCTAATGAAGGGATCTGTTTGGTGACATCCAGAAATAATCCATTATGAAGTGTGATACGGGTATGATAGTTTTGCTTGTCGAGAGCGTCGATTTGACCGGCATTTAACCAAATCGTAGTAGAATGTTGGATGTTTTCTAGTGGGAATAAGCTGAAATGTCCATTGCTTACTGGAATCGTATAGGTTTTATGGGGGTGAGCACTTAAATAAAGTTCTCGGTAATGTTCATAATCTAGATTAAAAGATTGAAGCCAAGCATTGATGACCATAAGGCTAGATTGATCGATAACTTGAATATAATCTTTAAATAAGACAAGTGTGCATATCGTTTCTTGTTTTTTATAAGGAAGCAACGCGACGATCTCAGAGCGAAAATCAAGATACGGGGTGATTTCCAATAAAGAAATACAACATTTTAGCCATTCTTCATTGATCCAAGATGAACTCTGTTGCTCTTTCAACTTATTATAGGAAATCGCAAAATTCAATTCGGTATTTTTATTGTATACTTCTGTCATTGCAAAATAATCCTCCAGACACATTTTAAATGTTATATTTTTGTTGTTATTTTATATTAATAGCATACTTTTTATTAAATTGGAAGCGGCAACAAGAAATTTGATCTGAAATTGATCAATTTACGTAAACTCCTATTTCGCCCTTTTTTGTAGACTAGAATTACCTCGAGGAAACAAAATAAGGACGTGGCGATATGCAACAAACATTAGCAGAAGAAGTCATTCAAAAATATGAGCGTTTGATTTATAAAGTGTTATCTGATAATCGGATTTTTTTACTAAATCCTTCTTATCAAGATTGGGAGCAAGAATTGAAACTGGTACTCGTTCAATTAGTAGACTCTTTTCTTTCAATGGAACAATTTGAGCAGGAATACCCTTTATCTTATCTGTATCGTAAATTGAAATGGTCATTAGTCGATTTAAGACGTAAAGAACAAAAACAAGGACATGAGTTACTCCAGCCAGAAGAATGGGCTGCAGTGTTAGCTAAAGATGTCTTGATCCAAGAAGATACTAAACTGTTGATCGAAGAATTTTATTACACGTTAGTGAGCAAAGATCAAGAAAAATTACATGCTTTATTAGGAGGAAATGAATTATCACGTCAGATGCGTGGGTACTATCGAAAAAGCTTACGAAAAAAATTTCAAGAATTTATAAAGTTCTTTTGACATTTTCAGGAGTTGTTTCGTTTATAAGAGTGTAAGGCGCGCAACTTACAACAACCACTAAGGAGGAATTGACAATGAAAGTAACAGAGAAAACGGGAGTACGTATCGAAATGACGGATCAAGATACTCAAAAAATCGTGAAGCAAAATTTTTCAAATGTCCGAGCAGATCAATCAGATGAAGCATTACTGACCTTGGCAGAAGTTGTCGGCGAATTAGCCAAAGAAAAGGCAGATATCCAGGGGACATATCAAGTTGTAGAATACCAAATCTTGAAAGACACGAACGAATAGGAGGAAGAATAGATGAAAAAATTACAAGTGACGTTCTTAAACGAAGCAGGGAAAAAACATTCATGGAGTCCAAGTGTGGCATCTGAAACTTTAAATGCACAAGAGGTAAAAGCTGCAGCAGATAAACTAGCCAGTTTAAATCTTTTTGCGAAAGATGGGATCTTATTGTATCAAAAAGCGGAAGCCGCAAAATATGTTGAAACGATTGAAACTGAGTTATTTTAACGGTAGGATCCACGTGTGGAGTGCACGTGGATTTTTTTGAAAGGAGCAGTCTATGATAATCGATATTAGTGAATGGCAACGACCGGATCAAATCAATATGGCACAATTAGCACCACAAGTCACGGGAGTGATCATTCGGGTACAGTATGGACTAACTAAAGAAGATGATTTTTTTAAAGAACATTTGCATGCGTTCCAAAAATATCAGATTCCTTGTGCAGTCTATGCGTGGGTAAGGGGTGGTTCAGAAGAACAGATGGCGGCAGAAGCTCGAGCTTTTTATGAACGCGCACATGCATTTGATCCAGTTTTTTGGTGGCTCGATGTAGAAGAACACTCCATGCCAGATATGCGTAGAGGATGTGAAGTGTATCGTCAGACCTTAAAACAATTAGGCGCTAAAAAAGTCGGTGCGTATATTGCCAATCATCTTTATAGCCAGTTTAATTTAGATACAACGAAATTCGATGCCATCTGGATGCCGACATACGGACGAAATACAGGCATTTTTGAAGGTAGCTTACCAACAGCTACGACACGATATGACCTTCATCAATATACGTCAACTGGACATTTAGCTGGTTATGATGGAGCACTTGATCTAAATCGTTTGACAAACGGGACGTTCGAACAGTTATTTGGTCCAACACCGATTGTATCGAACACCGTATCAACACAAGAAAAAAACGAAAAGGAAGGGATCCAGATGCGAACATTTCGCTTGCAAGCACCGATTTATCTAAGAACGAAGCCGACTGTGACGTCAAAAGAAATTACGTTGTTACCAAAAGATGCATTGGTGCGAATTCAAAATATTTATGAACAAGAAGGCTATCTATGGGGCGAACAACCTCGAGCAGATGGAAGTAAAGGATATTTGGCTTTAGGGACATTTAAGAGTTACGGTCAGTTTTTATAGATCCTGATAACGTACTCCATTTTGGGGTACGTTTTTTTTAGGTTTTTTTAGAATGAAACGCTTGTTTTTTATAACATAAGATGATACAGTTCTAATGAATAATAAGTACAGTTTGTTTGGTGTTTTCTTTTGAATAGTAGGACCACAAACGAGAAAGTAGGAAATTATGCGCTATTATATAATGCCTAGTCGTGATATTCGTCGTAACTTAGCGACAGAAGAATATTTGATGGATCATGCACCATTAGATGAACCGTTATTACTGTTATATATACAGAATCCTTGTGTTATAATCGGTCGTAATCAAAATGTATATGAAGAGATCGATTTAACGTATCTACGAGAACAAAATATCACATTGACGCGCCGAATCTCAGGTGGTGGTGCAGTGTATGATGACCTTGGAAACTTAAGTTTTAGTTTTGTGAGTCGCAAAGGAGACGTAACGTTTGGGGATTATCAAGGTGTGACCACACCAATCCTAAACGCACTAAAAGAAATGGGTGCAAAAGACGTGTATGCTGGTGGCCGAAATGATTTGTATCATAAGGGTCGAAAGTTCTCTGGAAATGCGATGTATAGTAAAAATGATCGTACGTATTCCCATGGTACATTGATGTATGATGTGGATTTAGACGTGTTGCAACAAATTCTCACTGTCAATAAAGAAAAAATCGCCTCAAAAGCAACTCCCTCTGTTCGTAAAAATGTCACGAATCTCAAGCCGTTATTAACTCCCGATTACCAAACGAATACAACTGAAGCATTTCGCGATCAATTGATTTTGCAACTGTACCATGTAGATACTTTTTCTAAAATCAAAGATAAAGTATTGCGACTATCTGCAGAAGATGAACGAGAAATCGAAGCTTTATTTCGTAAAAAATATGCGAATACCGATTGGATCTTTGGGAAATCACCAGCCTTTGAGTTAAAAAATCGTGTACGTATTCCAAAAGTTGGGATCGTAGAGGTTCAAGTCGCAACAAAAGAAGGCCGTATCTCCCATATTCGTTTTTTAGGAGATTTCTTTGGAAGTTTACCTGTATCTGAGCTCGAAAAGAAATTATGTGGAAAAGCTTTTCGTTATCAAGCAATTTCAGATGTATTGAATACTTTGACCTTGTCAGATTATATCTTACATTTGACGAATGAAGAGTGTTTATCGTTACTGTTTTCTTAAAGGAGAAAAATTATGATCGAATTAGTCGAATTAAGTAAAACGTATCAGACGACGCAAGCACTAGCTCCGGTGAACCTTACGATTTCAGACCATGAAATCGTAGGGATCGTTGGAAAAAGTGGTTCTGGAAAAAGTACGTTACTGCGTCTGATCAATGGGGTCGAATCCCCCACAACCGGCCGCATCTATCTAGATGGCCAACATGTACAAGCATTATCAAAAGAAGAACTAAGGCAGCAAAAAGCACAGATGGGAGTTATTTTTCAACAATTTGACTTGTTGAATAATTTGACCGTCACAGAAAATGTCGCCTTACCGCTAAAATTACAGCGGCAAAAAAATCCCGAACTTGTAGCAGAATTGCTTGCTTTTGTTGGTTTGACACAAAAAGCTAAGATGTATCCCGCTTCATTATCTGGTGGTGAAAAGCAACGTGTTGCGATTGCCAGAGCACTTGTAAGGCAACCGAAGTATTTACTTTGTGATGAAGCAACGAGTGCTTTAGATGAAGCCAATACAAACGAAATCATCACACTATTAAAAAAAGTTCATCAACGATTTTCCCCCACGATTTTATTTGTTAGTCACGAATTAGAAACAGTAAAACAACTGTGTACTCGTGTGTTTGTCTTTGAAAATAGCCAGTATCTAGGCGAGATTCATAATCGCGTTGAAATTGCTGAACAGAATGAACTCAATTACTTTGAGACTGTGAAAGCGAGGTTTTTATAATGGATACTTGGAACACAGTGATATATTATTGGCCTGAATTAGTCGTCTCATTAAAAGAGACTGCAATTATGATGAGCATCTCACTACTTTTTTGTCTCGTCATTGGATTGCCTTTAGGCGTATATCTTTATTTAGTAAACCCCTCCCAGAAATCTTACAATCCCTTAATTTATTATAGTTTAAATTTTTTTATTACCTTGATTCGCTCATTTCCGTATTTATTGTTGGTCGTGACACTTATTCCAGTAACACGAATGGTCGTCGGACGTGCATTTGGTCCTATTCCTGCTGCAGTGCCGTTGAGTTTGGTTGCGATCGCCATTTTTGCGCGTTTAGTCGAACAAGTGTTATTAGATTTACCTGAATCTACACAACAATTAGCCGATTCTTTAGGTGTAACCCGTTGGCAATTGATTTGGCATTTTTTATTAGTCGAAGCCAGAAGTGGGATCGTCTTAGCCTTTACAACGACCACTGTAAGTTTGGTCAGTTATTCGACAGTCATGGGAATCGTTGGTGGTGGTGGAATCGGTGATTTTGCGATTCGCTATGGATACCAGCGTTATGAGTATGGCATTATGTATGTCGCGATCGTATGGATGATCGCCTCTGTATTTGTGATCCAGCTAGGTGGAAACGCACTAGCTAGAAAAATAGATAAAAGAAAGTAGGAAGAAAGAAACATGAAGAAATGGGTATTAGGTGCTTTAGCACTTGCAGCAGTAGTAGGATTAGGTGCATGTGGAAACGATCAAAAAGAAAGTAAAAGTGAAGATAAAGTCATTAAAGTAGCTGCACAAGCACCCCCAATGACAGATATCGTTAAAGTAGCTGCCAAAGAAGCGAAAAAAGATGGCTGGGATATTCAATTGGTTCAAGTCAATGACAATGTAGCCTACAACGACATGGTCATGGGAGAAGAAGCGGATGCGAGTTTAGCGCAACACAAACCATTTATGGAAAAATACAATCAAGAAAAAAATGCTACGTTAGTTGCGTTACAACCAATCTATGATGCAAAAGTTGGGTTTTATTCAAAAGATTATGATTCGATCGATGCCTTACCTGAAAATAGTAAAATCGCGTTGCCAAGTGATGTATCAAATGAAGGTCGTGCATTAGCGATCTTAAATGATTATGGTGTCATCACCTTAAAAGAGGGCGTGGGTGCCAATGGTACGGTCAAAGATATCGTAGCTAATCCGAAAAATTTTGAATTTATGTCTGTTGATTTATTAAATCTAGCGGAAGCTTATAGCGAGCCAGATGTGGCGATGGTATATAACTACCCAACATACATTGCTAAAATCGGCTTAAAACCAAGTGATGCGCTATTTTTAGAAAAAACACCGGATAGCCGTTTTTCAATCCAGCTTGTTGCACGTGAAGACAATCAAGATTCTGAGAAAATCAAAGCATTGAAAAAAGCGGTAACAAGTGATGCTGTGAAAAAATTCTTAGAAGAGCAACATAGCGATACCTTATTAGTTGCCGTTTAATCGAAATGATCATTATGGCTCTTTTGTGAAAAATAGCGAATGAAACTAGCGTAATACTGGACTTTTTGGTACAATGACTAAGGACTATTTAAACATAAAGGAGACGTTCACATGATATCAGCAAGCGATTTAAAAGCTGGAATGACATTTGTTCAGGACGGTAAATTAATTAAAGTAATCGACGCAAGTCACCATAAACCAGGTAAAGGAAATACAGTTATGCGTATGAAATTGCGCGATGTGCGTTCTGGCGCGACTTATGATACAACATTCCGCCCAGAAGAAAAATTTGAAAAAGCACATATCGACACAAATACTGTACAATATCTATACACTATGGATGATACAGCATTCTTTATGGATCTAGGTACATATGATCAATACGAAATCCCGGTAAACACTGTGGAAAACGAAATGAAATATATCCTAGAAAACATGGAAGTAAAAATCCAATTTTTTGGTGATGAAGTGATTGGGATCCAATTGCCAACAACTGTCGTGTTAACTGTTGCTGAAACGCAACCATCGATCAAAGGCGCTACCGTAACTGGTTCTGGTAAACCGGCAACAATGGAAACTGGATTAGTCGTAAACGTACCTGATTTCGTAGAAGCTGGTGAAGCACTTGAAATCAACACAACAGAAGGTACTTACGTAAAACGCGCAAGTAAATAATAGAAAAGCTGACTGTGCCGCAATGGGGGCGGTCAGCTTTTTTAATTGGAGGTCAATCCAGTGAAAGAGTTGTTAAAAGATCGAATCGATCGTTGGGCAAGTTTATTATTCATTAGCATTGCGATTGGAGTCGTAGTCAGTGGTCTAGATGTGCTGTTTGGCCGAGTATTACTATCGCTGATCGCGACATCGCATGAGCTTATGCCGTGGATTCCTTTGTTATTGGGACCAGCAGGAATTGTATTTATGTTTATCTTTTTACGTTACGGTAAAGAAAGCACTCAAGGAATGAATTTGATTTTTCGTGCAGGACATGGAGAAGATGTCGATATTCCCAAACGAATGGTATTATTTGTAACTATCGGGACATGGATCACTCATTTCTTTGGTGGAAGTGCAGGGCGTGAAGGAGTGGCGATTCAAATTGGGGGCACGATTGGTCAATGGTTTGGCTCGCTTTCAAAACGGATCGATCGACGCGAATTTGTGGTGATTGGGATGGCTGCAGGATTCTCGGGGCTTTTTCAGACGCCGATTGCCGCTATCTTTTTTGCATTAGAAGTGCTAGTGATTGGTCATATGCGCTATCAAGTGTTGATTCCGACTTTAGTTGCGTCGTTTATTGCGAGTAATTTGTCTCATGTTTTAGGCTTAGAAAAATTTCATTTTGAGATTGTTCCAGACCTGACATTGACGCCACTTGTGTTAATCAAGTTAGCGATCTGTGGCATTGCATTTGGATTATGCGGAGCGTTATTTGCGTATTTATTAAAGCAAAGTAAATCATTTACGCAGCGACTATTTCCAAATCCTTTATGGCGTATTTTCATTGTCGGAGTATTAGCTGGAGGATTGATCATTCTCTTTTTCCAAGGACGTTATGCGAGTCTTGGAATGAACTTGATCGAAGGGACATTTGCACTTGAGTCGATTACATCCTATGATTGGTTGCTCAAACTATTGCTGACAGTTTTAACGTTAAGTGCAGGCTTTCAAGGAGGCGAAGTAACGCCGTTATTTGCCATTGGAACGACATTAGGAGTCGTGTTGGCATCGGTATTAGGATTACCTGTTTTACTGGTGGCTGCCTTGGGATACGCGAGTGTTTTTGGGAGTGCAACCAATACGGTATTGGCTCCAGTCTTTATTGGAGCAGAAGTATTTGGCTATGAAACCTTGCCATTTTTCTTTATTGTATGTGCCTTCTCTTATGCTTTTAATTTTAATCAGAGTATTTATGGCCAACAAAAAATCGCATGGTTAACTGAAAAATAAAACCGTTAGTTTGTCTAGGGTATAGGCAAACTAACGGTTTTTTGTAAGTACTGTTCTTTTTGTTTTCGGGTTAATCGTTTAAAGGCAGCTTCGGCTTTCATTGCCAGTGAGCGCGTGTCAAACTGTTCTAGATGAATCATATCCAGTGGACGTCTGGATGCCAGTCGCGTATATTTTGCACCACGTCCTTCGTTGTGTTCTAACAGACGTCGTGCAGGCTCGATCGTATATCCAGCATAAAAGCTATTGTCTTTGCAACGTAAGACATAAAAATAATGAAGATTACTCATTTGCTGGACCATAGAGCATCGCATGCATTTCTTTTGAATACTCACCTTGCTCATTGTGTGTGAAAAGTGGGGGACTGACGATAAACCCTTCTTTTTTTCCACCTTTGATGCCTTCGACTAATAAAATATTCGCATCTTTATGACGTTTAGGATAAACGAATTGCACGCGTTTAGGAATAATATTGTATTTGCTCATCGTTTCAAGAATCGCTAAAAATCGCTCTGGACGGTGAACAAGAGCAAGCCGCCCATTTGTTTTTAACAATTGACTACTGCTTTTTACTACATGATCCAGTGATGTCGTCAATTCATGACGCGCGATGGCCAAGTAGGGATTGGGATTTTTTTTATGATCAGGTGCATCGACAAAATAAGGTGGATTGCACACCACAAGATCGACTGAATCATGTGGCACGACGGTCAAGCTATCTTTTAAATCTAGCGTATGGACAGTCATTTGGTGTTCTAACTGGTTCAAGTCGATGCTTCTTTTTGCCATATCGGCTAGACGTTCTTGTAACTCGATTTGGATGATCTGAGCGTTTGTCCGTTGGCTTAAAAATAATCCAACAGCTCCATTTCCAGCACAAAGATCTACGATTCTTCCGCGCTTTGGAACACGTGGGAAATTGGCTAATAAGACTGCATCTAAAGAAAATGAAAAGACCTCATCACTTTGAATGATTTTTCGATCATTGGCATAGAGTTGGTCGATTCGTTCGTTTGGGTAAAGTGTTACCATGAATTGGCTCCTTTCTAATCTACGCTAGCCATTATAACGTGTTTTTTATAAATAAGAAACGATAAAAGTACTTGTCAACTAGAAGAATTTCTTGCATACTTACTGGTAGAAACGAGAAAGGAAATGCCCATGTTTTTTACATTTATGCGTGGGGTAGTTCGCTTTGTCTTTTTGATCATCAATGGCAATGCCCATTATGAGAATAAGGAAGCCCTACCTCAAAATGAAAATTATATTTTAGTTGCGCCACATCGTACGTGGTGGGATCCGTTGTACTTAGCGATGGCTGGTCGGCCAAAGAAATTTGCGTTCATGGCGAAAATCGAACTATTTAAAAATCCAGTTCTAGCGTTTATCTTACGTCATGCCAATGCATTTCCTGTTGACCGCAAAAAACCAGGGCCTAGTGCGATCAAAACACCCGTTAAAATTTTAAAAAATACGGATCTTAGTTTGATCATGTTTCCAAGTGGGACAAGACATTCTACTGAATTAAAAGGTGGTATGACATTGATCGCCAAAATGGCAAAAGTTCGTGTCGTCCCTTGTGTCTATCAAGGACCATTAACACTAAAAGGGTTATTTTTACGAAAACGTGTGACGGTACGATTTGGTGAGCCAATCGATCTTAGTGATATCAAAAAAGTCGATGAACAAGGATTGATGGAAGTGGAACGCCGAATCCAACAAGCTTTTGATGGCCTAGATCAAGCGATCGATCCGAATTTTGTGTATCAAATTGAAGCAAATGAAGCGAAAAAAGACAAAGCCGAGTGATTTTCACTGGGCTTTTTCTGTTTCTTTTGCCAAGAGATGGTATAATATCAGGAGAATCTTTTTTATAAGGTAGACGAAAGGAGTAGTACGAATGAAGTGGAGTATTCCAGAACGAATCATTGCCAAGGGGAGAAAATACCTCGAAAATGATCGTGTCCTTTCTGTGACCCCTGATCCTGCGCAACAAGTATGGCATGCCCAAGTCCTTGGCAGCGAGTTGTACCAAGTAGATTTAGATGCAACAGCTAAAGAAGAGGATTTTTGTCAGTGTCCTTATTGGGAAGAACACCATTACTGTAAGCATACGGTAGCAGTAGAATTATATTTGCGTCAAGAAGGTAAAACACGTCAATTGCCCAAAGAAGCAACACCCGTGACATTTTCAACTTCAGACATGTTTACCAATGGATTAAGTCGCTTGCATATTGAAGCAGAAAAAAACCATCCTAAATTATCGATCGAAGTCATAATCGAAGGTCTAGAAACAAATCCTTATCATAGTGAACTTGATGTATTAGGTGTGAGTTTAAAAGTTGGACTTGTCGGTGAACGCCAGTATGTGGTTAAAAATGTGTTTAAATTTTTACAAGTCTATATGGAAGAAAAAAGCTATGTGGCGAATAAAAAACATACATTTACATTAACGCATGATGTATTTGATGAAGAGACCAGACGAGTATTGTCCTACTTTAATGACATTACGCAGACCCAACAATTACTAGGACAAATGGGGATCCAAGTCAAAGGAAAACTAGATAAAAAGTATTTCTTATTGCCAGTTGAACAATTGCATACGCTGCTTGAAACGTGTCGTAATGTAGACTGCGTATTTCAAACAAAAGAACAAGTTCTCTTTCATCCGCAATTAGTCGAAGGTGTACGTCCGCTACATTTTTCTGTCGTAAAAGATCAAGATCAATTTGTCTTGCATTTAGATGAGAAGTTTGACCAGTTATTCCAACATTACAATCTAGCCATGATGGGCCAAACATGGTACGTGTTAACACCACGTCAAGTCACCGTTTATTTAGCGATGGATCAATTGCGTAAACGATTAGATGAACCTAAAGTTAGATATACCAAAGAGAATTTGTCTGAGATGTTTCGACAAATCGTGCCATTATTAGAAGAAATCGCAGAAGTAACGATAGCACCAGAAGTCCATGAAGTCGTAGCTGAATTTCCTTTACGTATCACATATCTATTGAAAAAACGTAAACAGTTGATCGATGCGAAAATCCATTTTGCCTATGAAGATACACTTTTTTCGACAGACGAACAAGAAAATCAGGTATCAGATTCGCATCAAGAAGTGTTGCGCGATTTAAAACGTGAGCAGCAAGCGCGCGAACGGATGCACAAACTAGGGTTTGTTGCAACAGAGACTGGGTATGAAAAACCGATTCCGCAAAAAGAAGCTCTATTTCGCTTTTTTACTATGGAAATTCCCTATCTACGCGAAATGGGCGATGTACGAATGGGGAAAAAATTGCGTGAATTGTATCTAGATGCACGTTTTGTCACACCGGAGATTTCCGTGGATGAAGAGTCTTCTTGGTTAGCGGTTAAATTTGATGTCAGTGGAATCGGTGAGCATGAAGTCGATGCGGTTTTACGTAGTCTGTTGCAACAAGATCAATTTTATACGCTAGAAAATGGTCAAATCGTTTCATTTGAAACCGAAGCCTTTGAAGAAACAGCTCAAGTCTTGCAACAACTACGTCAAGGATTTGAGTTAGAAGATGGTGTCGTCAAAGTGCCTAAAAACCAAGGCTTACTTTTAGAAGATACACTGGGGAAAAACGTCCAATATGGATCTTCTTTTAAACAAATGACACAAGATCTATTGCATCCAGAAAAATTTGACGTTACGTTACCAAAAGGATTGAATGCTACTTTACGTGATTATCAAGTCACAGGATTTCGTTGGTTGAAAATGTTGAGCCATTATCAATTTGGTGGGATCTTAGCAGATGAAATGGGACTTGGGAAAACGTTACAGACGATTTGTTATTTGTTGTCTGAAAAGCAAGAACAAGGTCAGGTTCGTACATTGATCGTAGCTCCAGCAAGTTTAACGTATAACTGGTCTCAAGAGATCAAACAATTTGCGCCGGAGCTATCGATTATGGTCGTAAGTGGAACAAAGGAAGAGCGAGAACACCAATTGGCGCAACCAGTAGATATTTATATCACGTCATATGCTAGTATGCGCAGTGATATCGATCATTACCAAGTGGCACAGTTGGACTACTTGATTTTAGATGAAGCACAAATGGTCAAAAATAGTGGGACTAAAACGGCACAAGCACTACGCTCATTACAAGTGGCTCATCGTTTTGCTTTAAGCGGAACGCCAATTGAGAATAATCTTGATGAACTGTGGTCACTATTTCAAATGATCATGCCGGGATTTTTCCCAAATCGGGGAACGTATCGCCAACTGGCCACTTCTGAAATCGCGCAAATGATTCAACCGTTTATTTTACGTCGAGATAAAGCGACTGTATTAAAAGACTTGCCAGAAAAAATCGAGACCAATTATTATAGTGGCTTGACGAATGAGCAAAAAACGATCTATCTTGCTTATTTACGACAAATGCAAGATGAGATCAATCAAATGGATTCAGCGACCTTCAAGAAAAATCGAATCAGCATTTTAGCTGGCTTGACACGTTTGCGTCAAATATGTTGTGATCCACGATTGTTTATTGACGATTACGAAGGTGGTTCTGGTAAATTAGATCAAGTGAAGGATCTATTGTTAGCGGCTAAAGAAAACAATCGTCGTGTATTATTGTTCTCTCAGTTTACGAGTATGTTAACGATTATCGAACAAGCATTAGATGAAATCGGCTTATCGCATTTTTACTTACGCGGTAGTACACCGCCTAAAGACCGTATTGAGATGGTCGATGCATTTAATGAAGGCGATCGCGATGTATTCTTGATTTCGCTAAAAGCAGGGGGGACTGGCTTGAATCTTACTGGAGCAGATACCGTGATTTTATATGATCTATGGTGGAATCCAGCGGTCGAAGAACAAGCCGCAGGTCGTGCACACCGTATGGGACAAGAAAAAGTTGTCGAAGTATGGCGCATGATCGCGGAAGGAACGATCGAAGAGCGCATGAATACTTTACAAAATGAAAAACGCGAACTCTTCCAAAAAGTCATTCAAGGCAATGAAACACAATTGCAGCAAATGACAGAAGAAGATATTCGTTTGATTTTAAGTATTGGAGAAGAATAAAAGAGCCGCAGCTGAATCTAGCTGCGGTTTTCATTATAGGGGGAATTAGGTGTTGAAACGTTTTTTTAGTTATTATCGGCCGTATCGGAAATTATTTTTATTGGATTTTGGATGTGCTGTTTTAGCTGGTTTACTTGAGTTGACATTTCCAGTGTCGGTAAATGTTGTCATCGATCGCATCATGCCGATGAATAATTTTCGTTACATTTTACTTGCTTGTTTAGGTTTATTTTTATTTTACTTGATCAATACAGGCTTACAATATATCGTCGTATATTTCGGGCATAAATTAGGAGTCAATATTGAAACAGATATGCGTAAAGAATTGTTTACACATTTACAAAAACAGTCGTTTACGTATTATGACAATCAAAAAACGGGGAAATTGATCAGTCGTTTAACGACCGATTTGTTTGAAATTTCAGAAGTCGCGCATCATGGTCCAGAAGATATTTTTATTACGATCATGACAATGACCGGTGCGTTTTTCTTAATGTATCAAATGCATGCAGCACTTGCGATCGCAACGATCATTTTAGTGCCCTTCATTATTTTAGCGTTATATTTTTTTAATCAAAAAATGACACAAGTCAACACCGATATCTATGATACGATCGGTGAATTCAATTCAGGAGTCGAAGCGGCAGTAAGTGGTGTACGGGTGACTCAATCTTTTGCTAATGAACCATTTGAAAATACACGTTTTCGTGCATTGAGTGAGCGTTATCGTCAGGCTAAGATCCGTTTTTATCAAGTGATGGCGGTCAGCTCTTCGTATAATTATTTATTTATTCGCTTGATCAATTTATTTGCGTTATTATTTGGTTCTTACTATACGATCAAGGGAGAATTGTTGACAGGACAATTTGTCAGCTTTATTTTACTAGCTAATGTCTTTGTGCGCCCAATCGAAAAAATCAATACGATGATCGAAAGCTATCCAAAAGGAATCGCTGGGTTTAAACGATTTATCGAAGAACTCGATCGTCCGTTGATGGTAACTGATCGTGTGGATGCCAAAGAATTGAGCACAGTTAAAGGCGATATCGTCTACGATCATGTATCATTTTCATATGGAGAATCTCATCAAGTCCTACAAGATCTGTCCTTAACGATCAAAGCAGGAGAGACCGTAGCATTCGTTGGAGAGAGCGGTTCAGGAAAAACGACCTTATGTAATCTACTTCCGCGTTTTTATGAAGCGACAGATGGTGCGATTACAATTGATGGAGAGGATATCCAATCCTTTACATTAGAGTCACTGCGTCGTAAGATCGGAACCGTTCAACAAGATGTCTTTTTATTTCCAGGTACGATACGAGAGAATATTGCCTATGGAAAATTAAGTGCAACAGACGCAGAGATTTCACAAGCTGTACGATTGGCTCATTTAGATCAAGTGATCTCACAAATGGAACAAGGACTAGATACCGTAATTGGAGAACGTGGCGTGAAATTATCAGGAGGGCAAAAACAGCGTGTAGCGATTGCACGAATGTTTTTAAAGAATCCGCCGATCTTGATTTTAGATGAAGCCACTTCCGCTTTAGATACCGAAACAGAACAAGTGATCCAAGAATCCTTAGATACTTTAGCACATGGTCGTACGACATTGATCATTGCACACCGCTTGGCTACAGTTCAGCATGCTGATCGTATTATTGTAGTCAGTCCAAATGGAATCCTTGAACAAGGCAGTCATGAAGAACTCTTGAAACAACAAGGGGCCTATCAAAAACTGTACGATGCACAATTTCGAACGTTGGCCTAGACAACTTAGTTGACAGATAATCTAAAAACAAATAACATATATACAATATTCAAATGAGAATAAAATCCTCTCGTGATAAAATGTACGAACTTTTGTTGAAAGTGAGATTCAATAACAAAGGGAACGCTTTCTAAATGCGATTAAGTACACAAGTTATTTTTTTTTAAAATGAGAAAATTAAAAAATAATTTAAGTTCTTAAAAAACTCTTAATCTATTCATAAACCCGGTACGATAACGTTTGTACCTGTTTTTAATGTTCGTCATTTCAGAGGCCATCGAAAAAAGAGGTAGTATTATTCTGATTAATCTTGTATAATGAAACAACAAAGTGAAATGGCGAACTACTTCGTCATTTTTCAAAATAAAGGAGTGATTACGTTGTTGACACTTTATACTTCCCCAAGTTGTACGTCATGCAGAAAAGCCCGGGCTTGGTTGCAAGAGCACGAAATTCCTTTTGTTGAACGGAATATTTTTTCTGAACCGTTAACAAGTCATGAATTGCAAACGATTTTGCAAATGACAGAAGATGGTACAGAAGAGATTATCTCCACTCGTTCTAAGGTCTTTCAAAAATTGAACATGGATCTTGATGAGCTTCCATTGAATGAGCTTCTAAAATTAGTCCAAGAAAATCCTGGATTGCTTAGAAGACCAATCATGGTCGATGAGAAACGTTTACAAGTAGGATTCAATGAAGATGAAATTCGTCGTTTCTTGCCGCGTGATGTACGCCAATTAGAATTGCGTCAAGCGCAATTGATGGCAGGTTTGTAAAAGTTAAGTAAAAGGCAAGTGACTCGTCACTTGCCTTTTTCGTACCTTGTTTCAAAAACCGAAATACTGTAATGCTTAAATGGAAAAGAGAACCGATTTGTCAACTAAATACAAGAGGAATTACTTTACATTTAGCATGGATTCGGTAGAATAAAGTTAAAGATACTCGGCATTAAGAGTAGAAATAGGTAAAGTGAGGTGTGGCTAACATGGAAATGGAGCATATTAACGAAAATACCATACGTGTATTGATTAAAAGCGAAGATTTAGCTGCTAGAGGATTCACTTTTTTAGATTTGTTAGGCAATCAAAAAGAAATTGAAAGTTTTTTCTATAGTATTTTAGAAGAAGTAGATATTGATGATGAGTTTAAAGGAAGCGAAGCCGTAACGTTTCAAGTCTTACCAAAAGGTGATGGCTTAGAATTGTTTATTAGTAAAAGTCTCCCGCAAGATGCGATGGATGGATTTGAAGATTTCCAAAAAGAAGAAGCGGAAGCAGAATGGTGGGAGAGCGATGACAATATCGACACAACCAAAGCTTTTGAAGAACTTTCGGATGATGAGATCAAAAAAATCTTTAGTGAAAAACTAGATAGTGAAGAAGGCAAGGTGGATAAAAGTAAATTGCCTAAAGAACATAAACCCGTAGTCATTGAATTTGCCAATTTTGAACTGGCGATTTGGTTGGCAAACGAAGTGACGATCGATGATATCTCTTCAACACTATATTTGATGGACCACGTGTATTATTTGGTAGTGAAATTTGAAGATGAAGATCTATCTGAAAAAGCAATTCGCAATTACACAGCACATTTAGGTGAATTCGGTCGTAAAGTATCGATCACGGATGATGTCTTAGCAGAACACGGCGAGTTGATTATTGAAAACGATGCACTCGAAACATTGCGTACTTACTTTGCACCGGATACGAAAAAATAATCAAAAAAGACCAAATCTTAATTGATTTGGTTTTTTTTGCGTATGTAAGTGTAAAAGGAGATTGCTTATGCTAGTTGCACAACTTGGATCTGAATTGATTGTCGCACACCACGACTTAAATCGTAAAAAAGCGTATTGTTGTCCCGTCTGTCAAACCAAAGTCATTTTGAAACTTGGCACAAAAATTATTCCTCATTTTGCACATCAAAGTACGGCAACTTGTATTTCCAGTGAAGCAGAAACACCTGAACATCTAGCCGGAAAGGTGTTATTGCAACTGTTTTTCCCGCAATTTCAATTAGAAGTTTATTTACCTGAATTAAAACAACGTGCCGATTTGTTGTGGGAAATTCGTGCACTTGAATTTCAATGTAGTCCATTGTCATTTCCTCGTTTTTTAGAACGAACCTATGGCTATTTAGCCAGTGGGTATCAGCCGGTTTGGATATTCGGTAAAGCGTTACAGCCAGAACATAAACTCACACAATTACAAAAAGCTTGTTTGCAATTTGAAGCTAAAAAAGGGTTTTATTTGTATGGTCTAGATGTAACCCATCAACATTTTTTACTCTTTCGCTACGTACACTGGTCGTACGAAACAGGATTGTCTTATCAAAAAATTGCTACTAATTTGACACGACAACAACAAAAAAGTGTCAAATCCACTCGACGATCTTCACGATTTTCTTATAGCGAGTGGCTACAACAACAATTGGCGACAAAGCGTAAAGATATCGTACAGTTACAAGGAAAATGTTATCAACACAATCAACATTTATGTTATTTAGCAGAGTGGATCTATCAAGAAAGCACATTTGGACTGTTGTTTGAACATGCTGTGTTGTATTATCGGATATTGTTTTTAAAAGCAGCTTCCTATGTTGAATGGCGCGCGCTGATGACGAATGAAGTCATATCGTGGACCTATCCATTTTTAGATCGAGAAGTCGTCTTGCACGCATTTTTTTTAGAGTGTATTCGATTGTCAAAAAGGACTTTTTCATGACGAACCTTTTTTCTTGTGCTAAAATGAGAGTATTCTGTTAGTAAATGAGATGATTATCATTTTATGCAGAAAGCAAGTGAAAAAAAGGAGTGTACAGTATGTCAGAAACAACGCAATTGCCAACAAGAGAACAGGTACCAGAACATGCCACTTGGGATTTGACATCGATTTTTGCCGATGATCAAGCTTTTGAAGAAGCTTATGCAGTCGTTTTAGAAGAAGTAAAAGCGGCCGATTCATATAAAGGAACATTAGCAAATGGCGCCACGGCTTTTTTAGATGCGTTAACGTATGTCCTTGATATTTCTAGAAAATTAGAGACATTATATGTCTACAGCCATTTAAAAAATGACCAAGACACTACCAATACGACGTATCAAGCACTTTATGCACGAGCAAGCAGTCTAGCTTCGCAAGTTTCGGCAAGTTTGTCTTGGTTTGAACCAGAAGTGTTGTCTTTAGCAGACGATGTTATTGCGCGTTATGTTAAAGAAGAGCCTAAATTAGAGCACTATCGTCATTATATCGAAACGCTTGTTGCTGCCCGTGCGCACGTATTGCCAGCAGAACAAGAAGCACTTTTAGCTAGTGCAGGGGAGATTTTTGGTTCTCCAGGTACGATTTTTTCTGTATTAAATAATGCAGATCTACAGTTTCCAACCATCAAAGATGAACATGGCAATGAGATACAATTATCACATGGTGTGTACGGACAATTGATGGAAAATACGAACCGTCAAGTACGTGAAGATGCATTTAAAGGTTTATATGAAGTTTACGGACAATTCAAGCACACTTTTGCCTCGACATTGAGTACAAATGTGAAAGCACACAATTTTAAAGCAAATGCGCGTCATTACGAAAGTGCACGACAAGCAGCGTTAAGCAATAACCATGTGCCAGAAGCAGTGTATGATACTTTAGTCGACGTCGTGAATCAAAATTTACCATTATTGCATCGCTATATGAAACTACGTAAACGCTTGTTGGCTGTTGACGAGTTACACATGTATGACGTATATACACCGTTATTAGGTGAAGCACCAATTACGTATACGTATGAGCAAGCAGTAGAAAAGGCAATCGAAGCATTAGCACCAATGGGTGATGAATATTTAGCGGTAGTTAAAGAAGCGTTCCATTCTCGTTGGATCGATGTGGTCGAAAATAAAGGCAAACGTAGCGGTGCGTATTCATCTGGTGCATACGATACCAAACCGTATATTTTAATGAACTGGCACGATACATTGGACCAATTGTTTACCTTAGTTCATGAAATGGGACATAGTGTACACAGCTACTTTACACGTACGAATCAAGAGTATGTGTATGGGGATTATCCGATTTTCTTAGCTGAGATCGCTTCAACAACTAATGAGAACTTACTGACGGAGTATCTATTGAAAACAGAAACAGACCCTAAGGTACGTGCGTATGTCTTAAATCATTATTTGGATGGGTTTAAAGGAACCGTTTTCCGTCAAACACAATTTGCTGAATTCGAGCATTTCATGCATGAAGAAGATGCAAAAGGTACACCGTTGACTGCAGACTTTTTAAGTGAAAGTTATGGCGCGTTAAACCATAAATATTATGGAGAAGCATTGGCAAAAGATCCGGAGATCCGTTTAGAATGGTCACGTATCCCACATTTTTACTATAATTATTACGTGTTCCAATACGCAACAGGATTTTCTGCTGCAGCGACTTTAGCTGAAAAGATTTTACACGAGGGGCCAAAAGCTCTAGAAAATTATTTGACCTATCTTAAAGCAGGCTCAAGTGATTACCCTGTTGACGTGATGAAAAAAGCTGGAGTAGATATGACGAAAGCTGCGTATATCGAAAATGCCTTTACGGTATTTGAAAAACGCTTAGATGAGCTTGAAGCATTGATTGAAACTTTGTAAGACGAAAAAACCAATAGCGTGGGCTATTGGTTTTTTTTACGTTCCGCAAATGCCCTTTGGATCTTATTTTGAGCAGGTTGATACACGATGTTATATTTTTTTAAAAAGGCATAAAAATGTTCATCATCTGCGTGTTTGGCATCGACTTCTAATTCTAATTCGTAATCATGTCCACTAGTACCGTATCGACTTTCGTCTAATGCCAATAAGCCTTCTTCAAGTGTGATCTCACACCGAGTCGTCGCCAAATCAGCAAAACAATGTACAGCGTTAGCCTCGATGGCTAGTTTTTTTAAATACGTCGCGACTTCTCCGTTTGGTTTGATCGTATCGTGTTCAAGATAATCGGTCAGTTCTTCAAGTGTTAAGCGATCGGTAGTTTCGAGTAAGCCCGTAGTTTGTGGAGATTTTAACGTTAATTCTCCATAAGTGTCAAAAACACGAATGCGTAGTCCACAACCAAGCTGTTTTAATTGGAAATCTGGTGTATCGAAATAATAATTGGTCTGTTTGTAACACGTACTTGTTGGAAAATCTTGACGTAAGCGAGTATACGTTTCTTCTTCTAATAAAGTTTTAAATTCGATTTCTAGTTCTTGGCTCATTATAGACACTCCTTTAGCCTTATTTTTACTGTATTCTACATCATTCGTCAACTAGTAAAAAAACAAAAAAATCAACTCTCAAGGCTAAAGGTTTATACGAAACTGTGATAAGATAAGCTTGTATGTTATTTTAGAAATAGCTGAATGTCTTGAAAAGCATCTCGTTTAGAAGCGTCTAGCTATTATTTAGAAATGAGGGATACTGATGCAACCGGATTGGGAAGAATTCTTAGCACCGTATGAACAGACGGTTTCTGAATTAAAAGTAAAATTACGTGGGATCAGAAAGCAATTTCGGGAACAAAATCGCCATGTACCGATTGAATTTGTGACTGGACGTGTCAAACCAGTAGATAGTATCTTAGGAAAAAGTCGTTTACGTAATATTCCACTCGATCGTTTGGAAACAGAGATGTCCGATATTGCTGGTCTACGGATTATGTGCCAATTTGTTGAAGATATTCATCAAGTCGTACAATTGATTCGTAATCGTAAAGATATGAATGTCGTGATCGAACGGGATTACATTACCAATCAAAAAGCGAGTGGTTATCGTTCATATCATTTAGTGATCGAGTATCCTGTGCAATTGGTGAGTGGTGAAAAAATGATTTACGCTGAAATCCAAATTCGAACGTTAGCCATGAACTTTTGGGCCACGATCGAACACTCATTAAACTATAAATATCAAGGGGTTTTTCCTGAAGAAATCGGCGAACGGTTGCGTCGCGCAGCTGAGGCCGCTTATCAATTGGATGAAGAAATGTCAAATATTCGAGAAGAAATCCAAGAAGCACAACATTTATTTGCTAGAGGAAAAGGATCTGAAGAGCGCCATGCGCGTCTATTGGGTCAAGGAAAGGAAGAACACGATGGAGAAAGTGAAAATCGCGATCATCCACAATAAAACACCGTTATCGCTAAAAGTCATGAGTGAGTTGAGTCAAAAGTTGATTGCATCCGGTCATGAAATCAATCAAACGGAACCTGAATTAGTCATTTCAGTAGGAGGAGACGGTACACTCCTTTCCGCATTTCATTTATTTAATCATAAATTAGATCAAGTGCGTTTTCTAGGGGTCCATACAGGACATTTAGGATTTTATACCGATTGGCGCGATTATGAATTAGATGAATTGGTCGCTTCTTTGAATACCAAACAAGAAGCGAGTGTCCGCTATCCTTTGCTTGATGTGCGCATCACGTATCGTAATGGCAAAGAGCCGAAACACTTTTTATCATTAAATGAGTCGACCATCAAGCGCAATGATTCGACGATGGTGGCGGATATTTATATCAAAGATGAATTCTTTGAACGTTTTCGTGGAGATGGTTTATCGATTGCGACACCAACTGGCTCTACAGCGTATAACAAAAGTATCGGGGGAGCGGTATTGCATCCAAGGATCAATGCGATCCAATTGACAGAGATCGCCTCATTGAACAATCGCGTATTTCGAACACTGGGTTCGCCAATGGTGATTGGCAGTCACGAATGGATCGAAGTTCGCTTGCAAGAAAGTGACGAATGTGTGATCACGATCGATCAGTTTCGTTTACAACAAGATGAAATCGATTCGATCTATTATAAAATTGCCGATGAAAATATTCAATTTGCATCGTATCGTCATACACATTTTTGGCGTCGTGTTCGCGATGCGTTTATTGGGGAGTCATAAGCATGCGGTTTAGTTATCCATTTGAAAAATCAGAACCACAACAAATTAAATATTTCTTAAAAGAACAAGGGATCTCTAAAGGTCTACTGGCAAAAGTAAAGTTTCAAGGGGGACAGATTTTAGTTAACGACCATGTTCAAAATGTCTTGTATTTTTTACAAGAACACGATATAGTGACGGTTGTTATACCTGACGAAAAAGAACACGAAACATTGCTTGCCGATGACGCACCACTAGATATTGTATTTGAAGATAAACATCTCTTGATTGTCAATAAACCTAGTAATATTTCATCGATCCCAGCACAATACCATCCAAATCAAACGATGGCTAATCGTGTGAAAGGGTACTACAAGCGCCAAGGGTATGCCAATCAAGTCGTTCATGTTGTCACGCGACTCGATCGTGATACAACAGGATTGATGTTGTTTGCTAAACATGGGTTTGCCCATGCAAAATTAGATGTACAACTACGAGAAAAAAGGTTACATAAACATTATCAAGCGCTAGTTTGTGGGGAATTAGCACGCTTAAATGCCCATGAAGAAATCAACGCACCAATTGGACGCGATATGCGCTCGATTTTAAAACGCGAAGTACGTGAGGACGGGCAACCTGCGCGAACAGAATATTGGGTACAAAAAAAGACGTCTACCTGTGCTTTAGTCGATATCAAATTGCACACTGGACGCACCCACCAGATTCGGGTACATTTCGAATCGATTGGCTGTCCTTTGGTGGGGGATGACATGTATGGGGGACGTATGGATTTAAGTGTGCAACGTCAAGCGTTGCATTGTTACCATTTAGAATTTACACACCCTTTCACACACGAGCCGTTGTCTTTTTATCAGACACTTCCTGAGGATATGGCGACATTGATCCAGGCGACTTTTTAAGCGAGGTGAGAGAGATTGGATGAAACACAAGAATTAGAAGAACGTTTTGCACAATTACGAGAGGACTTAGCACGAAATCGTCTGCAGGAGTTCCGTGAACAGTTTTTAGAATTGCATATTTATGAGCAAGGACAGTTTTACCGATCTCTTGATGAGGCTCAGCGTAATTTAGTCTATGCCTATTTATCGCCAAAAGAATTGGCAGATATGTTTGACGTATTAGAAGAAGATAAAGATGAAATCAAAGAATTTTTGGCCGAAATGCGACCAAGTTATGCAGCAGAAATGTTGGCAGAGATGTATACCGATAATGCGGTCGATTTACTTAATACTCTTCCAAAACCGCAAGTCGCACAGTATTTAACCTTGATGGAAACCGAAGCCGCAACAGAGATTAAAGACTTGCTTCATTATGAAGACGATACAGCTGGTTCGATCATGACAACAGAATATGTTTCGATCGTAGCCAATCAGACGGTTCGTTCGGCGATGTATGTCTTAAAATCAGAAGCTGCTGTAGCGGAGACGATTTATTATATTTATGTCATCGATCAAGAAGAGCGCTTAGTGGGGGTTATCTCTTTGCGGGATTTGATTATCAATGACGATGATCAAATGATTCAAGAGATTATGAGCGAACGGGTCATGTCGGTCCATGTGGGCGATGACCAAGAAGATGTCGCCCAAACATTCCGTGATTATGACTTTCTAGCGCTACCTGTTACCGATTATGATGATCACCTTTTAGGGATCGTCACGGTTGATGATATTATCGATGTCATCGATGATGAAGCGGCGAGCGACTACTCTGGTTTAGCCGGGGTAAACGTAGAAGAGATCAGTGAAAATCCAATCAAATCGGCAAATCGTCGGTTACCATGGTTGATCACGTTACTTTTCTTAGGAATGGCTACAGCAACTTTAATCAGTCATTATGAGCAATTGGTTAGTAAAGCGAGTATTTTAGCCGTCTTTATTTCGTTGATCACTGGAACGGCTGGGAACGCTGGAACGCAATCACTAGCCGTCGCGGTTCGTCGTTTGGCGATGAGTGACAATAAAGAAGCAGGAATCTGGAAAACGATTGTAGGTGAAGTCATCACCGGGTTATTTACGGGATTGATTACAGGGGTGACGATCTTTTTGATCGTAGCGATCTGGAAAGGCAACCCAATTTTAGGATTTGTGATTGGAATGGCGATGATGTGTGCGATTACTGTAGCTAACCTAGCGGGAAGTTTGATCCCGATGTTGATGGATAAATTAGGATTTGATCCAGCGGTGGCGAGTGGACCATTTATCACAACGCTTAGTGATCTAACGAGTGTCTTGATCTATTTCAATATTGCCAGTATTTTTATGAGTTATTTTCTGAATTAATACGAATAAGGTGTGACAGACTTCTGTCACACCTTATTGTGTTTAGACGATTTTTGTTCCGTGAACTTCTGAAGCTCCAGTTTGTTCACATACAGCTTGAGCGTTTGCTGTTGTGACACCGCCGCCTACAACAAACGTAATTTGATCATCTGCATAGTCGATCCATTCATGAAGCTTAGTGAAGTGTTCTTCTACAGGTGTATCCATAGGTCCGCCATGAGTCAAGATCCGGTCGACTTGATGAGCAATCAACCAATCGATCGCTTCTTTTTGTCGTGAAGGTTCAATCGCATCAAATGCCATATGGAACGTTACTTGTAGCCCGTCAGAAACGTCCAGTAACAATTCCATCGCTTCTTCATCGATCCAATTACTTGGAGTCAGGCAGCCAAACACGACGCCGTCTACACCGAGTTTTTTTGCTTCAATCAAATCGGTGTGCATGATTTTTAATTCAGTATCGTTGTAAATAAAATCACCACCACGAGGACGAATCATCACCATTAAGGGAATCGACTTTTCAGAAGTGTATTGGAATGCTTCTTCTAATACACCAGTACTTGGTGTCGTTCCGCCCACGGCTAAGTTGTCACATAATTCGATACGATTGGCACCATTATAGATGGCTTTTGGAATGTGTGTATAATTTTCGGCACAGAATTCTTTGATCATAAAAGATCCTCCTTAAAGTTAACGTTCTGTCTAGCATTTTAGCATAAATTTATGCTAAAGTAGTCAAAGAAGAAAGTCGAGGGAAGTCTATGTTAAAAAAAATCGATCGGGCAAAATTGTTTTTACAACAAGAAGCTACCCGATTTCGTTGCCCATTATGTCATGAAACGATGGCAACAAGTGAAAGTGGAGTAGTCTGTGGGAATGGGCATCGCTTTGATGTATCCAAAAAAGGAACGATTCATTTTCTAACGAAGCCGATTGCTAGTGACTATGATCAGCATTTGTTTGAAGCAAGAGGACGAATGATCGAATCTGGCATGTACCTGCCCTTGGTCGAGTTAATGGCACAAAAAATCGATCCGTCTTGTGTCCTGGATATCGGGTGTGGAGAAGGAAGCTTTTTGGCCCAGTTGACCCAACAGGCAAACATCAAAGTCGGTGTGGGATTTGATATTGCAAAAGAAGGTGTCTATCTAGCGACCAATCAGGCAACAGATAGTTTTTGGTGTACTGCGGATTTAACGAATCTACCCTTTGCCGATCACAGTTTTACGACATTATTAAATATTTTTTCTCCTTCTAATTATCAAGAATTTGATCGTGTACTACAACCAGGTGGCCAGTTGATCAAAGTTGTTCCTGGACCACTTTACTTGAATGAATTACGAAAAGCTTTTTACCCAGACGATGAGAAAAAGCAGCATTACTCCAATGAACGTGTAGTAGAAAAATTTGAACAAGCATTTGAACAAGTGGAAAAACACCATTTGACTTATGTATTTGATATCCCAACGGCACGTCAATTCGATATTTTAGAAATGTCTCCATTAGAGTGGGGCGCGTCAGAAGAACGAAAAAAAGCGCTACAACATGCACCCTTAACGAAAGTAACCATAGATTTAGAAATTTTAATCGGTAAAAAGAGCAAATAATTTCTGTTTTTTTTCACTTTATGCTTGCATAAATAACATGAGAGTGATATATTAATTTCAAGTCATTTTTCATTAGTTTTTATCAGCATCCTGTTCTGATAAAAGTTAGTGAAGAGAGCTTCACTAACGTAACGACTCGCCGTGCTTGATCACCGAGTTGGTACGTTTTTTTTATTTTAAACACACATGCCTTGAGCATAGTTGACTATTGAAGGAGTCCTTTTTTGTGAACCATATCGTATTATTTGAACCACTTATTCCAGCCAATACCGGAAATATCTCGCGTACATGTGCCGCGACAAATTCTCCGTTACATCTTATTGAACCATTAGGATTTTCAACAGATGATAAACAATTAAAACGTGCAGGATTAGATTATTGGGAAGCTGTTGATATTACGTATCATAAAAGTCTTGATGCGT
Source organism: Enterococcus sulfureus ATCC 49903 (assembly GCF_000407605.1). Lineage (GTDB taxonomy): Bacteria > Bacillota > Bacilli > Lactobacillales > Enterococcaceae > Enterococcus_G > Enterococcus_G sulfureus. The sequence continues at coordinate 177,433 of NZ_ASWO01000001.1, read as the reverse complement.
TTATGGACTATTTAGGTGATCGCCAATTGCACTTGATCTCAAAATTTGCGAATGCAACCTATTCAGACGTGAATTTTAATGACAATGAAGATCATTTCTTCTTGTTTGGAAAAGAAACGACAGGACTACCAGAAGAATTTATGCGTGAACACGCAGACAAATGTTTACGTATTCCAATGAACGATGAACATGTGCGTTCGTTAAATCTTTCAAATACGGCAGCGCTGATTTTATACGAAGCGCTACGCCAACAAGATTTTCCAAATTTAGAACGGACACACCACTATCCAAACGATAAAATCGATTAAAAGGAGAAATGAGATGTACCTTTATTTTACGAGACACGGAAAAACCGAGTGGAATTTGGAACGCCGTTTTCAGGGGATGAAGGGGGATTCTCCTTTATTAGCAAGTAGTTATGAAGAAGTGGCTAGTCTAGGTCGAGAACTAAAAACAGTGCCTTTTGAAGCGATCTATTGTAGTACCGCCAAACGTGCTCGTGATACAGCGCAAGCAATCGAAGCACAACTTGAACATGCAGTGCCTATTTTTGCAGAGGATGGATTGCTAGAGATGGGGTATGGTTCTTTGGAGGGACAATTAATCGATGAGATGCGTTTGCTATATGGTCCGACACTTGAGAATATGCGTTATCATTTAGATCAATACGATCCTACTGCCTTTGATGGTGAAACAGTTAGTGAAATGTTAGTACGTATGATGCATACGATCACTGAAAAAGTGACGCAACATGAAGGCCCGATCTTATTCGTAGGTCATGGAACGTCGATGACAGCTGCGATTCAAGCGTTAATTGGCAAGCCAGTATCGCAATTACGTGACATGGGTGGCTTATACAATAATAGTTTGACGATATTAGAAACAGAACATAAAGTATTACCTTATACACTAGTGAAATGGAATGACGTCTCCTTTTTGTCAGATCCAACTAGTGCAGATTCATTACTCTAATCAAAGAAAGGAGCGGAGACCTATGCCAGAAAAAGAAGTTTTTATCGGCAAGGTAGCCGCTATTTTTTATCAAAATCCGACTAATTTTTACAAAGTGTTGCTGGTAAAAGTTGACGAGACCACAGCAGATTATCGTGAAAAAGAAATCGTAGTCACAGGAAGTTTTGGCGATGTTCAAGAAGAAGAAACGTATCGGTTTCATGGACAATTAGTGGAGCATCCAAAATACGGAAAACAATTAAGTGTTGAAACGTATCAAAAAGAGCAACCGACTTCGGCTGCAGGGATCGTTCATTATTTATCAAGTGATAAATTTCCTGGAATTGGTAAAAAAACGGCGCAAACTATTGTAGATGCATTTGGCGAACAAGCAATTGAAAAAATTTTAGAAGATCCTAGTTTATTGCAAACTTTGCCACATTTGAATAAAAAAAAGCGTGATATGATCGTAGAGACCTTACGTTTGAATCATGGAATGGATCAAGTTATTGTAGGATTAACGGAATATGGTTTCGGAAGTCGCTTATCGTTTGCCATCTATCAAAAATATCGCAATGAAGCTTTGGAGATCATTCAAGAAAATCCGTATCAACTGGTAGAAGATATTGAAGGGATCGGTTTTAAAAAAGCCGATTTGATTGCTGAACAACTAGGGATCACACCGCATGCAAACGCTCGAATCAAAGCAGCTTTATTTCATCAATTGATGCAAGTATCGATTCAAACAGGAGATACCTATGTTCAAGCAAAACGGTTGTTAGAACAAACGATTTCGTTACTTGAAACGAGTCGACCAGTTGAAATGTCGGTCGATCAAGTCGCAGATGGATTGATCGAACTAGTAGAAGAAGGAAAAGTGTATCAAGAAGGCACTGCGATTTACGAAAAACGCTTGTATTTTTCAGAAATCGGAATCGCCCAGTCGATTCATCGCTTGATGAAACGCAAACAGGCAATCAAATTTACGGATAAAGAATTGGATCAAACCTTTAAAAAAGTGGAAAAAGAATTAGGGATACGCTATGGGGCTTCTCAAGAAGAGGCGATCAAAGAAGCGATCCGTTCGCCTTTTTTTATGCTTACTGGAGGACCTGGAACTGGGAAAACAACAGTGATCAATGGGATCGTGCATATGTTTGCCCATTTACATGAAGTAGAATTGGATCCAAGTCAGTATACGAGTGAAACTTTCCCAATCTTATTAGCTGCACCTACTGGCCGAGCAGCCAAACGAATGAATGAAACAACAGGACTTCCTAGTGGAACGATCCATCGTTTACTAGGTTTAAATAATCAAGAACAAGATATCGAGATGGAGACTAAAGAATTGGAAGGCGGTTTATTGATCGTAGATGAAATGTCGATGGTCGATACGTGGTTAGCCAATACATTGTTTAAAGCATTATCGACTAATATGCAAATTATTCTAGTAGGGGATAAAGATCAACTGCCTTCTGTTGGACCAGGACAAGTTCTCCACGACTTATTGCAAACGCCATTTTTACCAAAATATGAACTCACAGAGATCTACCGTCAAGGTGATGGGTCAAGTGTGATTTCTTTAGCGCATGAAATTAAAAATGGTCGCTTGCCACAAGATTTTACTCAAAATCAGTCGGATCGCTCATTTTTTGCATGTGATGCCTACCAAATCGAGCCGATCATTGCCCAGATCGTACAAAAAGCTAAGGCAAAAGGATTTACTGCCCAAGATATCCAGATTTTAGCTCCTATGTATAAAGGTGCAGCTGGAGTCGATGCGTTAAATAAAATGATGCAAGAAATCTTTAATCCAAATGATGGGCGTAAAAAAGAAGTGAAATTCAATGATACTGTCTATCGTATCGGAGACAAAGTATTACAATTGGTCAATTCACCAGAAGACAATGTCTTTAACGGGGACATGGGTCAAATCGTAGGAATCGTCTATGCAAAAGATTCTGAAGACAAAGTCGATGAGCTCGTGATTCAATTTGATGCAAATGAAGTGACGTATCGCCGTAACGATTGGCAGAAAATCACACTATCTTATTGCTGTACGATCCATAAGTCACAAGGTAGCGAATTTAAAATGGTCATTTTGCCGATGGTGCAACAATACCAACGTATGTTACAACGAAATTTATTGTACACGGCGATTACGCGAAGTAAAGAAAAATTGATTTTACTTGGAGAAGTCGAGGCGTATGCCCGTTGTGTGCAGCAAGAGTCAAATTTACGTGCGACAACATTAAAAGAGCGTTTACTAGAAGTAGAAGGAAAAGGACGCACTTTAGCTCCACCTTCAACAAAGGAAGTCGTTGAAAATCATGCAGATAAAGTAGAAGAAACTACTCAAGACTATGCATCTGAGTCAAAAGAATCGATTTTAACGCTTGAACTAATTGAAAGTCGTGCGATAGACCCCATGATCGGCATGGGGGATGTGAGACCACAAGAATACGAAAAAACCAATGACTACTAGTCATTGGTTTTTTTACCAAAATAATTGTGAAGTAAGTGTAATGGTGAGATCGTAGCTTTTTCCTTCAAGTGATTCTCCATCGAGATGCACATCTTGAGGCGTTGTCGCCAGTACGCGTAATTTTTTTAATGAATAGTGTTTAAAATGTTTTGAGCGAAGTTGCTTTTTGCGCAAAATCAGATAAAACAGGTGTAGAAGTTTAACAAACGCCATTTTTTGAACGACGACTAGTTTAAAGGTGTCATCTGTTAACTCTGCATGAGGAGCAATAGCGATTCCTCCACCAAAATAAGGATGATTGGTTACCGTAAAGAGTAACGTTTTACGAAAAATCCGTTCTTGTCCATTAAATTCGACGCGAATCGGGAATGGACGCTGTTGAAAAAAGCTCGTTAAGATACTAGAAAAATAGCTGAATTTTCCAATATGAAGCGAATGGAACCAATGTTTTCGTTTGCTTAAATTGACTTTCTTTACGATTTTTCCATCAAGACCGATCCCTAAGTTATTACAAAAGACCCCGGTTTGATTTGTTACCGCTTCTTGATAGCGTAAAATCGGTACTTCTAGGGGAACTTGTCGTTCTAGAAAGCCCCAAAAGATTTCTTCAGGAGTTTTTGCAGAGTGAAATGCGCGTGCAAAATCGTTTCCACTTCCAGCTTTAATATAGGCTACTGGATAACGGGTACTATACGCATGAAGTTGGTTGAGCACTTGGTGTAAGGTGCCATCTCCACCAATGACGACCAAGATGGGGATGATCTCTTGTTCTGCAAGGTTGCCGTCCACAGGGAAAGGACTGATTTTTTCTGTTTGGAGCAACTTTTGCGTTAATTCAAGCTCATGTCCAGGATATTCGGTAGCGTAAAGAAAATAAGTGAAGCGATATTCTTTTAAAATAGAAATGATTTGTTTTGCTGTTTTTGCTCCTTGTCCACCGCCAGCAGCAGGATTCACAAGGATATGAAAGATTCGTTTCATGCCTACACTCCAGTAAAAATCAACTTGACCTTTATTATACCATTATCTCTTTTGGAACCAAAATAAAAAAGGACTCAATTCCTGAGACAAAGGTGGTCTGCATCTTTACTGCACTTTGTCTAGTAATTGAGTCATGGATAATAGTGAGTAAGGAGCATGTCCGATTCCCACTTACGCTTATAGAGGCTTACACAATTCTGTTTAGACATTACCTACATCGAATGTCTGACTGGGAATGTACGTGTCCTCCTTACGTGTATAATTCTACTATAATCAAAAGAATAAAGCAAGCGTTTACATTTTGTTGAGAGGTAAAACTACTTGCTTTCTAAAGTCTTTTTGACTATACTTTTGCAAGCAAAGGAGTGATAAGATGAAATATTATCATCTAGTGGGGACTTCTTTATTTCTAGTAATCGTTCAATGGGGGATGCAACAATTCGCACTAGACAGTCGAGTTAGCAATTATTTTTTTCTTAGTCTACAAACGATATTGTTAGGATTATATAGTTTCCTTGTTATCGGCTATTTTTTTCTAGTGCATACGAACGAAGAGGAAGAAGAAGCGTTAGATGTGGAAAGCACACCTGTCCAACCGATTTCAACGTCGAGACAAGCGGCACGATTCCTTGAAAAAAAAGCGAGTTGATTCTCTGCTTGACTTTTTTTATAGAGTTCTTTACACTAGCTAACGGTGTGTAAAATACCACGCGGTTCATCAACCATCCCGCGTAATCAAAACTCGGAGAAAGTAGGAAATATAATTATGAAATCAAAACAAGCGATGTCAGTTCGTACCTTGACTGCAAATGCTGTGATTATGGCGATTTATGTAGTCTTGTGTTTTGTATTACCGTATCAATCTGGAGCGATCCAATTTCGTCTATCAGAAAGTCTGAATCATTTAGTCGTGTTCAATCGTAAATTTATTTGGGGCGTCTTTGGCGGCGTTATCGTCTATAATCTATTTTTTGGAAATGGACCATTGGATGTGTTATTTGGTGGAGGACAGACATTAATTGCGCTAGCTGCAACGATCTGGGTAGGGAAATTCGTCGAAAACAAACTTATATTGATGATCTGCAACATTTTCTTTTTTACCATCAGTATGTGTTTGATTGCTTTTATGTTATATCTGACATTAGATCTACCGTTCTGGCCAACGTATGCAACAACTGCATTAAGCGAATTGATTATTATGACGATCTCTGCGCCGGTTATGTTAGCTGTCGATAGAGTCGTTCATTTTAAAGAGCGTATTTAAAAAAAGAGACGACCTTAGTCGTCTCTTTTTTAGCGTTCTGCTTTTAAGTCTTCGATTTCAACGACTTTAAAGAGCTTGCTTTCGAGTTGTTCGATGATTTTGTCTAAAGTCGCTTGTGTCGTTTCTGCAGGCAGAGTAATCAACGTGCGACGAATAAATTCATCTTTACCGATATCTAGTGTGATACAACTTGCGATACTACTATGTTTCGCAATAATTTTGGAAATAGCAGCTAAATCACCCTTTTTACCAGTAGAAGCAATCGTTAGTACGTAGCTTCCTTGTTCGACATTCCAAGATTGTGCCAAAACTGAAAGTAGTGAGCTATGTGTTAAGATCCCATAGAAATGATCGTGCTCATCTAATACGGCAATATATGGCAATTCTTTAATTGTAAAGAACACATTGAAGAAAGATGAATTGACATAAATAAATTTAGTAGCATTTTTTAATAGCGAAGTAACAGGTAAACTCATATCGCCACCATTGGCTTTATGACGATAGATATGCATTTTATAAATATTTCCACGGAAGATCTTACCTGTTTCATCTAAGATCGGGACACAACGATAACCAGAATCTTCTAAAATCGTCAATGCTTCGGCTAACGTAGCCGTTTCTAGGACCGTCGTTAAGTCTGCTTTTTTATACACCATTGTTTTTAATAACATAAAGAAACCTCCTTATCCTTTTCGTTTATGATAGCATACCTACTCGAAAAACTATAGAAATAATTTTGATCGTGATTGACAGTTTTTTTAAATCATGCTAACTTTAAGAAGTGAGAAAAGAAACGGACAGGAGGCTATCTTATGGCAACAAAAAAAGCAGCATTGGCTTGCTCTGTTTGTGGTTCTCGAAATTATTCGAAATCAGTTAGCGAAGGCAAAAAAGGCGATCGCTTAGAGATCAATAAGTTTTGTAAATATTGTAACCAATATACAATACATAGAGAAACAAAATAAAAAACGGAGGCAGTTCTCATGAAATTTATTCGCAGCGTCATCGACGAAATGAAAAATGTTACATGGCCTTCAGGAAAACAATTGCGTAAAGATACGATTGTCGTTATCGAGACTTCGTTGATTTTTGCTGTTTTGTTCTTCTTGATGGATACAGCTATCCAAAACGTATTTGCTTGGATTTTAAAATAGACTTGTCGTTTTGCGACTAGAAATATTCTGCATTCCATGCTATACTTTGGTACGAGAGAAAAAACTTCGGTGTAACTGAGGTTTTTTTATTTTACAAAAAAATAAAAGGAGTCCTTAAGTGATGGAATCTTTTGAGAGAAGTTGGTATGTACTTCATACATACTCAGGATACGAAAATAAGGTCAAAACAAACATTGAATCACGTGCGCAAAGTATGCGTATGGGCGATTACATTTTCCGTGTAGTTGTGCCAGAAGAAGTGGAAACAGAAGTAAAGAATGGGAAAGAAAAAGAGATCGTACATAAGACATTCCCAGGATATGTGTTAGTCGAAATGATTATGACCGATGAGTCATGGTATGTGATCCGCAATACACCAGGTGTAACAGGATTTGTTGGTTCTCATGGCGCAGGAAGCAAACCCGCACCATTGTTACCAGAAGAAATCAATAGTATCTTGCGCTCATTAGGCATGAGTACACGTGCTGTAGAATTAAACGTTGAACTTGGACAAACCGTCAAAATTATCGAAGGTGCTTTTTCAGGTCTTGAAGGTCAAGTAGCAGAAATCGACGAAGAAAAACAAAAATTAAAAGTAAATATCGACATGTTTGGTCGTGAAACAAGTACTGAACTTGACTTTGATCAAGTAGACGATATCGACTAATAGTTAAACCGTAAACGAACGCTCGTTTGCGGTTTTTTTAAGGAGTGAGCGCAGTGAAAAAACGAGTATGGATTAAAATGATTATGAGTATCGTAGTCTTATTCTTTGTGCTTTCAGGGTGTGGTCTCACGAAGCCTGAAGAAAAACAAACAAAGCAACAAGTTGTTTCAAGTGAGCAAAATATACAAAAAACGAGTACACCGACTGTTTTTTTTCATGGATATTCTGGTGGTAAGGGATCATTTGGTTCGATGCTCAAACGATTAACACGTTTAGCCGATGCTACGCAAGAAGCCACGATTTATGTATCGGAAACAGGAGAGCTTAGACAAGAGGGGACGGTATCAAAACAAAAGACAAATCCCATGATTCAAGTAATCTTTGAAGACAATAAAAGTACCCAAGACAATCAAGCTTTTTGGATCTCAGAAGTCTTAGCTTCTTTAAAAACCCAAGGGATAGAACAGGTGAATCTAGTGGGACATTCGATGGGAGGCGTGAGTATTTTTGATTACCTAATGCAAGATCAAGATACGATGCATCCACTTATTGAAAAAGTCATTGCGATAGGAGCGCCATTCAACGAATTTTTGGATACTTTCGAAACGCAAACACAACAAGAGTTATTACAAAATGGGCCAGATCAACTTTCTGCGCGATATGAAAATTATCAAATGGGAGCAGATTACTTGCCTAAAGACATTCAGGTCGAAATTATTAGTGGTGAACTATCTGCAGATGAGTTAAGTGATGGGACGGTTCCGTTAGCGAGTAGTTTATCGATCATTCCTTTACTTAATGCAGAAGGAATCAACGTACATTCAACGATTATTACAGGTGAACAAGCTCAGCATAGTGCCTTACATGAAAATGAAAAGGTCGATCGAGTTGTGGCCAATTTCTTATGGAAGTAAAAAACCATCACAGCAGCCGAATGCTACTGTGATGGTTTTTTTATTAGTCACCCATGATCTCTTTAGCTAAACGGCGAGCAGTCGGCGTTGCAGCCAAGCCGCCTTCACCAGTTTCTCTAAAAATCGAAGGCATTTGACGGCCAACTTGATACATCGCTTCGACGACTTCATCTGGTGGGATCACACTTTCAATACCAGCTAAAGCCATATCAGCAGAGATAAAAGCTTGCGAGGAACCCAATGCATTGCGTTTTACACAAGGGACTTCGACAAGTCCTGCAACAGGATCACAAATCAACCCCATCATATTTTTTAACGTAATGGCAACGGCTTGAGCAGATTGATGTGCAGATCCGCCATTGATGGCGACAAGTGCTGCAGCTGCCATCGCGCTAGCAGAACCAACTTCGGCTTGACAGCCACCTTCAGCGCCTGAAATTGAAGCATTGTTGGCAATGACAAGCCCAAAAGCTCCAGCGGTAAATAAAAAATCTAATTGTTGTTGGTGAGTCAATGCTAAGCGTTCACGACAAGCCATTAACACACCAGGGACAACGCCGGCACTACCTGCTGTAGGTGTGGCACAGATCAAGCCCATTTTGGCATTGACTTCATTTACAGCAATTGCATTGCGAACGGCAGTTAAAATCGTTTCACCGCTTAAAAATTGTCCATTTTCTAAATAATCGTTCATCTTAACGGCGTCGCCACCAGTTAGTCCAGTCACAGACGTTACACCAGCAACGCCTTCTTCGATCGATTGTTCCATCACGTGCAAGTTGCGTTCCATCAAGGTGTAAATTTCTTCTCGCGTTCGACCCGTCATCTCAATTTCAGTTGCGATCATTAGTTCAGCAACTGAGGGGTAAGTTGCGCTTTGTGCAACTAAATCTTCTATCGAATAAAACATTTGAATTCTCCTTTAATCAAAGTAAGCCGCACTATGGATCTGGGCGATTTGACGAATTTTTTCTAACACTTCATTATCACGTTCATCGACTTCAATGATCATGATGGCATTTTCTCCTTTAGATTCACGGGTAACGGTCATGGTCCCGATGTTCACATTGGCATCTGATAAGACGTTGCTGACACGAGCGATCATTCCAGGAACGTCTTGGTGAACAACAATAAACGTCGGTGTACCCAAGCTTAAAGAAAGTTTGAAGCCATTGACCTCAGAAATTTGAATATTTCCACCACCGATTGAAATACCTGTAACCGACAACTTACGGTTTCCTTTTGATACAACCATTTGTACCATATTCGGATGTTCCGCTTTTTCCTTTTTAGGAGTGAAGAGGACTTCCATACCTGCTTCATAGGCAAGTTTAAGCGAATCGCCTAAACGAGGATCATCTGGTTCCATGTCGAGTAAGCCACCTACTAGAGCGATGTCAGTTCCATGACCGCGATAGGTTTTTGCAAATGATTCATATAAGAAAATATCGACGACTTCGGGTTGTTCACCAAAAATATGACGAATGACTTTTCCGATTCTGGCAGCACCTGCCGTATGTGAGCTACTAGGCCCAACCATAACGGGTCCGATAATATCAAAGACGCTACGATAATTTAATTGTTCCATATTGTTTCTCCTCAATCTATAGGTTTCGTTTGTAGTGTAGCACAGGAATGAATGAAGCGTATGAAATTTGTTTGAAAATGAGAGAGAAATTAGTTGAAATTTATTTTTTCTTTGCTATAATATACCAGTATGCTTCAATTCGTGTTGAAGTGTGTTTTTAACGTGGGAGGAGAAATACGTATCTCCAATTCACCACATCACGGACTTAAGGAGGTTTGTCTCGTGGCAAAAAAAGTAGAAAAAATCGTTAAATTGCAAATTCCTGCAGGTAAAGCAACACCAGCACCACCAGTAGGTCCTGCATTAGGTCAAGCGGGTGTAAACATCATGGGATTCACAAAAGAATTCAACGCTCGTACTGCTGATCAAGCAGGTTTAATCATTCCAGTAGTGATTTCTGTATACGAAGACCGTTCATTCACATTCGTTACAAAAACACCACCGGCTGCAGTATTATTGAAAAAAGCTGCAAACATCGAAAAAGGTTCTGGTGAACCAAACAAAACTAAAGTTGCAACTGTTTCTAGCGATCAAGTTAAAGAAATCGCTGAATTAAAAATGGAAGATCTAAACGCTGCTAGCGTAGAAGCTGCTATGCGCATGATCGAAGGAACTGCACGAAGCATGGGAATTATCGTAGAATAAAACCCAAAGGAAGTAGCTTCTCAGTTCGTTCTATATTGAAAGATAAAGAACACGTGGGAGGTTCTACCGCTATAACCACATCCAAGGAGGAAACACAAAATGGCTAAAAAAAGCAAAAAAATGCAAGATGCATTGAAAAAAGTTGATGCGACAAAAGCTTACTCTGTAGAAGAAGCTGTTGCATTAGCGAAAGATACAAATATCGCGAAATTCGACGCAACTGTTGAAGTTGCTTACCGTTTAAACGTAGATCCTAAGAAAGCAGACCAACAAATTCGTGGTGCTGTGGTTCTACCTAACGGAACTGGTAAAACACAAAAAGTTTTAGTATTCGCTAAAGGCGATAAAGCTAAAGAAGCTGAAGCTGCTGGTGCTGACTATGTTGGCGATGCAGATATGGCGAAAAAAATCCAAGGCGGATGGTTCGACTTTGACGTTGTTGTCGCTACACCTGACATGATGGCTGAAGTTGGTAAACTAGGACGCGTTTTAGGACCAAAAGGTTTAATGCCTAACCCTAAAACTGGTACTGTAACAATGGACGTTACAAAAGCAATCAACGAAGTAAAAGCTGGTAAAGTAACTTACCGTGTGGATAAAGTTGGAAACGTTCATGTACCAATTGGTAAAGTTTCATTCGATAACGAAAAATTAATCGAAAACTTTAAAACAATCAATGATGTATTAGTGAAAGCTAAACCATCAGCTGCTAAAGGTCAATACATGAAAAATATCACGATCACAACAACATTTGGTCCTGGTATCCATGTAGATCAAGCTTCTTTCTAAGAAAAAAGCGAAAAACACTTGACTTGCACATCTTATCTATGATAAGGTGTGTAAGGTTAATAATTAACTGTACCGAAGACAGTAGGTGGCTTAGCCATAATTCCTACCGAGGACATGTATTGAAGCGATTCAATTGTCCCTCTATGTCTACGGTGGCATAGGGTTTTTTTATTGTAAAAAAACTCTTCCATCAAAATCAGGAGGTGAAACATAAAATGAGTGAAGCAGCTATCGCAAAAAAAGCCGCTATCGTTGAAGAAGTATCTGTAAAATTCAAAGACGCTGCATCTGTAGTCGTTGTGGATTACCGTGGATTAACTGTTGACGAAGTGACTCGTCTACGTAAACAATTACGTGACGCTAACGTAGAAATGAAAGTAATCAAAAACTCTATCTTATCTCGTGCAGCTAAAGCAGCTGGTTTAGAAGGTCTTGACGAAGTATTCACAGGACCAACAGCCGTTGCATTTAGTAACGAAGACGTAGTAGCTCCAGCGAAGATTATCGATGAATTTGCACAAGAAGCAAAAGCATTAGAAATCAAAGGTGGGATCATCGAAGGTAAAGTTTCTTCTTTGGAAGAAATTACAGCTTTGGCGAAATTACCAAACCGCGAAGGAATGCTATCTATGCTTTTATCTGTACTACAAGCGCCTGTGCGCAACGTGGCTTACGCTGTCAAAGCAGTGGCAGAAAAAGAAGACGGAGATGCAGCTTAATCGCCGCATAATGATTCATTATTTTATATAAAAAAACCTAATTAAATGGAGGAACTCAATCATGGCATTGAACATTGAAAACATTGTTGAAGAGCTTAAAGGCGCAACAATCTTAGAATTAAACGACTTAGTTAAAGCTATCGAAGAAGAATTTGGCGTTACTGCTGCTGCTCCTGTAGCGGCTGCTGCAGCTGGTGGTGCTGCTGCTGAAGAACAAACAGAATTTACTGTTGAATTAACTGCAGCTGGCGATCAAAAAGTTAAAGTTATCAAAGCAGTTCGCGAAGCAACTGGCTTAGGCTTAAAAGAAGCTAAAGCTGTAGTTGATGGTGCTCCATCAGCAGTTAAAGAAGGCGTTTCTAAAGAAGAAGCAGAAGCTTTAAAAGCTGCTTTAGAAGAAGTTGGCGCTTCAATCACATTAAAATAATTTTTAATGTTCAAACTAGTAACTGGATCTCCAGTTACTAGTTTTTTTGTATTTACGGGTGTATACTCAAGAAAAAGGAGTGTAGACCTATGAAAACAAAATGGTATGAAAAAAAACGAGTGTATATTCCATTGTCCATCGTGTTAGGGCTTTTAGGATTTGATATTTTGTATGGCAGTTTATCGACCAAAAAAGAAGATGAATCGTTTATTTCGGAGGATGATAGTCATAAAGATACACCATTTTTTAGGAAAAAAAAGTGATTTAAAAAATAGTTGTTTTGTTTTTTTATTTATTATTTATATTAAAAATATACTGTTATAAAAGAAAAATATGCATATTAGAATAAAAATTTATCGTTATTTAATTTTTATAGAAATTTCTTATAGCAAAAATATTGTAGTCCAAAACATTTCATGGTATGATGTTTTGGTAATAATCGGATATGCAACAATGAGTAACTCTAACAATGGATTTCACTTCATTTCGCATACTCCATTACAATTAAACACGAGATGTGTTATGGAGGTAAGTTATCAATGAATAACGGTACAGTAAAATGGTTTAACTCAGAAAAAGGTTTTGGCTTCATCACAGATGCTGATGGAAACGATGTATTCGTACATTTTTCAGCTATCCAAACTGACGGCTTCAAAACATTAGAAGAAGGCCAAGAAGTTACATTTGATGTTGAAGAAGGTCAACGTGGACCACAAGCAACTAACGTAGTTAAAGCTTAATTCACATTTAATGTCGAAGTGCTGTTACCCTATGTAACAGTACTTTTTTTGTATCTAAAAACACGCGCCTCGTTTAACGAGGCGCGTGTTTTCTTAATCAAGTGTAATGATCCAACCTTCAGGTGCCGGTTTATCTCCAAATTGAATCCCAACCAACTCATCGTATAAAGATTTTGTGACAGGGCCAACTTCAGTTTCACTGTAAAAGACATGAAAATCATCTTTCGTTTGGATTCCACCAATAGGAGAGATAACAGCAGCGGTTCCACATGCGCCCGCTTCGACAAATTCATCTAAATGATCGATATAAATATCTCCTTCAATCGCATCTAGACCTAAACGCTCACTAGCTAGATAAAGTAATGAATATTTTGTGATACTTGGTAAAATAGAAGGTGATTTTGGTGTGATAAAACGATTGTCTGCAGTGATCCCAAAAAAGTTTGCTGAGCCAACTTCTTCGATTTTGGTATGTGTTTCAGGATCAAGATAGATACAATCAGAAAAGTTTTGTTTATGCGCTTCTTCACCTGGCAACATACTAGCTGCATAATTTCCACCTGTTTTCGCCGCACCAGTTCCATTTGGTGCTGCACGATCATAGTCCGAGACAATAAAGTTTGTGGGAACCAAGCCACCTTTAAAGTAAGGACCTACTGGCATACAAAAGACAGTAAAAATAAATTCTTTAGCCGGTTTTACGCCAATAATATCGCCAACACCGATAAGTAATGGACGTAAATATAATGTCGCTCCTGTACCGTATGGAGGTACAAATTCTTCATTTGCCTTTACCACATCAGTTACGGCTTTTAAGAATAGCTCTTGGGGAACGTCAGGCATTCGTAGACGTGAAGCACTTTTATTTAACCGTTTGCTATTTTCATCCGCTCGGAATAAATTGATACGGCCATCTTTTCTACGATAGGCTTTTAATCCTTCAAAACATTGTTGACCATAATGAAGAGCAGGAGAGGATTCAGAAATGTGAAGAACATTGTCTTCTGTTAACACGCCGTCATCCCAAGCGCCATCTTTATATGTCGCTAAAAAGCGATAAGGGGTTTTGATATAGTCAAACCCTAAATTTTCCCAATCGATTGTTGCTGTCATAACATCCACTCCTTTTGTTTTTCACAGTATATCATTTCTGAATTTTATTGTCATTATTTTCTGAAAATTCGTGCATTAAAAAGAAAAAACAACAGTGTCCACACACTGCTGTTTTTAAAATTTACCGCCGCCACCACCAAATGTTCCACCACCGCTTGAGTGTGTCGTACTACCACCACCAAATCCACCACCATTATTATTGTTCGGTTTTGGGATTCGTCGCGTCGTCACAAACGAATTGGTTAAGCGATCTTGCTGTTCAGTTAAATCTAGTGTTGCTTTTTCTTCAGTAGGATAACGATAGGTTTTTCCTTTTAGCTGATAACGCGATTTGATAATGACAAAAAAACCGATACTAAAAACAGCAGCTACTGCTAAAGAAATTGTAATCTCTAAAGGAGTCAGGGATTTAGAGTAAGTGATTTTACCAGTATCTCGATCGATCTGATACTGTTGATTCGGGATCCCAGCCTCTACAAATTTTGTTAAATTAGTAAGGTAAGTCGTCGCGGCTTGATAATAATTTCCAGCCGCAAGTTGCGTTTGGATCGTATCTAGCATGTCATTCAAACGCGTATCTGTTACAAAATCGATCATATTCCCAGAAGTCGACACATGATATCCACGATTGCCCATATCGATCAAAAAGACTGAACCATTTTGATTATTGCCAACTTGATCGCGTAGAAAATCATCTGCAAATGTTTCTTCATCTTCTTGGTTTTCAGTGGTTGTGGCAACAAATACTTTTCCTTTGATCGTGTCATCTAAAGGTTGTGCTAGTTTATCTAAAGCATTGATTTCTTCTGTAGTAAATAATCCTGCTTGATCAAAAACGGTTTGAGCATGTGCATTAGGAGCGAAATACATCAGACACAGACCAAGGAGAGCAAAGGTATAGAAAATGAAACGCTTTTTCATATAAAATACCCTCCAATCATCAATAAGATCGCAAGGACAACAAATATGCTACCTGATACGAGACCTAACTTAAGATAGCTTAAGGGCAAAATCCCACTTGTTTTCCCTGTCTGGCCGTTCATCGCATAATAAAATGGCGTGTCTTGTGTTCGCCCTTGATAAGTCACCAACCAGACTGGAAGTAAGACGTACTCATTTTGTTCTTCAAGGATTTGTGCATTCGTTTGATTGGTACGAAATGTCGTATAGCCATTCACAGTATTTCGTAAAAGCTGCTGACTAGCTTGTGTCAAAGCTTCATCTACTTCAGGTTTGATGTCGATAAACTCTAAATCACGCTTTTCAGCTTGAAATCCCGATAGGTATTGATTTTGAAAGGGAACGGCTTTTTCTAATGGAAACGGTTGAACACCAGTCACCATTTTTTGTTGGACGTTTTTTGATAATGCATGCTGGATATATTCTTTAAAGGCCATCGTACCTTTACGTCTTACGGCATATCGTTTGGTTTCAGTATACTCCAGATCGCCTACGATCCACACTCTTACAGATGTTCCCACACCTGAGAGTTCACCACGTGTTTTCGCATCGATCGACCAGTAAGGAAAATACACGCCCGTTAATTTTTCAACTTGCGCTTCGTCAAAAAAATCTTTCGGTACAAACCATTTTTTCTTAGCCCAACTCAAAAATTTTTCTTTCGCTTCTGCTTGATCAATGGCAAAAGGCAAGACACGGCTAGGTAAAAATTTTCCACTCAAGCGACCGGTCAAAACAACAGGGTTATGACAAAAATAACAATAAGTTGCTGCTGTTGTGGCATCGGTGACGATTTCTGCACCGCAACTAGGGCAGGTGAAGAGATCCATAGTTGCTTGTTCTTCTTCACCTAGATTTGTTTCGGTAATCAGCGGGTCAACATGAGCTTCTTGTTGTGCCTGTTCAGCCTTTGCGACTTCGTCTGCAGTAAAAATACTTAAACAATAAGGACAGTGGAATTTTTGATCGCTTGGATCAAAGGTCAAAGCCCCACCACAATTGGGGCATTTATGGGTTACGACTTCCATAGACTGAACTCACCTCCAAATTACTCATCTAATGGGATTGCTTGAAAGGGTTGCCCGCATTCTGGACAGAATTTTGGTACCCCGTTTGCTAGGTCCACTACTGCGTGACAAGCAGCACACTTCATTTTGATACTTGCTGCTGTCGTCGTAGGTTTTGGCGAGCCACAGTTACTACAGAATTTACCTTGATTTTCTTGGCCACACTCGCCACATGTCCAACTGTCTTTTGCTTGTTGTGCTTGTTGTTGCATCTGTGCTTGATTATTTTGAGAAGCTTGGTTTATAAAGCCTCCTGCAGCATTCATACCGAGGTTTACTCCCATAAAGCCATTTGTAGCCCCATTTGGATTGCTACCGGCATTTTTTATACCTTCTGCTACCGCACCTTGGACGTATCCTTCACGAATACCAGGATCGCCCAACATTGCACCTTGATTGCGCATGTTGATCAATTTCATCGAATCATCCGTATAAGAAATACTAGCGACAGCAACTGATACGATCTCCATCCCACGTAATTCACGCCATTCATCATCTAAAATCTGACTCATATATTTGCTTAAAGCCATACTTTTAGAGGGAACATAGGAGATTCGTTCGCCATCAGCTGACATTTGATTGATCGACGTTTGCAATGCCGTCAAAAATTCGGCTAAGTATTGTTCATTAATATCTTGAATCTCTACTTGTGTCCGATCGTGAGGGATGGCATTTTTGTAAAATAAAATCGGATCTGTGATTTTGATTGAATACGTTCCGTGTGCACGCAAGAACAATTCTGCGTTATAGAAGTTATCAAAATAATTTAAAGGAGACGCTGTTCCAAAACGAATGCCTTTGATTTCTTGTAAATTAATATAGAAAATCTGTTGTTTTTGGGGAGTGACGCCACCGTATTTAAACCGATCGAATGTTTCAGAAATCGCTTCTTTTAACGAACCATTTAACATAGAAGGAGCTGAATTGTTTTCGATGGTGTAATAACCTTCTTCAGCAGTATAATCGATGATTTTTCCACCATCGACTAATAGCATCATCATATTTGGATAGACATGGACAACGGTACCATCAGTTAAAACATCCGCAGTTCCTTTTTTATTTGCGCCACGTTTACTGTCTTTTCTAACCTTTACACCTTTGGTCAAAACGGTAGTATCACTTAAGCGATCAGGTTCAATGACTTCGACCCATTGATCGGCAAGTCCGCCACCGATCATACTTGTTGCTGCTTTAATCAATCCCATTGTAGTTCCTCCTTAAACATCGTTATTCTTCTTATAGTATACCATAGATTATTTTTATCCAGCTATCGGTCAAAAGACGTAGGACTTTTTTTAGAAATAAAGAGTGCTACTTTATTTTTACCGTAAAATTTCGTATAATGATAGTTAGTAAATTTTTTTAAGAGGGGAAAAAATAATGGCTTATCAAGCACTTTATCGAGTATTTCGTTCGCAACGCTTTGATGCGATCGTTGGACAACGCGCGATCACGCAAACGTTAAAAAATGCTATCGTCCAAGAACAAATCTCGCATGCCTATTTGTTTACTGGACCAAGAGGAACCGGGAAAACAAGTGCGGCCAAAATTTTTGCCAAAGCCATCAACTGCCCAAACAGTGTAGATGGAGAACCATGTAATGAATGCGACATGTGTTTGTCGATTACAAATGGAAGTCAAGAAGACGTTATTGAGATAGATGCGGCAAGCAACAATGGAGTAGAAGAAATTCGATTTATTCGTGATCGTGCAAACTATGCACCGACGCAAGCGACATATAAAGTCTACATTATTGATGAAGTACATATGCTATCAACTGGAGCATTCAATGCTTTGTTAAAAACGTTAGAAGAACCTAAAAAAAATGTGATTTTTATTTTGGCAACAACAGAACCACATAAAATCCCCGCGACAATCATTTCAAGAACACAACGATTTGATTTTAAACGGATTCAAGTTGCAGATATCGTCGAACATCTAGCAGATGTTTTACAAGAAATGGCTGTAGAGTATGAACCAAATGCCTTGACGATCATTGCTCGAGCGGCCGAAGGTGGAATGCGGGATGCTTTGAGTATTTTGGATCAAGCGATCGCGTTTAGTGAAGGCCAAATTACAGAGACGACAGCTTTAGATGTGACGGGTAGCTTGACAAACGAACGGATGGATCACTTTTTGCAAGCCTGTGTGGATCAGCAAGTTTCAGATGCGCTGATGCAATTGCAAGGCATGTTAGAAGATGGGAAAGAAGCTAGTCGACTGTTAGAAAATCTTTTGTTTTATTGTCGGGATCTGCTACTGTACCAACAAGCACCTGCATTATTAGAACAAGAAGGCAAACAAATAAGTGAAGGATTTCAACACCTGGCTTCAGAAGTACAAGTTGAGCAGTTGTATCAATTTATTACGATTTTAAATGAGACGCAACAAGAAATTCGCTTTACCACAAGTCCTGGTATTTATTTAGAAGTTGCGACTGTCAAACTTGCGACACCAGCCACTCAAGCCGTGACGACTATAGCGGATAGTGCGGCACCTGATAGTCAACAAATCAAGGTATTGCAACAAGAAATAACTGAACTGCGTCAACAAATCAAGCACTTACACGTACAACCAAAAGAAACAGCAAAACCAAAAAATCAAGTACGTCAAGTTGCTAGTACGTACCGTGTTCCTAGAGAACGGGTCAATCAAGTATTGAAAAATGCTACAAAAGAGCGGATGCTACAAGTCAAAAAGATATGGGAAGATTTGTTAGACTCACTTAGTCCAACACAAAAAGCGATGTTACGTGCGAGTGAACCAAAAGCTGCCAGTGATACGGGAATTGTAATCGCCTTTGATTATGAAATTATCTGTCAGCGTGCGACCAGTGATCCAGAATTTTCACTTGCACTTCACAATCACATGAGTCGTTTTATTGAGAACTATGCGCCAGAATCGATTTTTATCACTCAAGAGGACTGGCCAAGCTTGCGAAATGATTTTCTTGCAGGAAATCAAGGAGATGGTACACTAGAAGTAGAAGAGTCGGATAATCAAGAAGTCTCTCTTTTACCAGAAACAGAAGATCTTGTCGTCACCAAAGCACAAGAGTTGTTTGGCGATTTGATTAAAATAGAAGAAAATTAAACGAAATGGGGCTATAAATTATGATGCGTGGAATGGGAAATATGCAAGGTATGATGAAACAAGTACAAAAAATGCAAAAAGAAATGGCACAAGCACAAGAAGCATTAAATGAAAAAGAGTTCACTGGAGAATCAACAAACGGTTATGTCAAGGTAACGGTTACTGGAGATCGTAAAGTAAAAGCTGTAACGATCAATCCTGACGTTGTAGATCCAGAAGATGTTGAGATGCTTGAAGATTTAGTGGCTTTAGCTGTAAATGATGTTATCAGTAAAGTTGAAAAAGAGATCGAATCAACGATGGGCAAATACACTAAAGGCTTACCAGGATTCTAAAAAGGGGCGAACCGGTTTGCAATATCCAGAACCAATTGCGCGATTGATCGCGAGTTATATGAATTTACCTGGTATAGGTCAAAAAACGGCTACTAGATTAGCGTTTTATACCATTGATATGAAAGATGAAACGGTCAATGAATTTGCCAAGTCATTACTAAGTGCAAAACGTGATCTGCATTTTTGTTCAGTGTGTGGCAATATCACGCAAGAAGATCCTTGCGAGATATGTGCAGATACGACACGTGATAAAAGCACAATTTTAGTTGTCGAAGAGCCAAAGGACGTTATGGCTTTAGAAAAAGTAAGAGAATATCATGGTCTGTATCATGTGTTACATGGTGTATTGTCCCCAATGGAAGGGACTGGACCTGAAGATATCAATTTATCTTCTTTGATCGAACGATTGCATGATGATGGGATCAATGAGGTGATTTTGGCGACAAATGCCACAACTGAAGGAGAGGCTACAGCGATGTATCTTTCACGATTGATCAAACCAGCTGGAATCAAAGTGACGCGCTTGGCACATGGACTATCAGTTGGAAGTGATATCGAATATGCAGACGAAGTTACGTTACTAAAAGCCGTAGAAGGCAGAAGAGAAATCTAGTAGCTACTAGTAAGATGGAGGAAAAATGTTGAACGGTTTATTTATTACAATCGAAGGCCCAGATGGAGCAGGGAAAACAACAGTGATGAACGAGTTGTTTCCGATTTTGCAACGCACAATGAAGAAAGAAATTATTCGTACCAGAGAACCTGGAGGTAGCCAGATTGCTGAGCGAATCCGTAAGATCATTTTAGATCCAGCACATGAAGAGATGGACGAACGGACAGAAGCGTTACTGTATGCTGCGGCTAGACGACAACATTTGATCGAAGTGATTTTGCCAAACTTAGAAAAAGGCAATGTGATCTTATGTGATCGCTTTGTCGATAGTTCTTTAGCTTATCAAGGTTCTGGACGTCGAATCGGTGTCGACAAAATTGCACAAATCAATGAATTTTCTACCGAAGGCTTGAGCCCGGACTTTACACTTTATTTAGATATCGATTCTGATGAAGGATTACGACGAATTGCACGTAATCGCAGCGGACAGGTTGACCGATTGGAGCTTGAAGGGTTAGAATTTCATCAAAGAGTCCGTCACTCTTATTTAAAATTGGCGGAAGCAAATCCAGAACGGATCCACACGATCAATGCAAAACAGGGGATTCAAGTCGTTGTCGATGAATGTTTTGCATTGATCAAAGAGACCTACCCAAACTTTTTTGAGGAGTGAGAGATATGAAATTAGTAATCGCAATCGTTCAAGACAAAGACAGTAACCGTTTGGCTAATGAATTTATTGATGCCAATATTCGTGCGACAAAATTATCATCTACTGGGGGATTTTTAAAAGCCGGAAATAGTACGTTTATCGTAGGGATCGAAGATGAGCGTGTAGAAGAAGCATTAGGCTTGATCAAAAAGACATGTCAATCAAGACATCAATATGTCTCTACACCTATGTCATTAGACATTTCATTAGATGGTCAAGTGCCATATCCAGTAGAAGTCGAAGTTGGTGGGGCAACTGTGTTCGTGTTACCAATGGAAGGATTCTATCACTATTAATCAAGGAGCGACTATGGAGGAAACTGAATTTTTACGTGAATACCAGCCGCGTCTCTTGGAACAAATGAAAAAAATGATGGAGCATGAGCATCTCGCTCATGCTTATCTTTTTGAAGGCGATGAAGGGACCGGCAAACATGAATTAAGTATATGGCTAGCTAAGCGAATGTTTTGTGAGCAAGTCGTTCAAGGGAATCCTTGCAATGTCTGCTTACAATGTGTCCGAATCGATCAAAGAGAGCATCCGAATGTGCAGATTATCGAGCCAGATGGACAAACGATCAAAGTCGATCAGATTCGCCAATTACAAGCAGAATTTTCTAAAACCGGTTTTGAAACGCGAGACCAATGTTTTATTATCCGTCAGTCAGATACGATGAGTGTGAGTGCTGCTAATAGCTTATTGAAGTTTTTGGAGGAACCACCAGGAAAATTTGTCGCAATCTTAGAAACAGCGAGTTTGGGTAAAATGTTGCCCACGATTCAATCTCGTTGCCAAGTGATTCATTTTGCGCCCTTATCAAAAGCACATCTGATGACACGTTTAACTGAAAAAGGAATTTCAAAATCAACGGCACGCTTACTTGTGCAATTGACGAATAGTTTTTCAAAAGCAGTTGAAATCTCAGAGGATGAATGGTTTAATGAAAGTAAAGAGATTGCTAAAAAGTGGTTTGATTTATTGATAACAAACACAACCGATGCATTCTTGTTTGTTCAAAAACAAATCGTGCCATTAGCTAAAGACAAACAGCAACAGGTGTTGTTGTTAAAAATCGTACAAGGATATTATGAAGAAGCATTTCAAACGGGAAAAGTGTCTTACCGTGAAATGGAGCTTTTGTTGCAAGCGCAACGGAAGATACAGGCAAATGTTTCGTTTCAAAATAGTATTGAACAATTTGCTTTACGTGCGGTCTCAAGTTAAAGGAGGGTCTAAATGGTTGAAGTAATAGGAATTCGATATCGTGCTGCCGGCCAGATCTACTACTTTTCGCCTGGCTCAGAAACTTTTTTATATAATGATCAAGTGATTGTCCATGCGCAAGAATCAACTTATTTCGCGACAGTCGCGATTCCAAATAAACAAATGTCACCAGATGACTTACCAAATGATGTACGACCGATCATGCGTCGTGCAACGGATCAAGATGTGAACAAACATGAAGCGAATCTAAAAGAAGCAAAAGAAGCCTTACAAATCGGTAAACAAAAGATTCGTGAACATGAGTTGGCAATGAAACTGATCCATATAGAATATACATTTGATCGTTCAAAAATGATTTTTCAATTTACTGCCGATAATCGAATCGATTTTCGTGAACTCGTTAAAGAATTAGCCAGTATTTTTAAAACACGTATCGAATTACGACAAGTCGGTGTTCGTGACGAAGCAAAGATTTTAGGTGGAATCGGTCCGTGTGGGAGACAATTGTGTTGTTCAACATTTTTAGGTGATTTCGTCCCAGTATCGATTAAAATGGCGAAAGATCAAGGATTATCTTTGAATCCTGCTAAAATATCGGGTTTATGTGGTCGTTTGATGTGCTGTCTAAATTACGAAAATGATGAATATGAACAAGCAAAAAAAGAACTACCGGATTATGGTCAAGAAGTCATGACACCAGAAGGCAAAGGCAAAGTCGTGGGCTTGAATTTGTTGAGCCGAATCGTCCAAGTTCGTTTGTTTGGTGGTCCACCGACCGCTGTCGAGTATGAGTATGAAGAATTAAAAGCAGGTGAAGGTCATGAAAATGGATAAACGCTCATTGTATGATGGATTGAATCAGTTCGAAGGTGAGTTTCGTGCATTATTGACTAACTTAGTTGAAATGAAAACCTCATTGCAAGAAGTAGTCGAAAAAAATACTCAGCTGGAGCTTGAAAATCAACGTTTGCGTGATCATATTCGTGAGTTGAATCAAACTTCAGAAACACCTGCAGAAAAAGTTACCCAAGAGTTGTCTAAATCACGTATGAACTTAGAAAAAATATACGAAGAAGGGTTTCATGTTTGTTATGATCTATATGGATCAAGACGCGAACATGATGAACCATGCGCATTTTGTTTAGAAGTAATCTATCGTGAGAGTAAATAAGATCAAACCAGAAGAAAGCAACCGTTGCTTTCTTCTTTTTTAAAGGAGTAAATTATGCAGCGACAAAAAAGTTATAAACATCAAGAAAAAGGTATCCTCTATCTCGTTCCTACTCCAATTGGAAATTTAGACGATATGACATTTCGTGCGGTCAAGATCTTAAAAGAAGCGATAGTGATCGCAAGTGAAGATACACGAAATACCCAAAAATTATTGAATCATTTTGCTATCTCGACTCCGCAAAAAAGCTTTCATGAGCACAATTATAAAGAACGGATTCCGCAACTCATCGAACGCTTAGAAGCAGGAGAGATGGTTGCTCAAGTCAGTGACGCAGGAATGCCTTCAATTAGCGATCCAGGACATGAATTGGTCGAAGCATGTCTTGAACTGGAGATACCTGTTGTTGCACTACCTGGACCAACAGCGGGTCTAACTGCACTGATTGCCTCAGGACTCAATCCTCAACCAAACTTATTCTATGGATTTTTACCACGTAAAAAAAATGCACAGCATGAAGCATTGCAAGCTTTAGAACCACAAGATGCAACGATGATGTTTTATGAATCTCCTCATCGCGTACATGCGACGTTAAGTGCAATGGGGGAAGTATTTGGTGCACAGCGTCAAGCCGTTATTTGCCGTGAATTGACAAAGATTCATGAGGAATACTTAAGAGGGACGTTGGAAGAATTAATAGCCTATACAAAAGAAACACCACTTAAAGGAGAGTGCTGTTTATTGGTCGCTGGGAAACAAGCCTCTGATATCCCGTTAAGTACTGTCCCGTTAAAAGAACAAGTAGCGCAATTAGTAGCACAAGGGATGAAGCCGAATGCAGCAATCAAAGAAGTGGCAAAAACCATGAATGAATCTCGTCAAGTGGTATATGCGTTGTATCACGACTTATAAAAAAATAGGGGTGTGGCAGAAGTCTGTCACACCCCTAAAAAAATAAGCGGTGTCCCAGACGTAACTTTCAAGAAATAAGCCGCATCATTTACGAGAATAGTTTTCCTATTTCGGCAATGATGCGGCTTATTTCTCAGAGTTGATTGCTTTTGTTACAGCCTTATTCATAGTGTGCGTAAAGTACTTCAAGGTCCTTCATTTCTAGAGTAAGAGCTGTCCCGATGTTGGTTTCTTTTACAGTTGTTCGATCGTCGACTGTTTCGATTAAACGTTTGGTCGATACGATATCCGTTCCGTATAATACAGCTTCTTCGATCGAAGAGAATGGCTGGTGTGCCGCTAGCTGAAGTCCATAACTATTGGAAAGTAGAGTATATCCAGCGATTCCGGTTTCTTTTTGATAACTTTTTGCAAATCCACCGTCGATGACGAGCATTTGTCCATTGGCTTTGATTGGATTTTCACCATCTTTTTCTTTCACTGGTGTATGTCCATTGATAATATGGCCAGTTTTAGATAACCCAAATGCTTGCAAAATATCTTGACACACACGTTGATCGTTACGCAAGTTGTAATAAGCATTTTTATGTTCGATGTGAGCGAGTGGATCTTTTATATAATAGCGTTCAAACGTCGTCATAGCCGTTTTTCCAAATAAAGAAGAGCACTCTCCAGACCAAAGATACCACAATAGATCCGTAGCCAAATCTTCTTTGACTTCGGGTTGACGATAACTGATTCGAACTTGTTGTTCAAAAAAATCAAGTAATGCTTTGCCCGCATATTGAGTATTGTTGATTCGTAATGATTTAAAATCACCATTTTCATGCAAGGGGATACATCCGTGGATCAATAAATTATCGTTATAGCATAAATACATGCTTCCTTTTTCAATCAAAAAATCCATATGACGCTTTAAACGTTCAGATTGTTGTACGGATTGGATCAATTGTTCGATCAATTGTGTTTCTTCTTTGGTTAAGGCAGTGGGATCATTAGGATCGATTGTGGGTGCGGCAAAATGGACCAAAGGATAGGTGCATCCATCTAATGTGATTGCTTTTGTTTCATAGTCAATATGTTCCAGTACTCGCCGTTTGTCTAGTTGAAAATCAGGACGACGCTTGATCAGTTGCCCCTCTAATTTAAATTGTAAAATCGCTGTAGCTTGTTGTACGACATTTAAGGTATCTTTTTCTAATTTAGAAATATCGGCTGTTGGCGCAAGTTTTGGAGCGAATTTTTTTTGTGGCGTATAGTGCGTACGACTATATTCAACTAATGGACGTAGAGCGATCCCATAACGTTCTTCAATAATATCTAAATTACCGTAACGTGCACTGATCCGTAAAAGATTCATCAGTGCGACTTTAGATCCTGCCATGGCAGCCATCCAGATGATATCGTGATTTCCCCACTGGATATCGACTGAATGATACGCAATCAGTCGATCCATAATCGCATCTGGTGCAGGACCACGATCATAAATATCGCCTACGACATGCAGGTGATCGACAACGAGACGTTGAATGGTATAGGCTAAATCTTCAATTAATTCATCTGCTTGACCTAGAGAGATGATTTTTTCAATAATTGCATGTAAATAATGTTCTTTATCTTGATTCTCATGACTTTCTGTTAATAGCTCTTCAATGATGTAACTAAAGCGAGGAGGCAATGCTTTTCGTACTTTAGAACGGGTATATTTTTTACTCGCGTGATTGGTAGCTGTGACTAGCAAAATAATATTTTTTTGATACCAATCGTGTAAGGCATTTCCTTTTTTTTGACGCTTCACTTGATTTAATTTCTGCTCAGGATAGTAAATCAATACTGCTAATGCATTGAGGTCTACTTGTTTTGTTGTGAAGCACTCACGCAGCTTTTCTTTAACACTTCCAGAACCATTACGTAATACATGATCAAATGCTAAAAATTCTCCGTGAACGTCACTGATAAAATGTTCTGTTCCTTTGGGTAATTGTAAAATCGCTTCTAAGTTGATGATTTCAGTAGCGACATGTTCTTTTGTCGGAAATTTCTCTTTTAACAGCGTATAATATTTTTTATCATCCATTCTCATCACCTCATCCAATAAAAAAACTATAGCAGAAAAAAAATCACTTGTATAGATAAAACGGACAAGTGAAAAACTGCACGTTGAAAACAAACGCATGTTTGCATTATAATAGACATGAGGTGAAGCGCATGAGCGGTCTAGAATTTCCATTACATAATGATACAACACGAAAAATTATTCATATCGATATGGATGCATTTTTTGCATCTGTTGAAGAACGCGATCAGCCTGAGCTTGCTGCACATCCACTGGTCATCGCACGTCATCCTAAAGACACTGGTGGGCGTGGTGTGGTCACGACTGCCAACTATCATGCCCGAAAATTTGGGATCCATTCGGCGATGAGTGCTCAAAAAGCATATGAACTTTGTCCAAAAGCACGATTTATTCCTGGAAACCATGAAAAATATCGAGAGATCTCACGACAAGTACGCGAAATTTTTTTTCGTTATACCGATTTGGTTGAACCTGTTTCGATTGATGAAGCTTATTTAGATGTCACTATAAATCATATCCATAGTCGTTCGGCTATCAAAGTGGCAAAGTGTATTCAACATGATATTTTTAATGAATTGCAACTAACGTGTTCAGCGGGAGTGAGCTACAATAAATTTTTGGCAAAATTAGCTTCCGATTATCAAAAACCAAGAGGATTAACGGTCATTTTACCTGAGGAGGCGCAAGATTTTTTGCAACGATTGCCCATCGAAAAATTTCATGGAGTGGGCAAAAAGACGATCCCTAAAATGCATGAATTGGGAATCTTTACTGGAAAAGATCTAGCAAGATATTCAGAAATGGATTTGATCCAACAATTTGGTAAAATGGGTTATTCATTATACCGAAAAGTTCGAGGGATTCATTTGGCGCCAGTCGAGATCCATCGCGAACGCAAATCATTGGGACGAGAACGAACGTATGGTCAAGCTTTGCAAACAGAAGAGCAGTGTCTCGCTCAATTGCGACAACTTGCGCAAGATGTAGAAAAACAATTACTCAAAGAACAAAAACATGGGAATATCGTTGTGTTAAAATTACGATACGATGATTTTACAACCAAAACAAAACGAATCAGTTTGAGGCAAGCGATTCATCGTAAAGAAGAGTTGTTTTCGCAAGCTAGTTTATTGTTTGAAGAAGTTTTCCAAGAAGAACAAGGTGTACGTTTATTAGGAATCACAGTGACAGGATTGGATCCTATCGCGTATGAACATATTGAATTACCTTTATGGCAAAAAGAACCTGATCATACTTGATCAGGTTCTTTTTGCCATAGGCATGCTTGTTGTGCTTGAAGTGAACGAGGGACATCTAAAATTCGCTGGTTCGAACTACCACGAAATTCGAGAGAAAGATCGCGTTTTTTTAGATCAAACGGGCCATCAACCAGCACATCTAAAAAGGACAATAATTCTTGTTTATCTGAAGATCCTTTTAAAAGTTGCTCAAAAGTATAGCCACTGTACGCCCAGATATCTTTTGTATGTTGATAGTTGCTCCGAATAGCACGAACGATTTCTAGACAGACAGGTGTATTTAAAAAGGGTTCGCCGCCAAGTAATGTGATCCCTTGAATCGCTTCGTGGCCACAATCATCAACGATTTGATCCAGTAAAAAATTTGAAAAAGGTGTTCCATAATTAAAATCTTGTGCCGCCTTATTAAAACATCCTTTACAGGCAAATAGACAACCGCTGACGTAGATACTATTACGTACGCCTTGTCCGTCAACAAATGTAAATGGTTGATAAGAGGCGATACGGCATTTCGTATAGTCACATGCTTGCCATTTCATAGGATCCATCTTTATCTCTTCTTTCTATACATGTTTTTTTCGGGCGGTAATTTCTTTATGCCGACCATGAACCATTGGACGTGCTTGAGGATTTCCTAGATACCCGCACGTTCGTTTGACTACTTCACATTTTTTAGGATCATGGTTATGGCAAGTAGGGCATTCGAATCCACGTTCAGTAGGCGCGAATTCTCCTTCAAAACCACACGCAAAACAACGATCGATAGGTGTGTTCGTCCCTAAATAGCCAACACGACTATATGCATAATCCCACACGGCTTCTAGTGCTTTAGGATTGTGTTTAAGTATCGGATATTCACAATAATGAATAAATCCTCCTGAAGAATACACGGGATAGTCTTTTTCAAAATCAAGTTTTTCAAATGGGGTAGGCTGTTTGCGTACATCATAATGAAAACTATTTGTGTAATACGCTTTATCCGTAATGGAAGGGACTAAACCAAATCGTTCTTGATCTAAACGACAAAAGCGATCTGTTAAACTCTCACTTGGTGTTGCATAGACACTAAAGTGGTAGCCATATTGTTCGCTCCACAAGGTTGTCGCACGATCCATTTTTTTCACGATATCAAGTGTAAATTGCTTGGCCTTAGGATTTTGTTCCCAGTCTGGACCATAAAATACAGTAGCCACCTCGTATAATCCGATATAGCCTAATGAAATCGTCGCACGCTTGTTTTTGAAGACCTCATCGACTGCTTGTGTGTCACTTAGACGAATTCCAAAGGCACCAGATTGGTATAAAATAGGGGCATTTTTCGGTACAGCTTCTTTACACCGTGCGATGCGGTAACATAACGCTTCTTTGGCTAGCTCGAGCTTGTCTTCGAATAACTGCCAAAAATATGCTTGATCTTGTTGTGAGCGTAGAGCTAAACGCGGGAGATTCAGTGTGACGACACCTAAATTCATACGCCCACTGGTAATTTCGTTTCCGTCTTGATCTTTGAAACTTTGTAAAAAAGAGCGACAGCCCATCGGCACTTTAAAGCTACCTGTAAGTTCTACGATCTTGTCATAATTTAAAATATCTGGATACATTCTACGTGTCGAACAGGTCAAAGCCAGTTGTTTGATATCATAATTTGGGTCAGTGGGAGTAAAATTGATTCCTTTTTTGATAGTAAAAATCAATTTAGGAAAAATCGCTGTTCGCTTTTCAATCCCTAATCCTTCGATTCGAATCTTTAAAATAGCCTTTTGAATTTCTCGCTCAAACCAATTTGTGCCCAAGCCAAATCCCACAGAAGTAAAGGGTGTTTGCCCATTTGAAGTAAATAAGGTGTTGATTTCATATTCTAAACTTTGCATTGCATCGTAAATTTCTTTTTTTGTTCGTTCTTTAGCAAACTGGGTTCTATCTGCTTTAGCGACCCATTCTTGGGCAAGTTCTAAATTTTTGTCGTAATTTTTTTTAGCAAACGGTGCTAATAATTCATCGATTCGATCAACGGAACATCCGCCATATTGACTAGAGGCGACATTGGCGATAATTTGTGAGATCTGTGCAGTCGCTGTTTGAATCGAATGTGGACTTTCAACTTCAGCATTTCCAATTTTAAATCCATGTGAGAGCATTTCCTCAAAATCGATCAGACAACAATTCGTCATCGGAGCATAAGGATGATAATCTAAATCATGGTAATGCAAGTCGCCTTTAAGATGGGCTTTAGCCACTGCTTTGGGTAATAACTTTAATCCTGTCGTTTTTCCAACCAATCCGGCAGTTAGGTCACGCTGGGTATTAAAGATATTGCTGTCTTTATTAGCATTTTCATTGGCAATCGTTTGATCTTTTTGATGCAAACGGTAGACTAGTTGATCTAAATCTTGTTGTTCATGCAGTGTATGTTCAAAATTATGATCGTACGTCTGAATTAGATTGGCAATTTCTGGATACGAGTTGGTCACGTTTATGAGAATTTGTTTCAATTCTGCAGTCGTCTTTTTTTCAGGCTCAAGTCCGTTGAATGTTTGTAAGATTTCTACACACCAAGGATCGATCAATCCAGTATCGAGTTGTGCTTTTTTAGTGAGCGATTCTAGTAAATATCGAACGTGACGAAAGTCAAATCCCACATGTTGACCCGAACGTTTCAAAATCGTTGATTCATTGTTTAGTGATGCACGAATAATCGCGTTTTCTGTTGCTTGTAAAGCCATTTATCGTCCCTCATTTCTGCATATGTTCCTATCTATCATAAGGAAAAAAACAGTATAAAACAACTAGATATTGTGTTTTATTTTTATTCACACACTATATGTGGGATGTAAAACGTATGAAAACAAATAAAGTCTTCCTTTTTCAAAAAATAAAAAAAAGTTTGTGATTTTATCTCAAGATTTTTGCTTTTTTGTGAAACAAATTCGTGAACGCGTAAAAAATATGATAGGATAGAAATGAGAAAAATAAGGAGATAAGAGGTGAAACGATGGAGAAAATTATTCAAGTCGACCACTTAACAAAAGCCTATGGTAGTCGATTTAACCAAAATAAAATTTTAGATAATTTATCATTTAGTGTCGAAAAAGGAGAATTCGTTGGGATCATGGGACCAAGTGGAGCTGGAAAAACGACTTTGATGAATCTACTAGCGACAATCACGTTGCCGACATTAGGGTCGATTACGATTGCAGATGAAGTCATTACCAAAATGACAGAAGATGAGCGCAGTCGCTTCCGTCGAAATAAAATCGGGTTTATTTTTCAAGATTTTAATTTGTTAGAAACACTAAATGTCCAAGATAATATCAGTCTACCTTTAGCGATCGAGCGATTAGCACCTAAAGAAATCGAAATTCGGGTAAAAGAAGTGACAAAAATGCTTGGGATCGGACATTTATTGCAACGCTATCCCAATGAATTATCGATCGGTCAAAAGCAACGTGTCGCAGCTTCACGGGCAATCGTCAAACAGCCTAAAGTCGTCTTTGCCGACGAGCCAACAGGTTCACTAGACTCTAAAGCAGCTACAGAACTATTGAATTACTTAGTCGAAATCAATGAAGCACAAGCGACAACGATTTTAATGGTCACGCACGATCCATTCACTGCAAGTTATTGTGATCGGATTTTATTTTTAAAAGATGGTGTCTTTTTTTCTGAAGTCGTTCGACGAGGAAATCGTAAAGAATTTTTTGACCAAGTCATCGATATGCAAGCAACGATCGGTGGAGGAGGGCGAATGAATGCTCGTTAAAATTTTATTACGCAGTTTTTTTAAACAATTAAAATCCTACTTTGTTTATTTTTTATGTATGTCGACTTCAGTCATGATCTTTTATTCGTTTAGTGCGATCAATTATGATCAACCATTGATCTTAAGTGTAAAGCAAGATGTGCAGATCTCAGGTTCTTTAGTGATTGGCAATATCATCGTTGCAGTGATCGTTTTGATTTTTACGTTGAGTGCCAATCGCTTTTTTTTAAATAAACGACGCAACGAGATGGGATTGTATCGCCTTTTTGGTATGCAAAAAAGACAGATCATCAGCGTGTTTTTGATTGAAACCATGTTTTTAAATCTCATCTCTTTGATTATTGGGATTTTTGAAGGAATCTTATTTTCTAAATTGTTTTCGATGATGCTAGTCAAAGCGATGGATCTAAATATTGAAAGTCGCTTTTTTATTTCACTTACGTCAGTAGTATTAACCGTTGCAGTCTTTATGATTGCCTTGATTTTGATTGTCTTACAAGATATTTTATTGATCCGACGCAATCAATTAAGTGAATTATTTCAAACTACTAAACAAGAATTGACGTTTCAAACATCGATCCACTGGACACGCTTGGTACTAGGAGTTATGGGCGTATTATGTATCGTATTAGGCTATTCTTTCTCTTTTTTATTTATTCCGTCACTCAGACGCTATATTGTAGCGACCAATGATTATACTGCAATTTTTTGGTTTCCCTTATTGATTATTCTATTATGCAGTATTGGGACCTATTTCTTTTTTGCGTATACCTTACCCGCTATTTTATTCTATTTGTCTCGATTGACAGGGATTCGTACAAATGGATTGACTAGTTTTTTACTTAGCAATACCCGCTTGCATTTGCATAAGAGTTGGAAAACCTTCTCATTTATTACGGTAGTCTTGGGCTTATCGACGTTTTTGATCGGAGGGATCCTAGGGATTTTTTCGTTGACTTATAATTTAGTCGAATTGTCTAACCCTACGACGTTTCAAGTCATCCCGCAACAAGTCAATCAATTGGAAAATTTGATTCAACAAGCAAATGGAAAAATCACCGTCAAAAAAGAATTGACGTATAAATTAACAGCTTTCCATCTGCAACAAACCAATCTATTTGATGATGATCTGTATAGTAAGGTTGAACTAGTCAACTTGATCCCGCTATCTGCTTATCAGCAATTAAATGAAATTGTAGGATATTTTCCAGAAGTTACACTAGATCATGATCAAGAAGCCGTTTATTTTTATCAAAATTATTTAGTCGATGGTCGTTTAGTGTCAACAGATCATCATGTTGAATTAGAAGATGGATCAAAATTAAAAATTAAAAAAATCTATACGGATGTTTTTGGAGAACCTCGTATGCGGTATACGAACAATTTATTGGTCGTAAGCGATGAAGTATTTTCTCATTACCAAGGATTAGAAAACAAAATCACCTATATCAATGCTACAGGATACAATAAAAGTGTCATGGAACACTTGATTTCTAGCCGTATCGATGAAACATGGAATGATCCGATATATTACACGTACTCGTATGATGAGAATGGAATCGATGGTCAGATTACAAAAGAAAAACCGATTGGTGTGACGATCGAACAAGATCTCCTCTCGATTTCTGGAGAAAAAAGTCGTCTGAATTTTAAAGATCGCTATGCAGCGGTACGCGCAGCTAGACGTACTTTGGGGCTTGAAGTCTATATTTTTGTTTTTATAGGGGTCACGATCTTGATCAGTACGGCATCATCACTTTTAGTACGACAATTTACTCTAGTCGAAACGGAACGAAAAACCTATCAATTATTGCGCAATATCGGAATCGATCAGCATATGATCCGAAAAGTGATCTACTATCGAAATGCCTTGATCCTGGGACCGATTTCGATATTGGCGACATTGCATGGGATCGTCGCGGTCCATGTTATTCGAACACTGATTCATGGTACCAATTATTGGATTGTCTATTTATTTGCGATATTAAGTGTCATCATTTACATTATCGTCTATATTGTCTGTTCATTGGTTTCGATTCGGATGACAGAAGAACAACATTAAGTCAAAAAGAGTTAAAATATTCTTAATATGCTCAAAAGTTTCCCTCATTTTTACGCTTTTGAGGCCATTAGAGTGGTAAAATGACAAAAGTTAATGATCTTACTGAAAAATCATTGAAAATTTGAATTTGAATTGAGGGACAAAGAGATGAATCAAACAATTCGTGACTTTTTTGCGAAAGACTGGGTTCGATTTGTGGGGCGAACATGCCTCTATATGTTTATCTTTGTAATGCTGATTTATTTGTATCATTATAAAAATATTCAAGGAGGCTCATTTATTTACAATGAATTCTAATATAACTAATAAAAACCGATTGTTGTACCAAGTCATCGATGAATGGGCCCAAACAGATCCAGAACGAATCGTGTATCAGCATCACGCGATGACCTATACGTACGGTCAATTAAAAACATATTCGGATCGAGTAGCAAGTTATTTAAGCAAACATTTTAAAAATCGAGAGCCAATCGTCGTCTTTGGGGGACAACAAATGGAAATGCTAGTGCTATTTTTAGCTGCTAGCAAATCAGGTCATCCTTATATACCAATTGATACGCATACGCCAAATGAACGGATCGATTTGATTTTATCCGTAGCGAATCCGACGATGATTTTTGCTGTAGATGATTGGCCGTTACACGATACGGCTTATCCGGTAGTGACAAGCGAAGAACTTTCGCTGATTTTAGAAGAAATCAGTGAGATCGATATCGCAAAGGGAATCACACGAGAAGAAGTCTATTATATTATCTTTACTTCAGGGACTACTGGGATTCCTAAAGGTGTTCAAATCAGTCACGAAAATTTATGGTCCTTTGTGGAGTGGGAATGCACACAACTGAGCATTCAATCAGGTGATCGATTTTTATCGCAAGCACCATTTTCTTTTGATCTATCGGTCATGTCAGTTTATCCAGCTTTAGTTCGCGGTGGGGCATTAGTTCCGATGGAAAAAGAAACGATCGAAGATTTCAAACAACTGTTTCAAGTTCTTCCGACGCTTCCAATCGATGTTTGGGTGTCAACGCCATCATTTATGGATATTTGTTTGATGGAACCGACTTTTGATCAGCAACATGTACCCCAGTTACGTGTCTTTTTATTTTGTGGGGAAGAGTTGACACCAGAAACTGCACGTTTATTGCTGACGCGTTTTCCAGAGGCTACGATTTATAATACGTATGGACCAACAGAGGCTACCGTAGCGATTAGCGCGGTAAAGGTCACACAAGAACTTTTAACACAATATCCTCGAGTTCCGATTGGCTATGTTAAATCAGATACTCGTGTCTTGATCATGGAAGAAGAACAAATCTGTGGAATTGACGAAAAAGGCGAAATTGTTATTGTAGGTCCGAGTGTGTCAAAAGGCTATTTAAACAATCCTGAAAAGACAGCACAAGCATTTTTCGAATATGAGGGACAACGAGCCTATAAAACGGGAGATGCGGGGTATATGACTGCAGATGGTATGTTGTGTTATGACGGACGTCTAGATTTTCAAGTGAAATTAAATGGGTATCGAATGGAATTAGAAGAAATTGATCATCATTTGATGCACGTTTCATTAGTCAAACAAGCAAGCGTAGTGCCTAAGTATAAAGAACATAAAGTACAGCAACTTGTTGCATACGTTGTAACGGAACCTCATGAATATGAGAAGGCGTTCCAATTAACCAAAGCAATCAAATCAGAACTTGCCACACAAGTGATGCCCTATATGATCCCTCAAAAATTTGTTTATGTCGATCAGCTGCCACGAACGGCCAATGGAAAAATTGATCGTAAGGCACTGATTGCTGAGGTGAATCCATTATGATCATTCCTCATATGATCCCGTATGCACAACCGTTGTATTTTTTGTATTTATTTCTTGCCTTACTTCCAGTAGGGATCAGTTTGTGGTTTGGAAAGCGACTGCGACTCTATGAAGCCTTATTGACGGTATTCTTTTTATGGATCAGCTTTGGCGGCGAATTTGCACACCAAGGCTTGGCATTGATTGGATATGTTTTTTATCAATGTGTATTAGTGGGTGGTTATTTTGCCATCAAACAAAAGAAAAATAGTACCCCGATATTTTATTTAGCGGTATGTCTGGCCATCTTGCCTTTAGCCATCACAAAAGTCGTTCCTTTTTTTACGGCAGGAAAACCTTCTATTTTAGGGTTTTTAGGTATTTCCTATCTGACTTTTCGTTCTGTACAGATGATCATGGAAACACGCGATGGATTGATCAAAGAGTATAGTTGGATCAATTATTTACGCTTTTTATTATTTTTCCCAACAATCTCTTCCGGACCGATCGATCGTTACCGTCGCTTTTTAAAAGATGAACAAACGGTCCCAGAACGAGTACAATACGTTGAGTTACTCGGTAAAGGGATTCATTCGATCATGATGGGCTTTTTATACAAATTCATTATCGGATATTATCTTGGTACAGTGTTGTTACCTATCGTTTCAGAACGTTCACTCGTAGCTGGAGGGCTTTCATGGAGTTTAGTCGGCTATATGTATGTCTATAGTCTGTATCTATTCTTTGATTTTGCCGGCTATAGTTTATTTGCGGTAGGAACGAGTTATATCATGGGGTACAATGTTCCAGTGAACTTTAATAAGCCTTTTCTGTCGCCAAATATCAAAGAGTTTTGGAATCGTTGGCACATGTCATTATCTTTTTGGTTTCGAGATTATGTTTACATGCGTCTGATGTTTACATTGATGAAAAAGAAAGTCTTTAAAAGCCGTATCGTATCCTCAAACGTCGGATATTTTGCTTTATTCTTATTGATGGGCGTGTGGCATGGCTTGACTTGGTATTATCTACTTTATGGCGTGTACCATGCAGCTTGGATTTGTTTAAATGATGCTTGGATCCGCTACAAAAAGAAACACAAAAACTTACCTTCGAATCGTTTAACGTATTTGTTAGCGATTTTCCTAACCTTTAATGGTGTTTGTATAAGCTTCCTGATTTTCTCAGGATTTTTAGATACATTATTCTTTAAATAATAAATAGAAAAGAGTGACCGAACATGGAAGAAACAGTGTTAGCGATTTTAGAAGAATTAACTGGAACAGACGAAGTACGTGAAGATTTAGATTTAGCTTTATTTGATGAAGGATTATTGGATTCATTAGGGAGTGTCCAATTGTTGGTTGAATTGGAAGGACAATTAGATGTACAAGTTCCAGTATCTGAATTTGAACGTGAAGCTTGGGCGACGCCACGCAAAATTATCGAACAAGTTCAAATGTTAAAAGGCGAATGAAAAAGCAACTGTGGATGATTTTTGGTCCAATTTTTTGTGCGATCGTAGCCATTGCGATTTTATTCCTATCACCATTTTTTACTCGTACACAAAACGATACGGTGTGGAAAGAAGCCTCTAGTTCGATGGCAGCAAATGTCTTGCGTGGCAATAGTATAAAAAATGCTGCGATTGGTTCAGGAGAGTATATTCCTTTTTTCGGTTCTTCTGAATTAAGTCGAATCGATTCTTTTCATCCTTCTGCATTAGCAAAAGCTTATGATCGAGGATATACGCCATTTCTACTTGGTGCACCAGGAACGCAATCCTTGACGCAATTTATGATGATCCAATCGATGAAAGACGAGTTAAAAGGAAAACCAGTCGTCTTTATTATTTCACCTCAGTGGTTTGTACGCGATGGGATGAAAGACGATTATTTCAATGCGTATTTTTCTGAGCTTCAAGCCTATGAATGGGCACTTTCGCTAACAAACGTGACACCTAGTGATCGTTATGTGGCGACGAGATTATTGTCTTATGCAAAAGTGCAGAAAAATCAAGCTTTTATGAATAGTTTAGCTCAAATTGAGCAAGGAAAACTCCCTTCTGGTTTTTCAAGAACGCGTTTAGCGCTAGAAACCCGTATATTAAGTCGAGAAGATCAATTGTTCAGTCGTTTTGGCTTATTGTCTAAACAAAAGAAAATCGATCAAGCCGCACAAAAATTACCAAAAACCTATGATTATCATGAGCTAGAAAAATTAGCTACGAAGCAAGGACAAAAAAGTACATCAAACAATACATTTGAAATCGACAATCAATTTTACCAACAGCGAGTGAAAAAAAATCTTAAACGATTAAAAGGTTCTCAAAAAGGATACAATTATTTAAGTTCACCAGAATATGGTGATTTTCAGTTGGTATTGAATCAGTTGGCTGAAATTCAAGCAAAACCATTGTTTATCATCCCACCTGTCAACGAGAAGTGGCAAGCCTATACAGGGTTGTCGCCTAAAATGTTGAATGGATTTAGTAAAAAAATCAATTATCAGTTAAAAGAGCAAGGATTTGAGCATGTAGTTGATTTTACACAAGAAGCAAGGATTCCTTATTTTATGGCCGATACCATTCACTTAGGTTGGCGAGGTTGGTTAGAGTCCGATCGCTATATTGAGCCGTTTTTAACAAATCCTCAACAAGAAGCAACGTATCATTTATCAGATGAATTTTATTCGAATGACTGGCAAAAACTCAAACCAGAGCGTTTGCCTGATCCAACAAAGAAGCAGTAGAATCTTTAGATTCTATTGCTTCTTTCCTTTTGTAATTGCAAACTTTTCGGTATAATAAAACACAAATCAAGAAATTGATCACACATCGATGGATGTATAGATAGGAGAGCGACACACGTGGAAAAAAAAGAAGAACAACTACTGATCGACCTAACCTCAGCTCGAGGCGTACCAGGAAATGAAGAAGAAGTTCGCGAAATCTTTAAAGAGTATGCGAAAGAATTTGCAGAAGATATTTTCTTTGATAATTTAGGAAGTGTGATCGCCAAACACACTGGTGAAGGAAATGGACCGAAAATTTTTATTTCAGGTCATATGGATGAAGTCGGCTTTATGGTAACAAAAATTACTGAAAAAGGATTTATCGAATTTCAAACATTAGGCGGTTGGTGGAATCAAGTAATGCTTGCTCAACAAGTCGAGATTAAAACACGTGAAGGAAAATTGATTCACGGAGTAATCGGTTCAAAACCACCGCATGTCTTAACGCCAGAAGCACGTTCAAAACCATACGATATCAAAGAGATGTTTATTGATATCGGTGCGAGTTCTAAAGAAGAAGCACAGGAATGGGGAATTCGACCTGGGGATATGATCACGCCTTATATCGAATACAAACGCTTGAACGACAGCAAATTTTTATTGGCAAAAGCATGGGACAACCGTGTTGGAACAGCCGTATCGTTACGTGTATTGGAGAATCTTGCACATGAAGGTCATCCAAACTGTTTATTTGCTGGAAGTGACGTTATGGAGGAAGTCGGATTACGCGGTGCACGAACAAGTACGCATATCGTAAATCCTGATATCGCGATTGCTCTTGATACAGGAACAGCAGGAGATACACCAGGGATGACACCAAAAGAAGCTGATTCAGAATTAGGCAAAGGCCCACAAGTTTTGATTTTCGATGCCTCAATGATCCCACATAAAAAATTATTGAATTTTGTAACAGATACCGCAGAAGATCTTGGCATCCCATTCCAATACACAGTAATCACAGGTGGTGGAACAGATGCAGGACAAATGCATTTGACACGTGATGGAGTCCCTTCGATTGCCATTACGGTACCGGTCCGCTATTTACATTCACATACATCGGTTATTCATGAAGATGATTATTTAAATACGGTTCGTTTAGTGACTGAAGTGGTTCGTCGTTTAGATGATGAAACAGTAAAAGAAATCCGTAGCTATTAAACACCATAAAAAAATCGTTGTTTTAAGAAGTGGAGGGTGAAGGATGAAATTAACTGTACTTGGATGTCTTGGTGCATATCCATACCAAGGAGAGGGAACAACAGGCTTTTTAATTCAGTCTGAAGGCTTTAACTTATTATTAGATGCTGGAAGTACGACGCTAGTGGAGTTAGAAAAGCATCTAGATCCTTTAGAATTGGATGCTGTCATTTTAAGTCATTACCATCATGATCATATTGCGGATTTAGGTGTGTTGCAATATTATTGGCAATTGTCACCCATGCGCGATCCCAAGAAAATCTTACCAATTTATGGTCATGGTGAAGATACGCGACATTTTGCTGATTTGACGCTTGAACAAGTGAGTCAAGGATACGATTATCTGGCGAATGAAGGGCTGGAATTAGGTCCTTTTCATATTACGTTCATGAAGACGATCCATCCAGTGACGTGTTATGCGATGCGAATTGAAGAAACTACGACAAAAAAAGTTTTAGTGTTTACTGGAGACTCTGGGTATTTAGAGACGTTTGCTTCATTTGCTCATCAGGCGGATCTTTTTTTAGCAGATACGTATTTATTTAAAGGAAATGAACGTCACCATGCTCATTTTACAGCACCAGAAGCCGGTGAACTGGCTAAGCGTGCACAGGTCAAACGACTTGTGTTAACCCATTTGCCACAATTTGGTGAATTATCAGAATTACAAGCTCAAGCACAAGAAACTGCTGAAACCATTCCGGTGGACGTAGCAGCTGTGGGGAAAGTGTTTACTATTTAGGGGGAAAAACCATGATTTTTGTACCAAATGATTTACGTGATCCACGTTTAAATTTAGCCATTGAAACATTCTTACTGCAAGAAATGCAAACAGACGAACCGATCTTGTTGTTTTATATTAATGAGCCGTCGATCATTATTGGCCGTAACCAAAATACTATTGCGGAAATCAATCAGCATTATGTGGACGAACACAACATTCATGTCGTACGTCGTTTTAGTGGTGGTGGGGCAGTGTACCACGATGAAGGGAATCTTAACTTTAGTTTTATCATGCCTGATGACGGCCAGTCGTTTCGTGATTTTGAAAAATTGACGAAACCGATCGTACAAGCCTTACACGAATTAGGAGTAGAAGGCGCGCAATTAAAAGGCCGTAATGACCTTGTGATCAATGACCAGAAATTTTCTGGTAATGCGATGTATGCTACTAATGGACGGATGTTTGCTCATGGTACGATCATGTTTGATAGTGATATCAATGAAGTGGTCAATGCTTTGAAAGTACGTAAAGATAAAATCGAATCAAAAGGAATCAAATCGATTCGTTCACGTGTCACGAATATCAAACCATTTTTACCAAAAGACAAACAAGAGATGACCACGGAAGAATTTAGCGAAGAAATTTTGCTGAAAGTCTTTGGTGTTGAGGATCTTGCTAAAATCCAAACGTATACATTGACTGAATCTGATTGGGAAAAAGTTCATGAGATTTCAAAAAATTATTATGCAAATTGGGATTGGAATTATGGTAAATCTCCAGAATTTGATATTGAACGCACAAAACGTTTTCCAATCGGTTCGATCGATATCCATTTTAATGTCACTGAAGGAAAAATCACCGCAATGAAAATTTATGGAGATTTCTTTGGACTAGGGGATATCAAAGAAGTGGAAGATCAATTTATCGGTGTCAAATATGAAAAAGAAGCCTTAAAGCAAGTGGTAGATCAACTGGATGTCAAAAAATATTTTGGGAATATTGACGCACAAGAATTATTTGAGTTGATTTATTAAGATGAAAAAAGAGGGGGTGACAGATTTCTGTCATCCCCTCTTTTTGATTAATACGCGCGTGCGATCCAAACCGTATGTTTAGCAGACGATCCATTGACAAGGTCGACCGTTTTTTCAACAGGAACATCAAATGGAATGTTACGTGTAGTAAAGCCAGTTTCTTCTTTGATCTTGGCTTCGGTTTCTTCGCTACCATCCCAACCGATCAAGACAAATCCAGTTGGGCGATTTTCTTGTTTGCATGTTTCGATATGGGCTTTTAATTCATCCAAGGTCTCGATTGACGTGTATTCATTTTCTTGATTACGTTTTCTAGCGTTCTCAAGTAGACGTGTAGGCATTTTTTCAAGTTCAGTCGCAATATAAGCATCTAACTCGTCAAATGATACGGCGACTTTTCCATCGATATCACGGATTTTTGTCATCACGTGACCGTTTTCTAGATCACGAGGACCGCATTCGATCCGGATACAAGCACCTTTTAATTCCCATTCGTGGAATTTGTAACCAGGTGAGTTATCGGTATCGTCTAAACGTACGCGATATCCTTGTGCTTTAAAGTGTGCATATAAGGCGTCAAGTTTTTCCATGATCGCTGGATTTTTCTTCCAAGGTCCAACTGGCATCATCACGATTTGTGTTGGTGCTACAGTTGGTGGGAAAACTAGTCCATTTTCATCTCCATGGGTCATGATCAATGAACCTAAAAGACGAGTTGATACACCCCAAGAAGTCGTATGTGTCGGTACATGTTTATTTTCTTTATTTAAATA
This sequence comes from Enterococcus sulfureus ATCC 49903, assembly GCF_000407605.1. GTDB lineage: Bacteria > Bacillota > Bacilli > Lactobacillales > Enterococcaceae > Enterococcus_G > Enterococcus_G sulfureus. The sequence goes on along the minus strand of NZ_ASWO01000001.1, from coordinate 135,429 downwards.
ATTGATTTCAAATGCTTCAGCAAATTTTGTTCCCATGTAGTGAGAAGTACCTGCTTGAACGGCTTTTCCATCTTTCATCATGGCTTCGATCGAATACGTGTCGACTGCACCTGCAAAACGCTCAGATGGTGTTTTCTGTCCTTTGTACACAGGAATCGCTAAAAATTCTTCACAAAGACGTGCGTATTCATCTAATACACGCATCGTACGACGACGAGCATCCTCTTCGTCCGCATGGGCCGTATGACCTTCTTGCCATAAGAATTCTGACGTGCGTAAGAAAGGTAGGGTTTTTTTCTCCCAACGAAAAACGTTGGCCCATTGATTGATTTCATAAGGTAGATCACGATACGAATTGATCCAATCTGAAAAAGCGGAACCGATCATGGTTTCAGACGTTGGACGTAGGGCTAAAGGCTCTTCTAATTTTTCATCTCCAACTTCAGTGACCCAAGGAAGCTCTGGGGCGAATCCTTCGATATGATCCGCTTCTTTCATGAAAAAGCTTTTTGGAATCAACATTGGAAAATACGCATTACGAATGCCTTCTGCTTTTAAAAAGCGGTTAAATTCTTCTTGGATGTGTTCCCATAATTCAAAACCATCGGGACGGAAGATGATCGATCCACGGACTGGTGAATACGACATTAATTCTGCTTGTTGAACGGTTTGTAGATACCATTGGGTAAAATCATTTGTTTGTTCTGACATAGTCAAACTCCTTTAATAAATTCATTTTGGACACAAAAAAAGCCTTCCATCCCAAAAAGGACGAAATGCTTGGACATGTTCGCGGTACCACCTTTGTTGATCGAGTGAATCGATCCTGCTTAAAAGACGATAAGGCATCCACGCCGACCAGATTAGTGATCTTCTCATTGGTAGGTTCGCTTATGTCAGTGGTATCGAAGTTTCAGCCTAGCTCCGACTCTCTAAAACATCTACATAAGGTACTAATCCAAATCCTGTTTCTAGACTAATCAATGTTGAAAAAAAAAGCAAGAGTTTTGTGAGAAAAATTCTTGTTCGTTTGCGCCTTTTATAAAAAATTCGTATAATATGACGAGAAACCATAAAGGAGATTCAATATGCGCAATGAAATGATGCACCGACCAGTCGTCAAAGAAGAACTGGTTCAGTATTTACGTACCGCCCAAAAACCTTTACCAGGTGAACTGGGAGCGATTGAAAAAGAAGCGAATGAACAGGAAATTCCGATTATTCCACATGAAACGGTCATGTTTTTACAATTTTTATTAGGGCAAATCCAGCCTAAACAAATTTTAGAAATTGGAGCTGCAATTGGGTTTTCTTCTAGTTTGATGGCTCAATTTGTCGGAGAAGAAGGTCATGTAACGACCATCGACCGATTTGATGTCATGATTAAAAAAGCAAAAAAAACATATGAGCGTCTAGGATTAGAAGATAAGGTTACCTTGCTTGAAGGGCAGGCTTCTGATATTTTGCCGACATTGACAGGTCCCTACGATATTATTTTTATGGATAGTGCTAAATCAAAATATATTGAATTTTTACCTGAATGTATGCGATTGTTAAAAAAAGGTGGCGCTTTGATCGTAGATGATATCTTCCAAGGAGGAACAGTACTTGATCCAATCGAAGAAATTCCACGCAATCGTCGTACGATTTACCGCAAGTTGAATCGCTTCTTAAAAGAAATCAACGAACACCCGGATCTAACGACTTCGCTTGTACCACTAGGAGATGGAATCGCCTTGATCAGAAAAGAAGCGGATGTTGTCGAATTTGATTTAAGTGATTTGTTTCCTGCAGAGCAATAAAAAGAAAGGGCGATGAGGATGTCTCGAAAAAGATGGATTCGTTTTACTAGTGTTGTTATGGTGTTGGGTAGTTTGGGTCTCATGTCACTATCTGAAAGACTAGAAGCCGCAACCTTGCGTCCGATTTTTCGTCAGCAGCAAACGCCTATTACGCTAACAAAGCAGCCGTTGATTATGGTGCCTGGAACTGGTGGAACGATTGATCGGTTTGATGGACTTATCCAAACATTACAACAAACGACAGATAGTTCAGTGATCAAAGTACAGGTCAATACGGATGAAACCGTGACGACGTCAGGAAAATTGAGGGCAAATACTCAGCCGCTCATTGTGATTGCATTTGAAGATCCTAGCGATCGAGCATTGCCACTTCAAGGCAAATGGTATCAAATTGGTTTAGCGTATTTGAAAAAGCAATACAGTTTTGACACGTATACTTTTTTGGGGCATTCAAACGGTGGATTAGTGTTGACTCAATATTTAGAAGATCAATATACGACAGCCGATCCTAAATTAGTTCGTGCGATGACCCTTGGCACACCATTTAATGATATGGACGACCGATATAATGCAAATCAAATTACGTTTGATACGCCGCAAGAATATAGTGCACAACTGACAAATTATTTAGCCAATCAAACTCGGATTCCAGAACTTGATTTCTTAAATGTCATTGGAGATACAGGAGAAGCGACGGATGATGTGGTCGAAATGACAAGCGTCTTAGCGGGTCGTTTACTTTACCAAGACCGAGGAGATTATCAGGAAAAAATCATTACGAGCGATGCGCAACATAGTGCACTCGTTGAAAATCTAGAAGTAGTTGATTTGATCCATCATTTTTTATGGCAAGAAAATAAATAACAAAAAGCATTGACATTCAGCAAGCACTTGCCTATAATAATCTTTGTTGCTGATTTGTCATAGTAGCTCAGCCGGATAGAGCATCCGCCTTCTAAGCGGACGGTCGGGGGTTCGAATCCCTCCTGTGACGCTTTTGACCTCTAGAATAGTCTAGAGGTTTTTTTGTTATCTTTTAGTGGACGAAACAAAAGAAACGAAGTTGTTTACGAAACAAACGCTTCTTTTTTTTGTTATAAATAGAAAAAATATTCAGAAAATTTAGAAAAAGTGGTTGACTTCTTTTTTAAATATCGGTATTCTCAAATACAAGAAAGACATTTAAAGGAGCGGATTAAGATGAACTCTACTAAACAAACGTTGACTTTTCTAAACTTATTATTATTATGACACAGGATTCTTCGACGCAGTATTTGAAGAGTCCTATTCACATTGCATGAAGGAAAACCTTTGTGGAATGTTTTTTTTTATACCCAAATTCAATAAAAAAGGAGCGAAAACAGATGAGAAAAATCGAATTTTTTGACACTACACTACGCGATGGTGAGCAAACTCCAGGCGTTCATTTTAATAAAAAGGAAAAGGTCCAACTGGCGTTACAATTAGAAAATTGGGGGATCGATACGATCGAAGCGGGATTTCCGATTGCGTCTCAAGGAGATTTTGAAGCGGTACAGGCCATTGCTAGAGCGATAAAAAAGACAACGGTCGCTGCATTAGCACGTTGCCAAAAACCAGATATCGACCGCGCGTACGAAGCATTAGAAGACGCGGTATCTCCACAAATTCATATTTTCTTAGCGACAAGTCCGATTCATCGTCGAGATAAATTGAAGCTGTCAAAAGCAGAAATCTTGCGTTCGATTCATGATCATGTGACGTATGCACGCTCCTTATTTGAAATTGTCCAATTCTCACCAGAAGATGCTTCACGTACTGAAAAAGACTTTTTGCTTGAAGCTGTCCAAACAGCGATCGATGCGGGTGCGACGATTATCAATATTCCAGATACCGTAGGATTTTCTACACCGACAGAATACGGTGAACTCTTTCGCTATTTAATCGAACATATCCATAGTCCACACCCTATTACGTTTTCTTCCCATTGTCATGATGATTTAGGGATGGCTACAGCAAATGCTTTAGCTGCTATTGAAAATGGAGCAAATCGTGTGGAAGGAACGGTTAATGGGATTGGCGAACGTGCCGGCAATACAGCGCTAGAAGAAGTCGCAGTTGCGTTATATATTCGTAAAGATTTTTATCAATGTGCATCCAATATCACCTTGGCAGAAACAAAAAATACGAGTGATTTAGTCTCTCGTTTATCTGGATTGCATGTGCCAAAAAATAAAGCGATTATCGGTGGAAACGCATATGCTCATGAATCAGGGATCCATCAAGACGGCGTTTTAAAAAATCCGGAGACTTATGAAATTATTACACCGCAATTAGTGGGTGTAGCTACAAATTCACTCCCACTTGGTAAACTTTCGGGCAAACATGCATTTAGTGAAAAAATAAAAGCATTAGGCTATACGAAATCAAAAGAAGAACTACAAGAGCTGTTTATCCAGTTTAAAGCGTTAGCCGATAAGAAAAATCAATTAAGTGATTATGACTTGCATGCATTGGTGAGTGAACAGATACATCAAGAAGAGCAAGAAGCCCAATTGACTCGTCTACAAGTCCAATATGTTTCAGATGGCTATCAATGTGCTGTGATCGAAGTCACAGTAGCTGATGAATTGAAAGTCGCTTCAGCTGTTGGAGATGGAAGTATTCAAGCCATTTATCATGCGATCGATCAAGTGTTTGATCAAGAACCGCTCCTAACGGAATACACGATCACCTCTCTTACAGAAGGTGAAGACGCTCAGGCGCAAGTTCACGTGGCTTTGATGAACAAACAAAATCAAGTATTTAGTGGCAATGGCCTCGATTTCGATGTGCTCCATGCCTCGGCTAAAGCTTATGTACAAGCGAGCATCAAATTTTCTCAAATGGAGGTTACTGTATGAAAGTCGTAACATTAGCTGGTGATGGCATTGGCCCAGAGATCATGCAACAAGCCATTCGTGTTTTAGAGTATATCGTAGACACACATGGACTTTCACTTACACATCATGCGTATGCGTTTGGTGGAGCTGCAATTGAGGCAAAAGGCATGCCGTTACCAAAAGAGACATTACAGGCTTGTCAAGAAGCCGATGCGGTTTTACTAGCGGCCATTGGAGGGCCAAAGTGGCAAGATGCAACACAAACACCAGAACAAGGGTTATTGGCTTTACGTAAATCTTTGTCGTTATTTGCGAATATTCGTCCTGTTAAAGTTAGTGAACAATTGGTTGATTTTTCACCGTTAAAAGCAAGTATTGTCAAAGGAACCGATCTCGTCGTAGTACGAGAATTGACCAGTGGGGTTTATTTTGGCACACCGAGCTATCAAAAAGAGCAAGAAGCTGTCGATACGAATTATTATCATGTAGATGAAATCAAACGCATCGTGCGCTATGCATTTGAATTAGCTAAAATACGCCGTCAAAAAGTTTGTGCGGTAGATAAAGCCAATGTACTCGCTACAAGTCGTCTGTGGCGCAAGGTAGTCGCAGAGATCGCGCTAGAGTATCCAGAATGTGAGGTTACGTATCAATATGTCGATTCTGCTGCAATGGAAGTCATTAAAAATCCGACTCGTTTTGATGTAATCGTCACTGAAAATTTATTTGGGGATATCTTGAGCGATGAAACCTCGGTCCTTCCTGGATCACTTGGTGTATTACCTAGTGCAAGCCATGGGACAGGTGTGTCATTATATGAACCGATTCACGGATCTGCGCCCGATATTGCGGGACTCAATCAAGCCAATCCGATTTCTATGATTTTGTCCGTGGCGATGATGTTGCGTGAAAGTTTTGGACAACAGGAGATCGCAACACGTTTAGAATATGCCTGTGACCAAGCACTCGCGACTTGTCGTACACCAGATCTTGCAGGAAAAGCAACGACTACAGAAGTTACAGATGCTGTACTTGCAGCGTATAAAAAGGAGAATGTTTATGCAAACACTATTTGATAAAGTCTGGCAACAACATGTAATAGCAGGAGAAGCAAACGAAGCGCAATTGCTATATATTGATCTACAGTTGATCCATGAAGTGACTTCACCACAAGCTTTTGAAGGCTTGCGCCAAGCAAAGCGAACCGTTCGTTGTCCAGAAAAAACTTTTGGGACAATGGATCACAATGTACCTACAAAAGATATCCATACCATCACCGATCTAGTTTCTAAAAAACAGATGGACACCTTACGTCAAAATTGCGAAGAGTTTCAAATTGCGTTGTGTGATAATGGATCCAAACATCAAGGAATCGTGCATATGGTTGGTCCTGAACTAGGGCTGACACAACCTGGAAAAACGATTGTTTGTGGAGATTCCCACACGGCGACTCATGGAGCGTTTGGAGCCATAGCATTTGGGATCGGCACAAGTGAAGTCGAGCATGTATTGGCCACACAAACCTTATGGCAAAAGAAACCCAAAACCATGGGGATTGAAATTACCGGTCAATTGCAACCAGGTGTGTATGCAAAAGACATTATCTTAGCCTTGATCGCAACACTGGGTGTGGATTTTGGTGTGGGGTATGCGGTTGAATTTTTTGGTGAAACAATCGAAAAGTTAACGATGGAAGAACGGATGACGATTTGTAATATGTCGATTGAAGGGGGCGCAAAAATGGGCATGATCGCACCTGACGAAACAACGTTTACGTATTTAAAAAATCGTCCTTATGCACCTGAGTCATTTGATCGCGCGTGTGAGGGATGGCGCAAATTGTATACCGATGATAAAAGTTGCTATGATGAGATACGTTCATTGGATGTTTCAACGCTTTCACCTTACATTACTTGGGGAACAAACCCTGAGATGGGCGTTTCAATCGAGGAAGCATTTCCTGAAATCGCGGATCATAACGATCAAATGGCCTACGACTATATGGAGCTAAAACCTGGACAACACGCACAAGATATCCCGATCGAATACGTATTTATCGGTTCATGTACAAATGGTCGCTTATCTGATTTACAAGAAGCCGCACGCATTGTCGAAGGCAAAACGATTGATGAACGAGTGACGGGGATCATAGTACCTGGCTCACGTCCAGTACGTAAAGCAGCTGAAGCATTAGGATTGGATAAGATTTTCATTGATGCAGGATTTGAATGGCGTGAACCCGGATGTTCAATGTGTCTTGGTATGAATCCAGATAAGGTGCCAGAATTCGTCCATTGTGCTTCGACATCAAATCGTAATTTCGTTGGGCGTCAAGGGAAAAATGCGCGGACCCATCTTTGTAGTCCAGCCATGGCGGCAGCTGCGGCTCTTCATGGTCATTTTATCGATATCAGACCTCTTATAAAGGAGCGTGCATAATATGGAAGCCATTAACATTTTGACGAGTCAAGCGGTCCCGTTGTTAAATGATAATATCGACACGGATCAATTGATTCCAAAAACCTATTTGAAACGAATCGAAAAAACAGGGTTCGGAGAGTTTTTATTTGATGATTGGCGCTATTTACGTGATCGCACGCCAAATCCAGAATTTATTTTAAATGATCCAGTATATAAAAAAGCGCAGATTTTGGTTACTGGAGACAATTTTGGTTCAGGATCTTCTCGTGAGCATGCAGCGTGGGCACTACTCGATTATGGGTTTAAAGTAATCATAGCAGGTAGTTTTAGTGATATTTTCTACATGAATGCAACTAAAAATGGTGTGTTGCCAATCGTGCTTGACAAACAAGTACGACAAGAACTAGTCAGCGATCCGACAAAAGAGGTCACGGTCGATTTAGATGCGCAAACGGTGACGTACAATGGAAATTCGTATACATTTGATATCGATCCAACCTGGAAACATAAATTAATCAATGGATTAGATGAAATCGCGATTACCCTACAATATGAAAATGAAATTGCAGCGTATGAAAAAAAACAGCAAATTTAACAAGTTATTCTTGACTAAGTGGATGAGATTTGATAGATTAGTATTGTTGTAATTGTGGACTCCACAGCTACAACCGCACAGAACAAGTTCATAAGTATCGCAAGATCACTTGGGATGGCGAGTCTAAGTCTAAAAGAAGGAGGTGCTGTATAGCATGTACGCAATTATCAAAACTGGTGGTAAACAAATCAAAGTTGAAGTTGGTCAAGCAATCTACGTTGAAAAATTAGACGTTGAAGCTGGACAAAAAGTAACATTTGACGAGGTTATTTTAGTTGGTGGTGAATCAACTAAAGTAGGTGCTCCGACTGTTGCTGGAGCAACTGTTGAAGGAACTGTAGAAAAACACGGCAAACAAAAGAAAGTCGTAACTTTCAAATACAAACCTAAAAAACATTCTCACACTAAACAAGGTCATCGTCAACCATATACAAAAGTGGTTATCGAAGCGATCAACGCATAATTAATCAAAAAGTAGGGTACGAGTTATGATCAAAGGAACATTCAATCGCGACGCTTCTGGCCGCATTGTAGCATTTGAATTATCAGGTCACGCAAATGCGGGAGAATACGGAATGGACATCGTATGTGCCGCAGTTTCTGCATTATCGATCAGTACGGTCAATGGAATCGAAGCTCTAGCGGGCTTTGAACCGATCGTAACAGTCGATAACGAAGAAGGTGGCTATTTAGCGATGGAATTGCCGTTTTCTAAAAATCAGGAGCAAACCAACATTGCGCAAATTTTATTAGAAAATTTGTTGCTTGGTTTACAAGCAGTTCAAAATGAGAATAGCGAATCTATCCAAATCGAAACAAAAGTAATCAAATAGGAGGTGCATTCCATGTTATTGAATATGAATTTACAATTATTCGCCCACAAAAAAGGTGGAGGTTCTACTTCCAACGGACGTGACTCTCAATCAAAACGTTTAGGTGCTAAACGTGCTGACGGACAAACAGTTAGTGGTGGATCAATTTTATACCGCCAACGCGGAACTAAAATCTATCCAGGCGTTAACGTAGGTATCGGTGGCGATGATACGTTATTTGCTAAAGTTGACGGTGTGGTACGTTTCGAACGTAAAGGCCGCGACAAAAAACAAGTTTCTGTCTACCCAGTAGCTCAAGAAGCATAATCTAAAAGCTCGACTCTTTGGAGTCGAGCTTTTTTTGTATAATAAAGATTCTTGGTTTTTTCTCATTTTTCCTATAAAATAAAGGAAAAGGAGTGGATAGTTATGGAAGAAAACATTTTGTTTAATCGTGGCGATGAAGAAAATGCCAATGTCGATCCCAAAGAGTTAGTACGTGAAGGGCAGTATACTGAAGATATCAGGCCACCACAGCGTCTAAAAATTTTGCACCCTGATCAAAAAGATGAACGTATTGTATTTGAAATCGATCGCGATGAGAAATAATCATTACGAGCATTCCGGAATGGTCCAACAAACAGTTCGTAGACGATGGTTGATTTTAGGGTTTGTCGTATTGATTATTTTACTTTTATTGTTGTTAAAAGCATATTTTCCTGATTTAACAGCATGGATCAATCCTAAAGCGAGTAAAACGGAAGTGATGGATTTAGTCCGTTCACACGGCCTCGATGCAGCCGTTATTTTGGTAGCACTGACGATAGTGTGTTGTATGATCCCAGGCATCCCCACTTCAGTGATTGGCATATTTGTAGGATTATGTTATGGTCCGTTATTTGGTGGTATGATCAATGTTTTAGGTAATGCATCTGGTAATTTTTTAGCGATCTCACTCTTAAATAAAGTTCCCTTGATCCATAAAAATAAACAACAAAATCATTGGATCAAACATTTAAGCACATTGAAGCACCCACAAACAGGGTTAACGATTAGTTATATGATCCCTTTTATTCCATCGATTCTCGTTAGTTATACTATCCAGCAATTGCGCATGACGAAAAAGCAACAAGGAAGTATCGTATTTTTAGGAGCCTTGCCAGCATCTATTTTATATGCTTGTGGTGGAGATGCGTTATTTAAAGGAAATATCAAGCTTGGAGTTATTTTGCTAGCTATTGTTATTTTATTTTCAGTATTTATTTTCTATATCAAAAAAGATCATCAAAAACGAGTAGTTTAACTCGTTTTTTTTATTTAATATAACGGTTTCTTTTTTATTGTGACACACATAAAATGATAAAAAAATGAGAAATAAAAATTATGAAACAGTTGTTCTTTTAGTTATATTTAGATGAATTGATTTGAAAATGATTAAAACGATTTAGTTTTTTAAGAAATAATTCTGTAACAGTTAATATGGATGTGTTATCATAATTTTGTAAACAGGTTTTTGTTTTTTTATGAGGGGGGGACGAATAGCATTGATGGAGTTAAAACAAGTAGAGCAAGCAAAACAATTATTTACAACTGGAGAAAATTTTTACGCACATCACTTACTAGGTGCACATCAAACTGAGGATGGTTATGTCTTTCGCGTGTTTGCACCGAATGCCAAACAAGTTTGGCTAGTTGGAACATTTAATGATTGGGATCATACCTTGTCGATGACAAAAGATCATGAATCGGGTATTTGGGAAATTCATACGAATTTACCTAAAGAAGGTGATCTCTACAAATTTAAGCTTGAACAACAAAATGGGCGGCAAGTTTATAAGATTGACCCATTTGCTATTCGCTTTGAACCGCGTCCGAACAATGCAGCGATTTTATACACTGTAGCGACGCATAAATGGCGTGATGGGTTGTATCGTGGTCGAAATAAAAGAAGCCAAACATTGAAACGTCCAATGAATATCTATGAAGTGCATGCCGGATCATGGCGTTACCATTGGGATGGCACACCGTTTACATTTAAAGAATTAGCAGATGAATTAGTTCCATATGTCAAAGAGATGGGCTACACACACATCGAATTGATGCCGGTTATGGAACATCCTCTTGATCGTTCATGGGGATACCAGTTAACGGGTTATTTTGCTTTAGCAGAAAACTATGGTACACCAGAAGAATTTCAAGCTTTTGTGGATTTATGTCATCAAGAAAATATCGGCGTATTGCTTGATTGGGTACCTGGACACTTTTGTGTAAATGACGATGCACTTGCTTACTACGATGGCACACCGACATTTGAATATCAAGATGAAAATCGCGCACAAAACATCCGCTGGGGATCATTGAATTTTGATTTGAGTAAACCACAAGTTCAAAGTTTTTTAATCTCAAATGCTTTGTTTTGGATTGAATTTTTCCATATTGATGGCTTACGTGTAGATGCTGTCTCAAGTATGATTTATTTAGATTATGATGATAAGGGATGGGAACCAAATCACTTAGGAACGAATCAAAATTTAGATGGTGTATACTTTTTACAAAAATTAAATGCTGTCGTAAAACTGGCACATCCTGAAGTACTGATGATCGCAGAAGAAAGCTCTTCTGAAACAAAGATTACCGGTCGCGTAGAAGATCACGCCTTAGGATTTGATTATAAGTGGGATCTTGGATGGATGAACGATACCTTAGCTTTTTATGAAATGGATCCAATTTATCGTCAGTATCATTTAAATAAACTGACATTTTCTTTTATGTACATGGCCAATGAACAGTATATCTTGCCATTGTCACATGATGAAGTCGTTCATGGGAAAAAAAGCTTATTACATAAGATGTGGGGCGATCGCTACAAGCAGTTTTCGCAATTGCGTAACTTATATACGTATTTACTCACACATCCAGGGAAGAAGCTTTCCTTTATGGGAAATGAATGGGGTCAATTTTTAGAATGGAAATACAACGAAGGGCTAGAGTGGAAAGATCTAGCTGATGATATGAACAAAAAAATGCAAGCATTTACAATTAAAATGAATGCGTTATATAAAGAAGAACAAGCACTATGGGAACTCGAAACATCACCTCAAGAAAGCATTGAATTTATTGATGCAGACAATACAAAAGATGTTGTCTTAAGTTTTATCCGTAAAGGAAAACGTAAAAAAGACTTTTTGATTGTCGTCCTTAATTTTACACCTCAAGAACAACAGGATTTTCGGATCAAGGTACCTTACAAAGGTACGTATGAAGAATTAGTCAATACGGAATTAGCTGAATTTGGTGGTACCTGGACAACTGGTCAAGCACCATTTACAAGTGTTTCTGAAGCAGGAGAGCATTTTATCGACATGATTGTTCCGGCTTTAGGTGCACTGATCATAAAACCAACAGCCATTACGATTACAAGGAAAAAATAAGGGAGGGAAGATGGGAAACCATCGAGAGTATGAAAACAGAGATGTTAGCTATGATCCTTGCAGGAGGAAAAGGAAGTCGTTTAGGGAAGTTGACACAAACGATTGCTAAACCTGCCGTACCATTTGGAGGGCGTTACCGTATTATTGATTTTACTTTAAGCAATTGCGTCAACTCAGGTATCAGTACAGTAGGGGTAGTCACACAGTATCAACCTTTAGCTTTAAATGAACATATCGGAAACGGTGCAAGTTGGGGTCTTGATGGCGTGGATTCTGGTGTCACGATCTTGCAACCATACTCAAGTAATGAAGGCAGTAAATGGTTTGAAGGAACAGCGCATGCCATTTATCAAAATATCGACTACATTGATCAAGTCGATCCAGAATATGTATTGGTTTTATCAGGAGATCATATTTACAAAATGGACTATGATAAAATGCTTGAAACACACAAACGCAATCATGCTTCTCTAACCGTAGCCGTAATTGAAGTTCCAATCGAAGAAGCTTCTCGTTTTGGAATTATGAATACAGATGATCATGATCGAATTGTCGAGTTCGACGAAAAACCAGCAGAGCCTAAGAGTAATCTTGCCTCAATGGGAATCTATATTTTTAATTGGTCACGGCTACGCCAGGTTTTATTAAATAGTTATAACAAAGATGATCAAATGTTAGACTTTGGTCAACATGTGATTCCTTCTTATATTGAAAGCGGCGAGAATGTTTTTGCTTACCGGTTTAACGATTATTGGAAAGATGTCGGTACGATCGATTCATTATGGCAAGCTAGTATGGAGTTTATTGATCCAGAAAATGACTTGAAGATGAGTGATAGCGCATGGCGGATTTATTCTAAAAATCCTGTTTCACCACCTCATTTTATTACGGAACAAGCAAGTGTTAAAGGTTCTTTAGTAGTCGATGGCTGTTACGTGGCAGGCGATGTACAAAATAGTTTGCTATCCAATGATGTGAAGATCAAAGAAGGTGCTGTAATTAAAGACAGTGTCATTATGGCTGGAGCAACGATTGGAAAAAATGTAACCATTACCCGAGCGATTGTTGGTGAAAATGCGATTGTGGGAGATAATGCCGAGATCGATGGAACAGACGAAATCGCCGTAGTGGGCTATTCTGAAGTGATTGGAGTGTTGGTAGATGAGAGCTAATAAAGTATCTGCAATTATGGAAAATGAATTTGAAGGAAAGGGATTAGGCGAATTAACTGCAAATCGTCCCTTAGCGACATTATATTTTGACTGTAAGTACCGCATGATCGATTTTAGTTTATCTAACTTGGTCAATGCGAATGTTCGTTCAATGTATATGATTTCAAGTCAAGCGAACATCCAATCGATTTTTGATCATTTAGGTGGAGGCAATCATTGGCATTTAAATAACATTTTGAGCCATTACTTTGTATCATTTAAAGAGTCGATCCAGCAAGCGCAAGAAGCAGGCAAACCGTTTTATGATCCAATGATTGATTTTTTACGTAAGTCAAAATCGAAATTCACGGTCTATACAGGAAATAAAATCTTATGTAATGTGGATTACCGTTCAGTGATCAGCGTACATGAAGAACAACAAAGAGAATGCACCGTATTGTTCAAACGTGTTGAAAAAGAAAAGATCTATCCTAAAGATCGTGTACTTTCATTTTCTGATACAAGCTCGTTTGACGCTACTGTATTTGAAGACTATACCCAAGATCAACCATTTTATAATTTGGCGATGAATATCTTTGTAGTCAATACAGAGTGGCTGATCCGTGTTTTAGAAGAAACGCAAGCAACTGGAGAATATGTTTGTATGGAAGAGATTTTATGGCAAAATATCAACCATACAAATACGACCACATATGAATATACGGGATATTTAAGTAATATTTTTGATATCAATAGTTATTACGAAGCTAATATGGATATGTTGGATCCTAAAAAGTTCAATTCACTATTGTACTCAAGTCAACATATTCTAACAAAAGCTAAAAATGAAGTACCAACGTATTTTTCACCAGAGTCTAATGTCCATTCCAGTCAATTTGCGACAGGAAGTATCATTCGAGGAAATGTTCATCGAAGTTTAATTTCTAGAAGAACAACAATTGAAACGAAGGCGAGAGTCGAGGATTCGATCGTCATGGCCAATGGAAAAATTGGTGAAGAAGCTGTGATTCAGTTTGCGATTTTAGATAAAAACGTCACAGTGGAACCTGGTGTTCAGGTAATTGGGACAAAAGAACATCCTATCGTAATCAAAAAAGGTAGTCATGTTACTACCGATCAGATCGGAGCGTAACTAAAATGAAGATTTTATTTGCAGCCGCAGAATGTGCTCCCTTTTTTAAAAGCGGTGGTCTAGGTGATGTGGCAGGCGCATTGCCGAAGAAATTAAAAGAAAAAGGGCATGACATTCGTGTGATTTTGCCCTTTATGCCGATGATCCCTGCAGAATATCAAGAATCTATCACAGACGTGTTAGATTTTACGATCGATGTGGGATGGCGTAAACAATACTGTGGAATCAAAACGTTGACATTAAATGAAGTTCAGTATTATTTTATAGATAATCAATACTACTTTAATCGACCAGCAATTTATGGCTATGATGATGATGGAGAACGTTTTGCCTTTTTCCAACAAGCGCTTATCGAATCTATGGAAAAAATTGATTTTATTCCAGACATTCTACATGTTAACGATTACCATACTGCGTTTGTACCGTTCTTACTAAAAGAAAAGTACCGTTGGATCCAAGCATTCCAATCTATCAAAACGGTCGTAACGATCCACAATATTGAGTTTCAAGGCTACTTTGAACCGAGTACTTTAGGCGATTGGTTCCAAACAGGTGCTGAGCGCTATGAAGATGGGATGATCGCTCAAAATGGAATGGTGAATTGGTTGAAATCGGGAATCGTGTATGCTGATCGCGTCAATACGGTTTCGCCGAATTACGCAAAGGAAATCCAAACGAGTGAATTCGGTTGTGGACTTGATGCGATCTTACGGCAAGAACAGCAAAAATTAGTTGGGATTTTAAATGGGATTGATTATAGCATCTATGATCCAATGCATGATCGTCATATTTTTGAACCATTCGATCAAAAAACATTAGCGAAGAAAACAGAAAACAAACTACAGTTACAAAAATTACTTGGTCTACCGATTGAAAAGAACGTTCCGATGATTGGGATGGTCAGCCGGTTGACACATCAAAAAGGGTTCCATTTAGTCTTAGAAAAAATGGAAGAATTATTGACGCAACAAGAGGTTCAAATTGTCGTTTTAGGAACGGGTGAAACTGGTTTTGAAGATGGATTCCGTTACTTCGAGTCACGTTTTCCAAGTAAAGTGCGGGCATGTATTACCTTTGACGTTGATTTAGCGCAAAAAATCTATGCTGGAGCGGATATGTTCTTAATGCCATCCGCTTTTGAACCTTGTGGATTATCACAAATGATGTCGATGCGTTATGGAACATTACCGATCGTACACCAAATTGGGGGATTAAGTGATACGGTTTGGCCGTTTAATCCAGTGACTCATGAAGGGACTGGATTTGGATTTATCGATTTCCATGCATACGCATTGAAACAAGCTGTCGACCTTGCTTTGCATATTTACACAGAAGTGCCTGATGTTTGGCGTGAAGTTGTGATTCGTGCAATGGATGTTGATTTCAGCTGGGAAACAGCAAGTGAGCATTATATTCATTTGTATAAAGAAATGACGGAGTAAATATAGTTGGACAAATAAGGGGGAAAGCTGGGGTACAAAAAAGTACGCCAGCTTCCTTTAATCTAAAAGTAGAGGATGATTAAGATGACCATCAGTAAAGAGCTCTTTAAAGAAAAATTTATGGATATGTTAACTGAAAAATATGCCTTGTCTGTTGAAGAGGCATCTCCTTATGATCTGTATACCACTCTTGCAACCTTGATTCGCGCAACGTATGCCAAAGATTGGGGAATAACTCGTAGAGCATACAATACAACACATGAAAAACAAGTATATTATTTTTCAATCGAATTTTTACCTGGTCGCATGATGAAAAGCAATCTTTTAAATATGGGCTGGCTAGATACTGTTGAAGCAAGTTTAAAAGATTTAGGGATTGATTTAGAAGATATTTTAGAAATTGAACCGGACATGGCTTTAGGAAATGGTGGATTAGGCCGATTGGCGTCTTGTTTTATGGATTCGATCGCCTCAGAAGGCCTTCCTGGGAATGGAAATGGAATCCGCTACAAATATGGATTATTCAAACAAAAATTTATTGATGGGTATCAAGTAGAGTTACCAAATGAGTGGTTGTCTCGTGGAAATACTTGGGAAGTACGTCGTGATAGTAAAGCAGTAACGGTAAAATTTAATGGACATGCTTATTTGAAAGAACTTGAAGATGGTAGCTTAGTTCCAATCCATGAAAATCCAACCGTTGTACGTGCGATTCCTTATGATACAGGAATGGTAGGCTACCAAAATGGCACTGTCAACACATTACGCTTATGGGATGCTGAAATTCCTTTGGAAGAAGAAATCAATTACCGTAGTATCCAACAGCGTCGAGAAATTGAAGATTTAACCTCTGTCTTATATCCAGATGATTCAAACGAAGCAGGGCGTCGTTTACGTTTGATGCAAGAGTACTTTTTCGTTTCGGCCGGAACGCAAAGTATTATTCGCCATTTTAAAGCAAATGGATACAATCTAAATAATATCGATGAATATGTCGCGATCCATATTAATGATACACATCCTGCTATGTGTGTGCCAGAATTTATGCGTATCTTAGTTGATGAGGAGCAGATGAACTGGGAGAGAGCTTGGGCTTTGACGATTAAAGTCATGAGTTATACAAATCATACGATCTTAGCAGAGGCTTTAGAAAAATGGCCTGTGGAGATGTTAAGAAGCGTACAACCACGTATCTATCAAATTATTGAAGAGATCGACCGCCGTTTTGTCGAACAAATGACAGGAACGATCGATTGGGGAATCATCGAGCGGACTAGAATTATCTCAAATGGTATCGTTCATATGGCGCATTTGGCTATTATTGGTAGTCATAGTACGAATGGAGTAGCAAAATTACATTCTGATTTATTAAAAAATGTAGTATTACATGATTTTTATCGGTTATATCCTTCTCGTTTTAATAATAAGACAAACGGGATCGCAGAAAGAAGATGGATGCAGTTAGCCAATCCAACACTTTCTCACTTATTAGACGAAACGATTGGAACTTCTTGGCGTTTTGAAGCCTCTGATTTGTATTTATTGATGAACTATAAGGACGATAAAAAAGTATTGCACGCGTTAGCAAAAGCCAAACAAGTCAATAAAACACGTTTAGCGAAATTTATTGAAAAAGAAACAGGCGTTATTGTGAATGATCACGCAATATTTGATGTTCAAATCAAACGATTGCATGCCTATAAGCGTCAGTTATTGAATCTTTTGCACATTATCAAATTATATCTAGATTTAAAAGAAGATCCGAAGAAAAAAATTCAGCCTCGTGTCTTCATTTTTGGTGCTAAAGCTGCCCCAAGTTATCATTATGCCAAAGCGATTATTAAAGTAATCAATGAATTAGCGAATTTGATCAATAATGACGAAAGTATCAAGGATCAATTAAAAATTGTCTTTTTGGAAAATTATAGCGTAAGTTTAGCAGAAAAAATTATTCCTGCAGCTGACGTTAGTGAACAGATTTCATTGGCTTCAAAAGAGGCATCGGGTACAAGTAATATGAAATTGATGTTAAATGGTGCGATTACCTTAGCCACACTGGATGGAGCGAATATTGAGATTCGTGATGCAGTAGGAGATGACAATATCGTGATTTTCGGCTTAACAGAAGCTGAAGTATATGCCTACTATGAACAAGCCAACTATCGAGCATTTGAGTATTATGAGTCATCAGTAGAACTGCGTAAGGTGATCGATGCATTGATCGATGGAACGATTCCAAATAGTTCGCAAGAAGGTATTGAAATCTATGATTCTTTACTAAAATATAATGATGAGTTTTTTGTATTACGTGATTTTGCAGATTATGTCGCTGCACAAGAAAAAGTCGCACATCTTTATAGTGATCAAGAAAAATGGTTGAAAATGAGTTTGATCAATATTGCAAATGCCGGTCGTTTTTCAGCTGACGATACCGTGAAAAAATATGCAGAGGATATTTGGCGTATAAAACCAAATAAGACTCCACAACAAGTAAAGGATGAAACACATGATTCCTATAGTATTTAATCCTTGGTCTGCTAAATATAAGCAACCTTTTGGAGCAGTTGAGCAAGCACAAGTGGTTACTTTTCGCTTAGAAGCTTCTGTGCCAAATGGCCAAATCGAACACGTAGCATTTGTCTATCACCGTGATCAAGAAGCGGATCAGACGGTCACGATGGAATGGGATGTCGACTCTAATTTGTATGAGACGAAGATCCAGCTTGATAAAGGATTGTATTTTTATCATTTTCAAATTACCTATCAACAAGAAGGACATCGTAAAATCGGATATTACATCAAGCAAACATCGTTAACTGGTGAAGGGAAATTTGTTGAACAAGCGCATCAAATCGAAGAATTTCAATTGACGTGTTTTGTTCCAGAAGCTATTCGTCCATGGTTTGAAACCAGTGTAGCGTACCAAATTTTCCCAGATCGTTTTGCCACACATCTTCCCCGTCATCAGTTATTGGCGGAAAGAGAGAACATCTTTATTTATGGAAGTCATACGGATCGTCCGATGTATATCAAAAATGGTAAAGGTGAAGTGACGAGATGGGATTTTTACGGAGGTACCCTAAAAGGAATCGAAGAGAAGATCCCTTATTTAGTGGATCTAGGTATTCAAGTCGTGTATTTAAATCCGATTTTTACAGCAAATAGTAATCATCGTTATGACACGAGTGATTATTTTGAAATCGATCCTTTATTAGGGTCTAAATCTGATTTTTTATCCTTACTTGATCATTTGCATCAAGCAGGAATTCGTTTGATTTTAGATGGTGTATTTAGTCATGTAGGACGCAATAGCCGCTATTTCAATCAAGATGGACGATATGGAGAATCGGTTGGGGCAAGTCGTAGTCGCCAAAGTAAATATTATCCTTGGTTTACGTTTACCAATTATCCCACTGAATACAAATCATGGTGGGGGATTAGTGATCTACCGCAAATCGATAAAACACAAAAAAGTTTCCAAGACTTTATTTATCAAGGGGTCGATAGCGTGATTCGTTATTGGACAGATCTGGGTGTCGATGGTTGGCGTTTAGATGTTGCAGATGAATTACCTGATACGTTTATTGAAGGGATTCGTCAAGTATTGGATCACTATCAAGACCGAGTCTTGATTGGAGAAGTTTGGGAAGACGCATCGAATAAGATTGCTTATGAAAAGCGTCGTCGCTATACACAAGGTGGAAATTTAAATGGTGTGATGAATTACCCGTTTAGAGATGCTATCTTAGAATTACTACAAACCAATCAAATTCCTTCTGTAGTCTATAAAATTCAAACGATTTTAGAAAATTACCCCTATCAATTTTTGCAACAATCGTTAAACAATCTAGGCACACACGATACAAAGCGCCTATTAACTGAACTAGGAAATCAAACAGCTGATGTTCGATTGGCCTATGCGTTATTATTTGCTTTACCGGGTACACCTTGTGTGTATTATGGGGACGAAGCGGGTGTTTCAGGACAAGCAGATCCAGATAATCGCGCGTTTTATCCTTGGGATTCAATTGACCATCAATTGTTTTACCAAATGAAGCAACTTATTGAATACCGTAATGAACATGAGGCGTTGCAAAAAGGCGAAACGTATCTATTTTATACGGAAGATCTTTTTGGATGCTTGCGTCATTATCAAAATAAGTATACAATTTTTATGATGAATCTTACAGATCAGCAGACGCAAGCTACACTTGAAAATGTCCATTGGGTGCGTGAACATCCGATACCACCTAGTTGTTATCAGGCGTTTCAAACACACAGTAGCCCGTTAGCTAAGCGCGAATTTGTTTTTTTGACGATCACGCAAGAAGATCAGAAAATTGAGGTATACTATGGACGAAAACAAGAACAAGCAGAACACAAAGCATAAAAAAAAGATTGGGATCGGTATTGCGAGTCTCACGCTTATCGGCGGTATTGCATTAGGGATTTCTTTAGTCCATCCAACAAAAGAATCTAATGTTGTTCAGGCTGAAAAGAAGGCTAATATGTCAAAAAAAGAAGTCAACTTAACACCAGAAGAGCGTTTTTTAGCAAGTGTATCGCTTGATGATTGGCGTTTGCCTTTAGTTGGTCCAGATCATGTGTTGAAAGCCGAAGTCAATGAAACAACTGATTTAGCGACAGTCGGCAATTACTTGGTCAACAAACAGATTGTATCAGATTATGAACAACTGGAACAAGCAGCACAACAAGCGCAATTTCCTTTAGTCATCATCTCAGCGTATCGTTCAGTAGACTATCAACAACAGGTGTTGAATGCTGGTGTACAACAACGGATCGCCAATGGAATGACCGAAGAAGAAGCGTTGGCTGATGCTAAAAAGACAATGACAGAGCCTGGACATAGTGAGCATCATACAGGGCTAGCGATGGACATTGTAGATTTAGATTGGTACAACTCCTATCCTTCAGAAGTCTTGCATTCTGATTATGGTCAGACTAAGGGCGGAAAATGGTTAGCTTCACACGCACCGGAGTATGGTTTTATTATTCGGTATCCAGAAGGAAAAGAAGCAATTACGAAAATTGATTACGAACCTTGGCACTTGCGTTATGTTGGGAAGGAATATGCTCAATATATGACCGCTCATGGATGGACATTAGAAGAATTTTTAGAACAAGTGAAAGTAGCAAAACAAAAACAATAATAATGACCTCAGCCACAATGTATTTTTGTGACTGAGGTTTTTTTAGGAGGACAGTATGATTCAATTATGTGAAGAACGATCGAATGAATTATTAGCGCTATTCAGTTTAGCGGATCCAAGTCAAAAAGCAATTAAAGAAGCATTAGAAAATGGAAAAGTATTCTGCTATATCGAAAAACAAACACTTCTAGGTGCATTATTATTTATCAGACAGCAAGAAACAATTGAAATCACACATTTAGCAGTTTTAGAACGAGCTGAAAATCGCCATATCGCAACACGTTTGTTAGCGCATATGATTGAATATGCGAAAAAACAAAAGGTGACAGTCTTAGTTATTAAAACTGGAAGTACCAGTTTAAAACAATTGTACCTTTACCAAAAAATGGGCTTTAGAATGGATGCGATTGTATCGGATTATTTTATCACGCATTATGACGCTCCGATTTTTGAAAATGGCTTACGTCTATACGATCAAGTCGTGTTAAAATTAGAAATATAAAAACTTTTTAATTAAAAGTATAGACATTTAAAAATAATGAATATATAATAAGGGGGAATTAAAGAGGAAGTAGGGAGAAAAAATGGTGAAAAAATTTCCAGAGAATTTTTGGTGGGGCGCTGCAACATCGGGTCCACAAAGTGAAGGTCGTTTTAATAAACAACATGCTAATGTATTTGATTATTGGTTCGAGCAGTCACCAGAAGAA
The DNA here is from genome assembly GCF_000407605.1 of Enterococcus sulfureus ATCC 49903. GTDB lineage: Bacteria > Bacillota > Bacilli > Lactobacillales > Enterococcaceae > Enterococcus_G > Enterococcus_G sulfureus. The sequence goes on along the minus strand of NZ_ASWO01000001.1, from coordinate 113,880 downwards.
TTTTATGATCAAATCGGACCAGATGTAGCGTCTAATTTTTACAATAGTTTTGAAAGCGATTTATCGATGATGGAAGAGTTGTCATTTAATAGTCTTCGCACGTCGATTCAATGGTCGCGTTTAATCGATGATTTTGAAACAGGAAGTGTGAATCAGGATGCGGTACGTTTTTACAATGAAGTGATTGATACCATGATCCAAAAAGGTATTCGTCCTGTCATGAACTTGCATCATTTTGATATTCCTGTTGAACTTTACCATAAATATGGTGGGTGGGAATCGAAAAAAGTCGTGGAATTATTTGTATTATTTGCTAAACGCTGTTTTGAATTGTTTGGCGATCGGGTAAAGGACTGGTTTACACATAATGAGCCTATCGTCGTGGTTGAAGGAGGATATCTTCATCAATTTCATTATCCCAAACTAGTTGATGGAAAAAAAGCGATGCAAGTCGCGTATAATTTGAATTTGGCTTCAGCGAAAGTGATTCAATTATTTAAAGAAATGACTACATCTGGTGATAGCCGAATCGGTATTATTTTAAATTTAACCCCAACTTATCCAGCAACAAATTCTGCTGAAGATCAACAAGCAGCACATATCGCAGAATTATTTACCAACCGTTTGTTTTTAGATCCTGCGATTAAAGGAGAATTTCCTGAAGAATTAGTTGAGTTATTGAAAGAAAATCAAGTGTTGTGGGAAAGTACAAAAGAAGAATTAGCGATTATTAAACAATATACAATCGATTATTTAGGCGTGAACTATTACCATCCTCATCGTGTAAAGGCGCCTGATATTTCGCCAAATAGTGTTGGTGAATGGGTTCCTGATCGTTATTACGATGAATACGAACTTCCAGGAAGACGAATGAATCTCGACCGTGGATGGGAAATCTATCCAAAAGCAATTTATGATATTGCGCTTTCCATCAAAGAACACTATGGCAATATTGCTTGGTTTGTCTCTGAGAATGGTATGGGGATTTCAAATGAAGAACGCTATCAAGATGAAACTGGTGTAGTCAACGATCGTTATCGAATCGACTTTATGACGGAACATTTGACTTATCTTCATCAGGCGATCGAAGAAGGTGCAAATTGCTTTGGCTATCATTTATGGACGCCAATTGACTGCTGGTCTTGGAGTAACGCCTATAAAAATCGCTATGGATTGATTTCAAATAATATCCATACACAAATAAAAACAATCAAACGCTCTGGCTATTGGTTTAAACAAGTCGCAAAAGACAACTGCTTGCCTCAATCGGATGTAACTTTTTCTACCAAATTTTAAACGATAAGGAATGTGAAAATAGTGAATAATTTTATGGATCGATTATCTGAAAAGATTTTACCTTTTGCAAATAAATTAGGTCAAAACCGTTATTTATCTGTATTGCGCGATGCTTTCATGCTGTCATTTCCCTTAACTATGTTTGGATCGATTGTTGTTGTATTAAATAATCTCCCGTTCTTTAGTGATGCAACAAAAGGAACGCTAGGGAATTTGTTTGGGAATGGTCAAAATGCGACAATGAGTATTATGTCTGTTTTTGTTACATTTGGGATAGGCTATTATTTATCAAAATCTTATGATGTGGAAGGAATCTTTGGTGGAGCCGTCTCGTTTGCCAGTTTCTTATTGTTAACACCATTTATGATGACGACTGCTGATGGAGTAGAAGTAACCGGTGTATTGTCACTCGATCGTTTGGGTGCAAAAGGAATGTTCATCGGAATGATCGCTGCCTTTTTAGCCGCTGAGATCTATTGTCGGATCACTAAAAAAGGATGGCAAATCAAAATGCCTGATGGCGTACCACCGGCAGTATCAAAATCTTTTGCTGCATTGATTCCGGCTGTATTGACCTTAACGATCTTTTTATTGATCAATGCATTTGTAACCGGTGTCTTAAATACAAACTTACATGATGTCGTGTATGAAATTATTCAAAAACCTCTAGTTGGTTTAGGTAGTAGTTTACCAGCGACACTTCTTGCATTATTCTTTGTCCAATTTTTATGGTTCTTTGGATTACACGGTCAAATTATTGTCAATTCTGTGATGGATCCAATTTGGAATACTTTAATGTTAGATAATTTAGAAGCTTATAAAGCGGGTGAAACACTTCCGCATATTATTACAAAACCATTTATGGAAACATTCACAGTTGGATTAGGTGGTTCAGGGATGACGTTGGCGGTTGTTTTGATTATGGCATTTGTGATGAAGAAAAAACAATATAAAGATATTGGACGACTAAGCTTGGCTCCAGGAATCTTCAACGTTAATGAGCCTGCTATTTTTGGATTGCCAATCGTATTGAATGCGACGATTTTGATTCCGTGGGTCATTGCACCGATTTTGGTGACGACATTGAATTATTTAGTTATGGCAGCAGGGATCGTTCCCGCACCAACCGGCGTTTCCGTACCTTGGACCGTGCCGATCTTCTTTAGTGGAATGCTTGCAACAAATTCTGTTTTAGGTGGTTTGTTGCAATTGGTGGACATGGTAATCGTAGGCTTTATCTGGTATCCGTTCTTGCGGGTGTTAGATAAAGAAAAAGACAGTATGATTTAATAAAATAAGGGCGTGTGACCAATTTCGGTCACACACCCTTATTTTATTTTCGTTTTTCGTTAGCTAAAATGGTTAAAGATTCTTTTAATGACTGAAACATTCCTTTTTCACTATATACTAATACATTTGATTTGTAGAGATTTGCTGAAAATAAGGTCAAACCAATACCAAATAAGACTAATAATAAAAATGAGATACTAGCTTGAGCTAGGCTAGCAGTATTTGTTGCCAATCGAATCGGCATCACATAAGAAGAAATCAAAGGAATAAAAGAGGTCACTTTGATTACAATATTTTGTGGATCATTCGTCCCAAAAGTAAATCCGATAATATATCCAATCATCCCAATATATAAAATGGGTTGAACAGCTTTGGCAGTATCTTCTGGTTTGGAAACTAAAGATCCACATAAAGCTGCAAGTACCGCGTAAACCAAAATCCCAAAGATAAAGAAGAGTAGTGTAAACCAAAGAGCAGGTCCAAATAATTTATCTAGGGTAAAGTTTTCTAAAAGAGACTTCACGAAATCTAATTTTTTCAATTGGGTATATCCAATTGAAAAAGCTGCGACATAGACCACGATTTGTGTTAGTGCAACAAGGATAACACCGGTGAGTTTTCCATAAAAATGGGTTTTTGCTTTTGTACTAGATAAAATGACTTCCATAATTCGTGTTCCTTTTTCTGACGCGATTTCTTGTGCAATAATGGAAGAATAGCTGGTAATGAAAATAAATAGAACAATGGTGATCCCAATCACTAATATCAACTGAACAGCAGAATTGTCCTCGCCTTGAATCATTTTCCCTTGATCGTTAAAGGACACTTTTGTTTTTGAAAAAGTAGCTGGTTGAGATAAAGAAGCTGCCGCTTCAGTAGAAATATCAAGCGATTGCGCTCGAAGTGTACTTTGAATTTGAGAGAGCATCTGTTGAAGACCTAATTCTGTTGTGCTTCCAATCGAAGACGTATTATATAATGTAGCGACTACGGTATTATCGGTGGTATCTAGCTCCATAAAGCCATCAATTTTTTCGTTTTTCAATGCGTCTTGTGCCGCTTTTTGAGAGTCATAGGACTTAAATGAGAGATCTGCTACTTTGCTTTTTGTCAAAGCTTGACTCACCGTATGATCAGAGGTGACGATTCCAATCGTTGTATCACTAGAAAAGTTTGATGCAAGTGAGCCGGCTAAATAGATGATTCCCATCAATAGAAAAGGTGCGAGTAACATAATCAAAAAGGAGATCGAGCGGACGTTCTTTTTATACACATCTAAGGCAATGATCCAAAATTTATTCATGTTGTTCACCTGCTTTTCGTTTGAAAATTTCTTCTAAAGTCGGAGGTTGCTGATTGAACATTGGAATGTAGCCTTGTTTGGTTGCCAAAGCAAAGACTTCTTTTCCAATTTCTGGATGATCGAGCGTAAGTTCAAAACGATGATTGTCTTCTTTTACGATATGTAGACCTGGGATTGTTTCTAATTCAGTACGTGTAACAGGCGCTTCTAAAAATAGCTTTGTACGACCAAAAGATTCACGAATTTCCTGTACACTACCATTTAAAACAGTTTGGCCATTTCGTAGCATGATCAAGTGATCGCAAATCTGTTCGACGTTTTCCATGTTATGGCTTGAAAAGATCACACAAGAACCTTGTTCTTTTAGTTCGAGGATTCCATTTTTCAACAATTCAGCATTGACAGGATCAAGTCCACTAAATGGTTCGTCTAAAATCACTAATTTTGGTTCATGGATCAATGTAGCGATCAGTTGTACTTTTTGTTGATTCCCTTTAGAAAGCGATTTAACTTTGTCTGTTTTCTTGCCTTTGACTTGAAATTTTTCCATCCAAGCATCGATCTTAGGTTCGATCTCTTTTTTTGATTTTCCTCGTAATGCAGCAAAGTAGAGTAATTGATCTTGGATCGATAATTTGGGATATAACCCACGTTCTTCAGGAAGATAGCCGATAGTATTATAGTCTTTGTCGGTCAATTCGTGGCCATTCCATTTTACAGTCCCACTATCCTGATTTAAAAAGTCGAGAATCAAGCGAAACGTAGTTGTTTTTCCGGCTCCATTTTGCCCAATCAATCCTAAGATCTGACCATCTTGAATCTGTAACGAAAGGCGATCAACTGCTGTAAGTGTTCCAAATGTTTTTACCAACTCATGTACTTCTAACATAGAGACTCCTTTTATTCGTATTTTTACTCCTAATTCCCTTTAAGCCTAGTAGATAGTCCCGCAACTGTCAAGACGATTTGAAAATTAAGCTAGGTAAAAATTGTCTAACAATTTGATATCGAGTAAAATGGTAAAGGAGGTGGTTTTTTTGAAACCCAAATATGAAGAAATCGCCAATATCTTAAGAGAGCGTATCGATTCAGGAGTCTATGCCGAAGATACGTTGCTACCAAACCAAACAGAGTTGGTAACAGAATTTGATGCAAGTCGTATGACAATAAAAAAAGCAATTGATCTTCTAATGATGGAAGGGCGTGTGTATGCTAGACGAGGAGCTGGAACGAAAGTTTTGAATCGATCGTTCTGGAACAAAGATACCTCTCCAGTTGGTGAATATGATGGGTTAAGTAAGCAGATGGCAGCAAAACATAAAACTTTAACCAGTAAAGTGATTTGTTTTGAAGTCATGTTTCCAAGTGCGGAAGTTCAGCAACGCCTGATGATCCAAGCACAGCAACCTGTTTATAAATTGATTCGGTTACGGATTTTAGAAGGGGTACCGTATTTGATTGAACATACGTATATGCCATGCGATCTCGTACCTGGATTAACTACAGAAATTTTACTGCATTCGATTTACGATTACGTAAAAGGAGAACTTGGTCTGCAATTTGGTGGAGCATATCGCAGTATCCAAGCGGATCGTTCGGATACGTATGATCAAGAGTATTTGTCTTGTGCAGTGGAAGATCCAGTTTTAGAAGTAGAACAAGTCGTTTATTTAAAAGATGGTCGACCACTAGAATATTCAAAAAGCCGTAATCGTTTCGACGTAAGAGGCTATTCGATGAGTAGTGTGGACGCGTAATAAAGAGATGCGAAGAAAGGAAGTTTTATAAGATGAAAAGAGTACGATTAATTATCAACCCTAGTTCAGGTCAAGAACAAGCAAAAGAATATGCTGCGTTAGCCGAAGAGAAATTACGGTCAATGTTTGATCGAGTAGACATTCAGTATACTGAAAAAGAAGATGATGCGACTCGCTTTGCAGATGAAGCAGCCCGAATTGGTTACGATGCTGTATTTGCAATGGGTGGAGATGGCACGGTAGATGAAGTGATCAACGGACTAGCTGAACATGAAGTCCGGCCATTATTTGGTTTCTTTCCATTAGGAACAGTCAATGATCTAGGACGAGCATTAAATCTACCTTTAGATCCTAAAGAAGCTATTGAATGTATTTCATTTGATCAAATCAAACCTTTAGATATTGGAAAAATCAATGACCGCTACTTTATGGATGTAGTGGCGATCGGGACGATTCCAGAATCGATCAATGATGTCGATCCCGAATCAAAAACGAAACTAGGAAAATTCGCCTATATTTTTTCAGGATTAAAACAATTGATTAAAAATGAATCTTATGATTTCTTATTAAAATTTGATCAAACGGAAGTCGAGACGACAAGTAGTTTGATTTTGATTGGCTTAACCAATTCGATTGGTGGATTCGAGCAATTATTGCCGAAAGCGCAAGTCGATGATGGTCAATTTCATTTGCTTTATTTAAAAGATCAATCGATGCTAGATGTAATCAAAAGTATCCCTGAATTGTATCAAGGGGTTGAAACATCAAGTGAAAATGTGGGCTACCATACCTTTAAAAAAGGAACGATTGAACTAACAACTGCGACACACTTAGAGACCAATGTCGATGGAGATCCTGGTCCAGCTCTACCTGTTACATTAGAGATTTATCCACAGCATTTACAAGTATTTTGTGGCCCTGAAGATCAAAAGGTGGAAAAATAAATGGATATTCGGGTCGTAACGCAGCAAGATATACCCGCGATCTTAGCGATCTATAGTCATTACGTGCGCGAAACTGCGACAACATTTGAATATGAAATACCAACACTAAGCGAATTTTCTAAACGGGTGCACGAAATAACAGCACGTTATCCTTATATCGTTGCTTGTGAACAGGACCGCGTCGTAGGATATGCCTATGCGAGCACATACAAAGCGCGAGCTGCTTATGACTGGAGTGCAGAAGTCAGTGTCTATCTAGCGCCTGAAGCCATTGGAAAAAAAATCGGACGTGCACTGTATGAAGAACTTGAGCACGCATTACGCACACAACAAGTACACCAAGTGCTCGCTTGCATTACGTCAGCTAATTGTTCTAGTATTTCGTTTCATGAAAAAATGGGATATCATGTAGTCGGACAGTTTCAACAAGTAGGCTATAAATTTGATCAATGGTGGGACATTACATGGATGCAAAAGCAATTGCTCACATCTGAAAGGCCCGCTGATTTTTGTCCCTTTGGATCTGGAGGAGAATCAAAATGATTGGATTATTTTTAGCAAGTGGAATTGCTGCAGGAATTTTAGGTGCAATTTTAGGACTAGGTGGCGGAATTATCGTCACCCCTTTTTTGACCTTAGCGCTAGGGATCGATATCAAGTATGCAATCGGTGCAAGTGTTATTTCTGTAATCGCAACTAGTTCTGGTGCGAGTATCGCCTATTTGAAAGACGATTTATTGAACCTACGTGTCGCCATGTTTTTAGAAATCGCCACGACTCTTGGTGCAATCGTAGGAGCATTGTTGACGGGAATATTTGCTCCTGACGTACTGTATATTTTTTTTGGTTCACTGCTATTATTTTCTGCTTATAATATGGTAAAAAAATTAATCGGTCGTAGCAAAGAGGTACGTTATCAAGGCCCAGTATCTCCGCTCGTTACTCGGTTGCAATTAAATGGTTCTTATTACGATAAACAAGAAAAAAAGACGATTTCTTATCAATTGACCAATCTAACGGGAGGATTTTCAATGATGTTTGGCGCTGGGATCGCAAGTGGTCTTTTAGGAATCGGAAGCGGTGCGTTCAAAGTATTGGCCATGGATACGATCATGAAAATGCCGTTAAAACCATCTAGCGCGACGAGCAATCTTATGATGGGGGTTACGGCTGCTGCAAGTGCGACGATTTATTTTTTCAATGGATCGATTCAGCCAACTATTGCGGCGCCTTTAGCTATTGGTGTGTTGATCGGATCTACGATTGGTACGCGGATCATGCAAAAATTAAAAACCAAGACGATTCGCTTTATCTTTGTTCCAATTTTACTTTATTTGGGTATTCAAATGGTGATCAAAGGATTTGGAGGTATATAATGAAGTCAAACGAACAAGAGATTCAGCAAATCGAAGTATTGATTGGCCGTATTTTAGCTACAGGAACTTATGTGTCCGCTGGTTTTTTAGTTATCGGACTGTTCTTGACGTTACAAGATACAAATCAAGTGTTTGTAGCGACTGATTTATTTTCATGGTCAAAAACGATCTATGGGCTGACACATTTGATTCCAGATACCTATTTATTAGTAGGATTGTTTTTATTAATTCTGACGCCTGTGTTGCGCGTACTGGTTTCGATTTTTTTATTTGTCAAACAACGTGATCTTATTTATACAGGTATTACGATTTTAGTATTCTTGATTCTAATCATCAGTATGGTATTTGGGATAGAAGGATAAAGGGGGAGGGTTTATTTGGCGAAACGCAAAGACTTGATTTGGTCTTACTTACAATCAAGAGCAACGAAACAAAGTGGATTTACAACAAAAGAAATCGCAGAAGCGTTAGGCATGCAGCGTTCAAATGTGAGTAAAGAATTAAATGAGTGGGTTCGTCAAGAAAAGTTAAGTAAACGCGACGGACGTCCAGTTACATACTTTTTATTAGAAGCTGTAACAAGGGTTACACCAGAACGTAAACAGCCACCAATTGAAAAATATGTTCCTAGTTACAAAGAAACACCAGTTGAGCAATCGCGCTTAACGCTTGAGAAATCACAAGATGTATTTCAGACGATCATTGGGATCAATGGCTCGATGAAAAATGCGGGTGAACAAGCAAAAGCTGCGATTTTATATCCACCAAAAGGCCTGAATTGTTTGATCACAGGACCGACTGGATCTGGAAAGACACATTTCGCACATGCTATGTTTCAATTTGCGCGTCAAAATGAAGTGATTGCTGCGGATAAAGAGTTGATTGTATTTAACTGCGCCGACTATGCACATAATCCAGAACTCTTAATGAGTCATTTATTTGGGTATGCGAAAGGAGCATTTACTGGCGCAGAAAAAGATAAAGAAGGCATCATTGAAGAAGCTAATGATGGGATGCTTTTTTTAGATGAGATCCATCGGTTGCCACCTGAAGGACAAGAAATGATTTTTTATTTTATGGATCATGGGCGCTATAATCGACTAGGTGAAAGTGGAAAAAATCGTCAAGCCAGTGTAAGGATTATTGGAGCGACAACTGAAAATCCTTCCTCGACTTTACTAGGGACGTTTTTAAGACGTATTCCGATTACGATCCAACTACCTTCATTTGATGAACGACCTGCGATCGAAAAAATCGATTTGGTCAAGGTCATGGTCGCACAAGAGGCTAAACGGATTGAACGGACGATTTCGTTAACTGAAGACGTCGTCAAATCACTGATTGGGGCGGTGACGTTTGGAAATATTGGACAGTTAAAATCAAATGTACAATTGATTTGTGCAAGAGGATTTTTAAACCATATGTATCATCATGAAATTGAAATTACGATGGATGATGTACCAGAAGGGATTCGTTCAGGTTTAGTGCATTTAGCAGGTAAGCGTCAAAACTTAACTTCTCTATCACAATATTTGACTTCTAAATTAGTGATCCAACCAGATGATGCACTAATCGACATCCAAACAGGATCGTACGATTTGCCTTACAATTTATATGATATTATTGGAGATAAAGCAGATTTATTGAAAGCTGAAGGGGTGGATCAAGAAACGATTCATCATTTTATTTCAACCGACATCAATGTCCATTTAAAATCATTTTATAAAAATCATGGCTTTTCATTTCAATCTGAGAATAAGTTGAGTGAGTTTGTAGATCCTAAAATTATTGAATTGACCAATCAATTGTATCAGACCGTTCATGCGCGATTTGGAGAAGCGATCGAACAGAATTTTTTATATGCGATGAGTTTGCATATCAGTTCATTTATGAAAAAAATTCAGTTAGGAGATATTCGCTATTCAAATGATAATATTCGAGAAATGGTGCATAGCTATCCAGAAGAATTAGAACTTGCTCATGAAATTCGTAAACAGATCGCTGACTTTTTTGACGTAGAGATCCCACAAGCAGAAGAAGATTATCTTGCCGTATTATTGATTTCGTTGCGCAATGCCTCAATGACAGGAAAAATTGGTGTAGTTGTAGCAGCTCATGGAGAAAGTACAGCAAGTAGTATGGTCGATGTCGTCAAATCGTTACTAGGCGTCGATCAAATCGCTGCGGTAGATATGCCGCTAGATATGTCACCAAAAGTAGCTTATGAAAAAGTAGTGGAATCGGTGAAACGTGTGCATGATTATAGCGGGGTTCTTCTGATGGTAGATATGGGATCATTGGCGACATTCCAAGAACAAATTCAGCGGGATACAGGGATTAAAGTACGGACACTCGACATGGTTACAACGCCAAATGTTTTAGAAGCTGCTCGTAAAGCTTCTGTAATCGGCAGTGATCTAGATAGTATTTACGATGCATTACGAACATTTCGCGGATATGGTCATGTACAAGAAAAAGCAACGACTACGAAAAAAGATCGAGTCATCTTAGCGATTTGTGCTTCTGGTGAAGGGACAGCTCAACAAGTGAAAAAAATCATTGAAACTTCATTAGGACAGCAACATATCGAAGATTTAAAAGTATTGACACTTTCTGTATTGGAACTCAACACAAGATTGGCTGATCTTGTTGAGCAATATGAGATCATTGCATCGACAGGAGTTGTAGATCCAAAAATCGAAGCACCATTTATTTCATTGGAACGTTTTATCAATGCAGATACGGATGAATTGATTGATTATTTATTGATGGAATCTGATTTTGAAGAGCAATTACTAGAAGAAGAAGGTCAACTTGATTTGGAACATGCAAAACAAGCTTGTTTACGTTTTATGGCAGATGGGTTGACCTTTTTCAATCCGGAAAAGCTCATCGATCCGCTTTGGCTATTTGCAGATCAATTGCTTGATGTATTTTCGATTGAAGATGAGACGTATGCCTTTCGTACAAATATCGTGACGCATTGTAGTGGAATGGTGGAGCGTGCTTTACTAAAACGCCCGTTAACTGCGACAAGTGAGCAACTAATCAGTCTTCATCACTTTCCAGCGTATTCCTTTTTACATCGAGAATTGACAAAATTAGTCACACCATTTGGCTTAGATATTGCGGAGACGGAAGAATATTATTTGACGGAGATGATCCGTTTAAAAATCGATACACAATAATACACTGTGATGAAAATCATACTGTATTTGTATACACTAAAACGATACACTAATAAAAGTGTATCGTTTTAGTGTTTTTTTAGCTTGTAATTCACTCTTTTTTTAGTGTATATAAAAGTTGGCACGCTTCTTGCTACTAATAGAATTGAAAGGCCAATTTATCAATAGATAACAAAAATGTAAGCATAAGGAGAACTCAGATGGTAATTCGCTTAGCAAGGATTGATGATCGATTGATCCATGGACAAGTTGCAACTGCTTGGACAAAAATGACCAATATCAATCGAATAATCGTTGTGAGCGACGAAGTGGCGAAAGATCCATTTCGAACTGTTTTATTGAAAGAAGCTGCCCCACCAGGCATTCGTGCAAACGTGGTAACCATTGAAAAAATGCTGCAGATTCGTGATTATTCTTTATTTTCTGAACAAGCTATTCTTTTATTGTTTACGAATCCGCAAGATGTGGTTCGCGTTGTTCAAGGAGGATTATCCTTATCAAGTGTGAATATCGGTGGCATGCGCTTTCAAGTTGGCAAGCATATGCTTACAAATTATGTTTCTATTGACGAAAAGGATCGGCAAGCCTTTTATGATCTTCATTCTCGAGGGATCGAGTTGGAGTTGCGAAAAGTTCCGACAGATCGTAAATTATCCTTGATCGATTTATTAGAGAAGGAGAAAAAATGACACAAATGTCAAAAAAGTATAGGAGGGAAAAGAATGGTCGGAATAATTTTAGCCAGCCATGGTGATTTCGCTAAAGGGATTTTACAATCAGGTGCGATGATTTTTGGAGAACAGCAAAATGTTGCCGCGTGTGTATTAGAACCTAGTGAAGGACCAGATGATATCAAGGCAAAAATGGAAGCAGCGATTGCGTCATTTGATAGCCAAGATGAAATCTTATTTTTAGTTGATTTATGGGGAGGAACACCTTTCAACCAAGCCAATAGTTTGTTTGAAGCGCATAAAGAAAACTGGGCGATCGTTGCCGGAATGAATTTGCCAATGGTGATTGAAGCCTATGCTTCTCGTTTTTCAATGGAATCTGCACAAGATATTGCAAAAGCGATCATCAACACAGCTAAAGATGGTGTGAAGGTAAAACCGGAAGAATTAGAACCAGAAGTTGCCGCACCTGTTCAAGCAGAAGCTCCTCAAGGGGCAATGGCGCCAGGAACAGTCGTTGGCGACGGTAAGATCAAGTATGTTCTTGCACGTATCGATACTCGCTTACTGCATGGTCAAGTAGCTACAGCATGGACTAAAGCAACTTTGCCAACACGTATTATCGTTGTCTCTGATGCCGTAGCAAAAGATGATCTACGTAAAAAATTGATCGAACAAGCCGCTCCTCCAGGAGTAAAAGCAAATGTCGTACCGATCAAAAAAATGATCGAAGTGGCAAAAGATCCTCGTTTTGGTGGAACAAAAGCATTATTACTTTTTGAAAATCCTGAAGATTTATTAAAAGCTGTTGAAGGTGGCGTAGACATTAAAGAAGTCAACGTAGGCTCAATGGCACATTCTACAGGTAAAGTGGTTGTAAATAAAGTACTTTCAATGGGAACTGAAGATGTTGAAACGTTTGAAAAATTAGAGAAAATGGGCGTTAAATTTGACGTTCGTAAAGTACCGAATGATTCGAAGAGCAATATGAATGACTTATTGAAAAAAGCAAAACAAGAGTTAGGTAAAGCTTAACGTCAAATATAAGGAGGATTAAGATATGTCGATTATATCTATGATTTTAGTCATCGTCGTTGCGTTTTTAGCGGGGATGGGAGGGATTTTGGATGAATTCCAATTTCACCAACCATTAGTTGCTTGTACGTTGATTGGATTAGTAACAGGAAATCTTGGAGCCGGAATCGTTTTAGGTGGTTCACTTCAAATGATCGCACTAGGTTGGGCGAACATTGGGGCTGCAGTAGCTCCCGATGCAGCACTTGCTTCAGTAGCATCAGCAATTATTTTAGTTTTAGGTGGTCAAGGAGTTAAAGGGGTAGACTCAGCGATTGCAGTAGCGATTCCATTAGCTGTAGCTGGTTTATTCTTGACAATGTTAGTTCGTACGATCGCCGTGCCGATCATTCACTTTATGGATGCTGCAGCAGAACAAGGAGACTACCGTAAAATCGAATTTTGGCATATTGTAGCCGTATGTTTACAAGGGATTCGTATTGCGATTCCAGCAGCAGCACTATTATTTATTCCAGCAGATGTTGTGCGTAATTTCTTAGAATCAATGCCAGCATGGTTAACAGATGGTATGGCAATTGGTGGGGGAATGGTTGTTGCGGTAGGTTACGCGTTAGTAATCAACATGATGGCAACAAGAGAAGTTTGGCCATTCTTCATTATCGGTTTTGTTATTGCGGCGATTTCACAATTAACTTTAATCGCTATTGGTGCGTTAGCTATCGCAATTGCATTGATCTACTTGAACCTTTCTGATATGGGTGGATCTTCTAAAGGCGGCGGTGGAAACACTGGTGATCCATTAGGCGATATTTTAAACGACTACTAAGCGAAAGAAGGAGGAAAAAACAACATGGCAGATAGAATTGAATTAACCAAAAAAGACCGGATGTCCGTAGCATGGCGTTCAACATTTATTCAAGGTTCTTGGAACTATGAACGTATGCAAAATGGTGGTTGGGCATTTGCAATGATCCCGGCAATCAAAAAATTATATAAAACAAAAGAAGATCGTGCGGCAGCATTAAAACGTCACTTGGAATTCTTTAATACACATCCATATATCGCTTCACCAATTTTAGGGGTAACGTTAGCCTTAGAAGAAGATCGCGCAAACGGCGCACCAGTTGATGATGTAGCCATCCAAGGGGTAAAAGTTGGGATGATGGGTCCTTTAGCTGGTGTTGGTGATCCAGTATTCTGGTTTACTGTTCGTCCAATGCTAGGTGCATTAGGGGCTTCATTAGCTTTAACTGGAAATATCTTAGGTCCGATTTTATTCTTTGTTTTATGGAATATTATTCGTTGGGCATTTATGGTTTATACACAAGAATTTGGTTACAAAGCAGGATCAAAAATCACAGAAGATTTATCAGGTGGATTACTGCAAAAAGTAACAAAAGGTGCTTCGATCCTCGGAATGTTCGTATTAGGATCGTTAGTTCAACGTTGGGTATCCATCAAATTTACACCAGTGATTTCACGTGTAAAATTAGATGATGGTGCATATGTAGATTGGGATAAAATCCCATTGTCAGGCCAAGGACTAAAAGATGCATTTGGTCAAGTTGCTTCAGGTCGCGCATTAGATGCAACAAAAGTGACAACGTTACAAGATAACTTGGATCAATTGATTCCAGGACTTGCCGCTTTATTGTTAACTTTAGGTTGTATGTGGTTATTGAAGAAAAAAGTTTCTCCAATCGTGATCATTTTAGGTTTATTCGTAGTCGGTGTTGTCGGCCACGTAATTGGTTTGTTATAATATAGAAAAACGGAAATGAAGGTCTTAGTTAAGGCCTTCATTTTTACATAAAAGGTGGAGGATAATATGGTACAGTCTATTAATTCTAAAGTCGATTTGGTAATTGATGCAACATCTTATCTAGGGATTACGGATTATGGAAAGATCATGATCGGAAATCATGGATTTGAGTTTTTTAACGATCGGGATGCACGAAAATATATCCAAATCCCTTGGGAGGAAGTAGACTACGTCATTGCCTCTGTTATGTTTAAAGGGAAATGGATTCCACGTTATGCGATCCAAACGAAAAAAAACGGAACTTATACATTTGCTTCAAAACATCCTAAAAAAGTGTTGCGTGCGATTCAAGAATATGTGGAGCCTAGTCATATGGTTCGCTCTTTGACTTTTACGGATGTCGTAAAACGTGGAGTTGTAGCATTATTTACGGGAAAAAAGAAATCGAAATAAAGATAGGCCTCCTTTATTGGAGGTCTATTTTGTTTGTTACCAGAATCAATGAAAATTTGGTATACTAATGAAGTGAATCTGAAACAGAAAGAGGGAAAATTATGTATAAAATTGAAAAATTACGTGCAGCAATGAAAAAAGAAGCGCTAGATGCGTTCTTAATAACGAGTCCATATAATTTACGCTATCTGACAAACTTTACTGGAACGACTGGACTTGCTGTGATCACGCTAGATAAAGCTTTTTTTGTGACAGATTTCCGTTATACGGAGCAAGCGACTGCACAAGCGCAAGGATTTGAGATTGTAACAAATAAAGGACCTATTTTTGATGAAGTAGCAAAAATTTGTTTACAAGAAGAAATTAACGCAATCGCTTTTGAAGAAAGCTTTGTCAGTTTTGCAGATTACCAGTGGTTAGAAGAGATCATTGAAGAATCTTCTTTAGTTCCGATTTCTGGTATGATCGAAACATTGCGTGAAGTCAAAGATGAAAATGAGATCGAATTGATCCAAAAAGCATGTGCAATCGCCGATCAAGGAATTGCCAACACGTTAAAAACGATTCGCCCAGGTATGACGGAAATTGAAGTGGCGAATCAATTGGACTTTTTTATGCGCTCATTAGGTGCAACGAGTGTATCGTTTGAAACGATCGTGGCCAGTGGTGTACGTTCAGCTATGCCGCATGGAGTAGCAAGCAATAAAGTCATCGAAAAAAATGATTTGATTACCATTGATTTTGGTTGTTATTATGAAGGATACGTCTCTGATGTCACAAGAACGTTTGCAATTGGAGATCCAGGAGAAAAATTAAAAGAAATCTATCAGATCGTATTAGAAGCCAATCAAAAAGTGATTGAGATGGCTAAACCTGGTATGACTGGAATCCAATTAGATGCCGTTGCCCGTGATCATATCGCTTCTTACGGATATAAAGAAGCGTTTGGTCATTCTACAGGTCATGGCATTGGATTAGAAATCCATGAAGGGCCGAATGTTTCTTTTAGAGCAGAAAAAGCGTTTGTCGCTGGAAATGTCATCACAGATGAGCCCGGTATTTATCTACCAGGAATCGGTGGTGTAAGGATCGAAGATGATCTATTGATCACATCGACTGGAAATCGCGTATTCACACAAGCACCTAAAGAATTGATTTTACTTTAAAAAAACTAGTAGTCTAAATCTTAGAATTTCGCTATAAACTAGACTTTTTATAGCGAAATTCTTTAGAAAATGATACACTGTTACCGAAGCGAAAACAATGTGAGAATTAAGTAATGGTAATGAGCGCTACTCGTTCGTGCTCATGATTAGGGACGGAGGAGACAATATGGTTGAAGAAACAAATTTAGTATTAGAAGCAAATCAAGAATTAGGCGAGATCGTCATTGCACCAGAAGTGATTGAAGTGATCATTGGGATTGCAGCAGCTAAAGTTGAAGGTGTATATGCAATGCGTGGGTCATTTACCAATAATGTAAATGAATTGTTAGGACGTTCAGCTCATCGTAAAGGTGTTCATTTGACAATTGATGAATCAGGGATCAAAGTAGATCTATATAGCTATATGAAGTATGGAGTGTCTGTACCGAAAGTAGCCATGGAGATTCAGCAAATCGTCAAACAACAAGTTTTGTTTATGACCGATGTTGTATTGAGTGAAGTAAACGTTCATGTATTGGCCGTAGTGCCTGAAAAAACTGAAGAGTTAAATATGGCAGAATTATTTGGAAACGAAGAGGAAGACAATGAATAAAGAGTTATCAAGACATGAGATCAGAGAAATGGGTGTACAAGCATTATTTCCTCTAGATTTTAATAAAGATTTTTCAAAACAAGCAGCGATCGATCATGCAATCGAGCTAAACCATACCGAATTACTTGACGAAGAAGAAGAGCATTTTGTGCCAGCTTATCTCGATTTAGTCGTGAGTGGTGTTTGCGTAAAACAAGAAGAATTAGATACTTTGATCGGCAAACATTTGCGTAAAGGTTGGTCGATCAAACGTTTAGCAAAAATCGATGTGACAATCTTGCGTCTAGCATTATTTGAAATGCTCTATGTTGAAGAGGTTCCCAATCGTGTTGTTTTAAACGAAGCAATCGAACTAGCAAAAACATTTAGTGATGAACAATCACGTAAGTTCATCAATGGTGTGTTGTCTTCAATCAATAAAGAACTTGAGGCTGGCGTATAAGCTAGCTTCTTTTTTTGGTATAGTTCCTAAGTTTTTGTCTAAAAATCGATCTTTCGTGTTTAGACAGTTCAATCCCTTTCTTTCGTATGATAAAATATGAGAAAGTGTAAAGGAGTGGAATGAATGCCAACAATTATTGACGGAAAAGGGTTAGCCCAAACAATGCAAGAACGATTGAAAGAAACGATAGCTAAAGAAACGACTATGAAGACACCTGGTTTAGTGGTGTTATTAGTAGGGGAAGATCCAGCGAGCCAAACGTATGTGAAAAATAAAGAATTGGCTGCAACTCGAATTGGTATCCATTCAAAAATCGAACGATTGAGTCACACAATTACACAAGAGGAATTGCTTGAAAGAATAGCTTTTTATAATCGCCATGAAGACTTTCATGGTATTTTGGTTCAACTTCCACTTCCTAAACATATCGATGAAGCGAAAATCGTGGAAGCCATCGATCCTAAAAAAGATGTCGATGGGTTCCATCCGATGAATTTAGGTCATCTATTTGCTGGGACACCAGAAATGATTCCTTGTACACCCTATGGCATCATGGAGATGTTTAACGCGTATGAGATCGACCTTACAGGCAAACATGCCGTAGTAATTGGTCGTAGTAATATTGTCGGAAAACCGATGGCTCAATTATTATTGGCTCAAAATGCGACAGTGACCATGGCACATTCTAAAACGAAAGAATTAGCTGCATTAGCGAAAACCGCTGATATTTTAGTCGTAGCAATTGGACGTGGTCATTTCGTGACCCAAGAATTTATTAAAGAAGGGGCCGTCGTCATTGATGTAGGAATGAATCGTGATGACAAAGGAAAGTTGATCGGAGATGTAAAATTTGACGAAGTAGCTCCTTTGACAAGTTTTATCACGCCAGTTCCAAAAGGAGTAGGTCCAATGACGATTACAATGCTGATGCAACAAACCTATGAAGCAGCGAAACGTCAGGAGAGAAGTAAACTTGAAAACAAATTATCTTAGCATTGCAGCAATTACGGCATATTTAAAACGTAAATTTGACGCAGATCCATATTTAGAGCGCGTTTATTTAACTGGAGAAATTTCAAATTTTCGGTTACGGCCGAATCATCAATATTTTAGTTTAAAAGATGACCAGGCTAAAATTTCGGCTGTGATGTTCAAACAAGCGTTTAGCAAAATAAACTTTACACCTCAAGAAGGAATGAAGGTATTGGTTATTGGGCGGATCTCCTTGTTTGAATCGACTGGAAATTATCAACTTTATGTAGAACATATGGAACCAGATGGGGTCGGTGCATTGTATCAAGCCTATGCACAGTTAAAAGAAAAATTAGCAAAAGAAGGGTTATTTGCACGGCCGAAACGTGAGTTGCCAAGATTTCCCAAACGAATCGCTGTAGTGACTTCTCCAAGTGGAGCTGTGATCCGAGATATCATCACAACGGTTCAAAGACGCTATCCAATCGCTCAAATCGTCTTGTATCCCACGGTGGTGCAAGGTGAAAAGGCCACAGCGGATATTGTCAAAAATCTAGAGCGAATTGCTGCAGCTGGTAATTTTGATACGGTTATCGTGGGCCGTGGTGGCGGATCGATTGAAGATTTATGGCCATTTAATGAAGAAGCGGTAGCGCGAATGATCGCCAATATGCCGATTCCGATTATTTCTTCAGTGGGACACGAAACCGATACGACGATTGCCGACTTGGTAGCCGATGTGCGTGCTGCCACACCAACAGCCGCAGCAGAACTAGCAGTACCCGTTTTAACGCAAGAGATCGTAGCGATAAAAGAAAAACAGTTACGCTTGGAACAAGCCTTTTTGCGGCAGTTAGAGTATCGAAAACAACGATACGCAGCGCTAGCGAATTCATACATTTTACGTCAGCCTGAACGCCTATATGAGTCAAAAATCCAAAAAGTTGATTTATTGACACAGCGGATACAGCAACATATGGCAACACGTATTTCAAGAGAGACAGAACGAATGAATCATGTATTCTATCGTCTATCCCCGCAACGTATGGAAAGTAATGTCAAACAAAAGCAGCAGGAGCTTCAATATCATACAGCTCGTTTGCAGCAAGCGATCACTCAGTCCATGGCTCAAAAGCAACAACACGCGAACCAAACGATTCAAGCACTTGATCTATTAAGTCCGTTAAAAATCATGAGTCGTGGATATAGTTATGCAATCAAACAAGAGCAAATCGTACGCTCGATCAATCAACTATCGCCCCAAGATCAACTAACGTTACATCTATCTGATGGACAAGCTATAGTTGAAGTGGTCGATATAGAGAAAGGACATGAAGATGAGTCAACAAACATTTGAAAAATCTTTAGCAGAATTAGAAAAGATCGTTACCCAATTAGAACAAGGAGATGTCGCATTGGAAGAATCCTTAACCGCATTTAAGCGTGGAATGGAGCTAAGTAAACAATGCAAAGACACCCTTCAACATGCAGAAAAAACACTTGCAAAAATCATGAGTGAGACGAATGAAGAACTTGTATTTGATGAGGAAACAAAATGAGTGATGCCCAAATGTATTTAGTGGAAGTAGAAAAAAAATTAGTACAAGCTGTATCCGACTATACGAATGAGGAACGATTAGCAGAAAGCATGCACTATTCTATTGCAGCTGGTGGTAAACGAATCCGTCCACTGTTATTGTTGAGTACCGTGTTACTATTTCAAGAAACGATCCCAAGTGCAGCAGTAGATACTGCTGCAGCACTTGAGATGATCCACACTTATTCGTTGATCCATGACGATCTACCTGCTATGGACGATGATGATTTACGTCGAGGCAAGCCGACGAATCATAAAGTATTTGGTGAAGATATGGCGATCTTAGCAGGAGATGCTTTGCTTACGCTAGCGTTTCAAGTGGTGGCGATGGCTGATCTTGACGCTACTAGTTTGGTGGAATTGATTCGATTGTTAGCAGAAACAGCAGGTCCTAAAGGGATGGTAGCAGGTCAAGTAGCGGATATGCGTGCTGAAAAGCGACAAGTCGATCAAATCGAATTACAAGCCATACATGAACGAAAAACAGGTGAATTGATCCGTTTTGCGCTACTAGCAGGTGGAATTATTGGAAAAGCTCCTAAAGAAGACTACGTTGCGTTAGATCGATTGGCCCGTAAGATCGGATTGGCTTTTCAAATTCGCGATGATGTGTTAGATGTCATTTCAACAACTGCTGAATTAGGAAAAACGGCTCATCGTGATGAGGTGTTAGAAAAAAGTACATATCCCAAATTACTAGGACTTAACGAAGCGAAAGCAGCTTTAGCTCAGGAACTACAAGATGCCACGGCTATTTTGACATTATTGGCACAAAAAGGGTATACAATTACGCCTTTACAACGGATTATTGAACAACTTGCATTAAAGGAAGAGGCATAAGATGAAAAAAGAACGTGTGGATGTATTAGCAGTCCAACAAGGGTTATTTGAAACCCGTGAACAAGCAAAACGCGGTGTAATGGCAGGGTTAGTTTACAAAGAAGTCAATAGTGAACGTTTAGATAAACCAGGTGAGAAAATTGATGCGTCAATCCCTTTAGCCATTAAAGGACAAAAATTGCCTTACGTATCTCGAGGTGGATTGAAATTAGAAAAAGCGTTAAAAAAATTTGATTTTACCGTGACGGATAAAGTCGTATTAGATATTGGTTCTTCAACGGGTGGATTTACCGATGTTGCCTTACAAAATGGAGCGACAATGAGTTATGCACTAGATGTAGGGTATAATCAATTGGCTTGGAAATTAAGACAAGATCCGCGAGTCGTTGTAATGGAACGTGTGAACTTTCGACATTCGAATCCAGAAGATTTTGCGAAAGTACCAGAAGTTGCAACAATCGATGTCTCGTTTATTTCTTTACGTTTGATTTTGCCTAACCTTCATCGGATTTTAATCGAAGGTGGAGATGTCATGGCATTGATTAAACCCCAGTTTGAAGCAGGAAAAGAACTAGTTGGAAAACATGGAATCGTTCGTGAAGCGAAAACACATGAGCAAGTAATTGAACGAATCGTATCGTTTGCTGCTAAAGAAGGATATGACGTGAAGCAACTTGATTTTTCACCAATTACAGGTGGTGAAGGCAATATCGAGTTCATTGTTCATTTGAAAAAAAGTACGGTTCCAGGAACGATCGCATCGACAATTAATATTCCAGAATTAGTTGACTATGCCCATCGTCAATTGACCTAAAGGAGCGAGAGTATGAGAAAAAAAGACCGTCATCAATTATTGACGCGCTTATTAAGTGAGCAAGATATTGCAAAACAAGAAGAATTTGTTGAAATATTAGAACAAAGAGGAATCCAAGTCACACAAGCTACAATTTCGCGAGATATCAAGGAATTAAAACTAGTTAAAATCCCTTCGGCAACCGGAGGCTATCGCTATAGTTTACCTGCTCAAAATGATATCGAAATCGCACAGAAACTAGAAAATTTATTAAAAAATGCTGTGAAATCTGTCAAACGTATGGATAAGTTTGTCTTGATCAAAACGATGCCTGGAAATGCTAGTGCATTATCTCATTTACTCGATACATATTACGCTAAAGAACTTTTTGGGATTATGACAGATGATGATACGATTTTGATGATTGCTAAAGCACAAGAAGCACGTGATTTGATATACGAAGAAATCAGACGATATGAACAGTAGATAGAAAATAGGTGAAAAGATGCTAATTGAGATAACGATTGAAAATTTTGCAATTATTGAATCCTTGCATCTGAATTTTTATCAAGGGATGAATGCCTTAACGGGTGAAACGGGTGCTGGGAAATCGATTATTATCGATGCGATGGGCTTGCTAGCAGGCGGTCGAGGTTCAGTTGACATGATTCGTCAAGGTGCAGAGAAATGTCGATTAGAAGGAGTATTTGAATGGCCGACACAAGAAGCCTTTCTGGAATTAGCAGAGACATTAGGTATCGATCAAGAGGAAGACTTTTTGATCGTTCAGCGCGATATGTCGATAGCTGGGAAATCGATCTGTCGTGTAAACGGACGGGTCATGACGCTAGCGAACCTAAGGAAAATCGGTGCTTTTTTAGTCGACATCCAAGGTCAAAATGATCATCAGGCTTTACTGCAACCCGAGCAACACTTGCGATTGGTAGATGAATTTGGTACTCCCGAATTTACAGCAAAAGTAAACGCTTATCAAAAGGTGTATCATGAGTATCGCATGATTGAAAAAAAAGTAAAACAGATCAAAGAAAATGAACAATCGTACGTACAACGTATGGATATGTTACATTTTCAGCTGGATGAGTTAGCGCAAGCGGACTTGCAAGTTGGAGAAGAAGAGTTGTTGATCGAAGAACGCGATAAATTGGTCAATTTTCAAAAAATTGTAGATACACTAGGACTGACTTATCAGCTGCTAACGCAAGATGGACAAGGAACAACCGACCAGTTAAGTCAAGCTATGGGACAAGTAGAAAATATTTCTTCATTAGATAAAGACTATGAGAAAATGGCGGAGTCTTTACAATCGGCGTATTACTTAGTCCAAGAAGTTACTTCTGATTTATCTCGTCAATTGGATAGTTTAGAGTTTGATGAGCAGCGTCTTGAAGAAATATACGCTCGTCTAGAAGTGATTCGTCAGTTGAAGCGTAAATATGGGGAATCGATCGAAGCGGTTTTAGCTTATTATGAACAGATTTCAAAAGAAGTCGCCGACGCAGATCACTCAGATGAACAGTTAGCTTACTTAGTCGAACAGTTGACTGAAAAAGAAGCATTGGTTAATGAAAAGGCACAAGAGTTGCATAATATGCGTCAAGAAATCGCTAAAAAATTAGAGCAAGGGATTTTACAGGAATTAAAAGAACTATACATGGAAAATACTGATTTTCAAGTTCGTTTTGATTCTACAAGTGAACCGACCGATCGTGGGATTGATAAAGTCGCATTTTATTTATCGACAAATCTAGGAGAACCTTTAAAACCGTTAGTTAAAGTTGCAAGTGGTGGAGAATTATCGCGGATTTTACTTGCATTGAAGACCGTCTTTTCTAGAAATCAAGCATTGACAAGTATTGTATTTGATGAGGTGGATACAGGAGTGAGTGGTCGAGTGGCACAAGCGATTGCGCAAAAAATCGCGACGATCGGCCAACGTTCACAAGTATTGTGTATTACGCATTTGCCACAAGTAGCTGCGTTTGCAGATCATCAATATTTTATTCAAAAAGAAGTCTTGGAAGGTCGAACAAAAACGACAGTCCATCTATTGTCTGCGACAAAACGTGTCCAAGAAGTCGCACGCATGCTTGCTGGAGCAGAAGTGACGCCACTGACGCTTGAGCATGCACAAGAATTATTGGAGATTGCAAAACAAGAAAAAACGAGCTGAAAGTCGTAGAGGTTTCTACAGCTTTCAGCTCATTGTCTGTTATCCTTTGATACTAGCAATTGCGCCCAATACAATGGAGCCAATTGTTAAGATCAACATTAGCCATACTACGACCATGGTAATTTTTTCAAATCTACTTTTTGGTTTTTTTCCGCTCATCGTCTATCACCTTTCCAAAAGAATCAGTTATTGCTTAGTTTACTCTCAAGTATAGCAAAACTCAAGAATCAATGGCAGAAATTAAAGAAGATTTTTCTTTTTTAAGATGGTAATAGCGGTAATGCATAAGCTTGCGGTTATTAGCGCGATCAGCCAAAAGGCGATCTTAGAATCTTCAAACGGTAGCGTGACGTTCATCCCATAGATGCCACCAATAATTGTTGGAATCGTCAATACCAGTGTCAAAGACGTTAGAAACTTCATAACATTGTTTAAATTATTCGAGACGATAGCCGAAAACGTATTGTTGATTTGATCGATCAAACGCAAATGGATCGAAGCAGAAGAAACAGATTGTTTGGTTTCAATCAAAATATCTTGCATATAGTTAGCCAATAAATCCGATTCTTTTATCGGCTCACTTTTTGAGAATATCATAAGTGTTTCCAAATTATTCTTTGTGGCAGACTCGATCAGCACCAAACTTTTTTGACTTTCAAGCATGTAATAAAGCTGCTGATTTTCAGTGGAGACTTTGATTTGTTGTTCGATTTGTTGAAGTTGGAGTTTGATTTCTTTTAAATAAAGATTAAACGAATGAGAAAGGCACCACAATATAGGAAAACTGATTTTCCAGTGTACTTCTGGTGAGTTGACGAAAAAAGGCACTTGGTCTGTTGTGCATGTATCAAATAGTATCGGTGGAAATTTTGATACCGTAATAACCAAGGGAGTGTGTGTAAAAATAATCGATAACGGATAGGTTTCGTATTGATTTTTTGCGACTTTCCTTGGAAATTGAACTAAGACCAGTGCTGGCTGTTTGGCAAAATGGGGTTGCTTCAATTGTTCACATCGAGAATTTTCTGCATCATCTAAAATGGCCGTTACATAGTCTCTTGGTAATTGATAGTCTGCGATCAATTCGCTTATTTCGTGAGGATCTGGAGCTTCAAGATGAATCCACTGTGTAGACACTTGCATAGAATCTTGGCGATGCAATTCGTCATTGATGAACGTATAGTAATGGAACATAGCTGATTTTCTCCTTTTTAATAGTATTGTTTTCTAAATTTTTCTAAAGCCCGTAATCCAAAAAAACACTTCTGAGTATTCAGAAAATAAGAAAGGAACACATTATGATTACATTTACAATTAGTTTACTATTTTGGTACCTTTTTCCAATCATAGCACTTTTTGGTGCGCAATTCATCGTGACATTTTTTCAATTAAAACGAAAGTTCAATTTGAAAGCTCCAGATATCGCGACTTTCTTTTTGATCTTCGGTTTTCATCAACTTTCCCTAGAAGTCCTTGGTACGACGCTTTTAGCGTATTATTTCATGTCGATCATATTGCTAGCGATTGGATTAGCTTTCGTACATGCGTACTTTTTTGATGAAATCAATTACCAACGTTTTTTTAAAATGTATTGGCGAATGGTATTTTTATTCACTTTATTCATCTATATTTTATTGATTATTGTCAGTTTGATTGGTTTGATTATCTAAACTTGAAAAAAAGTGTGTGAAAATAAAAAGAAGAAATCAAAACTTTTTTTTCAATTTCTGAGAAAATGTGGTAGAAAGTGGGGGATTGTGGTAGACTTGATTTATCAAGTGGTGAACGGGGGTTTTTGCGATGTTGATGGGCGAATTTCAGCATACAATCGATACCAAAAACCGAGTAATTATTCCCGCGAAACTACGTGAGCAGCTAGCACCTCAATTTGTCGTAACAAGAGGTCTAGATGGCTGTCTTTTTGGATACCCAAAAGATGAATGGGCAAAACTTGAACAAAAATTAAGTGAAATGCCTTTAGCCAAAAAAGAAGCTCGCACCTTCGTCCGTTTTCTCTATTCTGCTGCAACAGAATGTGAATTTGATAAACAAGGACGAATTACCCTTCCAAAAACTTTATGTGATTACGCAAATTTAACGAAAAATTGCACCATTATTGGTGTAGCCAATCGAATTGAAATATGGGATGAAGAAAAATGGCGATCTTTCTCAATTGAAGCAGAAGAAAATTTTGATGAGATCGCGGAAAATATGATAGATTTCGGGTTTTAGAAAGAGGCAGAAGATGACAGAATTTCAGCATTATACAGTCATGAAAAAAGAGACTGTTGACGGATTGAATATCAAAGAAGATGGTATTTACGTAGACTGTACCTTGGGAGGTGCAGGTCATAGTGAATATATACTTCAGCAATTGGGAGATTCAGGTCATCTTTATGCATTTGATCAAGATCAAAAAGCCATTGATTTTGCGAAACAGCGCTTAGCTCCTTATGTTGAAAAAGGTCAAGTGACCTTTATTAAACGGAATTTCCGCTATTTGAAAGAAGAACTTATGGCTTTAGGTGTCTCACGTGTTGATGGGATTTTATACGATCTGGGAGTTTCCTCTCCACAGCTAGATGAAGCGGAACGTGGATTTAGCTACCATCAAGATGCCCCCCTTGATATGCGGATGGATGAGACAGCAGATTTTTCTGCATATGATGTGGTCAATACATATAGCTACCATGAATTGGTGAAAATTTTCTTTCGCTATGGAGAAGAAAAATTTTCAAAACAAGTTGCACGAGAAATTGAACGCGCACGAGAAATCAAACCGATCGAAACAACCGGTGAACTTGTAGAGTTGATCAAAGAAGGAATTCCAGCACCAGCTAGACGAAAAGGTGGACATCCAGCAAAACGAATTTTTCAAGCGATACGTATTGCAGTCAATGATGAACTTGGTGTAGTGGAAGACTCACTAGAACAAGCAATCGATCTGCTTGCACTTCACGGTAGAATCAGTGTGATCACCTTTCACTCACTGGAAGATCGCATCGTTAAAACCATTTTTAAAGAGTACAGTCAACAAAAAGATGTACCACCGGGTCTACCGATGATACCAGAAGAGTTTCAACCAGAACTACGTTTGGTCAATCGTAAACCAATTACAGCTTCTAAAGAAGAGCTGGAAGAAAATAATCGTTCACGTAGTGCTAAATTACGAATCGTAGAGAGAATAAAAGAAAGTGAGGAGACGAACCATGGCTGAATTGAAGTTTCAAGAAGATCAATTCCAACCATTAACACCTGAAGAACAAACGGAGCAATCTACTCGATATGCCGATCAACTGATTCGTCCAGAAGTCGTTTCTGTGCCAACGTCTCCTGCACATCGTTTGGCTGTATTAAGTCGTCTAGAAAAATATTTGATTGCAAGTATTATCATTGGAGCAATCGCATTAGGCTTATTTACAATCAATTTACGTACGACTATTAGTTCTGTTGAAAATGCAATCTCAACAGTTCAAAGTGAAATTACAACAAATCAAAATCAAATCAATGATTTACGTCAAGAAAAAAATGAATTAACCAAAACCGATCGTATTAAAAAAATCGCTGAAGAAAAAGGATTAACCAATAAAGAGGATAATTTAAGGAATGTGAAATAAATGAATCTCATAAAAAAAATCAAGCGATATTTCACTAAACACAACGGCACACCTAAGAGCAATCGCAAAAAAGTAGGGATCTTTTTGTTCTCTATGACTTTTGTGATGTTCTTTTTATTTGCGGGTCGTTTGAGTTATATCGTATTAGCAGGCAAAGTAGCAGATGTCTCATTAAAAAATAAAACAGATGCACTATACAAAGGAAGCGAAACGGTAGCTGCCAAACGCGGTACGATTTATGATCGCAATGGCATCGCGATTGCGGAAGATGCGACTTCGTATTCTGCGTATATTGTGTTATCCAAAACCTATACAACAGGGGATAAAAAGTTATATGCGGAGTCAAAAAACTTTGAAACTTTGGCAAAAATTTTAAAGGCACAAGTTGAAAACGTAGATGTTGACGATGTGGTGAAATTACTTGAAAATGGTGAAAAACAAGGATCCTACCAAGTCGAAGTCAATAGTGCTAAAAATCTAACGTTGAAACAAAAACAAGCCATTGAAGAAGCGATGGCAAAAAAAGATGTAGTAGGGATTTATTTTACAGAAAGTCCAGCACGTCTTTATCCAAATGGCGCATTCGCTTCTCATTTGATTGGGTATACTGATGTCGTGGAAGAAAAGACCGGTGAAAAAGAACTTGTCGGAAAAATGGGGATCGAAGCAGCTTATAATGATATCTTAAAAGGAAAAGACGGGAAAATCGTCTATCAAAAAGATAATTATCAAAATCCACTGCCAGGGACGATTTCAGAATCCACACCAGCTGAAGATGGAAAAGATATCTATACGACATTAGATAGTCGGATCCAAGTGTATCTAGATCAATATATGAAGGAATATTTTGATAAATTAGATGCTGAAAATATGACGGCTATGTTAGTCAAAGCGGATACAGGAGAAATCATTGCGCTATCTCAACAGCCAAGTTTTGATCCAGAAACAAAAGAAGGTACGAACGCGGATACATTTAAATGGGGAAATATTCTGGTTCAAGATACCTATGAGCCTGGTTCAACGATGAAGATCTTAACGACGGCTGCGGCAATGACTCAAGGAGTATACAATCCAAACGAAACCTATCAAGGTGGCAAAATCCAAGTTGCCGATACTACAATCGATGATTGGGACCATGGCGAAAAAGGCCTACTTACAATGCGACAAGCATTATCTTGGTCAAGTAATAAAGGAATGGTCATCTTAGAAGAAAAAATGCCTGATGCATGGCAAGAATATTTGAAAAAATTTGGTTTTGGCAGAAGTACTTATTCAGGATTAAATGGTGAAGTTAGTGGTGAATTACCAGCAGATAATATCGTAGACCGTGCGATGAGCGCATTTGGGCAAGGTGTTGCGGTCACGAATTTTCAAATGATGCAAGCATTTACGGCAATTGCAAATGATGGTGTCATGGTCAAACCACAATTTATCACAAAATTGGTCGATCCAAATACGAATAAAGAAACCGTGATGTCAAAAGAAGTAGTTGGCAATCCTGTGACTGCAGAAAGCGCCCAATTGACTCGTCAATATATGCGCGATACGACTGAAAATAAAGATTACGGAATCGCCTATGGAAAATATAATGTTCCAGGATATGATGTAAGTGTCAAAACCGGAACGGCTCAAATTGTCGAAAATGGAAAATATTTATTTGGCGGAACAGATTATATTTATTCGGCTGTTTCGATGGTGCCTTCAGAAAATCCAGAATATATCTTCTATCTGACGATTAAAAAACCAAAAGACTATGACTACAATGCTTTATCTGATATTACCAATGCAGTTTTAAAACGTGCAATGGACTTGTCTTCAACAAATGATGAACCTACGAAAGAAGCAAGTGCGGAGATCGAAAAAGTGATGGTTGAGGATTACCGTAATTTTGATACCGATCAAGCTGCAGCTTCTGCTCAAAAAATAGGATTAGAACCAATCGTGGTTGGAACTGGATCCAAAGTGGTGAAACAATCGATTCCAACTGGAAGCAAAGTTTTAGCTGGTGAGCGGTTGATTTTACTTACGGATAGTGCCGATCATGTCTTGCCAGATTTAACCGGATGGTCTAAAGCAGATGTGGTAAGTTTAGCTTCACTACTTGATTTAGATGTAGAGTTTAAAGGAGATGGGTTTGTGACCGCACAAAGTATTGAAGCATATCAACCTGTTCAAAAATCAGATCGAATCACCATTACGCTAGCGAGTAATGAGTAAATTATAATAGGAGAAAAAACACATGAATTGGGAAGAAATGATATTACCAATTGCCAGTAGTTTTGGCATTACAATCGCATTTATGCCACTTTTTATTGGCTATTTTCAAATGAAGAAATATGGACAAGAAATCCGCGATGAAGGTCCAAAATGGCATCAAGTCAAATCAGGTACTCCTACTATGGGCGGGGTCGTATTTTTAGTCGCGATCATCTTTACCAGTATCTGGGTAGGGATTTGGCAAAAAGCCGCAACTTCTACTTTGTTTATCTTATTGTTTATTTTAGCGTTGTACGGCGTTATTGGTTTCTTAGATGACTTTATAAAAATTTTTAAAAAACGCAATATGGGATTAAATTCTCTTCAAAAATTAATTGGCCAAATTATTGGCGCAATCGTATTTTACTTAGTCTATCTCTCTGATGGACAACCAAATACAGTGAATGCATTTGGCTTAGAGATTCCGTTATCTTATGCGTTTGGATTATTTGTAGTCATTTGGTTAGTCGGCTTTTCAAATGCCGTCAATCTTACTGATGGAATCGATGGATTGGTTGCAGGATTAGGAACAATTTCATTTGCCACTTATGGAATCATTGCCTATGCGCAAGCACAATATGCGATTTTAATTGTTTGTTTAAGCGTAGTAGGCGGATTAATCGGATTTTTCTTTTATAATCATAAACCTGCTAAAATTTTTATGGGGGATGTAGGCTCATTAGCTTTAGGTGGGTTACTGGCAACAATCTCGATCTTATTGCATCAAGAATGGACGCTATTATTGGTTGGATTAGTATATGTATGCGAAACAGCTAGTGTTATGTTGCAAGTTGCCTCTTTCAAATTAACAGGGAAACGAATTTTTAAAATGTCACCGATCCACCATCATTTTGAAATGAGTGGCTGGTCAGAGTGGAAAATCAATATCGTATTTTGGTTAGTTGGATTGATTTGTTCACTATTGACATTGTGGATCGTATTATAGGAGTGAGATAAGATGAAAAATATCACGACATATCAAAATAAAAAAGTCCTTGTATTCGGACTTGCAAAAAGCGGATTTAGTGCGGCCAAATTATTACATAATTTGGGCGCACTTGTTACCGTTAACGATGGAAAACCGTTTGAAGAAAATCCGCAAGCTCAAGATTTGTTAACAGAGGGAATTAAAGTGATCACAGGAAGTCATCCATTAGAGTTACTGGATGAAGAATTTTCACTGATCGTAAAAAATCCTGGTATTCCGTATACACATCCTTTTATAGAACGTGCCTTACAGCGTCAGATCCCTGTGATTACTGAAGTAGAACTAGCTTATGAGATCTCAGATGCACCGATTATTGGGATTACAGGGACAAATGGGAAAACGACCACGACGACGATGATTGGCGAATGTTTGAACGCAGGAATGGAAAAAGGAGTGGCGCGATTATCTGGAAATATTGGTTTTCCTGCAAGTGAAGTCGCACAAGAAGTAAGTGCTCAAGATCGTTTGGTGATGGAATTGTCCAGTTTTCAGTTGATGGGAATCACAGCGTTTCATCCTCATATTGCGGTTGTGACGAATTTATATGAAGCACATTTAGATTATCATGGTACGCGTGAAGACTATGTAAAAGCGA
Organism: Enterococcus sulfureus ATCC 49903; assembly: GCF_000407605.1. Classification (GTDB taxonomy): domain Bacteria; phylum Bacillota; class Bacilli; order Lactobacillales; family Enterococcaceae; genus Enterococcus_G; species Enterococcus_G sulfureus. The sequence goes on along the minus strand of NZ_ASWO01000001.1, from coordinate 82,756 downwards.
AGTGGGAAATGCAAAAGAACATGACTCCAGAAGATTACTTGGTGTTAAACTTCAATCAAGAAGAGTTAAGACGACTTGCTAAAAAAACGCGTGCTACGGTCGTGCCATTTAGTACTCAAGAAGTAGTCGCAGGTGCCTATGTCCAAGAGGGAATAATGTATTATCAACATGAAGAGATCATGCCTGTTTCACAGCTTGGAGTGCCAGGAGCACATAATATCGAGAATGCTTTAGCAGCGATTGTAGTAGCTAAATTGCAAAACATCGAAACACAAGCGATCGTAAATGCCCTTCGTCATTTCTCAGGTGTAAAACACCGTACACAATATTTAGGAGAAATTGAAGGGGTTCGCGTATATAACGATTCAAAAGCGACAAATATTTTAGCGACACAAATGGCTCTAGGTGGATTTGAAAACTCGACTTTAGTATTACTTGCAGGTGGCCTAGATCGTGGTAATGAATTTGATGCGTTAATCCCTTCGCTAGAGGGAATAAAAGCTATCGTTGTTTTTGGAGAAACGAAAGACAAGCTGATACGAGCAGCGAAAAAAGCAGGGATTTCAACGATCATTGAAACTGAAAACGTAGAAACAGCTGTTCCTGTAGCGTTTGAGTTAGCGACAGAAGGGGACACGATTTTACTGTCACCTGCAAATGCCAGTTGGGATCAATACCCGAATTTTGAAATTCGTGGAGATCGATTTATTGCCGCAGTCCAAGCAGTAAAAAATAAGTAAAGGATAGGTCTACTATGAAAATTTTAGTTACAGGCGGAGGAACTGGTGGACATATCTATCCAGCATTGGCCTTTGTGAAGTACGTCCAATCGATCGATCCTAATGCATCATTTATGTATGTGGGCGCTACGAGAGGATTAGAAAATAAAATCGTTCCACAAATGAATATTCCATTTAAGACATTAGAAATTCAAGGTTTTAAACGAAGTCTTTCATTTGATAATGTCAAAACGATTCAGTTGTTTTTAAAAAGTATTCGTCAGGCAAAGAAAATTCTTAATGAATTTCAGCCAGATGTAGTCATCGGGACGGGTGGATATGTTTCGGGTGCAGTGGTATATGCTGCAGCTAAATTAAACATTCCAACGATCGTTCATGAACAAAATAGTGTACCTGGAATGACCAATAAGTTTCTAGCGCGTTATGTCGATCGTATAGCGGTAGCATTTGAGGATGCGAAACACTATTTTCCAAAACAAAAAACGAGTTTAGTTGGAAATCCACGGGCACAAGAAGTAGCGAATGTTCAAGAATCTGCTATTTTAAAACAATATCGTTTAGATCCAACTAAAAAAACAGTATTGATTTTCGGTGGGAGTCAAGGAGCGATGAAAATCAATCAAGCGGTATTAGAGGCGTTGCCAGAGTTTTCTAAAAAAGAGTATCAAGTTTTATATGCTTCTGGTGAACGGTATTATGAGGAAATCGAAGAAAAAATCGGAATGGCAAAAGATGGATTCAAAAATATTAGTATCCAGCCGTATATCGATCAAATGGCTGAAGTGATGGCAAATAGTGATTTGTTAATTGGCCGCGCGGGTGCGACATCGATTGCGGAATTTACTGCTTTAGGATTACCAGCAATTTTAATCCCAAGTCCGTATGTTACCAATGATCATCAAACAAAAAATGCACAAAGCCTAGTGAATGCTGGAGCGGTTACGATGATTTCAGATGCCACCTTGACTGCTACTAATTTAGTTGCTGCAGTGGATGAGATCATGTTAGATGAAGCTAAACGTCAAAAAATGAAGCAAGCTTCTAAAGCACAAGGAATTCCCGATGCTTCTAGTCGCCTCTATGATCTTGTTCAACAACTAGTGAAATAAGGAGAGGCAAGATGACAAAAGATAAAGAACGAAACACTAAACCAACTGAACCATCACAAGTTGAGCTTGACGAACAGTCAAAAAAAATGAAATCAAATAAAGATATCCAGCCAAAAGAAACAAAAGAACATCCTTCATTTACCGATACCTTACCGCAGTTTAAAAAGTATCAACGTAAAAAATTGTGGCGTCGACTTAGCACGATTATTGGGATCTTGCTGATTCCATTGTTGATTACCATTTATTATGTGTCACCTGCTAGTCGCTTAGCCGCAATACAGGTCAGTGGAAATCAGACGATTGATGCGAACAAGTTGATTGCAGATTCTAAATTTGTATATGATGAAGATTTTTTGACACAGTATATGCATAGATCCACGGCTATATCTGCGATCAAAAAAGAAAATGTGCGTATCAAATCCGTAAGCATTGTACCCAAATCGTTCAATGAATTAAAAATCAACGTGACCGAATATGGTCAAATCGCTCAACTATCAAAAGGCAACCTGTACTATCCGATTTTAGAAAATGGGAAGATGCTAGATCAGGGGACAAAAAAACCAACAAATGGTTTTGTGATTTTAGAAGACTTTAAACACGATCAAGCAATCATTGATACAATCAAAGCATATGAAAAATTACCAGCTGATATCCAATCGGCGATATCACAAATCAATGCGACGCCAACAAAAGCAAACGATTCATTACTGCGTTTGATGATGAAAGATGGCAATACTGTGATTGTCAATATTGAAAATTTAGCCAAACAATTGGTGTATTATCCTAAAGTGGCCAAGGATCTACCTGATAAAGGAATTATCGATATGGAAGTCGGCATCTTTTATACACCATATAGTGAAACTTCTGAAGGTGAAGAAACAACAGAAACTACCACGACATCAGCTTCAAAAGAACAAGAAACACCTAATTCCAGTGAAACTGTCACCAATCCGTAATAATTCGGGGGCTTTATATTAAATTTAGTGATTAATTTATTCTTACATCTTTATCATTCTTACCAAGGTATGGTAAAATTGGTAGAAATGAAAAGAGAGTGCTAATTTTAGAGAAGACGTTTCATTCAAATCGATTAGGAAACAATTAGGAGGGAATTCCATCCATGGCAAAATCAGGGATCTATGTGGGCTTAGATATTGGAACATCATCTGTCAAAGTTGTTGTTGCAGAATATGTCGACAACCAAATGAATATCATTGGCGTAGGAAACGCTAAATCAGAAGGAATCAATCGAGGAATCGTCGTAGATATTGAAAAAACAGTGAACGCGATTCAACGAGCAGTAAAACAAGCAGAAGAAAAAGCAGGAATTCAAATCCGTAGCGTGAGCGTAGGGTTACCGGCAAACTTATTAGAAGTTGAAAATTGCCAAGGGATGATTGCGGTCAACAGTGAATCAAAAGAAATCACGGAAGAAGATGTAAAAAATGTTGCATCGGCTGCAATGGTTCGTTCAGTTCCACCTGAACGTCAAATCGTTGCGATTATCCCGCAAGAATTTACTGTAGATGGTTTTGAAGGGATCAAAGATCCCCGCGGTATGATTGGGGTTCGTTTAGAAATGTTTGGGTTAATCTACACTGGACCAAAAACCATTGTTCACAATGTGAAAAAATGTGTAGAAAAAGCTGGTTTGATTATCGATGAAGTTATCATTACACCACTAGCTTTAACAGAAACGATCTTGTCAGATGGCGAAAAAGACTTCGGTACGATCGTAATGGATCTAGGTGGCGGTCAAACGACTGTTGCAGTGATGCATGACAAACAATTGAAATTTACCGACGTCAATCAAGAAGGTGGCGAATTTGTCACAAAAGATATTTCCACAGTCTTGAACACTTCATTTAACAATGCCGAGGCATTAAAAATCAATTATGGAGATGCGTATCCAGAACGTACGTCTGCTGCAGAAGATTTCCCAGTTGATGTAATTGGGAAAGATGAACCAATTAAAGTAGATGAACGTTATTTATCAGAAATTATTGAAGCGCGTATGGAACAAATCTTTAACAAAGCAAAAGATGTGTTAGACGATATTGAGGCGTTTGAATTACCAGGTGGGGTTGTATTAACTGGTGGTGCAGCAAGTCTTCCAGGTGTTGTAGATCTTGCACAAGAGATCTTTGATACAACGGTTAAATTATACGTACCAAACCACATGGGTCTTCGTAATCCAGTCTTTACAAATGTAATCAGTTTAGTTGATTATGCAGCAAACCTTGGCGATGTCTATCGTGCAGCCAATGCCGCTGTAACTGGCGAAAAATTAACAAAAACAGTGAAATCTGTTGTCAAAGAAGCGCCAGTGAAAGAAACACCAAAACAAGAAGAACCAAAAGATGCTCCAGTGTATCAAGATGTAGACGACGAGTCAAAACAAGATAACGAAAGCATTACCGATAAAGTAAAAGGATTCTTTTCAAATATTTTTGATTAGTAAACGTAGGAGGAATAAACACTTATGGAATTTTCAATTGATAACAATATCAACGAAGGCGCTGTAATCAAAGTCATCGGAGTCGGTGGCGGTGGTGGAAACGCAGTAAACCGTATGATCGAAGAAAACGTTAAAGGTGTTGAATTCATCACCGTAAATACTGACGTTCAAGCATTAAAAAATTCAAAAGCTGAAACAGTCATTCAATTAGGACCTAAATACACTCGTGGATTGGGTGCTGGTTCTCAACCAGAAGTAGGCGAAAAAGCTGCTGAAGAAAGTGAACAATTGATCCGTGAATCATTAGAAGGCGCGGATATGGTCTTCATTACTGCCGGAATGGGCGGCGGAACAGGTACTGGTGCGGCTCCAATCGTAGCAAGTATCGCGAAAGAATTAGGCGCATTAACTGTAGGTGTTGTGACACGTCCATTTACTTTTGAAGGACCAAAACGCGGCCGCTTTGCAGCTGAAGGAATCGCGAAATTAAAAGAAAATGTAGATACATTATTAATTATTTCAAATAACCGTTTATTAGAAGTAGTAGACAAAAAGACACCAATGCTAGAAGCTTTCCGTGAAGCAGATAACGTTTTACGCCAAGGGGTACAAGGAATCTCTGATTTGATTACAGCTCCAGGTTACGTAAACTTAGACTTTGCTGATGTGAAAACAGTAATGGAAAACCAAGGTACTGCATTGATGGGTATCGGTGTAGCGACAGGTGAAGAACGTGTCGTTGAAGCAACGAAAAAAGCGATCTCATCTCCATTGTTAGAAACATCAATCGATGGTGCCGAGCAAGTATTGTTAAATATCACGGGTGGTATGGACATGACGTTATTTGAAGCACAAGATGCTTCTGATATCGTAGCAAGTGCTGCAAGCGGAGATGTAAATATTATCTTAGGTACATCAATCAATGAAGAATTGGGCGACGAAATTCGTGTAACAGTTATTGCTACAGGAATCGACCCAACAAAAAAGGACGTTAGATCTGCTCGTACACAAAGAGCGAGTCAGATCCAAACAACACCAACTAAACCTGTTTTAGAAATGGATCAAGCACAACCAACTCCTGCTGAAGAAGAAAATAGCACATTTGGAAATTGGGATATCCGTAAAGAACAAACAGTACGTCAAAAAACTGAAGAACCTCAATTTGACTCAATTGAGAAAAAAGACTTTGACACATTCCATCGTGAAGAACAAGCCGGAAATGATGACGAATTAAATACGCCACCATTTTTCCGTCGCAAACGATAAGAGGAGGCCGAGCACATGATTTCTGAGAACTTGCGACAAGTGGAGCAAGTAATCCAGAATTCTTGTGCTCTTGCTTCACGCAAGCGTGACAGCGTACAATTGATTGCTGTTACAAAGGCAAGTGATGCAAGAGCAACGCAAGACATCATTGATGCAGGAATCACCCATTGCGCAGAAAACCGGGTCGATGCTTTTTTAGCAAAAAAAGCAGCTGTTCATGCGAACGAAAAAAATTTGACTTGGCATTTTATCGGCAATCTCCAACGACGTAAAGTGAAGCAAGTCATCAATGAATTGGATTATTTCCATGCACTAGATAGCCTTCGATTAGCTGCAGAAATTCAAAAACGAGCGGAACATGTGATTCAGTGTTTTGTGGAAGTCAATGTTTCCGGTGAAGACAGTAAACAAGGGATTTCCTTAACGGAAGTGCCTGAGTTTATTCAACAATTAGCTGAGTATGATCGTATTTGTGTTGTAGGATTGATGATGATGGCACCATTTGATTCAACCGTGGCACAACAACATGCACTATTTCATCAATTAAAACAAATGCAAGAGCAGATCGCTAGCCAATCTCTTTCTTACGCTCCTTGTACAGAATTAAGTATGGGGATGAGTAATGACTATCCAGTAGCCATTGAAGAGGGCGCGACGTTTATTCGAGTTGGAACTGCTCTATTTAAAGAGTAAGAAAGGAGGACTGAGCATGTCATTAAAAGATAGTATTTCGAATTTTTTTGGGTTAAATGATAGTATGCCCGATGAAGAACTTGATTATGTGCAGCCAAAAGCTACGCCGTCAAAACCTTCCTTGGTCAAGCAACCAAAACCAGAAGCTGCAACTGAAACTGTCACAAAACAAGCAAGCCCGACAAAAAAAGAGCCTGTTGAGAAAACATCTAAAAAGCGTGTGAAAATTCCTAAACCTTCTTCAATTGATATCAATCAAACAAACGTTGCATATGATGAAGAACCAATGACTACTCATGCGCCACAAAAAGAAACGAAAAAAGTCGTGAAGATGCATGATCAACCTTCTCAAAATCGAATGAACAAAGTTCAAGCTGTAGATCATAGCCGAATCGTGATTATGGAACCTCGTGCTTATTCTGAAGCGATGACGATTGCGAAAACGATTTTAGCGGGAAAACCGGTATTGGTTAATTTTCACTTAATTGAAGAGTACCAAGCACGTCGAATCGTTGATTTTCTGACTGGCACCGTGTATGCTGAAGATGGTGACATTAAACGTGTTGCCGATGAAATCTTTTTATGCACACCAAAAGGAATTGAAATCGATGGTACCGCACAGTCTTTAGCAAGCAGCCATCTATTTGAGCAATAGGCAAAGGAGGGTACGCTTATCTTAATCTATCAACTATTGTCGTTATTTAACGATATCGTATATGTATATACGATTTTACTAGTAATCTATGCCTTGTTATCTTGGTTTCCAGGAGGATACCAGTCTGGATTTGGAAAACTATTAAGTCGCATTTGTGAACCATATTTAAGTCTATTTGATCATTTGAATTTACGCTTGGGGCCAATCGACTTTACGATTGCAGCGGCAATCATTATTTTAAATCTAGCAAGTCAAGCATTAACAACTATTCTAGCAAATCTAATTTTTTAACCAAAAGGGGGTGAATTATCGATGAACGCAAATGTGTACCAACATTTTCGCGCCGATGAACACCCTTTTATTGATAGCGTGAGTGACTGGATCGAACAAGTTCAGATACAATATGCACCATATCTCACTGATTTTTTAGATCCTAGACAAGCCTATATCGTGGAAACATTGATTCGACAAACTTCGGATCTAGAATTTCGGTTTTACGGCGGTTATGAACAAGCAGAACGTGTACGGTGTTTGATCTATCCTGATTACTATACACCAACGACCGAAGAATTTGATATCGTATTATTTGAAATCAATTATCCTAAAAAATTTACAACATTGACGCATGGTAAAATTTTAGGTACTTTAGTCAATGCTGGAGTAAAGCGTGAATTTTTCGGTGATATTTTATCGGATGGAGAAACATGGCAAGTGTTTGTAGCCCAAGAAGTCAGCCGTTATATCGAGATGCAAGTCACAAAAATCGGACGTGTCAATGCGCGTTTAGAAGAAAAAAACTATACAGAGATGATTTTACCAAAAGATAGTTGGTCTGATGAACTTGTGATTGTTAGCTCCATGCGTTTAGATACGATCATTGCTTCTGTTTTTTCGATTTCAAGACAACGAGCAAAACAATTGATCGATTCTGAGAAGGTAAAATTAAACTGGCGTGTGATTACGAAACCAGATTTTCCATTAGATTTACTTGATATTTTATCGATACGTGGATATGGTCGAATTCAGATCCAGCGAATCGAAGGAACCACGAAAAAAGAAAAGATACGTCTAGCATTAGGTGTATTGCGTAAATAATATGAAGAGGTGTAAGACATGGCATTAACTCCATTAGACATTCAAAATAAAAACTTTCCCGTAAAAATGCGCGGATATGAAAAAAATGAAGTAGACGACTTTTTAGATCTTGTTGTTCGTGACTACGAAGCAGCTGTTCAAAAAAATCGTGAACTTGAAAAAGCTTTAAAACATGCAGAAGAAAAATTAGAATATTTCAATGAACTAAAAGATGCATTGAACCAATCAATCATCGTAGCTCAAGATACAGCAGATAAAGTGAAAACTAGTGCAAGCAAAGAATCAGAAGTATTGGTCGCTGCAGCAGAAAATCGTGCAGATGAATTGATTACAACTGCTGAAAAACGTGCATACGAACTTACAACGACTGCAGAAGAAAAAGCAAAAGAAATCTTAGAAGCTGCTACTGAAAATGCACGTCAATTAGCAAACGAAACAAATGAGTTGAAGAAAAAGACCCGTGTCTTCCACAGCAATCTTTCATTGATGCTAGAAGCACAATTAGAGCAAGTGAAAAGTCCAGAATGGGAAGAAATTTTAAAACCATTTTCTACGTATGTACAAGATAGCGATTCATTGATCAAAGAAGTTTTATCAAAAGAGCTTGACAATGAAAATGAATTTGAAGTAAACTCAGTTGAAACAGAAGAACTTGTGGATGAAATCGTAGTGGTAGATTCAAGCGAAAAAATCATCGACGTTCCTCAAGATAACTAATTTAGAACAGAAAAACGGTATATATTTTTAAAGCGAACTGGAAATGGTGCGAGCCCAGTAAACCCTGTATAACGTTAGATCCTCTAAAAGTTTCGTATCTGAAATCAGTAAGATATGACGAGTGATTTCGTTACCAATCAAGAGTGCAGATAGACAACTATCTGAAATCTGGGTGGTACCGCGTGTAAATTCGTCCCTTCTATGTGAATAGAAGGGGCTTTTTTTTAGGTTTATAATCAAAATTAAAGGAGCAATTTCAATGAAGATGAAAGAAACCTTGCATCTTGGAAAAACCGCTTTTCCAATGCGTGGAAATTTGCCAACTCGTGAAGTAGAATGGCAAAAAGACTGGAACGAAAAGGACATGTACAACATGATCCAAGCAAAAAATGAAGGTAAACCAACTTTTATTTTGCATGATGGTCCTCCGTATGCGAACGGAAATATCCATTTAGGCCATGCATTAAATAAAATCAGTAAAGACATCATCGTGCGCTCAAAAGCAATGTCAGGTTTCCGTGCACCGTATGTACCAGGTTGGGATACACATGGATTACCAATCGAGCAAGTCTTGGCAAATAAAGGAATCAAACGTAAAGAAATGTCGATGACAGAATACCGTCAAAAATGTTATGAATATGCGATGAGTCAAGTAGACAAACAACGTGAAGATTTTAAACGTTTGGGAATCGCTGGAGATTGGGAAAATCCTTATATCACCTTAACTCCTGATTATGAAGCTGAAGAGATCCGAGTATTTGGAAAAATGGCTGAAAACGGCTATATCTACAAAGGTTTAAAACCAATTTATTGGTCACCATCAAGTGAATCTTCATTAGCAGAAGCAGAAATCGAGTATAAAGATGTCGAGTCTCCTTCAATCTATGTTGCGTTTAACATTGTAGATGGAAAAGAGTTATTGGATCAAGAGACAGCACTTGTCATTTGGACAACAACTCCTTGGACGATTCCATCGAACTTAGGTATCTCGGTAAATCCTGAGTATAAATACGTACAGATCGTAGCCGATGGTCGTAAATTTGTTGTAGCGAAAGATTTATTAGAAACTGTAACAAATGAAATCGGTTGGCAAGAAGTGGAAGTCATCAATGAATTTGCAGGTCAAGAATTGGAATACATGACAGCACAACATCCATTGTATGATCGTACTTCACTTGTGATGCTAGGAGACCATGTCACACTTGATGCAGGTACAGGATTAGTTCATACAGCACCAGGCCATGGTGAAGATGACTATATCGTAGGGAAAAAATATGGTTTAGACGTATTGTCTCCATTAGATAGTCGCGGAGTCTACACAGCTGAAGCACCTGGATTTGAAGGTATTTTCTATGAAAAAGCCAATCCAATGGTAATCGAACAATTAAAAGAAAATAATTCTTTATTAAAAGTGGATTACTTTACACATAGCTACCCACATGACTGGCGTACGAAAAAACCAGTGATCTACCGTGCAACTGCGCAGTGGTTTGCTTCAATCGATAAATTCCGTCAAGATATCTTAGATGAAATCGAAAAAGTCGACTGGATCATCCCTTGGGGTAAAACGCGTCTATATAACATGATTCGTGATCGTGGCGATTGGGTAATCTCACGTCAACGTGCCTGGGGTGTACCATTACCAATTTTTTATGCTGAAAATGGAGATCCAATCATCACACCAGAAACGGTTGAACATATTGCGAATCTATTTGCTGAACATGGATCAAATGTATGGTTTGAACGTGAAGCACGTGAGTTGTTACCAGAAGGATTCACACATCCAAGTTCACCAAATAATGAGTTCACAAAAGAAACAGATATCATGGATGTTTGGTTTGATTCTGGTTCTTCACATGAAGCCGTTTTACGTCAACGCAAAGACTTAAGTTTCCCTGCAGATATGTATTTAGAAGGCTCTGATCAATATCGTGGTTGGTTTAACTCAAGTATTACGACAAGTGTGGCGATCAATAAAGTCGCACCTTATAAAGCTGTCTTATCTCAAGGATTTACTTTAGATCCTCAAGGTCGTAAACAAAGTAAATCACTAGGCAATACAATCGAACCAAATAAAGTCATCAATCAAATGGGTGCGGATATTTTACGTTTATGGGTAGCAAGTGTAGACTCTGAATCAGATGTTCGTGTCGACATGAATACCTTGACACAAGTGTCAGAAGTCTATCGTAAAATCCGTAATACAATGCGTTTCTTACTAGCTAATACGGAAGACTTTACACCAGAAATGGCTGTACCTTATGAAGAGTTGCGTTCAGTTGATAAATATTTAATGGTTCGTTTGAATCAAGTGATTAAAGAAATCCGTGAACAAGGCTATGAAAAATACAACTTTGTTCATATCTATCGTACATTGATGAACTTCTTAACGGTTGATCTATCTGCATTTTATTTAGACTTTGCTAAAGATGTGGTCTATATTGAAAAAGCAGATGCACACGCGCGTCGTTGTATGCAAACCGTCTTTTATGAAGTGGCAGTAGCCTTAACAAAAATCATGACACCGATCTTACCGCATACAGCTGAAGAAATTTGGTCTCATTTGAAAGAAGAAGAAGAGTATGTGCAATTGGCTGAATTACCAGAAGCAGTAGAGTTTACGAACCAAGCAGAACTACTAGATATCTGGTCTGCCTTCATGGACTTTAGAGACAATGTCTTAAAAGCTTTAGAAGTAGCACGTAATGAGAAATTGATTGGAAAATCAATGGAAGCAAAAGTGACTATCTATCCTTCTGAAGTAATCCATACATTGCTTCATGCAGTCGATACGGATATTGCCCAGTTGTTGATCATTTCACCAGACTTCTTTGAAGTAAAACCAGCTTCATTAGCAGCTCCAGAAGCAGCACAAGTTTTTGATGATGTGGCCATTTTAGTTGAAAAAGCCGACGGAGAAGTATGTGAACGTTGCCGTCAAGTGAAAACACATGTAGGATCAAACCCACAATTGCCACATTTATGTGACCATTGTACAGAAATCGTGGAAGCAGAATTTCCTGAAGCAGTAGCAGAAGGCTTCGAACAAAAATAATTACTAGATAACGTTCGTCTTTAAAAGAAGATTCCTTAACGGGAATCTTCTTTTTTTTTATTAGGAAAAGTAGATAAAGAATTCGGTTACACGATATAAAATAAAAAATAATCGATAAATGAGAACGATTCTCATATATAAACAGAAAAATGGCATGGAAAAATAGCGAAAAATGTGTAAACTGTAGATTACGACGTATAAATATAAAAATAGAATGAGAAAATGTAATATTTAACAATTTATTTCTCATAATATGAATTATCTGAATCTTCAAATAAAAAAAGTAGGTGTAGACTATGAACACTTTTTTAAACCATGACGAGATGAAATACAGCTTATATGATCCAACTTTCGAAAAAGATGCATGTGGTATGGGCTTTATTGCCCAACGAGAAGGAAAACCTTCGCATCAATTAGTAGATTATGCATTGACGATGTTAGAAAGAATGAATCATCGTGGAGGAACGGGAGCAGAACCAGATACTGGAGATGGTGCTGGAATTTTAATGGCGTTACCCGATACTTTTTTTCAAAAAGAAGCAAAAAAAGCGGCGATCACCTTACCTCATTTAGGTGATTATGCCGTCGCGATGTTGTTTCTTCCTAAAGAGAAAACGAAAAAAATGGCGATGCAACAAGCGATCATTCAAGAAATTGCAGCAGAAGGTTTTAGTGTACGTTGGCAGCGAGATGTTCCATATGCTTTTTCGAACTGTGGACCCGGTGCGCAACAAGTGATGCCGAGTTTTGTACAAATTTTTATTGAAAAACCATTAGATACGCCTGTTGGTCGAGCATTTGAAGATCAACTCTTTCAGTTAAGACGCACATTAGAAAAAAGTTTTGCAGCGAACGAAGTGTCAATCTGTAGTTTATCAAGTAAAACGATCGTCTATAAAGGGATGTTACATGCCTATCAAGTTCGTTTATTCTATAAAGATCTGCAAGATCCTGAGCTACAAACACACGTGGCATTGATCCATTCTCGTTTTTCGACGAATACGTTCCCAAGTTGGGACCGTGCACAACCGTTTCGTTTTTTAGCGCATAATGGAGAAATCAATACATTGCGAGGCGCCGAAAATTGGATGCATAGTCATCAAATCGAAGTCTATGATGACGAGAGTTCAGATTCAGCTAAATTAGAAAATTGTATGGAATATTTGTATCGTAACGGACGAGATATTCCACAAGCCTTAATGATGATGGTACCTGAAGCTTGGGGAGAACAAACAGGATTATCAGATGAATTAAAAGCTTTTCATGAATATAATGCAAGTTTCATGGCACCTTGGGATGGACCAGCTGCTTTGTGTTTTACAGATGGTGAAGTCGTAGGCGCTTGTCTAGATCGTAATGGATTACGCCCTTCACGTTATTTGATCACTGAAGATGGTCTAGTCGTGGTGGCGTCTGAATCTGGTGTAGTAGATATAGATCCTGCTACGATCATCAAAAAAGGTGTTTTAGGACCTGCAAATATTTTTTTAGTGGATACGACAACTGGAAAAATTACGTACAATGATGAAATCAAAACTACATATGCAACAAAATATCCATATAAAAAATGGTTGACGAAACAATTACTCACGTTAGAAGAGCTACCGGATGTAAACGAGACAGCTACATATGACTCTGAAGAATTGCTTCGACTATGGAAACTAAATGGATACACAGATGAGATTATTCGAACCTTGATCATCCCAATGGCTCAAAATGGCGAAGAGCCTGTGATCTCAATGGGCTTTGATTCTCCATTAGCGATTTTAAGCGATCAGCCACAATCGTTGTTTACGTATTTTAAACAGCAATTCGCGCAAGTAACGAATCCACCGATCGATGCGATCCGTGAACAGCTTGTCATTGGAACCTCTCTATTTTTAGGTCGAGCAGCGGATATCCGTCAAGATATTCCAGAAAATAGTCGCAAACTAAAAGTCGACAGTCCAGTGTTAACCACAAATAATTTTTTAAAACTGCGTGCCTTTAAACAAAATAAGCAAAAAACGATGACACAATCCATTCTGTACACCAAACAAGCAACACGACATACCTTAAAAACTGCCTTGGAGACTCTGTTTAAAGAGGCAGAAGCAAAAGTCGATGCAGGGGCTACGATTTTAGTACTGACCGATCGTGATCGTCAAAAAGGACAACTAGCGATTCCGATCTTGCTTGCAGTAGCAGGGTTGCATAATCATTTGGTTCGTCAAGGAAAAGCGTCACAAGTTTCCTTAGTGGTAGATACTGCAGAAGTATGTGAGGTCCATCATTACGCGATGTTGATTGGATACGGTGCAAGTGCGATTCATCCTTACGGCGCTTATGAAACCCTTGCTTTTTATCATTTAGAAGACAAAATCGAATCGTATCGTAAAGCCTGTGAAAAAGGCATTATTAAAATTATGTCACGTATGGGGATTTCGACCATTGCAGGCTATCAAGGAGCACAATTGTTTGAAGCGGTAGGGATCTCTAGTGCTGTAATCGAAGAATATTTTACAGGAACCGTGACACGGATCGAAGGATTATCATTAGAACAAATCGAACAAGAATATATCAAACGTTATGATGCAGCATATGGTGAAAAAGCACGTGATTATTTACCATCTGGCGGGAGCTTCCAATATAAATCAGATGGAGAGCATCATTTGTTTAATCCTAAAACGATTTATAATTTTCAAAAAGCCGTGCGTACGGGTGATTATAGTTTGTATAAGGAATATGCCAATCAGTTGAATCAAGAAGCCTTGACGACACCGACGACCTTACGTACGATTTGGGAATTCAAGCAAACACGTCCTTCGATTGCCTTAGAAGAAGTAGAACCGGCTGAACGTATCGTGAAGCGATTTAAAGTAGGGGCGATGTCGTATGGATCATTGAGCGAAGAAGCACATACTTGTATCGCACAAGCCATGAATCAAATCGGTGCAAAATCAAATAGTGGAGAAGGCGGCGAGCATCGCGATCGTTTTTATCCGAAAAAAGATGGAACCAATCTGAATTCTAAAATCAAACAAGTAGCCTCAGGACGATTTGGCGTAAATGCAGAGTATTTAATGAGTGCAGAAGAGTTACAAATCAAAATCGCTCAAGGAGCAAAACCTGGTGAAGGAGGACAATTACCAGGAAATAAAGTTTTCCCTTGGGTTGCCGAGATCCGTGGGTCAACACCTGGAGTTCGCTTGATCTCACCACCACCACATCATGACATTTATTCGATCGAAGATTTGGCACAATTGATCTATGATTTAAAAACGATCAATCCGTATGCGAAAATCAACGTGAAATTGGTGTCGAGTACCGGTGTAGGGACGATTGCTACCGGTGTGGTCAAAGCAGGTGCTGATGTCGTTGTGATTTCAGGATATGATGGAGGAACTGGCGCTTCACCAAGAAATTCAGTTCGTGATGCTGGTTTGCCATGGGAAATGGGCTTAGCTGAAGCGCATCAAACATTGAGTATGAATCGCTTGCGCCAACGTATGACACTTGAGACGGATGGTAAATTGATGACCGGTCGCGATATCGCGATCGCTACGTTACTTGGTGCAGAAGAATACAGTTTTGCCTCTTTGATCTTGGTTGCAGTAGGTTGTGTAATGATGCGTGTGTGTAGTTTAAACACTTGTCCAGTAGGAGTAGCGACACAAAATCCAGCCTTGCGCAAATTCTTTGCAGGAAAACCAGAACATGTCATCAATGCGATGTTCTTTTTAGCTGAAGACTTGCGTGAGATTATGGCACAATTAGGATTTAGAACGATCGATGAAATGGTCGGACAGGCTGAAGTATTGCAACCGCGTTATCTGGCTAAAGGAAAAGCAAAATCATTGGACTTTTCAAAAATGCTTGGTCGCAATATTGGAATCGAGCGCAAAGTAGAAGATCCGTTTGCTGAAAAACGTCAATGGAAAGAATTAGATGCCTATAGTCAAGCAGCCCTAACGAATGCGACTGCTGCATCGACTACACAAACGATCAACAATGTCGAACGTTCAGTGGGTGCGAAAATGGCTGGTTGGATCGCAGAACGTTTTGGCAATTATACCTTACAATCTGGACTATTGAATTATACGTACACGGGGATCGCTGGACAAAGTTTTGGCGCTTTTGCAACACAAGGAATGCAGCTGACGCTGATTGGTGAAGCAAATGACTATGTCGCAAAAGGTCTAAGCGGAGGGCGTTTGATCATCATGCCACCAAAAGACGCGGCCTATGATGTCGATCACTCTCCAATTGTAGGAAACGTAGCCTGTTTTGGTGCCAATAAAGGAGAAGCTTACTTTAGAGGAACGGCTGGCGAGCGTTTTTGTGTCCGAAATAGCGGGGCGAATGTTGTCGTAGAAGGTGTTGGAGATCACGGTTGTGAATACATGACAGGTGGTACGGTTGTCATTTTAGGGAAAACAGGACGCAATTTTGCAGCGGGAATGTCTGGTGGAGTAGCGTATGTGTATGATAAAACTCAGACTTTTCATGAAAAATGCAATTTAGAAATGGTAGACTTATTCGGTCTAGATGAAAGTGGCGATGATCAAGTCGTTAAAGAAATGATTGAAAAACAATTGCTCTATACAAAATCGACGAAAGCAGCATATATCTTAAGCCACTGGGAAGAAGAAAAACGCTATTTTGTCAAAGTATATCCAACTGAATATCATGAAATGATTGATCGAACAAAAGCCTTTGAACAAGAAGGTCTTACAAAAGTAGATGCGGTTGAACAAGCATTTGAATCGATGATTGGGGCACAACTATCGATTCCATCAAGAAAGGACTGAACATAATGGCAGATCCATTTGGTTTTTTAAAATACGAAAAAAAAGAAAATCCTGCACGTGCAGTGGCTGAACGGATAAAAGACTGGGAGGAAATCCAAGTTCCATTATCGACTAAAGAACGTCAAGAGCAAGCTGCACGATGTATGGGATGTGGAATTCCATTTTGCCATACAGGTACATTTTTTGGTGGGAAAAAGACGGTATCGGGTTGTCCAAATGACAACTTGATACCAGAATGGAATGATCTTGTACATCAAGGGCGTTTTAAAGATGCGTTTGAACGATTGGCACGAACAAATCCGTTACCTGAAATGACAGGAAGAGTCTGTCCAGCGCCATGTGAACAAAGTTGTACTGAAGCGTTAAATGGTGAAGGGGTGACCATTCACGAAAACGAACGATTTATTATCGATACTGCGTTTGAAGAAGACTGGGTAAAAGAATCTGGTTTACCTGGAGAATCGACCGGCTTTAAGATTGCGATTATTGGCAGTGGACCAGCTGGATTATCTGCTGCTTGGCGTTTAAATCAATTGGGACATGCCGTAACGATTTATGAACGAAGTGATCGTTTTGGTGGATTATTGATGTATGGTATCCCAAATATGAAATTAGATAAAGAAATCGTTCAACGACGAATTGATTTGATGATGGATCTAGGGATTACATTTGTTGCCAATACAGAAATTGGACGAGATATAGCTGCAGAAGAATTACAAGCAAACTATGATCGTGTCGTGATTGCAACCGGAGCAAGTGTCCCGCGTGATTTAAAAGTATCTGGCCGTGAGTTAAATGGGATTCGTTATGCTGTGGATTACTTAACGGAAACAACCAAAGATATTTTAAAACATGGCAAACAAGCAACGAGTCGTAAATTAGAAGGCAAACATGTTGTCGTAATTGGTGGAGGAGATACAGCAGTCGATTGTGTGGCCTCTGCCTTGCGTCAAGGAGCAGCTTCGATCAAGCAATTGAATATCAATCCAGAACTCCCTCATGAGCGTACAGCAGACAATCCGTGGCCAGAATATCCACAAGTGGATAAATTAGGCTATGGACAAATCGAAGCTCACGAAGTCTATGGCGGCTCGATCAAATTAAATAGTATCAACACTACAGCATTCATTGGAGCAGAAAGAGGACAATTGATTGGCGTTGAAGTGGTTCGAATGAAAGATCGCTATGAAGAAATCCCAGAAAGCAAAACGATTTTAAAGGCCGATTTAGTGTTATTGGCTATGGGTTTTTCTGGACCAGAGCGCAGTTTATTTGAAGAATTTGGCGTAGAAGAAATCTATGATGACAATACGACGAATAATGAACGGATACTCGTGGCAGGAGATGCTAAGCGTGGTCCAAGTTTAGTGATTTGGGGAATCAAAGAAGGACGAATGACAGCAGAAAAAATTGATCAAAGTTTACGCGCTCTTGTTTACCAATAAAAAAACAACCTGATTATGATCAGGTTGTTTTTTTATGTTTATAATAAGTTGCGTTCACGATACCATTCATCCGGTGTCCAAATCCATTCAAAGCCATCTTTAGCTAATAGATCATAAGCAGCTTTTGGTCCCATTGTTCCAGCTGCGTAGTTTGGAAAATCAGGTGTTTCATTGTCCCAAGCATGACGGATAACATCCACGATGCGCCATGATTGTGCAACCTCATCCCAATGGGTAAAGTTTGTTCCATCACCTTCAAAGGCATCTAAAAGCAATTTTTCATAAGCTTCAGGTGTGTTGCCGATGATTTCTGCGCTATTTCGGTAATCGAGTTTGACTGGAATCATATCAAAACTATTTCCGACTTCTTTCCCATTTAGAGATAAAGAGAAGCCTTCTGTTGGTTGGATATAAATCGTTAAGACATTTGGAGCTAAAGTTTCTTGTTCAGACGGTTCAGTGATCGATGTTTTGAATACATTAACCGGTGTTGGTTTGAATACGATATTGATTCGTGTTCCTTTTTCAGTCAAACGTTTTCCGGTACGAACGTAAAATGGAACACCTGACCAACGGAAGTTGTCTAATTGGAATTTTCCAGCGACAAACGTTTCTGTTGCTGAATTTGGATCGACATTGTCTTCTTTACGGTAACCAGTAAAAGTCTTATCTTCTAAATGACCATCGTCGTATTGACCACGAACAAAGTTTTCTTTCACTTCTTCTGGTGTATAGATCCGTACAGAATCTAGGGCTTTGATTTTTTCTTGACGAATGCCACGTTCGCTAAATTCAATCGGTGGTTCCATAGCAAGTAACGCCAACACTTGTAAGATATGATTTTGGACCATATCTTTTAATGCACCACTTTTATCGTAATAGCCACCGCGTTCTTCAACACCTAAGTTTTCTGAGATATTGATTTGGATATTGTCGATATAACGGTTATTCCACATAGATTCAAAAATATTGTTGGCAAAACGAATTGCGGAGATGTTTTGAATCATTTCTTTTCCTAAGTAATGGTCGATACGGTAAATTTCTTGTTCTGAAAAGACGTCGTTGATCTCTTCGTTTAATTTTTTTGCAGATTCATAATCAGTTCCAAATGGTTTTTCAATGATGACACGATGGTAACCGTCTGTATCCAACATACCTTGAGATTCTAAATGTTGTACGATCGTGCCAAAAAAGTTTGGTGACATCGCTAAATAAAAGAGACGATTGCCTTGTAGATCATATTGTTTATCTAAACGATCAGCTAGATCTTTTAAGTGATCATAATGCTCGGTATCTGTTACATCATGAGATTGATAATAAAAGTGCTCTGAGAATGTTTTTGCTTGTTCTGTTGATTCGGCTATATCTTTGATGGTTTCTTGGACCACTTCACGATATTTTTCATCGCTCCAAGGACGTCTTGCAGTCCCAATGACAGCAAAAGATTCTTGTAGTTCTCCTTTTAAGTAAAGACGGAAAAGTGATGGATATAGTTTACGTTGAGCTAAATCACCAGTTCCACCAAAAATCGTAATTAAGACATTTTTTTCTTTCATTATTGGTCACACCCTTCTAATTGGTCTACAAAAATTGTAGAGGCTGCTTTGAAACTGACAGCAAGTTTTTTTGTTTCATTTTCGATCGTAATCGGTCCTTCGTAATCTGCGATATCACTGATCGTATAGATTTCGTGGATTTGAAGATCGAGAGAGACTAGATAGTCGAGTAGTTCTTTTTCATCTAGAACACGCGCGATTCTCACTTTTGTCCCAATAGGATAGGAAGTCAGTGTATGACGTTTTTGCTCACGTATCGGCTCATCTGCTTTTGGGATCATACCTCCGTGAGGACAATACATCGGATGAGAAAGATAGTCTTCTAAACGTTCCGCAAGTTTTTTTGATGTTACATGTTCTAAAACTTCGGCGTCATCGTGAACTTCATTCCAAGAATATTGAAGGTGTTCTACCAAAAAGACCTCCCAGAGTCGGTGGCGTCTAATCAATGAGCTAGCATTGACAAGTCCAGCTTGTGTTAATTGGACACCTTGATAGGGAGTATGATCGACTAATCCTTCTTTTACTAACTTTGTGATCATTTCACTCACAGAAGCCGCAGAGATATTTAATCCGGAGACGATTTGCTTATTGGAGATTTTCTCTTGGTCGCCACCTAATTCTAATATCAGCTTTAAATAATCTTCACGATTTGGTGTCATATCATTCATCCCTTCTGTATGTTCTAAATTTTAACAAAAAATTGAAAATATTACTATGTAAAGGGCATGAAAAAAGCAAAAACATCACAGATGTTTTTGCTTTTTTGGATTATGCCCATTCACCATTACGGAAAATCGGAACACGAGAGCCATCTTCACGAATGCCGTCAATCGACATCTCACCAGAACCGACCATAAAATCAACGTGTGTTTGACTACGATTTAATCCAGCTTGTGCTAATTCTTCTTCGCTCATTTCAGTTCCGCCATTTAGACTAAACGCATATGCAGACCCTAAAGCCAAATGATTAGATGCATTTTCATCAAATAAGGTGTTAAAGAAAATGATTCCAGAACTTGAGATTGGAGAGTGATGGGGAACAAGTGCGACTTCACCTAAACTTCTTGCGCCTTCATCGATATCAAGCAAACTAGCCAACACCTCTTGGCCTTGTTCTGCAGAAAAATCAGTTACCTTTCCGTTTTCAAATGTAAATTTCATACCAGAAATAATCGTACCAGCGTAGCTTAGTGGTTTTGTACTGGAGATATAGCCGTTGATGCGACGAGAATCTGGTGCAGTAAAGACTTCTTCAGTTGGCATGTTGGCCATAAATTCTTCACCGCGACTATTAAAGCTTCCAGCTCCTTCCCAATTATGGTTTTTAGGAAGTCCAATTGTAAGATCTGTTCCTGGTGCAGTATAGTGTAGTGCATCGAATTGCTCTTCGTTTAAATATTCTGCTTTTGTGCGTAAAGTTTCATCGTGTGTTTGCCATGCTTTGATTGGATCTTCTTCATAAATTCGTGTCGTTTTAAAAATTTGATCCCACAAGGCATCTGTAGCTTCTTCTTCGTCAAGTTTTGGGAAAACTTGTTTTGCCCAAGCAGGGCTAGCAGCTGCGACGACAGTCCAACTGATTTTGTTGGCTTGGCTTGCTTTTCGAAGATTGATCATGGCTTTCCCAACTGCGGCTTGGTAAGAAGCAATCCGTGAAGAATCGATTCCAGCTAGAGCGCTAGGATCAGCAGATACTACACTAATGCGACTTGCGCCTTTTTCAACCCAATCATCTGCTTGGTCGACTTTATATTGAGGGACTTCTGTCAAGCGTTCTGTTTGTGCATGAGCTAAAAACTCACGTTGGATGGTATCATCACTCCATTGAACGACCACTTCAGCAGCACCTAAAGCATAAGCAGATGCAGTGATCAAACGAGCTAGAGGAGCTTGTTCTACGCTAATATTCAGAACAATTGTTTGGCCTTTTTGCACGTTGACCCCAACTTTTGTAATCAACTCTGCATATTTGTTTAAATTTTTATTAAAATTTTCTAAAGACATGAAAACCTCGCTCCTTTTTTATATTATAATTTGTTGTATAACTCCCTATATAATAACATTGCCTAAAAATGCTGACAATTATAATCCATCGGAGATAGGTTCTCAAAAATATCTTTTCGATTATTATTTTTGATAATCGAGACTGAAACTTTGCTTTATGTTCTAAGAGTGTTAGAATGAATATAGTAAGGGCGGAAACGAAGTATTGTAATTGTAAGGAGATGTAGAAATGGCTAGAAAAAAGACGATTACGCGCGAACAAATCTTGAAAGCTGCTCATGAAGTAGTTGCAAGCGAAGGATTCTCGAAATTTACAGCTAGAAACATTGCTACAAAGATGAAATGCTCAACACAGCCTATTTATTTGGAGTTTAAAAACATGGACGATCTGAAGCAAACATTGATTCAGGATATTTTTGATTATTTATCGACTGAAGTGTTTACTCGTGAAGTAACTGGGAACAAATTAGTAGATTTTGGCTTAAATTATATCGACTTTGCAACCTCAGAGAAGCGTTTGTATCGAGCATTGTATTTAGAAGATTCAGGAAATGGCGAATTAATGCAAGAAACTTCTTTTGAATGGTTTAAAAAAGTTTCGTCGACAGATCCAGAATACGCAGAATTACCTAGTGAACAGTTTCAATCTGTTTATATGGGATTTTGGATCATGACGACAGGTTTAGCTTCTTTAATGTCAGCAGGAATTATCAACCCAACTCGCGACCGTACAATCGAGATTTTGGAAGATACTTTAAATACAATTGTGCATGATAATGTAAAAATTGTAGTTGATATTAACCACAGCAAAGAGATTTTGTAGGACCGTTTCAGTGTTTTTAGAAGTGTAAGGGACGAAAATGCGAAAAAACAGTATGAAAAAAAGGGTATTCTAAGACAATGAAAAATCTGTCTAGAATATCCTTTTTGGCATTATTGAGCGGCTTCAATCAGTTTTTTTGCGAATGCTTCAAGCGCTTGGATGTCTTCTTCTTCCGCTGCAAGATCGACTTTTACACTATCCGCACCTTTTGAAGCACCAATTTTCTCAAATACTGCTTCAAAGTCATCTACCGCTTTACAAAAGAAATCGTAAAATGTATCGCCAGAACCACAGACCCCAAAGATTTTACCTGTTAAATCGAGTTCTTCTAAGTCGTCATAAAAGTCCATGATTTCATCTGGAAGATCACCATCTCCATAGGTATATGAAGCAACGATACAAATATCAGCATCACTAAATTCAGATGCATCAACTTGTGTACACTCATTGATCTCGACATCGATTCCAGCATCTTCCATTGTTTCCGCTACGATATCGGCGATTTCTTCTGTGTTTCCAGTTAAACTTGCATAAACAATTTTTGCTACAGTCATTGTTATTCCCACCATCTTCGTTATTTCTGTATCTGCTCTTAGTATAGCAAAAGAAAGAATGATTGAAAATAGACAACAAAACCATGAGAGAATTTGGAAAAATGAATTCTCCTATGGTAAAATGAGTAGTATTTAAATAAAGGGGACGAAAAAATTATGATTACTTTAAAATCACAACGTGAAATTGACCAAATGGCAGAATCTGGTGCCATTTTAGCAGATGTACATAAACAATTGCGCACATTTATCAAACCAGGGATTACAAGCTGGGATATCGAAGTATTTGTTCGTGATTTAATTGAAAGCCGTGGAGCTGTGGCAGCTCAAATTGGCTATGAAGGATATGAATATGCGACTTGTTGCAGTATCAATGATGAAATCTGTCATGGTTTTCCACGCAAAAAAGTATTAAAAGAAGGCGATTTGATTAAGGTCGATATGTGTGTCGACTATAAAGGTGCTATCTCTGATTCATGTTGGGCGTATTCAGTAGGAACGCCAACACCTGAAGTTGAGAAATTAATGGAAGTAACAAAAAAAGCTCTTTATCTTGGGATCGAACAAGCGGTAGTTGGAAATCGTATTGGTGATATTGGACATGCGATTCAAACGTATGTTGAAGGTGAGGGTTATGGATTGGTCCGTGACTTTATTGGACATGGAATTGGACCTACGATCCACGAAGAACCCATGGTCCCGCATTATGGTCAAGCTGGAAAAGGCTTGCGTTTGCGTGAAGGAATGGTCATTACGATCGAACCCATGGTCAATATTGGCGATTGGCGGATGAAAATGGATCCAAATGGTTGGACAGCTTACAGCAAAGACAATTCATTAAGCTGCCAATATGAGCATAGCTTAGCGATTACGAAAGATGGTCCACGTCTATTGACTTCACAAGGAGAAGAAGGCACGTACTAATGCCTGAGAGGTAGCTCATATGAAACGTGTAAACAAGATTCTCCAAAATGAGAAACTCACCCATTTTCTAGATATTTTAAAAACACGCTTAACAGACGCGGAAATCGGAAACAGCGCAGTAGTAGTCACCTATTATCTATTGTTATCTGTTTTTCCATTATTGATCGCAATAGGGAATGTGTTGCCTTTATTACAAATCGATCCGAATAAAATTTTACCGTATATGCAAGAGCTGATCCCAGAGCAAATCTATCAATTTTTAGGTCCTGTAATCAAAGAATTATTGACACAGGGATCTGGAAAATTATTGTCGATCTCGGCATTAGGTGCGTTATGGTCAGCGAGTAAAAGTATCAATGCATTGCAAACGGCGATGAACAAAGCCTATGGTGTAGAAGAACGAGCCAACTTTTTTGTGGTCCGTGCAGTATCGTTGGTCGTCATTATTTTCTTTATGATTTCGATTGTCGGCGTATTCATCGTCTTTGGTGTTGGAAAAGTGATTTTAGATGTATTGCAACCGATTTTGCAGTTCCCAAGTGAATGGGTCAGTCTCTTCCAAACGATTCGTTGGCCACTGACGATGGTAGTGTTGATCGCGATGATGACGATGATCTATTGGTTAGTACCAAACGGTCGAGTAAAATTACGTTCGGCGCTTCCTGGAGCAGTCTTTACTTCGATTGGTTGGATCGTGTTGTCCCAAGTCTTTGGGATCTATGCGACTTACTTTGCTAGACGGGTCAGCGGGTATCAGATTATCGGAAGTTTTATCGTTCTGATGATTTGGTTGAATTTTATTTCGATGATCATTATTTTAGGTGGGATTTTAAATGCCGTGATTGAAGAAATGGTCAGCGGGCGCGAAGTGCAACAAGGGAAAGATCGCATCAATCGCTTGTCGCGTAAAATCAAACGTAAAGTAAAAAAAGAAGGTGGGTCTGACTAATGGAATTTACCTTTAAACTTATTACGCAGTTATTTTTGACGATGATGTTTGCTGCAGTGATCACACCGATCGTGAAGTTATTGGCTTTTCAAATCGGAGCCGTCGACATGCCCAATGCGCGACGAATCAATAAAAAACCGATGCCTACTGCAGGTGGATTGGCGATTTTTATTACCTTTACGCTCTCGACGATTTGGGAATTTCGTTCGAATCTATTGGATACAAGTGTACTTCCGATTTTATTAGGCGCGTTGATCGTTGTGATCACGGGTTTGATTGATGATATACGGGAACTAAAGCCACTGCCTAAATTGATTGGATTGATTATTGCGGGATTAGAGATCTATTATGTTGCAGGAATTCGAATCAATACGATTTCAATTCCATTCATCGGCATGTTTGATCTCCATTGGCTCAGTTTGCCAGTCACATTACTTTGGATCTTAGCAATTACAAATGCCGTCAATTTGATCGATGGACTAGATGGATTGGCAACAGGCGTCTCTATGATTGCATTGATCACGATTGGATTGGTGAGCTATTTTTATCTACCAGATAATGGTGTATTTATTTCAATCATGATTTTTACTTTAGTAGCTTCAATGATGGGATTTTTCCCTTATAATTTCAATCCTGCTTCGATTTATTTAGGGGATACTGGCGCGTTGATGTTAGGATTTTTTATTGCGGTGTTTTCATTACAAGGGTTAAAAAACGTAACCTTTATCTCTGTATTGACGCCGATGTTTATTCTAGGTGTGCCGATTACGGATACGATCTACGCGATTATTCGCCGCTTGTTTAATAAACAAAAAATTTCTTCTCCTGATCGTATGCATCTTCATCATCGTTTGATCTCCTTAGGATTTAGTCATCGAGGCGCTGTGATGACCATTTATGCATTGGCGATGATCTTTTCATTTATTGCTTTATTGATGAATTATGCAAGTACGATGGCGATCATCTTATTGGTGATCATGACAACCTTAGGGCTGGAATTATTTATCGAATTGATTGGCTTAGTAGGTGAAAATCGTCAGCCATTGATGCATTTCTTCCAATTCTTTGGAAATCAACAATTTCGTCATGAACGGTTAGCCAAATGGTCTAAACGATTGAAAAAAGAAAAAAAATAAGTTTTTTGGGAGATGACCTAAAGAACTTATTTTTTTTGTATTCTTGACTTGTATTTTAAACTTCACTATACTCAAGAGTAATGAAAGGCTTTACATTTAGGAGGAAGCGTAATGGTTCAGGTACAAATCGTAAAGACAGACACAATGGGAATCGTCTACACACTAAAAAATGACACACAACGAGTGAGTTTAAGTCCTGTGGGTGCTAGATTACTAGGTTGGGAAATCGAGATGGGAGAGACGACTCGTGATATCGTGGTAGGATTCGACTCAATAGATCAACATTTGACTCATCGTTATTTTGGGGCAACGATTGGGCCAGTAGCTGGACGGATCAAAGAAGGGACATTTACACTAGGAGATCATACCTACCAACTAGAAACGACAGAAAATGGTCATACATTACACAGCGGGGCATTGGGACTAGATCAAGTGACGTTTGACGCTGCAGTCGATTCAAAAGAAAATCAGGCTAGCGTAGCCTTTCGAACTGTTTTTTCAGATCCAGATCAACGTTTTCCAGGAACGCTTGATATTACAGTCACGTATACATTGACAAATGAAAATGAGCTTACGATCACATATGATGCCACTACGGATGAACCAACATTATTTAATCCGACAAATCATGGTTACTTTAATTTATCGGGTGATGCGCGTAATCCGATCAATGACCATCACTTGCACATCGGCGCGCATCATATCGCTGAAAAATTAGCAGATGTGACCACAACAGGCGAAGTTCTTTCAGTGGAAGGAACGGCCTATGACTTTGAAACAAGTCGACCAATAGGAGACGTAGCACTCGATGATCCGTTTATTTTGCATCATGAAACAGATGCAGATTTAGAGCTAGTGAGTGCTGATCAGCAAGTGAAACTAACAGTTAAAACTGATGCACCAACTGTGATTTTATATACAACAGGAACACATGAAGAAGGCGAAACCATGAAAAAAGGGCAAGTAATGGCTAATCGTGGATCGATCGCGATCGAAACACAAGGGATTCCTGGAAGTGAACGTTATACGCACTTTCCTTCGATCACGCTGAAGCCAGAACAAGCATTTCATTCGGTAACACGCTATCATTTAGAGGAACTGAAGTAGTTGTCAGTAGACAGCTACTTTTTTTGACAGAAAGACCAAAAGCGAGTAAGCTATAGCTTATAAAGATTACTTTTGTAAACGAAAGAAGTGAATAGCGTGCCTCAAAAAGAAGATCATGTTGTCAGTGAAGCAGAATGGCAAGTGATGCGTGTGATTTGGAACAAACAACACACGACAGCCAAAGAAATCTATGAGTTACTTCATGAGTCACTTGACTGGAAACTAACGACTGTCAAAACTTTACTTGGTCGCTTGGTGACTAAAGAGTGGGTACAGACGACAAAAGAAGGCAAACGATTTATCTATAGCCCGTTATTAAGTCAAACTGATGCAATGAAACTGGCGACAGATGATTTTTTAGCTCGATTTTGTGCTACGACCGTGGGCGAAACCATTGCGGAAATGATTCGAACGACACCACTTCGCCAAGAAGATCTGCAATTATTACGTGAAACGATCGATCAAATACACCCTATGTCGATTACTTGTACCTGTTTACCAGGACAGTGCAATTGCCATCACGAGAAAGGATGAGTCAGATGATGAAACAAGAATTACAGATTACGGGTATGAGTTGTCAAAATTGTGTCAAACATGTTGAACAAGCCATCACAGCGTTACCTGGAATCAAAAAAGCTAAAGTAAGTTTAGAAAAACAAGAAGCCCGCGTGACCTATGACGACACACAATTAGCAGAAGAAGCAATTGAACAGCAAATCAATACCACTACACATTATCGAGCAAAAATCATCAAAACAAAGCGTTCTCTTTTTTGAGAAGGCTTTTTTTGTAATTTCAAGCTATGCTATAATGAAAAAAACAACTAAAAAGGAGTAGACACAATGACCTTTAAAAAATTGGAAGTCCCAACTTCTTCTATTACCGAAGTGAAAAAATCACCGATGGATGTCTTTCAGCAAGCCAGAAAAGAAAAAACGGGTGTCTATATTTTTAACCGTGAAAAAATCGCTGGAGTAATGTTGACGCAAGAATTATACGAATCGTTAGTGAAAGAATTAGATGACTTGCGTGCAAAAAAAGAAGAAATCGTTGTAACTAATCCTCCCGAAGCGACAAGCCAAGCGCGATCAGACGAACTGTTAGAATTAGTCAAAACGAAAATCGTTCCCAATACAACGATTGCGGTCAAAAAATTAGATGAACAATTAACCGATTTTGGATTTAGCTCGAAACGAGATGCTTTTCAAGGGATCGATACGTTGTTAGAAGAGCTGCAAACAACGGGTAAACTAACTTACGTCTTAGCTCAAGCAAATGGAACACCTTTTGCGATTGAATTGATTGGTGAAGAAGACTATCAATCTACGTTTGTTAAAAAAATCATTATCAAAAAAATCTTAGTTAAAGATTAAATTATAGCTGTTTCTTCTTAAAAAATCTGCTACTATATGAAAAAAGGAGTGAAGTATGTGTCAACTTTAAGTCAACGGTTTAATCCCGAATTAGAAAAAATCACGGTCTCATTGATTCGTCAATTTGATGAGCGCGTATCAAAAATTCCCAATATGCTCAAACTTACGTTAGGAGAGCCTGATTTTGATACACCTGAACACGTCAAACAAGCAGGAATACAAGCAATCGAAGATAATTTTAGTCATTATTCTGGAATGGCGGGATTGAATGATATTCGTCAGGCGGCTTCAGCATTTTTTAAAGAAAAATATCAAGTAAATTACGATTGGCAAACGGAAGTGATGGTAACTGTTGGAGCAACAGAAGCGATTTCTGCGACATTGCTGAGTATGCTAGTTCCTGGTGATGAAGTGATCTTGCCTGCACCAATCTATCCAGGTTATGAACCGATCATTCATTTAGCTGGTGCGACACCCGTGTATATTGACACAACGAGCAACGGCTTTATTCTATCACCAGAAGCGTTAGAAAAAGAATTGATGGCTCGTGGAAATAAGGTCAAAGCAGTGATCTTGAATTTCCCAAGCAATCCTACCGGTGTGACGTATACGGCAAGTGAATTACAAGCATTGGCAGATGTTTTGAAAAAATATGAGGTATTTGTAATCAGCGATGAGATCTATAGCGAGTTATCCTACGATGCGCCACATCAAAGTATCGCAGAATTCTTATATGATCAAACGATCGTAATCAATGGCTTATCGAAATCGCATGCGATGACAGGGTGGCGGATCGGGTTTATTTTTGCCCCACAAATCTTGGCACAACAAATCATCAAAGTCCATCAATATCTAGTAACGGCAGCGTCTACAATTTCTCAAAAAGCTGCAGTACGTGCCTTAGTAGAAGGAATCAATGATGCGCAAGTGATGAAAGAAGAATACCGTAAACGTCGCAATATGGTTTATGATGCGATGCGTGATATGGGATTTGAGATTGCGAAACCATCCGGTGCTTTTTATATCTTTGCAAAGATCCCTGAAAGTTATCTACAAGATTCAATGGCGTTTTGCGTAGATCTAGCAGAAAAAAATCAGCTTGCGATCATTCCAGGAATCGCCTTTGGTCCTGAAGCAGAAGGATATGTACGAATCAGTTATGCAGCGAGCATGGAACAATTAATAGAAGCGATGACTCGTTTAGGTGATTATATGAAAGAACAAAAAGCTTAGAGTTTCTAAGCTTTTTTTCTTTACATAAAGTTGACAAACTTCGGCGTAAAGTTTACATAAAGTCCATTCTCTCTTTACACATGCTTGGTACACTAAGGATGTAAAAAAGAGAGGAGATACAACATGAAAAAATTAGGTGCTATGTTAGTGTTAACAGGAGTATTACTTGCAGGGTGTGGCAATAATGCAAGTTCAACAACAAATGATTCGGGTGCTTCGTCTACAAAACCAGTAGAAATCGTTGCTGTAGGTTCAACAGCACTGCAACCTTTAGTGGAAGCAGCGCAAGAAAACTTTGTAGCAGAGCACGCTAACTATACAATTACGATCCAAGGCGGTGGTTCGGGTACAGGGCTGAGCCAAGTCGCTAGTGGCGCAGTTACAATCGGAAATTCAGATGTTTTTGCAGAAGAAAAAGAAGGGGTAGCAGCAGATCAATTGGTAGACCACAAAGTAGCTGTCGTTGGTATGTCGCCAGTAGCCAATAAAGAAGTCGGTGTTGACAATATTTCCCAAAAACAATTAGTCGATATATTTACAGGTAAAATCAAGAATTGGAAAGAAGTTGGCGGTAAAGATGTTGCCGTTACGGTTGTCAATCGTGCTTCAGGAAGTGGTACACGTGCGACTTTTGAAAAATGGGGCTTAGATGGAGCAGAATCTGTTCAAAGTCAAGAACAAGATTCATCAGGTGCTGTGAAGAAAATCGTCGCTCAAACCCCAGGTGCAATCAGTTATTTAGCCCTTTCTTACTTAGATGATTCCCTACAAACGCTGTCTCTAGATGGTGTAAAACCGACAGCTGAAGCAATCGAAACAAATGATTGGAAGATTTGGTCTTATGAACATATGTATACGAAAGGTCAACCTGATAAAGAAGTCAAAACATTTTTAGACTATATGGTAAGTGATGATGTACAAGAAGGTGTGGTCAAAGAGTTAGGGTATCTACCGATTACGGCGATGAAAGTGGAACGTTCTGTCGATGGAGCGATCACTCAAAAATAAGGAATCATGTTGATCAAAAAAGAGGCTATGGCAGAAATCTGTCACAGCCTCTTTTATTAGGTTAATAAAGGGGTAATCGAATATGGAACGTAGAGCCTTTGTTTAGTTCGCTTTCAACATAGATGTTTCCACCAAGGACATCGATATATTCTTTTACGATAGCTAGCCCTAATCCAGAACCACCAGAATGACGTGTACGGGCTTTATCGATCCGGTAGAAGCGTTCAAAGATACGCTCTTGATCTTCTTTTTCAATTCCCATCCCTTGATCGATGACAGCTAGTACCAATTGATTTTCTTCTACAGCAAAGCGGATCGTAATCGTCGTATGTTCAGGCGAATAAAAGAGTGCATTTTCAATTAGATTTTTTAAGATACCATCAAATAGTTCCATTTTAGTCAAGAACAATAACTGATCAGATCCTTCTAATAAGAACGTGACCTCTTTTTGATGACTAAGTGCTTGATAGCGTTCCGTTACTTGTTTAATGAAGGCATAGACAGGGATCGTTTTCCACTCATAATCATAGCGCGTCGACATTTTGGATAATTGAATCACTTGTTGGATCAATGCTTCCAAACGTTTCGCGTCTTTTTGCATGATCAATAAAAACTTATCCAAGGTTTCGGGATCTTCTTTGGCCCCATCTAATAACGTCTCGGTAAAACCAATCAATGAGGTGACAGGCGTTTTTAATTCATGAGTCACATTGCCAACAAAATCACGCTGCATTTTTTCAAGCTGGCGGATTTTAGTTAGATCATAAGCCGTTGCTAAAATTTGATGGTCTTCTTTAAAGTAGCGTAAGGTGACATCGACTACCGTGTTGGTTTTGGCTAACGTGATTTCTTCTTGAACGAAGGGACAGTCTTCACTGACATGATAAATCAGTTGGATCAACTGAGTATCGGTAAAGACGTGTGTAAACACTTGATTTTCTTTAGGTGCTTCTTGAAGGCCCAACATTTTTTGCATGACGACATTCATCGTAATGACTTGTTGATCGTCTAGTAAAAAAACACCGATCATCAGCTCATTAAGTAAGGTCGATAGTCGTTTTTCACTTGTTTCATAAGCGGCATAGGTTTGATGCATTTGCTCGTTTAACTTTGTGATGACCTGATAAAGCTCTTGCATATCCGGTGAGTCAGATTCATAGATCAATGTTTTTTTTGTTTTAGGATCTTCAAGCATGCGTTGCAATACAGGCAATACGGTCTCGACTGGACGATTGCGTTTACGAATGATTCGAAAGACCAATAAGTAGCCAGTGAGATAAAATAATAGGTAGCAAATAAAAATCGAGCGTTTGATACCAGCAGCTTGATCAACAAATTCAGTAATAGGTTCTGATAAACGTAAGTAACCAATGATCTGTCCATCTTTTTTGATAGGTAAAGCAACGTATAATAAGGTTTCATGTAACGTCGTACTTGTTCGAATGGCTTGTCCAAGTGAATTTCCATCCATCACGGCTTTGATTTCAGGACGCGTTGTTCTGGAATCTGTCTGTAATGTTGGATCATAACTATCATAAATGATTTTTCCAGCTTGATTTAAAAGGGTGATCCGTTCACCTTGTTGTACTAGATCTTGTTTTGCAAATCGTTCGACTTGAGATAGCTCATTTTGACTAACGGTTAATAAAAATGTTCCTTTTTTTTCTAAATAAGTGACTTGTTGTTGTGTGACTTGTTGATCGTAAAAACGAGTGATAAATTGCCAACTAATCAAAAAAAGGGACAAGAGCAACAGTGTGATCCATCCATAATTCTTACACCAAATCTTCAGTTGTCTCATTGAGTCGGATCCTGAAATTTATACCCAAATCCGCGTATAGTCATAAGGTATTCAGGACGTTTGGGATCACGTTCGATTTTTTCGCGTAGATGACTGATATGAACATCCACGATTCTTGTTTGGCCATCAAAATCAAATTTCCAAATACGATCGAGTAGCGTATCTCGATCGATCACACGATTTTTACGTTTCATGAAATAAACTAAAAGTTCAAATTCTTTTGGTGTAAGATCGATCAATTGATTGCGAACATATACTTGGTAATTGGTCGTATCCACATAAATCTCTCCGATACGAATTGGTTTTTCAACAGACTCGTCGTTTGGAATACTGCGGTGTTCCATTCGTCGTGAGATCGCCTTCATACGCGCCAAAACTTCTCTAGGACTAAAAGGTTTGCTGATATAATCATCTGCTCCGATTTCAAGTCCTAAGATGCGATCGATTGGATCGTCTTTTGCGGTCAGGATCAAAATTGGGGTCTCAATTTTTTCTTGGCGTAATTTACGCGTCAGTTCGATCCCATCCAGGCCTGGGAGCATCACATCGACAAGTAAAAAATCAAATTGTTCATTTAAAGCAATATGAAAGGCTTCTAGACCATCTTGGGCAGTCGTGACATGGTAGCCTTCTTTTTCTAAATTAAATGTTAATAAAGTTACGATCGAAGGTTCATCGTCGACCACAAGTATTTTTTTCATGATATGTGTTACTCCTTTAAGAATAAGTAGATTGCTTTCTCTATTTTATCATGAAATTCTAAGCGGGACTATGGTATAATAAGACTCGACTTTGACGAAGACGAAGCGTTCAGTAAAGGAGGGGAATATATGGAGATTGAAAAAACGAATCGTATGAATGCGTTATTTGAATTCTATTCTACTCTTTTGACACAAAAACAAATGAATTACATGGAACTTTACTATGCGGATGACTTTTCTTTGGGAGAAATCGCAGAAGAATATGGGGTCAGCCGTCAAGCTGTTTATGACAATATCAAGCGAACTGAAAAAATTTTAGAAGATTATGAACGTAAATTACACATGTATTCAAATTACATCGTCCGTACCCAAGTACTCGATGAATTGGAACGCTATGTGAAGACACAATATGGACAAGATCAAGTGATTGCGCCGTTGATTGCACAATTACAAGAAATCGATGAATAAAGGAAGGAATTATTATGGCATTTGAAAGTTTAACAGATCGCTTACAACAAGCGATGGGGAAATTACGTAAAAAAGGAAAAGTAACAGAAGCTGATGTAAAAGAAATGATGCGTGAGATCCGTCTTGCATTATTAGAAGCCGATGTAAATTTAAAAGTAGTAAAAGAATTTACGAAAAGTGTACGTGAACGTGCAGTAGGGACAGAAGTATTAGATAGTTTGTCACCCGCACAACAAATCGTCAAAATCGTAAATGAAGAATTAACCAAAACATTAGGATCAGAAACAGTTGAACTAGAAAAAAATCCTAAGATTCCGACTGTGATCATGATGGTCGGATTACAAGGGGCAGGTAAGACGACATTTACTGGGAAATTGGCGAATCATTTAAAGAAAACAGAAAATGCGCGCCCATTATTGATTGCAGGAGACGTGTACCGTCCAGCCGCAATCGATCAATTAAAAGTATTAGGTCAACAATTAGATGTTCCTGTGTTTGATATGGGAACAGAAGTTAGTCCGGTTGAAATCGTACGCCAAGGATTAGAACAAGCAAAAGAAAAGAAAAATGATTATGTATTGATCGATACAGCCGGTCGTTTACACGTCGATGAAGCATTGATGAACGAGCTACAAGAAATCAAAGCTCTAGCACAACCAAATGAAATTTTATTAGTTGTCGATGCGATGACAGGACAAGATGCGGTCAACGTAGCCGAAAGTTTTAATCAACAATTAGGGATCACCGGGGTGATTATTACAAAACTTGATGGGGATACTCGTGGGGGAGCGGCATTATCGATCCGTTCGATTACGGGCGCACCAATCAAATTTACCGGTACTGGTGAAAAACTAACCGATCTAGAAGTTTTCCATCCTGATCGTATGGCAAGCCGTATTTTAGGTATGGGAGATATGCTTACGCTGATTGAGCGTGCGCAACAAGATTATGACGAGCAAAAAGCCGAAGAGCTCGCGAAAAAAATGAAAGAAAATAGCTTTGACTTCAATGA
The DNA here is from genome assembly GCF_000407605.1 of Enterococcus sulfureus ATCC 49903. Lineage (GTDB taxonomy): Bacteria > Bacillota > Bacilli > Lactobacillales > Enterococcaceae > Enterococcus_G > Enterococcus_G sulfureus. The sequence continues at coordinate 48,084 of NZ_ASWO01000001.1, read as the reverse complement.
TTTTATCGAACAACTTGATCAAGTGATGAGCATGGGACCATTGGAAGATTTGATGAAGATGATTCCGGGGATGAATCAAATGCCAGGAATGGAAAACTTTAAAGTCGATCCTAAAGATATCGCTCGTAAAAAAGCCATCGTCTTTTCAATGACACCGGCTGAACGTGAAAATCCAGACTTATTAAATCCAAGTCGCCGTCGTCGAATTGCTGCAGGTTCGGGAAATAGTGTCGTCGAAGTCAATCGTATGATCAAACAATTTAAAGAAGCGCGTACGATGATGAAGAAAATGTCGAATGGAAACTTTGATATGCCAGGAATGGATCAAATGTTTGGTTCAGGAATCAAAGGAAAGTTAGGCAAAATGGCGATGAATCGTATGGTTAAGAAAAACAAGAAGAAAAAGAAAAAGAAAAAATAATGAGAAAAGACAATCGCTACTTTCGATTGTCTTTTTTTATAGCGTATTATTTGTCGGAAAAACGGTCTCATGGTACTATTATTATATAACAGAAAGGGGAATGCACAATGGTGAACAAAGAACAAGTTGAAGGTAAAGTAACAGAAACTAAAGGTAAAGTAACTGGTGATAACTCCGAAGAACTAAAAGGTAAAATCAAAAAAGGCTTCGGCGATGTAAAAGAAAAAGTTGAAGAATTTGCAGATGATGTAGCTGAAAAATTTAACCACAAAGATAAAAAAGATAAAGAGTAATCACCAAAGCGTTCGTGCTTAACGGACGCTTTTTATTATGAAAAACCCCTACAGTCATCTAACTGTAGGGGTTTGTTTTTAGGCAAAGCGATTGAAAAATTCGATATATTTATCTGTAATCATTTGGAAGAAATCTTTTGTATCTTGTTTGAAGGCACCATCTTCTAATAAGTTTGTTACATTTCCGATATACGCTTCAGGTTGTTGCAATGTTGGGACATTTAAAAAGACGAGTGATTGACGTAAGTGATGGTTCGCACCAAAACCACTAACTGCTCCGACTGAAACTGAAACGACTAAAGCAGGTTTTCCATCCCATGCACTTTGACCATAAGGACGAGAGCCTACATCTAGTGCATTTTTGATTGTGGCAGGCATTGAACGATTGTATTCTGGAGTAAAGAAATACACTCCGTCAACTGCATTTAATTCATGTCTAAAACGTGTCCATGCTTCAGGAACTTTTCCTTCAACATCTAAATCTTCATTGTAAAGCGGTAGATCGCCAATCTCGATCAGTTTCCCTTCAAATCCCTCAGGTAGTAATGAAATAAACGTTTCAGCAGCTAACTTATTATACGAACCCTCACGTAAACTTCCAACTAATACACCAATTGTTTTTGTCATATGCAAACATCCTCCTTAAATTCAAGTACATATTTATTGTAAGAAAAATCTAAAAATAATGCAAAAGATATCCCTTTTAAAAAGTAAGTGAATTTTTTTAGTAACTGTAAAGAAAAAACTCTTTACACCTGGATAAAAAACTGATAGAATACATCTTGTGATTAAAACCAACGGAGGTGTATATCGTAATGGCAGTAAAAATTCGTTTAAAACGTATGGGTTCTAAGAAAAGTCCTTTTTACCGTATCGTAGTTGCTGATTCACGTTCTCCACGTGATGGACGCTTCATCGAAACAGTAGGTACTTACAACCCTTTAAAAGATCCAGCTGAAGTAACTCTTAAAGAAGAATTAGTTTTAGATTGGTTATCTAAAGGTGCGCAACCTTCTGATACAGTTCGTAACTTACTTTCTAAAGAAGGCGTTATGAAGAAACATCACGAAGCTAAATTCACTAAGAAATAAGAGGGAAACTTATGGCAGATGTGAAAGAGTTAATCTTAACAATCGTGGGTCCATTAGTTACTGAACCTGATCAAATGACGGTTAACGTGATTGAATCAGAAGATTTCATTGAATATCAATTAGCAGTTGCTCCAGAAGATATTGGACGAGTGATTGGTAAGCAAGGACGCGTTGCAAAAGCAATTCGGACAATCGTATATAGTGTACGGACGCAAACCAAACAAAAAATTCGTCTGACGATCTTGGATCAAGGTGCAAAAAGCTCTGAATAATTCAGGGCTTTTTTTGTGCTTTTTTTAAGAATGGATCATGAGACTATTTTTTCCAAAGAAAACCTGTCATACTAAGTATTTTAGGAGGTATTTATGGAAAATATACTATTTTTAGTGATTGTGATCATCTTGATCTGGTTGATCTTTAAAATCAGTCGGTTAGTATGGCGGATATTTGGATTTCTAGTTGTATTATTTGTCGCATGGTATTTTCGCGATACAATCTTTCAAGCATTCTATCAACTCGCAAGCTTTTTACCAAGTGGAACCTTACGCGAAACGACGAATCAAGCCATCGCATTTATTGCCCAACAAGTCGAACGTTTTACTCAATTTATCCAACAATCCTTACCGATCTGAGTTTCTGGTAGTAGATGCAAAGACTACGTATCCGTGATACAATAAACCAGAATTTAATAGAAATGAGGACAAGAAAGTGACAGAGTATTTAAATGTAGGAAAAATCGTGAATACGCACGGAATCCGTGGTGAAGTTCGTGTGATCTCACAAACAGATTTTCCAGAAGAACGGTATCAACCAGGAAATAGTTTGATGTTATTTCATGAACATCAAAAACCATTGAAACTTGTGATCGAATCCCACCGTAAACATAAAAATTTTGATTTATTAACTTTTGAAGGCTATCCATTTATCAATGATGTGGAACCGTTTCGAGATGGAATCTTAAAAATATCAAAAGATGAACTTGGTGAATTAGAAGAAAATGCTTTTTACTATCATGAAATCATTGGTCTTGAGGTAAAAGAAGACGATCGTGTACTAGGAAAGATCAAAGAGATCTTATCACCAGGAGCCAATGATGTTTGGGTGATCCAACGTCCAGGTAAAAAAGATGCGTTGATTCCGTATATCGAATCTGTGGTCAAAAAAGTCGATATTAAACAAGGTGAAGTAATCGTAGAAATTCCTGAGGGGTTATTAGACGATGAGAATTGATGTATTGACGCTATTTCCTCGAATGTTTGAAGGACCCATGGGAGAATCGATTATTGGAAAAGCACGCGATAAAGGCTTACTAGATATTCGAGTATCAAATTTCCGTGACTTCTCAGACAATAAGCATCAGACAGTGGATGATTATCCATATGGCGGTGGTGCGGGGATGTTATTAAAAGTACAACCGATTTTTGATAATATCGAAGCTATTAAACAAGAGCGACCTGAAGTGACGCCACGTGTCATTTTACTTGATCCAGCTGGAAAAAAATTCGATCAGCACATGGCTGAAGAGTTTTCAAAAGAAGAGCAACTAGTCTTTATCTGTGGCCATTATGAAGGCTACGATGAGCGGATCCGTACACTTGTGACAGATGAAGTATCCTTAGGAGACTATGTGCTTACAGGTGGCGAATTAGGCGCCATGGTGATGATCGATGCTACCGTACGTTTATTGCCGGATGTATTGGGAAATAATCTTTCTGCACAAACCGATTCACATTCAACAGGGTTATTGGAACACCCACAGTATACACGTCCAGCTGATTTTAGAGGGATGAAAGTGCCAGAAGTGCTAACGAATGGCAATCATAAATTGATTGAAGAGTGGCAAACCAAAGAGTCATTACGACGCACCTATTTACGTCGTCCAGATATGTTAGCAGCCTATGAATTGACTCCGCAAATGGAAAAATGGTTAGCCGAAATCAAGCGCGAAGAAAATCAATAAACCGTCAAGATTTTTTCTTTACATTTAGGGGCTAGGTATGCTATGATGCTTTAGTGAGTGAAAGCTCAACTATTACAATATTCCGCTGTGAGTGCGACTCGTAAGAATATTTGGAAATAAGGAGAATGATAAATTATGAATCCATTGATTCAAGAACTAACTCAAGAACAATTACGTACAGACATTCCTGCATTCCGTCCTGGAGATACAGTACGTGTACATGCAAAAGTTGTCGAAGGAACTCGCGAACGTATTCAGTTATTCGAAGGTGTTGTAATCAAACGCCGTGGAGCTGGAATCAGCGAAACTTACACAGTACGTAAAGTATCAAACGGTATCGGTGTGGAACGTACATTCCCACTACATACACCACGTGTTGCAAAATTAGAAGTAGTTCGCTTTGGTAAAGTACGTCGTGCGAAATTGTACTACCTACGTGCATTACACGGAAAAGCAGCTCGTATCAAAGAAATCCGTCGTTAATCTTATTATCGATCGAAACGAAAGTCCTTGGAAACAAGGGCTTTTTTTTATGTAAAAATAATTAAGAAATAAAGTATAATGGATTCGAGGCTTAATTGATTAATAGATAATAAATAAGTAAAGGAGCGATATAATACAATGGAATGGTGGGGGCTATGGATTCCTTTTTTAGGAACGTTATTAACTGCAATTATAAATGTTATATTGGTTTCTATTCAAAATATTAAAAATAGAAAATTTGAAGACGAGGTACGACAAAAACAAGATAATTTTCAACGTGAACAAATCCTGAGAGATGAACAATTCACATTGAAAATCACATTAGATCGACATAATTTTGAAGAAAGTATGACAAAATTGAAAATTGATGCAGATTTAAAAGCTAAAGCAAGATTGGAGTGGATATCTCAAGTTAGAGAGCTAGTAGCCGTGTATATGTCTGAAATATCCAATATAGTTTCTCTTATCGATAAGATTAATCAAAGCTATATATTTAATTATTTGGATAAAAGTATTAAATATACTCAGGATGAAAAATTCGAGAATTTTATAAAATTTACAGATACAAAATTACAAATAGTTTTTGAAAATCATAAGTTTAAAATAAATGAATTATCTGAAAAAATATTACTATATTTTAGCGATAAAGAAGAACATCATGATATTGAGGAAATCATCAAGGAAGCATCTTCCCAGATTTTACACTTAGAAGTAATAAAAGATTTCTTATATATTCAGAAACCAGAAACAATTAGTGATACTGTATCTGGATTTAATGAAATTCGAAAATTTTTATCCGAAAATATTATGGATATACGAATCATTTTTAGAGAGTATTTAAAACAAGAATGGGATAAGGCTAAAGAGGGGAAGTAATCAATAAAATTTAATACCTAAAAATCATCCCAATCCTCTTCTTGTTCTTTTTGTTGTTTAAATTGGCGTTCGCGTTCTGCAAGTGCGCGGCGTTTTTCAGCACGCTCTAGATCGCGTTCACGTGCAGCAAGTTCAGCATCTTCACGTTGTTCCATTTTTCGTTGTTGACGTTTGGGATAGCCTACGATTAGCCAGATAACCAATGCAATCAAGGCGAATACGAGTAAGTAAGGAGCAATTGAAGCGAGAATGCTAATCACAATCAAAATCAAAATAGCATTCATGCAACCACCGCAGCCACATCCACAACCCGTATCTTCTGTCACAATATATCGTTTTCCCATCGTATTCCTCCTTTATGCAATGCCTTTGACGTATAACGGCTATAGCAAACAAGTGCTTTATTCTTTTATTGTAGCGAATTATACTAAAGAAAACAAGAATGAGAGGAAGAGGGCAATGTCACTTCTAGCACGTATTCAACAACAAGAAATCGAACTCGGATCATCGTTGTATGATGAGATTCATCAAGTAAAAGGAGAAAATGAACGCTTAGTCGTAGAGCTGAATACGGCTTATCATACGCCAGAAGAAGTCCGTAACCGTTTAGGTGAAATTACAGGACGATCCATTCCAGAAAGTACCGTAATTTCATTGCCATTTTATACTGATTTTGGCAAGCATATTACAATTGGAGAGCGCGTGTTCTTGAATCAAAATGTTACATTTGTGGATTTAGGGGGCATTACGATTGAAGAGGATGTGTTGATTGGTCCAATGTCTCGTATTATTACGGTCAATCACTTACTAGATCCTAAAAGACGTAGAGGAATCACGGTGAATTCTGTGACCATTCAAAAAGGTGCTTGGCTAGGGGCAAATGTAACGGTATTGCCTGGCGTGACGATTGGAGAAGGTGCTGTAGTTGCTGCTGATTCGACAGTCACTAAAGATGTCCCAGCGCGTTCTATAGTGGCTGGAACACCTGCTCGAATCATCAAAGAAATCGAGTAGCTCTTGTCATTTTGCATAAAATTCGCTACACTAGTAAAAATCTCAAAAAGTAGGTGGAGTAGTGAATCAATTATACGAACTGTTACACGAATATCGCGTGATCGAATCAGAACGATTAGTATTGCGTCCCTTAGAGTTAGAAGATGCTCAGGCGATGAATCAATACGCTTCAGATCCTGAAACAACTTATTTTGTGTTTGGCACGCATAAAGATTTGGCGCAAACGAAACACGATCTTGCATTTTATTTTCTAAAAGAACCTTTGGGAAAGTATGCTATCGTAGAAAAAGAATCGAATCGCATGATTGGAACAATTGATTATCATAGTATCAATGAAGCAACGAAAGCCGCTGAACTAGGCTATACATTGCATAAAGACTATTGGGGAAAAGGATATATGTCTGAGGCGTGCGAGACTTTAATCAAAGTCGGATTTGAAAAAATTGGCTTTAATTATTTATCTGCCATGCACGATGTACGAAATCCAGCTTCTGGTCGTGTGATGGAAAAAGCAGGTTTGCATTATCTAGGCGTACTACCGTACCATCGGATGGACAATAAAGATCCACTTCGTCCAGTCGATGATGCATATTATCATATGACAAAAGAACAATTTTTTGAAAAACGAGATAAAAAATAAGTTTTTTGATTTCAATGGATTGCTATTTTTTTCTTTATTTGCGTATAATAAAGACTATTGAGAGGATAGGTGACACCATGGATCAAAAAAAGAAAAAAGATGCTTACGAATTAATGTTATTACAATTCCAAGGATTGCTAGAAACAGAAAGTAACTGGATTGCAAATCTAGCAAATTCTTCTGCTTTATTAAATGAGACATTACCGACAACAGTATTTGCTGGTTACTATGTATTTGATGGCGAAGAACTGATCTTAGGACCATTTCAAGGCAAAGTGTCTTGCACACGTATTGCAATGGGCAAAGGTGTGTGTGGCGAATCTGCTGCGAAAAATGAGACGATGATTGTCGAAAACGTTAAAACGCATGAAAATTATATTTCATGTGATTCAGCAGCAATGTCTGAAATCGTCGTTCCGATGACAAAAGATGGACAATTACTAGGTGTATTGGATATCGATAGCAGTGAAATCGGAAGCTATGATGCACTGGATCAAGAATACTTGGAAAAATTTGTAGAGATTCTAGTTGCAAGTTATAAAGCCTAATTACGAAAGAAAACCAGCCAAATCATTGGCTGGTTTTTTGTATATACAGATGAAAATAAGTGCGCTATTGGTTTTTTGAAATCACGTGATACAACCAATCAAATGGGATAAAGAAGATATCTTCCAAACTGATCGCCTCCTTAAAAAAAGCATAGCATAAGAAGGCGTTACAGGCGTTTCTTCTAGATTACAGTTTCGCAAAAAAATAAAACAAATATTGCTAGAGTATGGCAAAACCATAATTTTCAATATGTTTTGTTAACATTTCAAGGTAAATTGTGGCCATTGGACTTAATTCACGTTGTTGATGTTTTAACCAACCGATTGTGATCGTGTCTTCATGATCTAAGGGGATCGCGATGATCTTGTCGTCGTTTAATTCGCTACTGATGATCCCAGAACTAATCGTATAGCCATCCAGTCCGACCATTAAATTGAAAATCGTCGCGCGATCACTGACTTTGATTTCTTTTTTACGATTCCACGTACTCAAGATTTCTTCAGAAAAGTAAAAAGAATTGGTTTCACCTTGTTCATAACTAAGATAAGGATAGTCTTCTAAGTCTTCAAGCGTGAGACGCTCTTTTTTGGTCAATGGATTGTTTCGACTGACAAAAACATGTGGCTTTGCTTCAAAAAGTGGTGTGAAGTGTAACTGCTTTTCTTTAAAGAGTTTTTTCATGACTTGTTTGTTAAATGAATTGAGATATAAAATGCCAAGTTCACTTTTAAATGTACTTAGATCTTCAAAAATATTTTCCGTTTCGGTTTCACGTAGGGTCAATTGGTATTCATCTGTGGTCACTGTTTTGACTAATTCGACAAAAGCATGGACGACAAAAGCATAGTGTTGTGCTGAAACCGAGAATGTTTGTTTTCTAGGACGTTGATTTTTATACCGTTCTTCTAGCAGTTGGACTTGATCGAGTACTTGTCTGCTATAGATCAAAAATTCTCGTCCATCTAAAGTAGGCGTCACGCCATGTTTACTTCGCAATAGCAGTTGGATGCCTAATTCTTGTTCGAGCTCTTTAATAGCTGTAGATAGACTAGGTTGAGTTAAAAATAATTCTTTTGCTGCTTCATTGATGGAGCCTTTTTCAATAATTTTTTCGAGATAGAGCAATTGTTGTATGCGCATATTAGACTCCTTTAGCACAAACTGTGCATATGAATTATCCTGATTGTAGTTTTTTTTCATAAAGATTGCAACTACAAAAAAACCTAGAAGAGGGGAGCTCATCTAGGTCGAGTAGAGAATAAAAACTAGAGATGTTTGGAAAAAAAGTTTTTCATTACAGGAAGTTGGGGAGACTTCTTATGTATATAGAATAACAAATTTTCCGAAAAAATCACGTCCAAAAAAAGTAAGAAAACCCTGAAAAAAATGAGCGCTTACAGCAAGGTGGATATGATACTCTAGATAAGTTGAGAGTAAAGTTTCTAAAAATGCCAAACGGATTGAGTGATATAGCCTTTCCAGTTTAAAATAAATAAAAGAATCAAAATGAGAAGTACGATAAATAAAATAAAGAATACCGGTTTTTTCTTTTCAAATGAGTAGGTTTTTTTGCGCCCAATACTTGATCTGACCATAGCCCAAATCACCAAACCGATTGCTACTAATAGTAATAATTCAATGCCAATCCCCAAATAAAGTAACTCATTATTTACGATAGTTATACCTAGCATATATTCATTCCCCCTTGATTCAAGGATAACATGATTAGCAAATAGATCCTACCTAAATAAAAAAAAGCCTTCCAAATTAGTGGAAGGCTTTTTTGCGACCATTTTAATAATGGAGGCGGCGGGAGTCGAACCCGCGTCCAAACATATTGCTACCTAAAAATCTACGCTCATAGTCGACTCATTTAAGGTTTCGCGTTACAACTTGCCGAACGACAGGCAGTTTGTATTGCTAGTCTGATAAGCTCTTTTTGATTTTACAGACGGAAAAATCAAACGTATCCCACTTAAGTTAGGACCCTGACCCGAGCACATGGGCGATGCCGGGAGGATCTACGTTAACTGTTTTTAGGCAGCTAAAGCGTAAGAGTTGTTATTGTTTTTAGCAGTTATATTTAACTGTAACGTTTTAGCGTAGACGTAACCTACGAAGCGCAATTCAGGCTCAACTATGCCTGTCGAATCCGTAACGCCCCCGTAATAGGGACAACGTAATTCATAGTATAACATAGCGAGCCTGAAAATCCAATTAAATCAGATCAAAATGTTTTAAGGCGTGTACGATCCCGCCTTCAGTATTTTTCTTCGTGACAAATGTCGCCACTTCTTTTAAAGCAGGCAGTGCATTCCCCATGGCAATTTTATGATCACAGGCTTCTAACAAAGCAAAATCATTACTGCCATCGCCAAATCCGTAGGTCGTGAGGCCTTTAAATTCCGGCATATCAAGTAAACGGCGTACAGCAGCTCCTTTAGATGTTCCATTTAAAACGGTATCGATCGAATATTTTCCATTGCGGTAAAACGTCAACTCTGGAAATTCGTCTAAATAACGCGCATCGCCATCTTGGCCTAAGACAAGCAACATATTGACTTTTTCGGTTTGATATTTCAAAGGGGCAATTTCTGGGACATCGCTATGGATCAAAGCGTAGGCTTTAGCAAGGTCAGGTGTTGTTCCTGAAGCCCAAATTTCTTTTTCATTATAAAACGAGACCTCTTGTCCTTGACTATGGGCTACGCCTAAAAAACGCGCGCATAATGTTTGATCGATGATTTCTTCGTAGACTTGTTTGCCATCTAAACGAATAAATGCGCCATTCATGACGATATTGGAATTGATTCCAGCATCTCGTTTGATAGCAGTGATTTCGATTTCAGTTCGTCCTGTGGCAATGATCGGCAGAACGCCATTTTCTTTTAGTTGAGCCATGGCTTGGCGAATTTCTGGAGTGATAGTTGAATCTTGATCAAGTAAAGTCCCATCTAGATCAAAAAAGGCTAATGCATGATACGTCATAATTTACGCTCCTTTATTTTTTCTTCCTTTCCATCATAACAAAAACTAATTAAAAGACAAGTTTTGTAGAAACTTGAGAATTTCAGAAGAGTGTAAGAATCAGTTGGTTCTTGAATTAGAATTTAGTATACTATGGACAGGGAGAAACGATGAAAACTGAAAACTTAACGAGGTGAAACCAGTGAAATTATTAATGATTGAAGATAATGAATCCGTATCTGAGATGATGCAAATGTTTTTTTTAAATGAAGGCTGGGAAGCAACATTTAAAGAAGACGGAAAAGAAGGATTAGATAGCTTTTTAGCAGAACCACATGCTTGGGATATGATTACGTTAGATTTGAATCTACCCACAATGGACGGGATGACGATTGCACGTGAGATTCGTAAAGTCTCTAGTACTGTGCCGATTATTATGTTGACAGCACGTGATTCAGAAAGCGATCAAGTGATTGGTCTAGAAATGGGTGCGGATGACTACGTTACAAAACCCTTTAGTCCGTTAACATTGATCGCACGAATGAAAGCTTTGCATCGTCGAACAGAATTAGCTGAAAAAGCGATGCATGAAGAACAAGACGATAACCATTTTGATGTTGAAACCAAAAATTTCAAGATCAATACGAAAACACGTGAAGCTTACTTAGATGGGCAATTGATCGAAGGCCTAACGCCAAAAGAATTTGATTTATTGTACACGTTAGCTAAAAAACCGCGTCAAGTCTTCTCGCGTGAACAGTTGTTAGAGCTTGTTTGGGATTACCAATATTTCGGTGATGAACGAACAGTAGATGCACATATCAAAAAATTACGTCAAAAAATGGAAAAAGTAGGACCACAAGTGATACAAACTGTTTGGGGAGTGGGTTATAAATTTGATGATTCAGGTATTGCCTAATGAAGTACTTGTATCAACAACTACTTGCATTTACGGCAGTCATTGTCATTACGTTATTGACGATGGGAATCGTATTTACAAGAATGACCGAGCGCACGATCGAAAAAAATAATTATGCGCAACTAACCGGCTACGGGAAAGCCGTGCAGCGTGTATCTGAAAGTATCAATGAGCGCTATCAAATCGATTTATCCAAAGAAGAAATCATTCAAAATTCTTTGGCGACTTCAGAAATGATGCTCAATCAGCAGAATGTGAATTTTGTGTTTATCACGACCAATCATGATATTATCTATCCACTTACAGTTAAGCAACCAAGTATCAAAATTTCAGCAACGGTATGGCAAAATCTATCTAATGGTGAAGCGCAGCAGATGACATCAGATTATAATTTATTTGGTCGTAAAGAAACGACTTCATATGCGATGATTCCTTTTGACTACAACCAACAGTTTTTTGGTGTGTTGATCGTTAGCCAACCTGCAAAAAACATTGAAGATTCTGTTCGTGAGTTAAATACGAACTTGCTTAGAGGAGTATTGTTGTCCTTGATTGTTGCTTTAGCAATTAGTTATTTCTTCGCGCATTTTCAGGTGAATCGTATCAATCGCTTGCGAAAAGCGACACGTGAAGTCGCAAATGGAAATTTTGATATCCAAGTTCCAGAACACAATCGAGATGAATTTGATGATTTAGGTGCAGATTTTAACAAAATGACGACCTCATTAAAAGAATCTCAAGAAGAAATCGAGCGACAAGAAGAGCGTCGTCGTCAATTTATGGCAGATGCTTCTCATGAAATGCGCACGCCACTGACGACGATCAATGGCCTACTAGAAGGTTTACAATACGGAGCGATTTCTAAAGACCAAGAGGCGAATGCGTTACGCTTGATGAAAAATGAGACCGAGCGTTTGATTCGCTTAGTCAATGAAAATTTAGATTACGAAAAAATACGTACCAATCAGATCTCGATGGTCATCAAACGGTTTGATGCGACTACTGTACTTGAAGAAATCGTTGCGCAGTTAGAACCTAAAGCGACAACTGCACGAGATCAACTGATTTTCGAAACGAAAGAAGAAGTGACGATCTACGCAGATTACGATCGTTTCCGCCAAATCGTTGTCAATATCGTACAAAATGCAATTCAATTTACGACTGATGGCAGTATCGTGATCCGCTTGTATAAACAAAATTTAAAAACGATCGTGGAAATTCAAGATACGGGGATTGGGATGACACCAGAGCAAGTCAATAATATTTGGGATCGGTACTATAAAGTCGACCCCTCACGTAAAAATAAAAAATTTGGTGAATCTGGTTTAGGTCTGCCCATCGTTCAACAACTTATGCGTTTACATAAAGGCGAAATCGAAGTTGAAAGTGAGTTAGGCAAAGGATCTACATTCCGATTGATTTTTCCAGATACTGAATCTTAAAAAAGACACCTTACTAGCAGTTGAGCGTTCAACTGTTGTGAGGTGTCTTTTTATTGGGATGATTTGGTAAAGACGTAAGGTGTAATTGAGGCATAAGATTCCGACTTTTTTTACGTAGAGAAGTAAAACATAACCCTAATGCAAAGATCCAAGCAATTAAGAAGAGCCAAACAACGCTGATCACCCCTAAAAGTAAGAACGTCCATTGATGAATACTTAGACGGTTCGCTTGAAATAGTGCGTAATCAGTAGCCGGAAATTTCACCATTAAACCATTTTGGGTCGCATTTGTAACATGTGTAAATGAAAAATAAGTGGGCTTAGTACGCGTCAATAAATCCAGTTGTTGTGTTTGTTCTAAATAATTTTGCAATTGCGGTTGGAAAAATAACGCCAATACAATAAGTACAAGTACAATTAAACTAATATAGAGTGCTATTTTTTTTAAGACCATTTTATTGGACGCGTTTGGCTGATAAAAGGCTATTATATAGTAAAAAAAACAGACAAGAAGAACCAAAACACTTGCTCCTGTTAGCCAGATATTGAGTTGGTAATGGGAAACGAGCTGTTGAAATGGATGCTGCATTTGAGCTAATATTTGTTGTTCTTCATCGTGGTAATTGGATGAGGCGATAAAGGTCTGGATATTTTGTGCAGTTAAATGTAGGGAAATAAACAATAAAATGCTACGTAAGAACAGTATCAACGCACATCCGATACTTAAAACAAATCCAATGAATGGTGCCAAATGTTTTAATTTAACTATCCGCAAATTCCTCGCCTCCTGACACTAAAAAGTATACGAGGAGAGTTTGAATTATTTATGAAAAAGAAGCGTAAAAAAAGCAAATCATTTCTCAAAATGATTTGCTTTTTTTCTTATTCAGCAGCTTCTGTTGTGCTAGAAGTTGTCGTCGTTGTTTCTGCTGTTGGATTTAGTTCTTTATAGGTTTGTGTTTTGAATAGATCAACAGTCGATTGATTGTTATTTTTCGAATATACGCTAGTGGATTTATCGCCTAGTTTTTTCTCAGTATCTAATAAGCGATCGTTTTGATGCAAGTAGCTATATTCAGTTGGATCGATTGTTTTTAAACCACTATCGGTATAGAACCGCAATAGGTCACCGTTATTGATTTGATCAGAAGTACTTAATTGCAAGTTTGCTTTTTCTTTTAATGCTTTTACTTGCGCTACTTGTGCTTCTGTTGGTTCTTCGATCAATAGACCGGTTTTATTGTCGTAAAGTTTATTCCCATAGTACGTATACTCAGGAGTTACGAAATCACCGTCACGGAACGTAACAAATGAATCGCGTTTTTTCGATAGCAGATCTTGTCCTAATTGGATGTAATTTTGTGTATCTACACCTAATAAATGAAGAAGTGTTGGCAATGCGTCGACTTCGCCACCATACGTATGGTTGATACCGCCTTTGTCTGTACCTGGTACATGGATCATATAAGGCACACGTTGCAATTGAGCATTGTCGTAATTGCTCCATTCATCACTTGATTTGCCAAGCAATTCAGCTAATTGTTTATTACGAGAATTTGAAATTCCATAGTGGTCACCATACATGACAATGATTGAGTTATCGTATAACCCACTAGCTTTTAAGTAATCGAAAAATTCTTTAACGGCTGTATCCATATAATTGGCAGTCGAGAAGTAATTGTTGATCGTTTGATCACTAGTGTTCGCCATTGGAAATCCTGTTTCATCTCCTTTAAGTTGTGAATAAGGGAAGTGGTTGGATACCATGATGAACTTAGAGTAAAACGGTTGTTGCAAATGTTCTAGATATTGAACAGATTGTTGTAAAAATGGTTTGTCATTTAATCCATATTGGAATGAATTGTCACTATTGACGTCATAATAGGAAGCGTCAAAGAAATAATCATATCCTAAATGTTTATACGTTTCATTACGATTCCAAAAGTTTCCGACGTTCCCGTGGAATGCTGCGCTTGTATAGCCTTGTGTTTGGCCTAAAATATTTGGTGCAGCTTGGAAAGTATTTTTTCCACCTAATTGGGTAAATAACGACCCTTGATCGAGTCCAAATAATGAGTTCTCCATTAAGGTCTCGGCATCACTCGTTTTACCTGCTTTTACTTGATGGAAGAAGTTATCGAAACTAAACGTACTGTTACTATTGTATAAACTATTGATAAATGGCGTTACTTCATGTTCAACGCCGTTCTCATCTTTTAGTTTATAGTTGATCAAAAATTGTTGTGTACTTTCTAAATGCAAGTAGATCACGTTGCGGCCTTTAGCTAATCCGAAAAGACTTTCGTCAGGTGCAGCGTAGTGATCACGTACATATGATTTTACAGCATCTAAATCGGTTGCACTTGCTTTAGCGCGTACTTGGTTTGTTTTATACGTTTGTACAGCGTCATATCCAGTAAACGCATTGATTCCTAAGTATTTGACTAAATAATCATTTGAGAAGGTACGTGTCAATAATTCTGGACGATCAGATTCAGCTAAGAATAGATTTCCACTAAAAATCATTACTGAAAGGACAGATACCGCAAATGCCATACGTGCACGCACGGCTTTTTCTTGCATTTTGATTTTTTTGAAAATCAACGCTAAACTTAAAATGATGATATCGATAAAGAATAAAATATCATAAGGTCTAAACAAGCGTAATGCACTTTCACCCAAACCACTCGCGACTTTTCCAGCACCTAACATCGTATTGACTGTAATAAAATCAGTAAATTCACGGTAGTAGTTGACGTTTGAATACAAAAGAATCGTCATGACCGTATAAATGACCATCATCGTAACGTAAGCTGGTGTTTTTCTTCTAACATATAAGGCAATTGATAGAAGCAATAAGGTTGTGGCTAACGGATTAATGGCTAAAATAAAATACTGAAGCGGATTTTCTAACCCAACTTTTAAATCAACGGCAAATGCAAACATATTTTTCGCCCACATTAAAAAGGCAAGCAACATGAAAAAGCCCATTCGCGTATTTAAAAAAGAGCTAATTTTCTTTCTGAACAAATATATTTCCCCACTTTCTATTCGTTTGGATCACTAAACAAGTGTAAGAAAGAATCTTGATTCTTTCCATCATCTTCTCTATTTTACTAAGTAGAATTTTTAGTGTCAAACAAATCAGAAAAAACAAAAGAATTAAGCGCTTGAATTAAAGATTTCTTTAATTACAGTCCCACAGACAAACAAAGCGGATTTTGTTATACTAGAAAAGAATCTAAAGAGCAGGTGAAAACATGACAATTAATGTAACGACACGCGCAGCAAAGCGTATAAAAAAAGGCTATCCACTACTCCATCAAGAAGATCTTGTAAACCATACCCAAATGACGACGTGGGACCGAGTATCTTGTAATGGCCAAATCATTGGATACGGGTATCTAGGTAAGCAAAATAAAGGTGTAGGGTGGGTTCTTTCAAACGAAGTCATCACGATCGATCAAGCATTTTTTGAAGAACGATTTAAACGAGCAAAAGCAAAACGTGACGTTTATTTTTATGATGAACACACGACAGCATTTCGTTTAGTAAATGGTGAAGGAGATCAACTAGGCGGTTTAATCATTGATCTTTACGAGACATTTGCTGTATTTTCTTGGTATAACGAAACGATGATCGAGAAAAAAGCAATGATCATTGCCGCTTTTCAAGCCGTTTTCCCGGAAATCATTGGCGCTTATGAAAAAATTCGCTTCCAGTCGAATTTGCCAGAAAGCCAACATCTATTTGGACAACATGCGCCAGAACCGCTATTGATCAAAGAAAATGGAATAACCTATGCAACGTATTTAAATGAAGGACTGATGACAGGGATCTTTTTAGATCAACGTGAAGTTCGTGGTGAATTAGCTTTAGGAATGGCTAGTGGCAAACGGGTGTTAAACATGTTTAGTTATACTGGAGCATTTTCTATCGCCGCTGCTATGGGAGGGGCCGTTGAAACGACTAGTGTTGATTTAGCAAATCGAAGTCGAAGCAAAACGCAAGAACAATTTTTAGTCAACGGCTTAGATCTAGATGCACAGTCTATTGTAGTCATGGATACGTTTGACTACTTTAAATATGCGGCACGTAAACAATTACAATACGATCTGATTATTTTAGATCCACCTAGTTTTGCACGCAATAAAAAGCGCGTCTTTTCTGTTGCCAAAAACTATGGCGATTTGATTGAACAAAGTTTGCCGATTTTAGCGCCAAAAGGATTGTTGATTGCATCGACGAATGCGGCGAACGTTTCATTAGAAAAATTTGAAGCACAGATCGAGCATGCATTTTCACAACAAGCGCGTCGTGTAAAAAAAATCGCGACGTATCGATTGCCTCAAGATTTTGCCGTAGATGAGGGATTTCCAGAAGGCAATTATTTAAAAGTGATTATCTATCAATGTCATTAAAAGGAGTGAAGGCGATGTTGCAAATTAAGGAAGTAACATTTGGTTTAGGACGTCCCAAACTAGTGGTTCCATTGACTGCTAAAAATCAAACTACTTTAGTCGAGCAGGCGAAAATAGCTCAAAATTCAGCGGCTCAAATCGTAGAATGGCGTGCCGATCTATTTGATGAGTATGAAACTTTTGAAGAAATCGTTGCACAATTAGCGATTTTACGTCAAGAATTACCTAATAAATTGCTTTTATTCACGTTTCGTACTCAATCAGAAGGTGGAGCGCGTCAATTGTCCTTATCAGATTATGAAAAGCTGTGTTTGCTAGTAGCTAAATCTCGGCAAGTGGATCTAATTGATCTAGAATTACGTCATGTTGAATTTTTAGGTCGTGGTTTTGTCCAAGCCATCAAGCATGAACACGTCTATATCGTAATGAGCGCACATTATTTTGATGGGACGCCTAAAGATGGCCATCTTTTGTTCCAAATAGGACTGATGAATCAATTCCAAGCGGATATCGGTAAAATTGCCGCTATGCCAGATACTTTATCTGACGTATTGCGGATGATGATGATCATCGAACGAGCGAAGGGATTAAATCAGTTACCTTTAGCGATGATGTCTATGGGCGATTTGGGTAAAATCTCACGTGTTGGTAGTGAGGCGATGGGGTCAGTCTTTACATTTGGTGCATTAGAAGAAGTTTCAGCACCAGGCCAGATTCCAATCGAAGACATGTCACGCTTTATTGAGCGATTAGCGATTAAAAAGGATGAGGTCTAATGGCAAAAAAGAAAGTAGAAAAAACAAATGCGATACGTTTGATTGAGCAAAAAAAAATACCTTATATCGAGCATACGTATGAGTGGAGTGAAGATCACTTGAGGGCAAATGATGTTTCTTTGACACTTCAGACTGCTTCTCCTGTTTACAAGACACTAGTTGCGACTGGGAATAAGACGGGGCCGATCGTTGCAGTTATTCCAGGAAATCGAGAAGTCGACTTGAAAAAATTAGCGAAAGTTAGTGGCAATAAAAAAGTGGAGATGCTTCATCTCAAAGATTTGGAAGCCACGACTGGCTATATTCGCGGAGGTTGTTCGCCAATTGGAATGAAAAAACATTTCCCTACTTATATTGAAAAACAAGCTCAGGACCTAGAGGCATTTACGATTTCGGCTGGAAAACGAGGCGTGCAGATGGAAGTATCCCCAACAGCGATTTCACAATTGATTCAAGCACAATTTGTTGATTTACTTCAAGAAAATTAAATTATAGAGCTAAAAAAACAGGATGCGAATGCATCCTGTTTTTTTAGTAACGAAAATAACTTGAGATTTCTGCGGCGTGAACTCCTGCAGAATGTCCCGTGCAAAAAGCAGCTGTAATATTAAAGCCACCTGTATATCCATTGATATCGATCAGCTCACCGGCAAAGAATAGACCTGCCTTTTTTTTACTTTCCATTGTTTTTGGATTGATCTCTTTTAAATGGACACCACCACCGGTTACAAATGATTTTTCGATGGGTAACGTGTGATGCACTGGAAAGGTAAATTCTTTGACTAAGGCAATCAAACTTTCGACTTGATTTGGGGTTAATTGGTAACTAGCAGTATCTTCTAACTCTAATTTAGCCATAAAAAAGTCTGCTAATCGTTCTGGAAGCCATTGAGCTAAATCATTTTTAACTGATTTTTTTGACGTGCTAAATTCATTTTCCCATTCCTTTGCTAGTTGCGCATTTGTTTTTGTAGGGAAGCAATCTAAGCGCATCGTAACCGCATCGTGACGTTCGAGTTGTTGATTCACAAACGACGAGCAGCGCAAAGCCGCAGGACCAGAGACGCCAAAATGCGTAAAGAGTAAATCCATTACATGCTCGGTTACGATTTTTTGATGATCATCCAATACGGCTAACGAAACGTCTTGTAAGGAAAGACCTTGTAACGTTTTGGCTTGAATAAACGGTGCGTCCGATAAAAGAGCAGATTCTGTAGCATATAGAGGCGTGATGGTATGTCCAGCAGATTTGGCTAAACGATAGCCATCGCCAGTCGAACCAGTCGAAGGATACGTTTTTCCACCAGTAGTCAATACGACACATGGCGCATTAAAGGTATCCGTTTCTGTCGTCACGCCAGCCATTTGTGCATCATCGAATCTCAGTTTGGTTACTTTTGTATTTGGACAAAAGGTGACGCCAAGTTCTTGTGCGCGTGTAACTAGCGCATCCACGATCGTTTTTGATTTATTCGTTACTGGGAACATACGCCCATGATCTTCCTCTTTTAATGATACACCTTGAGATTCAAAAAAATTCATAATATCAAAATTATTGAATTGTGCGAACGTACTATATAAAAATTTTCCATTTCCTGGAATATGGCGAATTAAATCGTCTACATCACGATTATTGGTCACGTTACATCTTCCACCACCGGTCATTAACAATTTTTTCCCTAATTTTCTATTCTTATCGATCAATAGAACGCGTGCTCCATTTTCAGCTGCGGCGATACTTGCCATCATGCCACTTGTGCCGCCACCAACGACGATTACATCATAATTTGTTTCCATAGTTCCTCCATTGTCAGACTTTTCAAAGTATTTTGAAAAAAACACTGCAAAGTCTAAGCGTATTTGCTATTATATATAGTAACAAAAAAAGGAGGAAAACACATGCAAAATCCACAAGAATATCTTCAAAGCATTCAAGAAAATATCCATAGCAAAGATCCCCATCAGGTTGAATTTTTACAGGCTACAGATGAATTTTTATCTACGGTCTTGCCTTTCTTAGAAGAACATCCTGAAATTCAAGAAACAAATCTCTTAGATATCATCACAGAGCCTGAGCGTTTGATTCAATTTCGTGTTCCTTGGCAAAAAGATAATGGAGAATGGGCAGTCAATCGCGGATACCGTATCCAGTTCAATTCTGCTTTAGGACCATACAAAGGTGGATTGCGTTTTCATCCAACTGTGAATTTAAGTATTTTGAAATTCTTAGCCTTTGAACAAATCTTTAAAAATGCATTAACAGGTCTACCGATCGGTGGGGGTAAAGGCGGAAGTGATTTTGATCCGAAAGGCAAATCGGATGCAGAAATCATGCGTTTTTGTCAGAGCTTTATGACCGAATTATCTAAACACATCGGCCCAAGCTTAGATGTACCAGCTGGAGATATCGGAGTTGGTGGACGTGAAATTGGGTATTTATTTGGTACGTATAAACGCTTAAAACAATATGATGCAGGTGTGTTAACGGGAAAACCTCTGGGATTTTGGGGAAGTTTAGCACGTACGGAAGCCACTGGTTATGGCGCTGTATACTTTGTTAAACATTTACTACACGATTTAAATGAGTCGATGGAAGGCAAGACCGCTTTAGTTTCTGGTAGTGGAAATGTGGCGATCTATGCGATTGAAAAATTACATGAACTAAAAGCAAAAGCCATCAGCTGTTCAGATTCAAATGGTTTTGTAATCGATGAAGACGGTATCGATGTTGAACTCTTAAAAGAAATCAAAGAAGTGCGTCGTGAACGTTTGACAGAATATGTAAAAGCGCGTCCTTCTGCGACCTATTATGAAGGATCATTATGGGACAATCATGATGTGAATGCTGAACTGGCCTTCCCATGTGCGACACAAAATGAAATCGGTGAAAAAGCAGCGAAGAAACTGATCGATGCAGGTGTAAAAGTCGTGTCAGAAGGGGCAAATATGCCGGTTACACTAGATGCAGCAAATGATTTAATCAAAGCTGGTGTTTACTATTGTCCAGGTAAAGCAGCCAATGCTGGAGGCGTTGCCGTATCTGCATTAGAAATGAGTCAAAATAGCCAACGTTTGCAATGGTCATTTGAAGAAGTCGACCAACAATTAGATGAAATCATGAAAAATATCTATGAAACTTGCCGTGACACAGCAGAAAATTACAAGCAAAAAAATAATTTTTTAGCTGGTGCAAACATCGCAGGCTTTGAAAAAGTTGCTAAAGCAATGATTGCCCAAGGACTTGTCTAGTTTGACCAAATAGGCGGTATATCAAGATTTACTTGCCAACTTTACGAAAAAAAAGTAAAGTAATAGTGTAGTGAAAACCCTAGGAGGATGAACATGACACATATTACATTTGATTATTCGAAAGTAGCACCATTTATTAATGAACATGAACTAGGTTATATGCAATCACAAGTAAGTGCAGCTGACAAATTATTACGCGAAGGTACTGGTCCAGGAAGTGATTTCCGAGGTTGGTTAGACTTACCAAAAGCATATGATAAAGCAGAGTTTGCACGAATTAAAGAAGCTGCAAAAAAAATTCAATCTGATTCAGAAGTATTGGTCGTTATCGGTATTGGTGGATCTTATTTAGGTGCTCGTGCCGCAATTGAATTTTTACAACATACATTTTATAACGTGATGCCTCAAGCAGAACGTAAAACACCACAAATCTTCTTTGCAGGAAATTCAATTTCGTCCACATATTTAGCCGATTTAATCGAGGTTATTGGCGATCGTGATTTTTCAGTAAACGTGATTTCAAAATCAGGAACAACAACTGAACCTGCAATTGCATTTCGTGTGTTTAAAGAGTTATTGATCAATAAATACGGTAAAGAAGAAGCAAATAAACGTATTTATGCGACAACAGATAAAGCACGTGGCGCTGTTAAAGTAGAAGCAGATGCTGAAAATTGGGAAACTTTTGTGATTCCTGATGATGTTGGTGGACGTTTTTCAGTCTTAACAGCTGTTGGATTATTACCAATTGCAGCAAGTGGTGCAGATATCGATGCCTTGATGCAAGGTGCTGCAGATGCTTCTGATGCTTATTCTAGTGATAAATTAGAAGAAAACGAAGCGTATCAATATGCAGCATTGCGTAATATTTTATACCGTAAAGGCAAAGTAACCGAATTGTTGATCAACTACGAACCAGGAATGCAATATTTTTCTGAATGGTGGAAACAATTATTTGGTGAATCGGAAGGAAAAGATCAAAAAGGAATTTACCCTTCAAGCGCCAACTTCTCTACAGATTTGCATTCACTTGGACAATTTATCCAAGAAGGAAATCGTAACATTTTCGAAACGGTTGTTAAAGTAGAAAACCCTCGTAAATCTGTTAAGATTCCAGTGCAAGATGCCGATCTTGATGGTTTAGGTTACTTACAAGGGAAAGAAGTAGACTTCGTCAATACAAAAGCTTTTGAAGGGGTATTATTAGCCCATACAGATGGCGATGTACCAAATTTATTAGTAAAAATTCCAGCAATGGACGCATATACATTAGGTTACTTGATGTATTTCTTTGAAATTGCAGTGGGTGTTTCGGGTTATTTAATGGGTGTCAATCCATTTGATCAACCAGGAGTAGAAGCTTATAAGAAAAATATGTTTGCTTTATTAGGTAAACCTGGATTCGAAGAATTATCTAAAGAATTGAATGCTCGTTTATAAGAAAAAAGGACCGTCAAGATGACGGTCCTTTTTTTATCCAATTCCCAAATGAAAAAGTAACGCAATGCCGAGTAGCAGTAAGAATAAGTTGATAAAAAAGCCATAACCTAGTGCACCCATAATAAAAATTGGTGTAGAGGCATCGCCTTGTTTGGTTGTACGTTTGCCTAATTTAGCAGTATTGTACATACTATACCCAGCAAGTGCGATCAAGAGGATGCCAAGTAGACTTTGGAACATAACCATTCACTCCTTTTGATAACGCTATCATTTTTTATATGAAAGTAGAGGTTACCTTTAGTAATATACTAAACATAACCTCTACTGATAATAATCTTCAGACTGTCCACAAGTCATATGTGATGTGCATCCTCTCTATTCGTGGGAGTTTTTTAAGTTAGTGATGGCTTGCTCGATTGTTACACCAAAAGCAACGTGGTTTTCATCACGCACATCAATTGCTAAAAATTCGTTTTTCACAGAATCAAACGCAATTCTGTATTCGATTGCAGCTTTGGTAAATGTCATGTCATAAGACCCCTTTCATTGTGATAATGCCGGTGTTTTAACACCGACATTAATGTACCACTTTTTAAATCGTTTTACAATTATATTTACTTATTTTTTTTAAAAAGATTAAAAAAATTATAAGTAAATTATCAGAATATTTTAACCAATGCCGACAACAAAGTATGCCAATTTATCGGCATAAGACTCTTCTGTAGTTTCGATTTTTTTGGCTTCGTTCAATAGATCCATCCGATCGGTAATGATTCCATCGACCCCATAAAACATCATGCGTTCCATTTGGCCAATATCATTTGGTGTCCACACAAAGACTTTTTTGTCATCTTGATGAGCGGAAGTAACAAATTGAGAAGTGAGGGTGGTCATTTCCATCACTAAAAAATCAGCTTGCGTTTTTGGAGGACCCACTAAATTAAATGGCAAGATATAACCCACAGTGATCTCTGGTGCTTGTGTTTTGATTGTTTCAACGATTTGATAATTTAACGATTGCACGAGATGATGTTGGTCATCGATCTCCGTTTTATATTTGGCTAAAAAGCGTTCAGCTAAGCCTTTTTTATCTTTTTGTTGCGTTTTGATTTCAATCAATAATTTTTGGTTTAATCGTTTGGCTTCTTTCAAATACGCATCAAAAGAGGCAATATTTCCAACTTGACCATTTTCTTTTAGTTGAAGAGAGAGTGCTTGTTCTAATGTGTTTTCTTCTGGAACCAAGCTTGTCTTGGCCAGGTTTCGATAAGAAAAATCATGGTAGACGATAAAGTGATGATCACTTGTTTCTTGTACATCCATTTCGACATAATTTGGATGATAGGTTGTAGACGTTTTAGCTAGACTTGCGAGTGTGTTTTGAATGCCGTTTCCATTTGAGACCCCGCGATGCGAGATCGTTAGCGGTACGGAAAGTTGAGCATGATTTAAGTAGTCGTAGTTGTAAAGACCAACGGATACTCCAAATAAACTTCCGACTAACGCTAGTCCAATCATTTGCCAAGTAGAAAACGTTGCCGCAATATGAGACGGTAGTGGGATCAATTGCTCGGGTAGTCGCTGTTCTTGGTCAAGGATGAAGATGATAAAGTAAAAACTGCTGATTGTAGTTAATACGACATTGAGCAGTAGTGCAGCTTGCATAAAAAACATGATAAACACCGCAGCAATTAGCGCATATTTTGGTAAATAGCTATCAAATAGATTTTGGATAAAAATCAATAGAATAAAGGCTAGTGCATTAATGGCTAAAATACTTAAAGTAATGCCTAGAAAGGTGAAAAAAATAAAGAAAAGGCGTTTTTTCGTCAGTGTCCAACTAATTTCAATGGCTTCACCGACTTTCTTATTGTTGAAAATCAATTCGGGTAATACGAATAAAAAACGAATACCTAAATAGAGGAGAACAAGGTAACCAACAACAAAGCTTGCGATAACACTTACGCGATTGGCAAAAATGTAATCCATGATAAAGGCTGGGATCTGAATCTTAGCGAGCAGATCAGAACGGAAATTAAAAGTTCCAATCGGCAAAAGTAAAACAAAGTAAAGAAGAAAGAAAACCAGCACACTGACACGTATTTTTTTCATTTGTTGGATACTTAAACGTAACAGTTGCGTGAGACGAATGCGTTGTTTTTTTTGAATAAAATACATACTAAACAGTAAAAAAGTAAACTCAAAAAAGACGGCGAGTAAGATCAAAATGCCAACACCGATCAAACTTGCTACAACAAAAGGATGGTGTGTGAGTAACCAAAAAAATTGGTCGAGTGCTAAATACGTAATATCTCCAGATGCCAGTAAAAATTTGACCGTCGCCGTTAACCCAGGAATGACAATAAACAACATCAATCCATGGACTACCAAGACATCGCGAAAAGAATGATGGCTTTGTTTTAAAAAATGATAGGTTAATTGAAGTTGTCTGCGTAAAATTTTCATACTAAATCCCTACTTTACATGAGAGTAAAAGACGCCACATATTCGTGACGTCTTTTTGTGTTATGTCGCTAATAATCCGGATAAAAATTGTCCGCCATAAATTAAAGCTAAACTATATAGATAGATTGAAAAAGGTTTTGCGAGTAAAATGATCAATGTATATTGCTTCGTACTCATTTTTGTTAAACCCGCCATTAAACATAAAACGTCGTCTGGTGCTACAGGTAAGAATATCGCAATGGCGAATAATTTAGCAAATCGATTGTCATTTTCAAGCCAACGGGAATACTTCTCAAACGTTGCATCGCTAACAAAGCTTAAGATAAAAGATTTCCCATATTTTCGAGCCAACAAGAAGATAATGATCGAACCTAAACAAATCCCGACATAGTTGTAGATAAACCCTGCATAAGGTCCAAAGATCAAGACACCTGCTGCAGTTGAGATTCCACCAGGAATGATGGGGACGACCACTTGAATGATTTGGATAAAGATAAATACGATTGGCCCTAAAATGACGGAGTCTCCGACCAATCCGCGCATCGAATCCATATCCTGAAAGACGCCTAGCCGATAGAGATAAATGGCAAATATCACCGAAATTCCAATTCCAGCAATGGACAAACTATTCATGATTTTTCTAGATACTGCAACGTTCATAAGTCACTCCCCTTTTATGGTCCTTTTTTCTATCATAACGACAATCAAGAAAAAATACTATCAAAATCCATTCATTTTTACTGAATTTTACATATATTAGTATACTAAATCAGTACTAGTTAATTCCTCATCCTTTAGACGGATT
Organism: Enterococcus sulfureus ATCC 49903; assembly: GCF_000407605.1. GTDB lineage: Bacteria > Bacillota > Bacilli > Lactobacillales > Enterococcaceae > Enterococcus_G > Enterococcus_G sulfureus. Next base: position 22,272 of record NZ_ASWO01000001.1, on the reverse strand, counting down.
CTTGTACCGTTGTTGCCATTGTAAGACGATATTTTCTACCAGGCTAGTTAGCATAAATGCTGAAGCAATCGCACCAGAAGTTAAAATAACGATGACGACATATTGGAAACCAGAAGCTGAATTTCCTAGTACAAATTCACGAACAGCTTGATAAGCAGGACCACCGGGAACTAAAGGAACAAGACTAGGGATAGAAAAGATAATGACAGGCATTTTTTTATAGCGCGAAAAATAAATGCTGATCACACCGATCAAAAACGCTGCAAAGAAATTCGAGGAACCGATCCCAAATTGATGTTGTCGCATCAATAAAAAGACACACCAGCCAATCATACCAGTAATTCCACAACCGTTTAACGCTCGTCTAGGAACATTTGTCAAAATTCCAAACGCTACGGTACAACTATAACTAAATCCTAATTGGATCAACCAATCGATCATAATAAACCTCCTAAAAGCGTCAAAACTGTGGCGATTCCGATTGCAATAGCCGAGGCAACGATAACGGCTTCAACTCCACGCGCTTGACCACTGATCATATGTCCGGCAAAGATATCACGAAATGAATTGGTGATCGCGACACCTGGGACAAGTGGCATGACTGCACCGATGATGATATGATCTGGATTCATATTTGCAAAGAAATGGGCAAATACAATGGCGAGCACACCAATTACAAAGGCTGCAAAAAACATATCGAAAAAGCGCATCGTGACATGTTTTTTGATCCACGTCCCACTATAAAAGCCGATCGCCCCGACAAAAAAGGTCGGAATAAATTCTGCCCAAGTACCGCCAAATACATACATTAGTGTACTACTAACAATTCCTGCTCCTAATACTTGTAACCAAAATGGAAAAGTAGGGGTATCTGGATTAACTCGTTTTAACTGAGCATTAAGTGTTGCTAAGTCGATTTTTTTTTCGGCAAATTCTCGTGAGAGACGATTTACAGCCACGACTTTTTCTAAATTAATAATGCGGTCCCCCACATTTTCGACTTGAGTAAAGTGGTCCTTGCGCAAACTCATAAAAATTCCTGTAGCTGTAACATAACTTACGCTATTGACCTCTCCAGCATTTTTTGCGATGCGTTCCATCGTATCTTCTACTCGATAGACTTCGGAACCATTTTCCATCATAATACGACCTGCAAGTAAGCAAGTCTCAATCAAAAGGTCTTTTGGATTCGACATAATACACTCCTTGAATAACGATTTAGTTGTAGTGTACAGTGTATTAAAAAAAGGCACAAGCTTTTTTGTTGTTAAAAAAATTAGAAAAATAACAATTTATATTTGCTTTTTTCGCGTTATCTTTTAGAATAAGAGTAGGAAGAGTTTTTTTATATTCTTTTTCACGCTAGGAGGGAGTTTATGCGCCATAAGGTTTATACAAGAGAACAGATTCTGCGTGCAGCTTTTGATCTTGCGGCTGATAGTGGGTTTGACCATTTTACTGCGCGAAATATCGCAAAGAAAATGGGAGGGTCGACTCAACCGATTTATTTTCATTTTGAAAGTATGAAAGATTTGAAAGTTGCTTTGATCAAGTGGATCCAAGAAGATATGATCAAAAAAATGAACGAGATCCCAGAATCTGAAGACTTGTTGTTAGATGTATGCACGACGTATATCGATTTTGCACGTTTATACCCAAAAGTATTTAATGCGTTGTATTTCGATAACTCTGGATCAGGAAAAATGTTGTATAGACGGTCACTAGAAGAATTCAAGCTCGTTATCACTTCACACAAGAAATTGCAAAATCTAACCGAACGCCAGATCAGTCGAATGCACGATGGGATTTGGATGGCGGTCACAGGCATCGCTCAGTTGCGTAAAGCAGGCATTATTGAACCTACGCGTGATCAACAAGCCGTGATTATTGATGAAGTAATCGAAGGTGTATTGAAAGATGAAAAAAATAAGTAAGATCAAGAAGGTGGTTTGAGTTGAAGCTACCTTCTGTTTTTGACTTGACAAACCTATCAAAAAGTAGAAAAATGAACTTGTAGGAACAATGGAGAGTTGGCAGAGTGGTAATGCACTGGACTCGAAATCCAGCGAGCCGGGATAACCGGTGCACGGGTTCAAATCCCGTACTCTCCTTAACAAGTCAAGAAAGATTACACGTTACTTTTATGAGTAGCGTGCTTTTTTTTCGAGTTTATATAAAACTAGCAAGATAGAAAGGAAGAGTAGATGGGATATCTGTATTTAACACTAGCTATTATTAGTGAAGTGATTGCCACGAACTTACTTAAAGCATCTCTTGGCTTTACGAAATTATCCATGAGCGCGATGAGTTTGCTCGTCTATGGAGTTTGTTTTTATTTTTTATCTAAAAGTCTAGCGTACCTACCATTGAATATTGCGTATGCATTATGGGGAGCGGTTGGGATTTTATTGATTACGTTGTTTTCGATTGTGTATTGGAAAGAGAGCATTAATCTACCGACTGCATTAGGTATCGGATTGATTATTGTAGGAACGCTTTTGGTGAATTATTTCGGATCTAGTCATTAAGGAGGAGACGAATGAAAATAGCAGTTATGGGCTATAGTGGAAGTGGAAAATCGACTTTGACCAACACGTTAGCTAAAATCTATCAAACTCCAGCACTGTATTTAGACCAAGTCCACTTTGATGCAGGTTGGAAAGAACGAAATCCGCAAGATTCTTTAGCTATAGTTGAGAAGACGTTAGAAAAGGAATGGATCATCGATGGGAATTATCGTGAGTTTTTTTACGAAGAACGTTTAGAACAAGCTGATCGTATTTATGTATTGCTCTTTTCACGTTGGCGTTGTTTGGCACGTGTCCTCAAGCGAACGTTACGCTATTATGGGAAAGTTCGACCGGATATGGCCGAAGACTGCCCAGAAAAATTTGATTTAGCTTTTATCTGGTGGATTTTGTATGAGGGAAGGACTCGCTCTAGAAGGCAAGCATTTCAACAGATTGCAAGGATGTATCCAAATAAAGTGACAGTCATTTACAATCAAAAGCAACTTGATCACGTATACCAAACGTTAAAAAAAGCTGATCCACATTAGGATCAGCTTTTTTTATAGAGATAAATAGCGTTCTAAGTAGTCGGCTAGACCATCTTCATCATTGGTTTTGATTGTTTGATCGTTTGCCACTTGTTTTAGTTGATCGGTGCCGTTTTTCATAGCTACGCCCCAACCAGCATAGTCGAGTAATTCTAAATCATTATGTTCATCCCCAAAGGCAATGACATCTTGTTGCTTGATACCTAAAGAATTTGCAATGATATCGACGCCCATCGCTTTTTGAACTCCTTTTGGCACGACTTCCAAGATTGCATTTGGGCCACCCCAAGTACGTACGTCGATTTCTTTATTGAATTGTTCCATCAATCGGCTAGATACGTCCGCTGCAAATTCATGCTGTGTTTTTAGTAGTAATGAAGTGGGATTTGTTTTTAAATGTTTCATCAAATTTTGTTCAGTGATTTGTTGTGTCGCAAAAAAGTGTGGTTCGACACCTTCGATTTGATCGACGTAAAAAGACTCTCGATTTTCGGCTGCCACAAAGTCTAAATTAAATGTTGCTTTTTGCTCTAAAATGGAAAAAGCAATTTCACGATCGATCGAGTGTTCGGATTCATAAGGCCATTTTTGTTCAGGTAAATGAACTAAAGCACCGTTAAAATTGACCATTGGTGAATCGAGATTCAACTGACGATAGAATTGTTCGCTCATGCGATAAGGTCGTCCAGTTGCGATGCTTACAATATGCCCTGCTTGACGTGCTTTCGTTAGTATCTCTTGTGTACGTGCAGTAATCAAAGATTGCGCGTTTAATGTTGTACCATCTAAATCAATTGCGATTAATTTTTTTGTCATGTATACACTGTGTCCTTTCTTTCCTATCCAAATATTTACTTAGTTTACCATAATCTTTAGAAATAACAAACTATAATAATTTTCTTTTTAATTAAACACGAACATTTTTAAATAAAATATAATTTAATATAAATATTTTGTTGTTTTACAAGTGGAGAATGATTATAATCAACTTCGTTAGGTTTAATAAGCGAACGAAAAGTGGTAATTAAAGATTTTTTGTTTGGATTTGAAATTAAATATGGGAGTGTACGTATGGAAAAATTGTTTAAATTAAAGGAAAACAACACCAATGTCTCAACTGAGATTATGGCAGGAGTTACGACGTTCTTTGCAATGAGTTATATATTATTTGTCAATCCGTCATTATTATCGCAAACGGGCATGCCTTTTCAAGCTGTCTTTTTAGCAACTGTGATTGCGTCGATGATCGGCACGTTGATTATGGGATTGTTCGCTAATGTCCCTTATGCACAAGCTCCGGGTATGGGATTAAATGCCTTCTTTACGTTTACCGTAGTTATTGGGTTAGGGTATACATGGCAAGAAGCGCTTGCGATGGTCTTTATTTGTGGGTTGATCAATATTTTTATAACAGTTACGAAAATTCGTAAATTGATCATTCACTCCATCCCTGAAAGTCTACAACACGCTATTGGTGGTGGAATTGGGATTTTTGTAGCGTATGTTGGTTTGAAAAATGCGAATTTAATTCATTTTTCAGCAAGTGGCACAACGATTACAGACGCAACAATAGTTGATGGAAAGGCTGCAGCCGTTTCGATGAATGGAGGAATCGTACCGGCTTTAGCCAACTTCAATACTCCAGAAATCTTACTATCATTGATTGGATTATTTGTAATGCTCGCATTAGTCGTGGCAAATGTTCGAGGGGCAGTAATTATTGGGATCGTGCTCACCACGATTATTGGAATTGTGATGGGAGTAGTCGATTTAAGTGCAGTGAATTGGAAAGCAGACTCTTTAGGGAATTCCTTTAAAGAGTTAGGTACAACGTTTGGTGCAGCTTTTGGAGAACAAGGGATGCGGTCATTGTTTCATGATTCTGCACGTATTCCACAAGTGATTTTGACGATTATTGCCTTTAGTTTGTCTGATACGTTTGATACGATTGGCACGTTTATTGGAACAGGACGCCGAACAGGGATTTTTTCAAAACAAGACGAAACAGCTCTAGAAGATGGCAATGGCTTGCATACGAAAATGGACCGTGCATTATTTGCTGATGCGATTGCTACTTCGATAGGGGCAGTAGTAGGAACGTCAAATACAACGACGTATGTAGAATCTGCTGCTGGGATTGGAGCAGGTGGTCGTACAGGGTTAACCTCAGTTGTAGTCGCTATTTTATTTGGGATCAGTAGTTTCTTCTCTCCATTGATTTCAATCGTCCCAAATCAAGCAACTGCGCCAGCATTGATTTTAGTAGGTGTGATGATGCTTGCTTCATTTAAGGATATCGATTGGTCTGATTTGGAAGAAGCATTACCTGCCTTTTTTGCCGCAATATTTATGGGACTATGCTATAGTATTTCATATGGAATCGCTGCTGGTTTTATTGTCTTTTTAGTTGTAAAATTAATAAAAGGGAAAATAAAAGAAGTGTCTCCAGTTATTTGGGTAATCGATGCTTTATTTATTTTAAATTTTATCATTCTAGCGATTTTATAAGTTTAACCTAAATCTACAAGTGAACGCAGATCTGCGTTCACTTTTTTTATTTTTTGCATAAAAGGATAGGAATGATAAGAAGTAATTAGAATTACCTTTTTCTAGTTTCTTGTAGTTGTTTTTACCAGTGAAAATACGCTATAGTGATAAAGAAAGAAGGTTTGTGTATGAAAGTAGACTGGAAACGAAATTTGTATATTTCATGGATTGGTTGTTTTTTTACTGGTGCAAGTTTTAGTTTGGTGATGCCTTTTATTCCATTATATGTAGAACAATTAGGTGCGCAAAAAAGTCAGGTAGAATTGTTTGCAGGTCTAGCGATTTCGGTAACGGCTTTTGCTGCTGCGATCGTGGCACCGATCTGGGGAACTTTAGCTGATCGCAAGGGGCGTAGATTGATGATGATCCGTGCAGCTGCTGGGATGACGCTAACGATGGGATCATTAGCATTTGTTCCTAATGTGTATTGGTTATTGATCATGCGTTTTCTAACGGGTGTATTATCAGGATATATCCCAAATGCAACGGCTTTGATCGCTTCACAAGCACCAAAGGAAAAAAGTGGATGGGCATTAGGGACATTGGCTACTGGAGCGATTGCAGGTAGTTTGATTGGACCATTAATGGGTGGAGTATTAGCTGAAGTGTTTGGTATTCGAAATGTTTTTTTAATTACAGGAACTGTACTATTGATCACGCTATTATTGACGATTTTTGCTGTTAAAGAAGATTTTGAACCTGTAGAAAAAACGGATATGCTTTCGATGCGTGACATTCTTGGACAAATGAAAAACGTCCGCTTACTGTTTGGTTTATTTTTGACCTCATTGATCATCCAATTAGGGATTACAAGTATCAGTCCTATTTTAACGTTATATATTCGTTCATTAAGTAAAGATCCGCAAAATGTCTTATTTACAAGTGGTGTGATCGTCTCGATTGCAGGTGTATCTGCTATGATCTCTTCTCCAATTTTAGGCCGTTTAGGCGATCGAATCGGAAATCATAAAGTGTTAATGGGTGGATTACTGTTTTCATTGATTTGTTTCATTCCAATGGGATTTGTCCAAAATCCTTTCCAGTTAGGCGTGTTACGCTTTTTACTTGGATTTTCAACTGGCGCATTAATGCCATCAGTGAATACGCTGATTAGTAAAATTACACCTACAGAAGGAGTAAGTCGAATCTATAGTTACAATCAAATGTTTAGTAACTTTGGTCAAGTCTTAGGTCCAATGGTTGGTTCGACCGTAGCGTATAGTTTTGGCTACGCTGCTGTATTTTGGGCAACTAGTGCATTTGTAGTACTCAATATCATCATGTCATTTTTCAATTTCCGAAAAGGGGTTCATTATCGTTAACGATTGAAAAATAAGAAAAACCAGTTACAATAAAGTAACTGGTTTTTTCTTATACTTAAGATGTGGCTTTTTTATCTGTACCTAATGTACCAAACAAGATAATAACTACTGCAACAAATAAAGAGACGAACAACGAACTTTTGAAATCGTAGGGCTGAGTCATAAGAGAACTACCTAGATAGCCCACGACTTGACCTAAGATTAAAGTCCAAAATAGCGTAACAATATAGCGCATCGTGATTCCTTCTTTCTTGAACGGTTTTCGCCTTAAGTGTACCACAAAATAAATGGTTGTAAAGAACTCTGTAATTAAATCTAAAGGAGAGATTTCATTGTATATTCCGCTTGTCACCCGTTCGGCGTATTCCCTTTTAAAAAGTACGATTCGGATCCATGACTATGTCCAAAACGCACATGAACTAGGTTATACACATTTAGGGATTTGTGATGTAGACACTGTTCATGGCTTAATAGAGTTTCAACAAGCTTGTCAGAAAGTAAACATCACACCGATTTTTGGTGTCAGTTTACAGTATACTTCTCAAGTGACTAAAGAGGAGTATCAAATTCATGCATTTGCAACAAATGAAAAAAGTTATCGTGAATTGCTCATGCTCTCCAGTTATAAGATGACAAATGAGACGTGGGATGCACAGCTTGATCTCGATCACCTTACACTCATAATAGAAGAGAAAAATGAATGGTTCGATTGTATCGCACAAGGTCAAGATCCAAATCAAGCCTTAATTGGGCCAGCGTTTGATTCAAGTCGTTTATTTATTGGGATTATGCCAAAACACAACTCATCAAAAGATGACGTTTTTTATTCCATGATACAAAAAACAACGATTCGTCCGATAGCGGTTGAACCGTTGACGAGTTTGTCGTCTCAAGAAGCCTTGACACTTCGAGTCTTAGAAGCGATTGCGACCGGTGAAAAATTAGCGAGCACAACGATTATTGAAAAGCAAGCCGAACTAAGTGCGAGTTTGCGTTCGCCAAGTGAGATGGAGCAACTATTTAATTTCTATCCTGAAGCATTAGAAAATAGCCACTATTTTACAAAAGAACACTACATAATTCCAATGGAACAAGCCTATTTACCAAAGTATCCACTTGAGAAGCAAACGGCTGCTCAAAAATTAAAGGAATTATGCGATCAGGGAATGCAGTTTCGTAAGGTCCACAATCAAAAGCAGTATGAGGAGCGTTTAGCTTATGAACTTGACGTCATTCATAAAATGGGATTTGACGATTATTTCTTGATCGTTTGGGATGTTATGGATTTTGCGCATCGTAAGAATATCGTTACTGGAGCAGGGCGAGGTTCAGCTGCAGGATCTTTAGTATCATACTTGTTACGTATCACAGAAGTAGACCCAATCGAATATAGATTGTTATTTGAACGCTTTTTAAATCCTGAACGGTATTCAATGCCAGATATTGACCTAGATATTCCAGACAATCATCGCGAAGAGATTCTGCTGTATGTAAAAGAAAAATATGGTGCAGATTATGTAGCCCAGATCGCAACATTTGGGACGATGGCGGCGAAAATGGCGCTAAGAGATGTGGGTCGGGTATTTGGATTGTCGCAAAGTGAAGCCAATCGTTGGTCCAATGCATTACCGAATCGTTTGAAGATCACCTTGACCCAAGGCTATCAGGAATCAAAAGCATTTCGTGATTTAGTGGATATGAGCGAGCGGAATCAACTGCTTTATCAAGTAGCATGTGCAGTAGAAGGGTTGCCCCGGCACGTTTCCACGCATGCTGCTGGAGTCTTGATCAGCGATCGTCGTCTATGGGAAATCGTTCCCTTACAAATGGGAAACAATAGCATCTATTTAACGCAATGGACCATGTATGCAGTCGAAGCAATTGGATTATTGAAAATGGATTTTTTAGGATTGCGGAATTTATCGATCATTGATGATACTTTGCGTGGTGTGGAATATCTAACTGGAAAACCGTTTACGCAAGAAATGATTCCTTTACAAGATGAAGCGACCTATTCGTTGTTTCAAAAAGGAGATACGGCAGGGATTTTTCAATTTGAGTCAAGTGGAATTCGTCAAGTGCTACAAAAATTGGGGCCAGAAACACTAGAAGATCTTGCTGCTGTCAATGCACTGTATCGTCCAGGACCTATGCAGATGATCGATACGTTTATTGCACGTAAAAAAGGAAAAGAAGAAATCGTCTATCCAGATCCTGCATTACAACCTATTTTGCAACCGACGTACGGTGTGATGGTGTATCAAGAACAAATCATGCAAGTAGCCTCGACTCTAGCTGGATACACATTAGGTCAAGCGGATCTATTGCGTAGAGCGATTGGAAAGAAAAACCGTGCGATTTTAGAAACAGAACGAGAGCATTTTTATCAAGGCGCGAATAAAAATGGGATTTCAGCCCATACAGCTAAAGTAGTTTATGAATATATCGAACGCTTTGCAGATTATGGATTCAACCGATCACATGCATTTGCATATTCAATCATTGGCTACCAAATGGCTTTTTTAAAAGTGCATTATCCACTAGCTTTTTTTAAAGCGTTGATGCAATCCGTTCAGCATCAACCAAAAAAAGTTAGAGAATACGCGAATGAAGCAAAACGATATCATATTCACTTGCTTAGTCCGGCAATTAATTCCAGCTATACAACATTTAGTTTAGTAAACCCTGCGAGTATTCGCTTTGGATTAGGTGGAATCAAAGGGATTCGTCGTGATTTTGTTCAGGCGGTCTTGGATGAACGAAAAGCGAGAGGGAAGTTTACGTCTTTTGACGAATTTTTATTACGAATGCAATCGACCCATGCACGTTTTTTAAAAGAAGAGTTACTACGTCCGATGATTCAGATCGGCGTCTTTGATGAAGTGGTTCAAAATCGACATCAAGCAGTCGAAGAATTACCAGGGCGCTTGCAAAATCTAGAATTTAGTGCGGGTAGTTTAGAACTGTTGCAGATGATGCCATTAAAAGTAACGCAAGTAGAAGAGTACACGCCAGAAGAATGTTTGGCATTTGAAGAAGAGTATCTTGGCCTGTATCTATCAGGACACCCTCTAGATCGGTTCGATAAGCTACGTAAACCTTTTCATGTAGAGTCGATGGTGGATCTTATAGAAGGAAACTACGTAAAAATATTGGGTGCGATCAAAACTAGTCGAGAAATTCGAACAAAAAAAGGCGAAAAAATGGCTTTTTTAGATATGGTCGATCAGACGGCTGAACTTTCGGTCACGGTATTTCCGGAATTATACCGAACAAAGCGCACAATTCTTGAACAAGATGGCATTTATTTAATCGAAGGGAAAGTGGAACGCAGTACGTTCAACCAACAATTACAATTAATTGCTCGAAAAATCGAGCGTGCGGAGGATCTGCTTGCGACATTTACCAAAGAAAGTTGCTTTTTAAGAATCACTCATGCGACAAATGATCCAGAACTATTGCAACACCTTGCGGAAGTACTTGAACAATTTCATGGCAAAACACCTGTCATAATGTATTACGAAGTACAAAAACAGCAAAAAATATTAGAAGAACGCTTTTGGATCAATCCATCCACAGAAGCGTTAACTAAAATCAAAGAATTGTTAGGAAATGAAAATGTAGTTTTCAATTGATTTTTTCAATTAAAGCGCATTATTTGACTTTTTTCATGTTATTTCAAGACATTCAATCAGAAAAATGGTAGAATACTGTTTGTGGTTAAAGCAAAAAGAATTGAAAATCTAACCAAATAAACTAATGAGGTGAATACGTAGATGAAACGCATCGGAATCTTAACCAGTGGTGGGGATGCACCAGGGATGAATGCGGCAATTCGCGCAGTGACTCGTAAAGCAATTTACGAAGGAATTGAAGTTTATGGAATCAATTACGGATATGCAGGGCTAGTAGCTGGAGATATTCGTCGTTTAGATATTCCAGACGTAGGAGATAAAATCCAACGTGGTGGAACATTCTTATACTCTGCACGTTATCCAGAGTTTGCTACAGAAGAAGGACAATTAAAAGGAATCGAGCAATTAAAAAAATTCGGTATTGAAGGATTAGTTGTTATCGGTGGCGATGGATCATACCATGGCGCAATGGCATTGACAAAACGTGGATTTCCAGCAGTGGGTATTCCAGGTACAATCGACAATGATATTCCTGGAACAGATTTTACCATTGGATTTGATACAGCGATCAATACTGTATTAGATGCGTTAGACCGCATTCGCGATACAGCAACTTCCCATGTTCGTACCTTTGTGATCGAAGTAATGGGACGCGGTGCAGGTGATATTGCACTTTGGGCAGGTGTTGCCGGCGGAGCAGACGAAATCATCATTCCAGAGCATGAATTCGATATGAAAGAAGTCGCACAACGCATTCAAGAAGGCCGCGATCGTGGGAAAAAACACTGTCTGATCGTCTTGGCTGAAGGTGTGATGGGCGGAAATGAATTCGCTGAAGAATTGTCAAAATATGGTGATTTCCATACGCGTGTTTCTATTTTAGGACATATCGTACGTGGGGGTTCACCAAGTGCACGTGACCGTGTGTTAGCAAGTAAATTCGGTGGATACGCTGTAGACTTGTTAAAAGAAGGAAAAGGTGGGTTATGTGTTGGGATGTTAGATAATAAAGTTGTCGCAGCTGATATTATCGATACATTAGAAAACAATAAACACAAACCAGATCTATCTTTATACCAATTGAACCGTGAATTATCTGTGTAACATTAACTTAGCTAAAACTGGCATAATCGCCAATTTTAATAAACAATGAAGAGGAGCAAATCTTGCAATGAAAAAAACGAAAATTGTTAGTACATTAGGACCAGCAAGTAATACACTAGAGATCATCTCTCAATTAATTGAATCAGGTGCGAACGTATTCCGTTTCAATTTCTCTCATGGAGATCATCAAGAACAACTAGATCGTATGACTTTAGTTCGTGACGCTGTGAAAGCAACTGGTAAAGATGTTGCCATCTTATTAGATACAAAAGGTGCAGAAATCAGAACAACAGTTCAAGGAACAGAAAACGGCAAAATTGCATTTGCAATTGGCGATGTTGTACGCATTTCAATGGATGCTTCTTTAGAAGGAAACAAAGAAAAAATCGCAGTCACTTATCCAGGACTATTTGACGATGTTCATGTTGGTGGACACGTATTATTCGATGATGGTTTAATCGATATGGAAATTACTGAAAAAGATGAAGCAAACCGTGAATTAGTAACGGTTGTTAAAAATGCTGGTCTTTTAGGTTCTCGTAAAGGGGTTAATGCGCCAGGCGTATCCATCAGCTTACCAGGGATCACTGAAAAAGATGCAGAAGATATTCGTTTTGGTTGTGACAACGATATCGACTTTATCGCAGCAAGTTTTGTTCGTAAAGCACAAGACGTATTAGAAATCCGTGAAATCTTAGAAGAAAAAGACATGACACATGTTCAAATCTTTTCTAAAATTGAATCTCAAGAAGGTATCGACAATATCGACGAAATTTTAAAAGTTTCTGATGGTATCATGGTTGCCCGTGGAGATATGGGTGTTGAGATCCCAGCTGAATTAGTACCAATGGTTCAAAAAGATATCATCAAAAAATGTAACGCTGCTGGTAAATCTGTTATTACAGCGACTCAAATGTTAGAGTCTATGCAACACAACCCACGTCCAACACGTGCGGAAGCATCAGACGTTGCCAATGCTGTATTTGATGGAACAGATGCGACAATGTTATCTGGTGAATCAGCAAATGGTGAATACCCAATCGAAGCTGTTGAAACTATGGCTCGTATTGACCGTGAAGCAGAAAAAGCCTTAAATCGTTTAGGTTCATTCCAAATCAACCAATTCGATAAAACAGACGTTACAGAAACAATTGGTTTATCTGTTGCCCGTGCAGCGAAAAACTTAAATGTTAAATGTATCGTAGCAGCGACTGAATCTGGTCATACTGCAAAAATGATTTCTAAATACCGTCCAGATGCAGATATCTTAGCTGTAACATTTGATGAACGTACAAAACGCGGATTGATGTTAAACTGGGGTGTATTCCCAACTGTAACTGAAAAACCAAGTACAACAGATGAAATGTTTGAATTAGCTACGAAAAAAGCCGTTGAATTAGGGTTTGCTAAAGAAGGCGATTTAATCTTGATCACTGCTGGTGTACCAGTTGGTGAACGTGGAACAACAAACGTAATGAAAATTCAAATGATCGGTTCTAAATTGATCGAAGCGCAAGGTGTTGGCGAACGTTCAGTAATCGCAAATGCTGTTGTAGCTTCAACTGCTGCTGAAGCAATTGCAAAAGCACAAGATGGTATGGTATTAGTAGTACCAACTACAGATAAAGAATACATGCCAGCAATCGAAAAAGCTGCTGCATTAGTTGTAGAAGATGGTGGTTTAACTTCTCACGCAGCTGTTGTAGGGATCGCAAAAGATCTTCCTGTAATCGTAGGGGCTAAAGATGCAACTACAACAATCGTAGATGGAGAATTAGTAACTGTAGATTCTCGTCGTGGAATTGTTTACCGTGGAGAAACAACTGCTATCTAATCGCTAAGGACAAGAGATTGCTTACGTTTAATCGTATGCAATCTTTTTCTTTGGTAAAAAATACAGTGACAAAGAAGATGAAAAGGTGTCAAGAAAAATACATTGACAAACCAATTTAAGCCCTGTATAATAACCTTTGTTGCTTAAGAGGTGGAAAAAATGAAATGGTCATTACAAGAATTATCTAAATATCGTGGTACACCACTAGAGTTTGATGAAACATTAGACGTAGCGGAATTATTGCGACAAAAAGATTCGATGATTCAAAATGCTGATCCAGTTCGTGTAGTAGGATTTATCGCACCTAGTGAAGATTCCTATATTTTACATTACAAATTGGAGACTGTTTTGGACATTCCATCGACCCGCTCACTTGAACTTGTTCGCTACCCACTGTCATTTTCAGTTGATGAACTGTTTATGACACCGGAGCAGTTTCAGAAACGATCGGATGAAGTTGAAGCGCACGATGTTTTACTCATCGAAACGCAAACGATCGATCTGGATGAATCTGTAGCTGACAACATTGTACTTTCGATTCCGTTACAAATCTTAACAGAGGAAGAACAAGAAGGGAAAGAACTCCCATCTGGACAAGGATGGACAGTGTTATCGCAAGAGCAATATCAAGAGGAAATGGAACAAGAGCAAGAAACAAAAGTAGATCCTCGTCTTGCGAAATTATCGGATTTGTTTAAAGAAGATAACGAGTAAGATTGGAATAAATCGCAATAATTTATTATTGCTTCTCATTACAAGGAGGTGTAAGACATGGCAGTACCAGCTAGAAGAACTTCAAAAGCGAAAAAGGCAAAACGCCGTACACATTACAAATTAACAATTAACGGTTTAAACGAATGTGCAAACTGTGGTGAAATGAAAAAAAGCCATCACGTATGTTCAAATTGTGGACATTACGATGGTAAAGATGTAGCTTCAAAAGAAGCATAAGTCCTTTTTTAAGAGAAAATGACGTTCAAACCCAAGGCTAACCATGGAGCCTTGGGTTTATTTTTTTGTTTTCAGAAGATTCCGGATACGATAGTTTATTTAATAAAGATTTTACGTTATAATAAAAGAGAAATTTGTATTGATCGCAATTAGGAGGAATGTACATGACGAAACAACAAATCGGCGTTGTCGGAATGGCGGTAATGGGTAAAAACCTAGCTTTGAATATTGAAAGCCGCGGCTATTCTGTAGCGTTATACAACCGTACAGGTTCAAAAACAGAAGAGGTTGTTGCAGAACATCCAGACAAACAGTTAAAAGGAACGTATACTGTTGAGGAATTTGTACAATCAATTGAAAAACCACGTCGTATCGTAATGATGGTTCAAGCGGGTAAAGGAACAGATGCAACAATTCAATCTTTACTCCCTCATTTAGATAAAGGGGACATCTTGATCGATGGTGGGAATACATTCTTCCAAGATACAATTCGCCGTAGTGAAGCATTAGCGGATTCAGGTATCAATTTTATTGGTGCTGGAGTATCAGGTGGAGAAGAAGGTGCGTTAAAAGGACCATCAATCATGCCTGGTGGACAAAAAGAAGCGTATGACTTAGTTGCGCCTATTTTAGAAGAAATTGCTGCAAAAGCAGAAGATGGAGAATCTTGTGTAACTTATATCGGACCAAATGGTGCAGGACATTACGTTAAAATGGTACACAATGGAATCGAATATGGTGATATGCAATTGATTGCAGAATCATATGATTTGATGAAAAACTTGCTAGGTCTTTCTGTTGATGAAATGGCAGATATCTTTAAAGAGTGGAACACGGGCGAATTAGATAGCTTCTTAATCGAAATTACAGCAGATATTCTAACACGTAAAGATGATCTAGGAACTGGTCAACCAATCGTAGATGTAATCTTAGATGCTGCAGGAAATAAAGGTACTGGGAAATGGACAAGCCAAAGTGCACTAGACTTAGGTGTACCATTACCATTGATTACAGAATCTGTATTCGCGCGTTATATCTCTGCATATAAAGAAGAACGAGTACAAGCAAGCAAAGTATTGGCAAAACCTGAAATGACTTTTGATGGTGATAAAAAAGAATTGATCGAAAAAATTCGTGAAGCGTTATACTTCAGTAAAATCATGAGTTATGCTCAAGGATTTGCACAATTACG
Source organism: Enterococcus sulfureus ATCC 49903 (assembly GCF_000407605.1). Lineage (GTDB taxonomy): Bacteria > Bacillota > Bacilli > Lactobacillales > Enterococcaceae > Enterococcus_G > Enterococcus_G sulfureus. The sequence goes on along the minus strand of NZ_ASWO01000001.1, from coordinate 6,629 downwards.
TAAAGCATCAAAAGAATATGAGTGGGATTTACCATTTGGTGAAATCGCGAAAATTTGGCGTGCAGGATGTATCATCCGCGCTCAATTTCTACAAAAGATCACGGATGCTTATGAAACAAATCCAGATATCGAAAACCTATTATTAGATGATTATTTTAAAGATATTACAACGAAATATCATCAAGCAGTACGTGAAGTGGTAGCTCTAGCTGTTCAAGCTGGTGTACCAGTTCCAACATTCTCATCTGCGATTGCGTACTTTGATTCTTATCGCTCAGAACGTTTACCTGCAAACTTGATTCAAGCACAAAGAGATTACTTTGGAGCACATACTTACGAACGTACAGATCGTGAAGGAATCTTCCATTATTCTTGGTATACAGAAGAATAAATATTGCTCAGAGTTGGCCCTAAACAAAATGTTTGGGGTCAATCTCTTTTTTTATTGCCTAGTTCATGTTAAAATCGAACTGTTACCTTAAACGCCAATGCATTTGAATAGAAGGGAAAAATTGAATAGATGAGCAATATTTTAATTATAGAAGATGAAAAGAACCTAGCTCGTTTTGTTGAGTTAGAATTAAAACACGAAGGTTATACAACAGATGTCCACTATAATGGACGTACAGGATTAGATGCTGCGTTAAATAATGAATGGGATGCGATCTTATTAGATTTGATGCTGCCTGAATTAAACGGTTTAGAAGTATGCCGTCGTATTCGCCAAGTGAAAAATACACCTATTATTATGATGACAGCACGTGATTCCGTGATTGATCGTGTTTCTGGACTGGATCATGGAGCAGATGATTATATTGTAAAACCATTTGCAATTGAAGAATTATTGGCTCGCCTTCGCGCGTTATTGCGCCGAATCGATATTGAAAGTGACAAAAATATCTCAAAACAAACAACCATCACGTACCGCGACTTAGTTATTGAAAAAGAAAATCGCGTGGTTCGCCGTGGTGCTGAAGTAATCGAATTAACAAAACGTGAATACGAATTGTTGCTTACATTAATGGAAAGTGTAAACGTAGTGTTAGCGCGTGATGTATTATTAAATAAGGTATGGGGCTACGAAACAGAAGTAGAAACAAATGTTGTAGATGTCTATATCCGTTATTTGCGCAATAAAATCGATGTACCAGGTGAGGAAAGCTATATCCAAACTGTTCGTGGTACAGGATATGTGATGCGTTCTTGATGAAAAAATCTAAACAGACTAAAGGACTAAAAGGGCTCTCTTTGACGATAAAGTGGGCTCTGGCTAGTTCTTTATTTATATTTGTCGTCTTTACAGTCTTCGCTATTATTACGTATAAATCATCGATTAATTTATTTGTAGATAAAGAACGTAAAAATGCCGAGCAAACAACGAACGAAGCTGTATCTCGTTTGGCTAATGCAAATCGGACGCTAAATTTGGTAGAAACCTATCGTAATTTAACCAATAGTAACAATGGAGAAAATAGTATTTATGACCGAACGTCTACTATAGAAGGCATTTTGATGGATATCGATCCATTTATTTCGGATTTAGGACAGCCTGCGGTAAGTTTATATGTTTACAATTTGGATGAAGAATTGGTATTTAAAACACAAAAAGACGATTTACCGCTTGAACAAACAACGTTAAAAAAACCAACGATTATGAATGTTAAAGGGGAAACTGGTTTTATTACAGTAAAACCAATTCAATCGAAAGATACACGTGAAATCATTGGGTATGTTCAAACGTTCTATGAATTAACTTCATTAGATGAAATCAAGCAGCGACTGTTGATCACATTATTCATCCTCGAAATTATCTCGTTTGTGTTAAGTAGCTTTTTAGGGTACTTGCTTTCAGCCTATTTTTTAAAACCATTAAAAGTATTGCGAGATACGATGGAAGAAATTCGTAAAGATCCACAATCAAATATTCATATGCCAGAACTTCATACTAGTGATGAATTAGCCGATGTAGCAGAAATTTTTAATGAAATGTTGGATCGGATGCGTTCGTATATTGAACAACAAGAGCAATTTGTGGAAGATGTCTCCCATGAACTGCGCACTCCAGTTGCGGTTATCGAAGGTCATTTACGCTTGCTTGATCGTTGGGGGAAAAATGATCCTGAGATTTTAGAAGAATCATTGTCTGCAAGTATGCAAGAAATCAGTCGTATGAAAGTATTGGTTCAAGAAATGTTAGATTTATCTCGTGCAGAGCAAGTAGATGTGCATTATGCAAATGAGTCTTCAAAAGCTAAAGAAGTAGTTCACCAAGTGTTTAATAATTTTAAAATGTTGTATCCCGATTTTTTATTTACATTAGATGATGATCTAGCGCAAGAAAAAACAGTTCGAATTTATCGAAATCATTTTGAACAGATTTTAGTGATTATTATGGATAATGCTGTAAAATATTCTACAGATCGTAAAGAGGTTCATGTAACGGTATCGTCTAGTCAAAAAATGTTGGAAATTGCGATTCAAGATTTTGGTGAAGGAATTTCAGAAGAGGACAAAGCCAAAATTTTTAATCGGTTTTATCGTGTGGATAAAGCACGCGCCCGAACTAAAGGTGGAAATGGATTAGGTTTAGCAATCTCTCAAAAACTAATTGAGAATTATAAAGGGACGATTCGTGTAGAAAGTATTTTACATCAAGGTACAATTTTTAGAATTGGATTGCCTATCGATACTCATGAAACCAAGCGATAAAGAAGAAATTTCTTCTTTATTGCTTTTTTTTAACAAAAGCAATAAATATACTTGCATTTTATCAGATTACTTGTTATATTATTTTTTGTCGTTAAAACATTTTTTACGAAAGTGATCAACATAAAACTTTTAGATAAAAAGAGTTGACTTTAAAAAAACAACATGATATTATAACAAAGTCGAAAAGATATTTGTGTCTCAAACGTTGATTTTAAAATAAAAAAACGTTTGACAAATAACAAACGATGTAGTATGATAAAGAAGTTGTTGAAGCAATTTCAAATCAATCGAATGAAAAAAACTTTTAAAAAAGAGTTGACTTTGAATTTCGGATGAGTTATAATAAAGAAGTTGCTGAAGCGACGATGTAGACCTTTGAAAACTGAACAAAGCAAGCAAACGAACCAATAGTGTAAGGTGTTTCTATTTAATAGAAGCAAAACAAAACAGCAAGCAATTATTGCTAGCAAAGTCAATTTAGAGCTTAACGATCGTAGATCGTTTCAAATTTTTTTATGAGAGTTTGATCCTGGCTCAGGACGAACGCTGGCGGCGTGCCTAATACATGCAAGTCGAACGCTTCTTACTTATCGAACTTCGGTTCACCAAGTAAGAGGAGTGGCGAACGGGTGAGTAACACGTGGGTAACCTGCCCATCAGAGGGGGATAACACTTGGAAACAGGTGCTAATACCGCATAATTCAGTTTACCGCATGGTAGAGTGATGAAAGGCGCTTTTGCGTCACTGATGGATGGACCCGCGGTGCATTAGCTAGTTGGTAGGGTAATGGCCTACCAAGGCAACGATGCATAGCCGACCTGAGAGGGTGATCGGCCACACTGGGACTGAGACACGGCCCAGACTCCTACGGGAGGCAGCAGTAGGGAATCTTCGGCAATGGACGAAAGTCTGACCGAGCAACGCCGCGTGAGTGAAGAAGGTTTTCGGATCGTAAAACTCTGTTGTTAGAGAAGAACAAGGATGAGAGTAAAATGTTCATCCCTTGACGGTATCTAACCAGAAAGCCACGGCTAACTACGTGCCAGCAGCCGCGGTAATACGTAGGTGGCAAGCGTTGTCCGGATTTATTGGGCGTAAAGCGAGCGCAGGCGGTTCTTTAAGTCTGATGTGAAAGCCCCCGGCTCAACCGGGGAGGGTCATTGGAAACTGGAGAACTTGAGTGCAGAAGAGGAGAGTGGAATTCCATGTGTAGCGGTGAAATGCGTAGATATATGGAGGAACACCAGTGGCGAAGGCGACTCTCTGGTCTGTAACTGACGCTGAGGCTCGAAAGCGTGGGGAGCAAACAGGATTAGATACCCTGGTAGTCCACGCCGTAAACGATGAGTGCTAAGTGTTGGAGGGTTTCCGCCCTTCAGTGCTGCAGCTAACGCATTAAGCACTCCGCCTGGGGAGTACGACCGCAAGGTTGAAACTCAAAGGAATTGACGGGGGCCCGCACAAGCGGTGGAGCATGTGGTTTAATTCGAAGCAACGCGAAGAACCTTACCAGGTCTTGACATCCTTTGACCACTCTAGAGATAGAGCTTTCCCTTCGGGGACAAAGTGACAGGTGGTGCATGGTTGTCGTCAGCTCGTGTCGTGAGATGTTGGGTTAAGTCCCGCAACGAGCGCAACCCTTATTGTTAGTTGCCATCATTTAGTTGGGCACTCTAGCGAGACTGCCGGTGACAAACCGGAGGAAGGTGGGGATGACGTCAAATCATCATGCCCCTTATGACCTGGGCTACACACGTGCTACAATGGGAAATACAACGAGTTGCGAAGTCGCGAGGCTAAGCTAATCTCTTAAAGTTTCTCTCAGTTCGGATTGTAGGCTGCAACTCGCCTACATGAAGCCGGAATCGCTAGTAATCGCGGATCAGCACGCCGCGGTGAATACGTTCCCGGGCCTTGTACACACCGCCCGTCACACCACGAGAGTTTGTAACACCCGAAGTCGGTGAGGTAACCTTTTGGAGCCAGCCGCCTAAGGTGGGATAGATGATTGGGGTGAAGTCGTAACAAGGTAGCCGTATCGGAAGGTGCGGCTGGATCACCTCCTTTCTAAGGAATATTACGGAATACACAGGTCGTTTCCACTTTGTTCAGTTTTGAGAGGTTTACTCTCAAATAATTTGTTCATTGAAAACTGGATATTGAAGTAAAGAAATCAAAACAAACCGAGAACACCGCGTTGAATGAGTTTTTTAATACGTTCAATTGCTTATTTTTCTTAATCATCTTCTATCGCTAGAAGACAATGATTAAAACCCAACCGTAAGGTTGATAAGGTTAAGTGAATAAGGGCGCACGGTGGATGCCTTGGCACTAGGAGCCGATGAAGGACGGGACTAACACCGATATGCTTTGGGGAGCTGTAAGTAAGCTATGATCCAGAGATTTCCGAATGGGGGAACCCAGCATCTTTTATAGGATGTTACTTTTCAGTGAATACATAGCTGATTAGAGGTAGACGCAGAGAACTGAAACATCTAAGTACCTGCAGGAAGAGAAAGAAAATTCGATTCCCTGAGTAGCGGCGAGCGAAACGGGAAAAGCCCAAACCAAGATGCTTGCATCTTGGGGTTGTAGGACTCCAATATGGTAGTACGATCAGATAGTCGAATGACTTGGAAAAGTCAGTCAAAGAGGGTAAAAACCCCGTAGACGAAATTTGGTATGCACCTAGGAGGATCCTGAGTACGGCGGAACACGAGAAATTCCGTCGGAATCCGGGAGGACCATCTCCCAAGGCTAAATACTCCCTAGTGACCGATAGTGAACCAGTACCGTGAGGGAAAGGTGAAAAGCACCCCGGAAGGGGAGTGAAATAGATCCTGAAACCGTGTGCCTACAACAAGTCAAAGCCCGTTAATGGGTGATGGCGTGCCTTTTGTAGAATGAACCGGCGAGTTACGATTGCATGCGAGGTTAAGCTGAAGAGGCGGAGCCGTAGCGAAAGCGAGTCTGAATAGGGCGTTTTAGTATGTAGTCGTAGACCCGAAACCATGTGATCTACCCATGTCCAGGTTGAAGGTGCGGTAAAACGCACTGGAGGACCGAACCCACGTACGTTGAAAAGTGCGGGGATGAGGTGTGGGTAGCGGAGAAATTCCAATCGAACTTGGAGATAGCTGGTTCTCTCCGAAATAGCTTTAGGGCTAGCCTCGGATTTAAGAATGATGGAGGTAGAGCACTGTTTGGACTAGGGGCCCATCTCGGGTTACCGAATTCAGATAAACTCCGAATGCCATTCATTTATATCCGGGAGTCAGACTGTGAGTGATAAGATCCATAGTCGAAAGGGAAACAGCCCAGACCACCAGCTAAGGTCCCAAAATATATGTTAAGTGGAAAAGGATGTGGGGTTGCACAGACAACTAGGATGTTGGCTCAGAAGCAGCCACCATTTAAAGAGTGCGTAATAGCTCACTAGTCGAGTGACCCTGCGCCGAAAATGTACCGGGGCTAAACATATTACCGAAGCTGTGGAGTGTACCTTTGGTACACTGGTAGGAGAGCGTTCTAAGGGCGTTGAAGGTAGACCGTGAGGACTGCTGGAGCGCTTAGAAGTGAGAATGCCGGTATGAGTAGCGAAAGACAGGTGAGAATCCTGTCCACCGAATGACTAAGGTTTCCTGGGGAAGGCTCGTCCGCCCAGGGTTAGTCGGGACCTAAGCCGAGGCCGACAGGCGTAGGCGATGGACAACAGGTTGATATTCCTGTACTCGTTGTTTTTGTTTGAGCAATGGAGGGACGCAGGAGGCTAAGGAATGCAGACGATCGGAAATGTCTGTCCAAGCAACAAGTCTTAGTGAGAGTCAAATGCTTTCACTTTCAAGGACAAGTTGTGATGGGGAGGGAAATAATAGTACCGAAGTTCCTGATGTCACACTGCCAAGAAAAGCTTCTAGTG